>NZ_JAHVHY010000004.1:0-690967 GCF_019802025.1 Halomonas sp. DP5Y7-2 | reverse complement strand
ACGTCCTGGATACCGTCGCTGCCGGTGCCCTGGCTGCTATGGTCGGTGGTGTTGTCGTCCAGGGTGTAGGTATAGCTGTAGTCCCCATTCACCACGCTGACGACCAGGGTGCCGTAGGTGCCCTGCACGGTGCCGCCGTTGGTCACGTCCACGCCGCTGATCACCACCGAGCCCACGCTGTCGGAGCCGGTATCGATGGCGATGGTGCCGCTGGTGGTCTCCAGGTCGGTGTCAGACTGGCTGCCGCCGTCATCCAGACCGGCTTCGTCCACCTCGTTATTGCCAGACGCATTGGGCGACTCGGGGTTTACCTCTACCACCGGGGTAGCGTCCACGGTGATGGTCAGGGTCGCGTTAGCGGTATCCCCGTCGGCATCGGTGATGGTGTAGTCGATCAGCACGTCGCCTTCAAAGCCCATCGCCGGGGTAAAGGTCACGCTGCCGTCACCATTGAAGCTCACGCTGCCCTGGCTCGGGTCCTGTAGCGCGGCATTGGTCAGGGTCACCGGACCATCGGCGCCGGCCACGTCCAGGCCACCGGCACTGCCGTCCAGCACGTTGACGGTGATCGCCACGTTCTCGTCGGTCTCGGCCGCGTCGTCGGTGGCCTCGGGCACGTCATCCTTGATGTCGATGGTCAGGGCCGCGGGATCGCTGACGTCGCCGTCGGAGTCGGTCACCACCAGGCTGAACACGTCCTGGATGCCGTCGCTGCCGGTGCCCTGGCTGCTATGGTCGGTGGTGTTGTCGCTCAAGGTATAGCTGTAGCTGTAGACGCCGCTGTTGACGGTGACCGTCAGCACGCCGTAGGTACCCTGCACGGTGCCGCCGTTGGTCACGTCCACGCCGCTGATCACCACCGAGCCCACGCTGTCGGAGCCGGTATCGATGGCGATGGTGCCGCTGGTGGTCTCCAGGTCGGTGGCAGACTGGCTGCCGCCGTCATCCAGACCGGCTTCGTCGACTTCGCCGTTTCCGGAAGCGTTCGGCGCATCCGGCATCACCTGAACAACGGGCTCGTCATCCTCAACAACCACCCGCCAGGTGGCCTGGCTGGTGTCGCCGTCATTGTCGGTAAGGGTGTAGCGGATCTCAGCGGTGCCTTCGAATCCAGGGGCTGGGGTATAGGTAATAGTGCCATCGGCATTGAACACCAGACTGCCGGCATCGGCGTCGACCAGCTCGGCCGCGGTGAGGCTGGCGCCATCGGCCCCGAGGGTATCGGCACCGGTGGCATTGGTGACAACGTTGAGCGTGACCGCAGCATCGTCTGTCGTTTCGACAGTGGCATCGTCCACCGCAACAGGCGCATCATCGATGATCAGAATATCCAGTGAACCACCGGCACTACTGCCATCGACGTCCACTGCGCGAACCGCCAGGCTGTCCAGGAAGCCACCGTCTGTGGCACCCGCTTCGGCATCGTTATCCACGTTATTGGTCAACTGATAGGTGTAGCTGACCGTGCCACCGGCTGCGCTACCGGAAAAACCGGTCAACGTAAGAAGCCCGTGCTTGGTAACGATAGTGACCGGCGAGGTTCCCAGCGCACTCAGCTGAGCAAAGGTGAGCGTAACAGAGCCAACGGACAGCGTTGACAAGCCATCTGGAGAGGTAAAGCCAAAGGAACCGCTGCGAATCAGCTGCGTGCTATCTCCGCGGGTGCCGCCACTCAGGTCGGCCTCGTAGAGGACCTGTTCTGCGCTGGACGCGCCCACCGGCAGATCGCCGGATCCCCCGGGGGTCCCGGGACCGCCAGGCCCTCCCGGGTTACCGGGACTGCCAGGGCCTCCCGGATTACCGGGGCCACCAGATCCCGGCGTGCCGCCGTCTCCAGGGCCATCGAGCCCTGTCAGTGTCACACCTTCGTCATCGTCACCAGGATCGACGGCATCGACGCCGGTGAAGTCACGGTCGATGAGCTCGTCACGTCCACCAAGATCAAACTGGAACGCCAGAGGGTCCACCAGCTCCACGATGCGCAGCAGACGGACAAAATTGCTACCTTCATCATCGCCGCCGCCAGCGCCACCGGCAGCCGGATCTTCGAGGTTATCAAAAAGATCACCATCTCCAGCATCGATCGCCGCGAGCAGGTCATTGAGCTCTGCGTCCCCCAACACGTTATCGGCCTGATCAGCAAGCTCAGCGAGTTCGGCAAGCTCCTCACCCTCACCCGTGGAAGCCGCCTGTGTACCGTCGGGTACAGGGGCGTCAATCAAGGCAGCACTGCCTGCGGCAAGCGGAACACCGAGTGACTCCAGCGCACCGTCGTCCGCACTGTCTCCGGCTTCAGTGGTGTGCAGCACCGCATCGACGGCCCCCTGGGGGGATTGCCAAAGGCTTACCTGCCCGCTCCCCGTCAGCGCCTGAGGAGCACCGGTACCGCCAGGAGCAATGGACACCTCACCACCCTGGGATGTCACCAGTCTCTCGCCGTCTTGGATCTGGTCTCCAGGACGAAGCTCTCGAAGCGTCCCGTCTTCGCTTTGAATCCACGCTTGCCCTTGAACCGCCACCACTGTCGCTGTGCTCATTATCGAGTCCCTGCCCCTGTCTCGCGGTGTGCCTCGCCGTCCCGGGTACCGTGGCCACAATGACCCCGCCAAGACTCAGCGCATCCCGCTAGTTATCTCCAGATAGCTGTCGGTGCGTTCCGTTGTTGCACATATCTGCAGTCTGCAAACAACCCGCACATCCAGCACAATTTGGAAGCAGTATTAGCGAAGCACCTTATGTCTCGGCATTGGACTCAAGTACAGGCACAAAGAGCATTCCGTTGCAGAACGCTCAGTTTGGTCAATTTTATAAGCATCAATCTTAGATTAGAGATGCATTTTCACACATCAAAATCATATAGAACTCACATTACCTAAGATTAAAATACTGGTACTCACTGCCGTGACCATATCTATCTGAGGCACACCTTCTAACACTAGTTATCTAGTAATTTTCTGCTAACTCGTTAAATCATCTATCTTTTGTGGTCCTGCTTCCGAGAGGGCGACGCCCAAGACGTGCCTCACTCTTTTGGGAGGCACGCCGGACAGCCGGCTCCCACCGTCTCTTCTCCTCCCCCCAGGCATGACGTTGCTAAGTCGTCAAAAACCGTCTTTAGCACCAGCGCGCCGTTCGCAGCGCCGGGGAGCATTCGTCACGCCTTCCTGGTTTATAAAAAAACCTATTATTTTCAATAATTTATAACAGAAAAAACACAAGGCGTATCTAATGAGCAACATCTAGGGTGTTGATTTTTAAGGACTTATACAAAGGTCACACACATACGTCTCTTTAGAGAGACACTTTTGTCTTTCACCGAGCCCGAACGGCTAGGCACGCCAAAGACGAAACGCTATAGGTATCTGTTTTTTCTACAAACCACTGAAACATGGCCCAAACTTTGCGCACCAGAACACCCAGTACAAGGCTTGACCCGCGCCACAGCACCACAGCGTGAGTGCACCAGGGCAGCCGCCACTACCACAGACGTTCGCAAGGAGAGGGTTCATGAAGATCACCATTCACGGTTCTGGTTACGTGGGTCTCGTCACCGGCGCCTGCCTCGCTGACGTAGGACACGATGTCATGTGTGTGGACGTCGACCAGGTCAAGGTCGCCCGACTCAAGCGAGGCGAAGTCCCTATCTACGAACCAGGATTGGAAGAGCTGATCCGCCACAACATGGATGACGGTCGTTTGCGCTTTTCCGACAGCCCACAAGAGGGTGTCGCGCATGGTCTGCTTCAGTTCATCGCGGTCGGAACTCCGCCTGACGAAGATGGCAGTGCTGACCTGACCCATGTGCTGGGTGTGGCGCAGACCATTGGCCAGTACATGGATGACTATCGAGTGGTGATCAACAAGTCCACCGTGCCGGTGGGTACAGCCGACAAGGTCACTCAAGCCGTTGCCAACGCACTGGAAGGTCGTCAGCTGGATGTCGATTTCGATGTCTGCTCAAACCCGGAATTCCTGAAGGAAGGGGCCGCCATCGAGGACTTCTCGCGTGGTGCTCGTATCGTGGTAGGAACCGACAGCGATCGAGTACGCCGCCTGATGCGCGAATGCTATGCGCCCTATAGCCGCCAGCGCGACAAGCTGATGTTCATGGAAGTCCGTAGTGCCGAACTGACCAAGTACGCAGCGAACGCCATGCTTGCGACAAAAATTAGCTTCATCAATGAAATCGCCAACCTGGCAGAGCATCTGGGAGCGGATGTCGAACAGGTGAGGCACGGTATCGGCAGTGATCCTCGCATCGGCTATCACTTCATCTACCCGGGATGTGGCTACGGTGGCTCCTGCTTCCCCAAGGACGTCAAGGCACTGGCGCGCACGGCCAGTGAAGTGGGAGCACCAGCGCGCATGCTTCAGGCGGTGGAAACCGTCAACAACAACCAGAAGACGCGACTGTTCGACAAGCTGGAACTTGCGCTGCATGGCAACCTGGAAGGACGCACCATCGCCATCTGGGGCCTGGCATTCAAGCCCAACACCGACGACATGCGCGAAGCCCCCAGTCGCGTGCTGATGGAGCAACTGTGGCAAGCCGGCGCACGGGTCCAGGCCTTCGACCCCGAAGCCGCTGCCGAGTGTCATCGCATCTACGGTGAGCGCCCGGACCTGTGCCTGTCAAAACAGCGCGATGCCGCCCTCGAAGGCGCCGACGCGCTGGTCATCTGCACCGAATGGAAAGCCTTCCGCACGGTGGACTTCGACAAGATCGCTCGCACGCTTAACCATCCGTTGGTCATCGATGGCCGCAACCTCTATTCCCCCGAGGATGTGGAACAAGCTGGGCTCGAGTACTACGCCATGGGCCGTGGAGCGTCTCTCCAGCAACCCAGGGTGTGAGGGCTCGACCATGTCATCACTTCCCAAGCACACCTCCGTGGCCAGCAAGGCCACGGAGTTGACCACCCTGGCTCTGCTGCTCGCCCTGCTCGTCGTGCTGGTCAGTGAACTCCCATCAGAGGTGTTCTCTCCGGCGTCGAAGAGCTTCTTTTTTGCCATCGGTGCCGTGGGTGCCTGGCGCTACTCCTGGTGGTTCGTCCAGGCCCTGCGCTCGGTGTGGTACAACCGCCGCATCTTCCCGCGGATGCGGGCACAGGCCGATGCCTTGGGTGACGCCGGCAGGCCGTCGGAGCTGTACGTGCTGTGCACCTCGTTTCGGATCGATCCGGACGTCTGCTATCGCGTCTACGATGCGCTGATCCGTGAAACCCGCAGCTACGGCGTGCCGACGACGGTGTTCGCCTCGGTGTCGGACCAGACCGACGTGGACATCATCTCCCACGTCCTGCAGGAGCATGGCTGGCCCGGGCATATCGAAGTCAGATACATGTTCCAGAAGGGCGACGGCAAGCGCTCCGCCATGGCCGAGGTGCTACGTGCGATCTCCCGTCGTGCACCGGCACCGGACGCGCTATTGGTGTCCATGGACGGTGACATTCTGCTGGAACCCGGCACCCTGGAGCGCTCGCTGTCGTTCTTTGCGCTGCGTGATGACCTTGGCGCTTTGACGACCAACAACAGTGCGATCGTCACTGGCAACGATGCCACCAAGGAGTGGTACGACCTGCGCTACGCGCAACGCCACCTGGTGATGAGTTCGATGTCTGTGTCAGAGCGCCTGCTGGTGCTCACTGGGCGCTACAGTGCCTTTCGTGCAGACCTCGCTACCCACCCTGACTTCATTGACATGGTCGAGAACGACCACGTGGATCACTGGCGCTTCGGCACCTTCAAGTTCCTGTCCGGCGACGACAAGTCGACCTGGTACTGGCTGCTGAAAAATGGCTGGAAGATGCTCTACCTGCCGGACGTCTACGTCTCTGGCTTCGAGGAGCTACCTGATCGCACGCGCTTTTTCGCCTCTACCACCGATCTGATGCGCCGCTGGTACGGCAACATGCTGCGCACCAGTGGCCGAGCCATCGCCCTGGGACCGCGCCCTATGGGGCTATTCACCTGGTGGAGCCTGATCGACCAGCGTCTCTCCATGTGGACGACCCTGATCGGGCCGACGGTGGCGATACTGGTGTCCTTGTTCGTGCGCCCGTCGTTCATCTTCGCCTATGCCCTGTGGATTCTGTTCACCAGGGGCATCTCGACGTTGATTCTTGCCTGGCAGCGCGGTCGCTTCAGCCTGCTGTGGATTCCGCTGATCTACTACAACCAGGTCTACGGCGCCCTGCTCAAGACCTACGTGAGCTTTCGCTTCAATCGGCAGAAGTGGTCGCGCCAGGGAATCTCTGCGGGTGAACCGGACAACCCCAAGGCGGTTCGTCGACAGCGGCGGATGGGGCATCTGCTGCATGCCTTCCACGTCTGCCTGATGCTGTTCGTGCTGACCCTGGCAACCGGTGTGCTGAAGATCCCGGACGCCACATCCCTCGACATTCTTGGTCAGTCAGGAGCCGCCGCTAGCCCCGCCACTGTTGCGCCTCCCTAGGGGCTCTACGCCGCGCCATTCAAGCGTCCCACGATACCCGATCGATACGCACGACCAGATACGTCCCGACACGGCCAACTTCGACACAGGATCTCAGATACCGCCATGAGCGATTACTTCGACCACCACGATCAAGAGACACCTTCGTCACGTCCTGCCTCTTCGCCCTCTCAACAGCGGGCAGAGCCTAGCCTCGGGCAGGCTGGCCATGACGCCAGTACCAGCAACGGTGACAGCCGCCCAGGCCTCGCCCACGAGCGACGCGATGAACGCCGCTATATCCGCGTCACGCCGACCTTTGAAGTGCGCTTCGAGGATGGCAACCGTTTTCGCGGCGTCGACCTGTCACAGGGTGGGTTCGCGATCGAAAGCCCGAAAGCCATGCGCAAGGATGCGCGCATTCGCGGCGAGATCGCCATCCAGACCGCCAGCGGGGAACTGCTGGTGCCGGTCGGCGCCAGCTGCCGCCACAGCCTCGCACAGGAGGGGCGCGCCGGTACGCATCACGCTGGCTTCGAGATTACCGACATTTCCCCCTCCCACCTGGAGCTGCTGCGCCAGGTCGTGCGAGCCCATCTGGCAGGACGGCCGCTGAACGTCGAACAGCTGTTGCAGGGTGAAGACAGCCAGACTCCCCGCAAGCGACGTGGAGCGGGCAGTGCACCGCAACCGGCGGCGCGTCCCCCCAAGCCCTTGGGTCGTTACGTGGCGCTGTTCATGGGCTTTGCGGTTCTGGCCATCGTGGCGGCGGCCACGGCCTACCGCAACTTCATGCTGATTGAACCCAGCTTTGCCGCAGTCACCGCACCACGCATCGATATCCGAGCCCCTAGCCCCGGTATCTTGATGGCCCATGAGCTGGAAGCCGGCGATCGCGTCACCCGCGACGAAGCACTCACGCGGGTCAAGGACGTAGACCTGGAGTCCGACCTCATTCTGGCCGAGGCGGCTCAGCGCTATAACAGCCAACTGATCGAGAATCTTCAGGAAAGCCTGGATAGCGCCAACGGCGGTCAGGTCAGCCTGGCCAACTCCGCTGAGCCGGGCAACGGCGAAGCCGTCAGCTTCGAGACGGTGTCACCCGCCATTGCCGAGGCCCGGATCGACCAGTTCGAGACGGCCAGGGACTTCCAGGCGTCCCGCGTCACCGCACTGCAGGCACGCCAGTCCCAGAACGAGATTTACAGCCCCTGCGACTGCCTGGTCGCCTGGGCCCTGTCCAGTTCTGACGGCACCTACATCAATGAAAGCGAAAAGATCATGACCTTGATGCGCACCGGTCAGGACGAGGTCATGGTCGAAGCTCTGGTCCATATGGACGACATCGACCGCATCGAGCCGGATCAGTTGGCCTACCTATCACTGCCCAATGCCTCAGGCACGATCAGCGCCAGGGTGCGCAGTGTGGCTCTCGACATCGAGCGCCAGCCCCGCGCGGGCTTCCCCAGCTGGGTGCGCCAGCAGCAGAACGTCGCCAGCGTGCTGCTGGTACCGGAAAAGCCGTTGCCCGTCGAAAGCGTCGGCACCCCGGTGGACGTGCGCTTCACCGAACAGGCGCTGCTGGGCGCCACCGCCGAGTGGATCTGGCAGAGCGGCCGCGGCATCTACCAGCAGGCCAGTCGACTGTTTTCTTCCGCCGAGGAAAGCCCTGAGGCCAACCAGGCAGGCTGATGCCCTCGCCATCGACGCGTCAGGGGAGCGCCTCCCCTGAGCGCTGCATGACAGTGATCAAGGAGAACACGCCATGACCAACACGACGCGCCTGACCGCTTCTGTCCTCGCCGTACTGGCCGCACAACCGCTGCTGGTCCAGGCCGCTGACGAGCCAGGACGGCCCGATGTTGCTGCCTGCTCCACCCGCCTTCCGCTGGTAGCGTCTCCGGCGCCGATGCTTGGCGAGTCGAGCGCTCACGATGCGATTCGAGAGGGCTTTGACACCACCCGAACCTGGGGCACCGAGGAAAACGTCGAACTGCTCGCCGGACACGCCGAGACGCCCGCCCTGCGCGTGCATTATCCGCAAGGAACGTCCTCACCGGGAGACACCGACGTCGGTGGTGCCGGCTTCTACGCCGAGCCCGCCGAACTGTCAGGCAGCGACCACGCCTGCCTCAGCTATCGGGTCCGTTTCGAACAGGGTTTCGACTTCGTCAAGGGCGGCAAGCTGCCGGGTCTGTTCGGCGGTGAAGCCCCCAGTGGCGGCGATGACGTCACCGGCGAAAACGGTTTTTCGATGCGCTACATGTGGCGCGAGAACGGTCAAGGCGAGCTCTACGAATACGTGGTGGGCGGTGACAACGACTACGGTGACTCCATTGCCCGGGGGCGCTTCAGCTTTCCATCCGGACAGTGGGTCACGCTGGAACAGGAAATCATCCTCAATGATCCCGGCCAGGCCAATGGCGTCGCTCGCGTCTGGGTCAATGGCCAGCCGCTGATCGAGCAGACCGATATCACCTATCGCACCAGCGACAGCGTTCACATCGACGGCCTCATGTTCTCCACCTTCTTTGGTGGACATGGCAAGGACTGGCGCACGCCGCGGGACCAGCACGTCGACTTCGCCGACTTTCACTTCTACGCACCACGTTCATGAGTGTGACGGCCCACGGGCCGTCAACAAGGAGACCCTGCATGCCTGACTTGCGCGGATCATCGCCTCGCATCATCGCCTCGGCCTGGACAGCGCTACCTGCCGTGCTGGCGGGCAGCCTTGCACTGGCCGCCGTATCGACAGCGGCCCAGGCCATGACCCTGGAAGAGCGAGCCGAACTCGACCTCAGCGACTACCGCGTGACGCGACCTGACGCTTCCTACTTCGATGTGGACAGCCGCATGCAGATGCTGGCAAGCACCGATAACTCCATCTTGCTGCAGGAAATCGACCAGCTCTCCAACGGGCCGAGCTGCCAGCAGCTGCTGGCACAGGAACCGATCACGACCCGGCTGCGTATTCCAGGCTACTACCCCAGCCCCAAGGAGTGGGAGCTGGCCTCCCAGCCGCTGTTCGACTTTGAAGACAGCGTATCGATGCTGGCTGGCTCCTTCGTCGCCACAGCCGACGACTACTATGCACAGTGCCTGGTGTCGTTCCTTGATCAATGGGCGCAGCACGATGCCTTGACCGACTTCCACTACGATCCCATGGAGCCCCAGGCGTGGTTCGCCACCGAATCGATGATCTTTGCCGCCGGCATGGCCTATTCGGTGGTGCGGCCCGAGGTCGAGGGCCACACCCAGGCCAAGCAACGCATCGAAGAGTGGCTGAACCGGCTGGCGCACAAGCACGCCAAGATTCCCGGGCAGCCCGGTAACAGCTGCTGCAACAACCACTTCTACCGGCGAGCCCTCTACGCCAGCGTGATCGGGGTGGTGACCGAGGATGACGAACTGTTTCGCTTCGGTGTCAGCGCCATCTATTCGGCACTGTCCGACATGACCGATCAGGGCGCCTTCCCGCTGGAAATCGACCGGGGTCGTCGCGCCACTCACTACCAGAACTATGCCCTGCTCTACCTGATCACCAACATGCAGGTCATCGCCCGTCAGGGCTACGACATCTTCGATCTCGAGATAGACGGCCACAGCATCCACGATGCGGTGGACTTCGCCCTGACCATCTTCAATAACCCGGAAGCTCTTGGAGACCTTGCTCCTCGCGAGCAGTACACCGGTTTTCTCAAGGACAACCAGTATTTTGCCTGGATGGAGATCTACCAGAACCACTTCGATGATCCCCGCATCGAGGAATTTCTGACTCAGGTCCGTCCGGTCTACAACCGCAGCGCCGGCGGCTACCAGACGCTCTACTTCATGTCACCGCAGGCGCAACAGCACCTGGTCATCGACGAAAGCCGGCGCGAGACGACCGCCTTCGAAGGCCTTGCCGATGACGCTGTGTCGCAGTGACCGATAAAAAAGCCCCAGGAGGCCTGCCCATGATGCTCCCCCACTTTCGCTCCTTTACTCCTCAAGGCCTGCGCTGGTCGAAGGCCTTTCCGCTGACCGCATCCGCCGCCATGGCCCTGTGGCTGGGCGGCTGCGCCGCGCCGGGTTCCCAGTTCCAGTCGACCGGGGTCGACCCGTTGCCGGCGCAGTACCAGGACTTCTTTGATGGCGAACAGCCGCGCAATCCCGAATGGATGCATGACAACGCGCTCGACAAAGCCGAGCAGCTGGTCGCCGCGGGACAGACCCGCGAGGCGATCCTCGAACTGAAGGCCGTGGCGGCCCAGGACATACCCAAGGCGTACTACGAACTGGGCAAGATCTGGGACCAGGGTAAAGGCATCCAGGCAGACCCCGCCAAGGCGGCCACCTACTATGAAGACGCCGTGCGCACCCCTTCCTACATACTGGGCCACGCATCGCTGAATCTGGCCAAGCTGAGCCTTGAGCAGGAAGGTGCCCCCTACCGCCCGGTACTCGCCTACTACCTGCTCGAACAGGCCATGGAGGAGCAGATTGGCCGTGACGAGGGGGTGGTCATGGCATCGCTACTGGCTCGCGGTGCCGACGGCGTTGCCGCCGACCCTCAGCGTGCCCTGGCGCTTTACCGTCAAGCGGCTGACACCGGCAATGCCGATGCCACTCTGGCCTTGGCCCAGGCTTACGCTGAAGGCGGCTGGCTGGACAACGACCCCGAGCGCTCACGCCAGTATGCGCAGCGCTATGCCGAAGGCCTGCGCGAGCGAGCCGGTGGCGGCGACGTCAAGGCCATGACCGAGCTGGCCGAGCTGTACGCCGCGGATGGCCTGCTTGCCGGCAACGATGAGCAGCGCCTGCATTGGCTGAGTCAGGCTGCCCAGGCGGGTGATCCTGGCGCTGTCGCCAAGGCCGGCCGTGAGATGCTCGAAAGCGGCCGCGCCGATCAGGGCGCTGAGCTGCTGAGTGAGGCGGCCAAGACGGGCGATGTCGATGCCATGGAGCGCCTGGGCAAACTGCTGCTCGAGGGAGACGGGCTCAGAGCGCGTCCCATGGAAGCCCGCTCATGGCTTGAAAAGGCCATCGCCGAAGACTCCGTGACGGCGCGTGTCACGCTGGGCCGTGCCCTGCTGGAAGGGGATGCATTGCCGGCCGAGCCGCAGCGAGGCATTCGCCTGCTCGAGGAAGCGGCCAACCGCGATGACGCTCTGGCCCTCGCGGTTCTCGGCCAGGTCTACCTGTCTGACGACCGGGTGCCGTCACAGCCGATCATGGCCGCTCGCTATCTTGAGCGTGGCCATGAACTGGGGCACCCCTTCGCCACCGAGCAGCTGGGACAGCTGTATCTCGAAGGCCGTGGCGTAGCCGCCAACCCGGCCCGCGCCGAACGCCTGCTGCGCGAGGCCATCGAGCAGGGCCAGACCGGCGCCTTGCGGGTACTGGGTGAGGCCTACCTGCAGCAGGACGGCCCGCTGGCCTACCAGCCCAATGAAGCAGAGCGCCTGCTGTCCCAGGCCGTCGAGGCGGGCGACACCAGCGCGGCCACTCGCTTGGGTGAAGCCTACCTGACTGGCGACCTGGCCGGTGGTCAAGGCCTCCAGCAGGCCTCTGTACCCTTACAGCCGCAGACGCCAGCCGCGTCCTCGACCATGTCATCAACCACGTCATCAACCAGGCTTCCCACCCCATCGGCGCAGCCGGAGGTCAGCCCCAGAGTCGAGGCGGGTCGTCGTCTGCTGACAGAAGCTGCCGAGCAGGGCGACGCCTATGCCATGGTGGTGCTGGGCCGAGCCTATCGCGATGGTACCGGTGTCGAGCGCGACCTGACCGCGGCGACAGACTGGCTTGAACGGGCCGAGCAAGCGGGCCACCCCTCCGCGGCTGAAGCCCTGCTGCGCACCCAACGGGATCGCGGCAAGGCCGGCGATATCCAGGCCCTGATCGCTTCTGCGCGCCAGGGAAACGTCAACTCCATGGCGGATCTCGGTCGCGCCTATCGTGATGGTCAGGGCATTGGCCAGAACAACGCCGAGGCCAGTCGCTGGCTGGAACAGGCCGCTCGTCAGGGTCACCCTGGCGCCGCCGCCGCCCTGGGCCGGATGTACCTGGACGGTGATGGGGTCAGCAGGGATCCCGCCAAGGGCGCCGAATTGCTTAAGATGGCGGTGGCGGGAGGCCACGCCGGCGCGCGAGCAGACCTTGGCGAGCTGCTGCTGAGCGGTAATGGGGTCGACGCTGACCCTGAGCGAGGCCGTCAGCTGCTGCAACAGGCTGCAGAAGCAGGCAACCAGTACGCTGCCCAGACTCTGGGTGAGGCCTATCTGGATGGCCAGGGTGTCACCGCCGATGGAGAGCAGGCCGAACGCTGGCTCAGCCAGGCCAGCGAGGCCGGCAACCTGTCGGCTCGCTCCGCCCTGGGCACGGCGCTGATTCGCGGCGACCAGCAACTGGCCCAGGACGTACAGCGAGGAGAGCAGCTTTTGACCAGCGCAGCCGACCAGGGGCATGCCGGCGCCCAGGCCAACCTTGGACGCGAATATCTGCGCGGTGACAACCTGGAGCGTGATACTCGGCAGGGAGCCGACTATCTGCTGCAAGCCGCTCGCCAAGGGCACGAGACCGCGCGGCTGGCCCTGGCCAAGGCCTACCTTGCCGCCAACGGCCTGGAAAACGCCAACCGGGAACAAGCGCTGGTATGGCTGGATGGAGTGATGGACGGCAACTCGCAGCTGGCCTCCCAGACCCTGCATGACCTGCTGTCTGACGAAGCCACCCTGGCCGCCATGCCCGCTGCCATGGAGGCAGACAGCTAATGTCCTGGCCGGCCGGGGCCCACGCCCTGGCCGACCCAGCCATCTCTCCCACCCTATCTCTCCCCCCTATCTCTCCCCCTCTATCTCTCCATCCCCGCCAGTGTCGCGAGAGCGCGGCGCTGGCTAGCTCTCTAGACGCTCACTCAGGGCCTCGATAAAGGCACGCAGCTTGGCCGACTGGCGAAGTCTGGGCGGGTAGATCATCTGAATGGTACGCGTGCGCTCAGCATACGTCGGCAACACCTCCACCAGCTCCCCCCTGGCCAGATCGTCGGCCACCAGATAGTCTGCCACTCGCACGATTCCCCGACCTGCCAACGCCTGCTGACGCAGCAGTCGATGATCATTGATGCTCAAGCATCCCTCCAGGGTGACGTCCTCCGCATCGAACGACCACAGCTGTTGCTGGGTGAAGGTCAGGCAACGATGCTCGCGCAATTCCGCCGTGGATTGGGGCTGACCATGGCGCGCCAGATAGGAAGGTGCCGCGCAGCAAACCGCGCGGTAGCGCATCAGCGGACGCGCGATCATGCGCTCCGGTGGAACCAGGGTCGAGCGAAACGCCAGATCAAAGCGCTCTCGTGTCAGGTCATGGTTGCGATAGCTGACGTCCAGGCGCAGGCGAAGTTCGGGATGGGTGCGCTGAAAGTCGTCACAGATGTCCATCAGATAGTGCTCGGCAAACAGCACCGGCGCCGTAATGCGCAGCTCGCCCGATAATCGCCCGCCAGCGTGCTCGAGCTCTCTTCCCAGCTCTATCAGGCTATCCTGCACCTGGTCCATGCGCCGCAGCACGCGCTCACCATCTTCAGTGAGCCGCACGCTCCGGGTCGAACGAATCAACAGACTGACGTTGAGGTCACGCTCCAGGCGCCGGACCTGCTCGGACAAATAGCTTTTCGACACACCGGATTGTTCGGCAGCACGGGTAAAACTCAGCGTGCGGGCGACATCGGCGAACAGTGCCATCCGCTCCAATGTCTTGTGATCAGGACTTGCCATCATCAGATTCCTGCCAATAAAGGACGGTCCGCACCACGAATGACGCCGTGATTGCAGTAAAACTCTACCCTTGCTGAATGATCGGTGACAGGCCTTACTGTTCACCTAAACGAACAATGTTTTCTCGCTACTGACTTCTAGCGAACGCTAGCGCTAGCTAGAGTGTGGGCAGCCAGAGTGAGGTCGGCCAGGGTGAGGGCAGCCAGAGTGTAGCTTCCCGGCACGCGTCATCACCCAGGAACCCTGGGCATGCTCCAGGTCCTGGCGCTCCCCCCTTGGCCCCTCATGTCCGCCCCTTGTCACGGAGGAAATCAGCATGACCTACCATCCTGCAGCAGACCGCTATGAACGTATGCGCTACCAGCGCTGTGGTCGAAGTGGTCTGAAGCTACCTTCACTGTCGCTCGGCCTGTGGCACAACTTCGGCCACAACGCCGACGAGCACAACGCACGCGACATCTGCCGCACGGCGTTCGATCACGGCATCACCCACTTTGACCTGGCCAACAATTATGGCCCGCCCCCCGGCAGTGCCGAACAGATGTTTGGACGCATTCTGCACTCGGATTTTGCCGGCCATCGCGATGAGCTGGTGATTTCCACCAAGGCGGGCTACCACATGTGGCCTGGGCCCTACGGTGAATGGGGTAGCCGCAAGTACCTGCTGTCGAGCCTCGATCAGAGCCTTGCGCGAATGGGCATCGACTACGTCGACATCTTCTATTCCCACCGCTTCGACCCCGAGACGCCGCTGGAAGAAACCATGGGAGCGCTCGACCACGCCGTGCGCTCCGGCAAGGCGCTCTATGCCGGCATTTCCTCTTACAGCCCAGAACGCACTCGCGAGGCCGCCAGACTGCTGCGCGACATGGGCACACCATGCCTCATCCATCAGCCCAGCTACTCGATGATCAATCGCTGGATCGAAGATGACGGCTTGCTCGACGTTCTCGACGAGGAAGGCATCGGCTCAATCGTCTTCTCGCCCCTCGCCCAGGGACTGTTGACCAGCAAGTATCTCGATGGTGTGCCCCAGGACAGCCGTCTGGCCAAGGGCGGCGCCATCCGCGAGGACCACCTGTCGGACGACAACCTGAGGCGGGTAAGGGCGCTCAACGATATCGCCGCGCAACGGGGCCAGACCTTGGCCCAAATGGCGATTGCCTGGGTCCTGCGCCAGGGCCGAGTTACCACCGCATTGATTGGCGCCAGCCGGTCGGAACAGGTCGTCGACTGCGTCAGAGCACTGGACAACCCAGAATTCAGCGACGCAGAGCTCGCAGAGATCGACCGCTACGCGGTGGATGGCGGCATCAATCTTTGGGCGCAGTCATCCAAGGCCTGAAAGCACGCGCCTCGTCATGAGGCGCATGTGCCAATACTGCTGCGTCAGCACGATTCCATGGTAACGCTCGGCCGCATGCCGCGTAGCGCTGCTCGGCTTTGCGGCTCTGTGCCTCCACCCTGCCGTCAACTGAGGTCATGGCAGCTGCAAAAAGAATTTGAGTGATTGCTCAAGATGCGTTTGAATAGCCTCCTAAATACCGGCTGGACAGCCAATGAGGAGCATCACCATGGCACGCGTCATCAACCGCACCCTGCTGGACTGGGGGCGACTGACCGCCAATCTGGTCACCTACCCGGAGGGTCATAGCGTCTATCGTCATAATGACCCCATGGGCGGCGGCCGGTACTTCAAGCTGAACATGATTCTCAAGGCGCCCAAGGCAGGAGGCGTGTTCGAGACGGAGCGAGTGATCTTCAACCTGTTCGACCGGGTCATCCTGTTCCGGCCTGACCTTTACCAGCACAGCGTGTCGCGGATCGAGAAAGGCCAACGGGTGCTGCTGAGCCTGGCCCTGCATACCCCGTAGCAAGCGACTATCAGAGAAGCGTTCACCAACGTTTCTCGCCGGCCCTCTCGCTCTTCTCTCGCTCTTCTCTCGCCCTTCTCTCACCCTTCTCTCCACCCCGCCGCACGCGAAAACCTCGATACCTTGCCGAATCAGCCGCCACTCAAGGGATAAGGGAACCTGGCGCCTCCTCCCCGGCCAAAGCCAGCATGGCCTTCGTCTTCAGGAGTCGCTGTGGTGTCTGATGCTCTGGTATTGGCGGAAATCGCTGCCAGTCGGTTCGGCCTGGGTCCCCGGCCAGGTGAGCTCGAGCAGATTGCTCACGATCCCCAAGGCTGGGTGCTGGCCCAGCTGGAAGCGCCCCAAGAGGCCCTGCTAGGCCCCGGAGGGACGCCACTGCCCTCCACGCTCGACTATCTGGAGCGCTTCGCCCAGTTTCAGCGCGACCATGCCGAGGCACGGCGACGCATGGCCCGGCAGACGGCAGCTGGCGGGGCCTCGCTACCGCGCCTGTCCCAGCGCTTTGGTCGCGATATGCAGGCGGAACGACAAGCTCGGGCACGACAGCAGTGCCTGACGGGTGCCCCGGTGCTGGAACGCTGGGTGATGTTCTGGAGCAACCACTTCTGTGTTTCCGCTGATCGCGGCAAGGTCGTGATGCTACCCGGTGCCTACGAGCGCGAGGCCATCCGCCCCAACATCACCTCCCGCTTCAGCGACCTGCTGCTGGCAGTGGAGCAGCACCCGACCATGCTGCTGTACCTGGAAAACGCAGACTCTGTCGGTCCTTCCTCGGCCGTTGCTCGCGCCGCTCGCCGACGGGCCTCACCCCAATCTCTGGGGCTCAACGAAAACCTGGCCCGGGAAATCCTCGAGCTTCACACCCTGAGCGTCGACGGGCCATACGACCAAGCTGATGTCGTCGCCCTGGCCCAGGCGCTTACCGGCTGGCGCACCCCGCTGGAGATTCCGCCGGCCGCGACCCCACCTGAACTGGGCTCCCATGGCAGTGTCTTTCACGAAGCGGCCCATGAACCAGGTCCACGAACCCTGCTGGGGCAACGTTTCTCTGCAGATGGCGCCGGTCAGGGTCAAGCCATGCTGCGCCTGCTGGCACAGCATGAATCGACAGCTACCTTCATCGCGCGCAAGCTTGCCCGCCATTTCGTGGCAGACCATCCTCGGGCAGAGCTGGTCAGCGCCTTGGCCAGGAGCTTTCGCGACCATGACGGCGACCTTGCCGAACTCTACCGTACCCTCTTCCGTCATCCTCTTGCCTGGCAGCCCGGGGCACACAAATTTCGCCGGCCAGAGGAGTTCCTGGTGGCCCTTTATCGCGCCTTGGACAAGACCCCACCTGCGACCGGCAACCAGTGGGAGCAGGAGCTGCGCCTACTCGGCCAGCGCCCCTTCTGGCCGGGCTCTCCCGCCGGCTGGAGTGACGACAGCCGTGACTGGATCGGCGCGGATGCGCTGTATCGACGCGTTGCACTGGCACGCCGCCATGGACGCGACAGTACGGTGGAACCGCTGGCTCTGGCGGAGCACTGCCTGGGACCCAGGTTACGCGAGGAGACTGCCGTCGCGATCAGCCAGCAGCCCCCTGGGATGGGCCGAGCCATGGTGCTGGCAAGCCCGGAATTCCAGTGGCGCTAGTCCCCCGACATCCTCCTTTTCGACCTTCTCATTTTCGACCTTCTCATTCCCGACACTCTCGATCCTGAACCCTGGGGATTCGCTACGGAGGCTGCCATGCTGAATCGACGTGATTTTCTCGGACGCCTGGCGCTGGGATGCAGCATGTGGCTATGGCCACCCCTCGCCAGGGCCGAGACACTCCAGACGCGTCCTCGTCTGGTGGTGGTATTGCTGCGTGGTGCCCTCGATGGTCTGACGGCACTTCCTTGCCCCGGTGATCCGGCATACGCCAGCTTGCGCGGAGACCTTGCGGCGGCACTGCAGTCGTCAGCCCCTATGCTGAATGACACCTTTGCGCTGCATCCTGCGCTGTCATTCTGTCATCAACGCTTCCTGGCCGGTGACATGGCCGCCATACACGCCTGCGGCCAGGCCTATCGGGGGCGCTCACACTTCAGTGCCCAGGACTGCCTGGAGAACGGCACCGACCATCCGGGTGGCAGTCGCACCGGCTGGCTAAATCGAGCCGTTGGCGAACAGGCTCACACCCAAGGCGTCAGCCTCACGGATGACCGCCCTTTGATGATTCGAGGGCCCGCCCCCATCACCAGTTGGGTCCCCGCCCCCACCTCGGACGCTACCCGAGTGCTGGCCGCCAGAATGAACGCGCTCTATCGACACGACGAGCGGCTGGGTCCGGCCTTCGCCAGAGCCCTGGAGATGCAGCGCATCGTTTCTGATGACGTGGTGGGCGGTTCCCGCCTGGAGGACATCATGCCGGCGGCGGGACGCTTTCTGGCACCTGCCGAGGGAGCCAGTGTGGCGCTGATCGATGACCAGGGCTGGGATACGCATGCGCGCCAGAACGCCGTACTGGCGCGCAAACTTGCCGACCTGGATCACGGCCTGTCAGCGCTGCATCGGCAGCTCGGCGCTAGCTGGCGGCATACAGCCGTGGTGGTAATGACCGAGTTCGGTCGCACCGTTCGCGTCAACGGCAGCGGTGGCACCGACCACGGCACCGCCAGCTGCGTGCTGCTGGCTGGCGGCGCCATCCGAGGGGGCAAGGTCCACGGCGACTGGCCGGGGCTCGCTCGCCTTCGCGACAATAGAGACCTTGTCGCCGCGCAGGATATTCGCAGCGTGCTGAAGGGAGTGCTGCGAGATCATCTGGGGCTGCAGCGTGCCGCACTGGATACCACCGTCTTCCCGGACAGCAGGACCATCGCCCCTTTTGAAGGGCTGATCAGAGCCACCTGACACCGTCGTCTCTCCCCCAATACTCGCTCAGGGTTCCTCACTCAGGGACCACGTCACCGCTGGGTGCTTATATCAGAGACGAGATCCTGTCGGCTGCGCCAATGCAGGGGGATAAGGGGGGGCTTTCATCAGGCATATTGTTACGATATAACATATAAAAATCTCCCAGGAGCCTTCCTTCCATGTCGCTTTCTCAGCCGCGCTCCGTCGCGCCCTCCCTCTCTCTTGGCTCAAGCAGCGCGCTGGTCGACTCTTCCCTGGCCGCCGCAGCGCCCCTGCAGGCTCACAGCAGCGTGCCACACTGGGCGATGGGTACCGAGGCCAGCGTGTTGCCCCGAATTTATGAAGACACTATCACCATCTCCGTGCTCCAACGGGCCCTGCCTGCCGTTCTGGCAAGCAGCGCTCAAGCCCAATGCCACAGCGAGCGACTGTGGAGCTTTCAGTGGCTGGGTCCCGCCAATACGGACATGAAGCAGGCCCTGCTGCGCAGCTTGCCTGCGGCTGAGCAAGCGACAGCACTGATCGACGACGTCCTGCTGCTGACGGAGGCCATGGGAATGCTGTTCGACACTGACAGCCTGGGGGTCAGACTGCGCCTGATGAATGCCGCGATGTGCCCACGCTTCCATTGTGACAAGCTGCCTGTGCGCATGGTCACGACCTATGTCGGCGCAGGCAGCGAATGGCTTCCGGAGTTTGCCGTCAATCGTCAGGGACTGGGCGCTCCGACCCCGGACAAGCCCGACGTGCTGCGCGAGCCAAGCGCGATTCGGGAGCTGGCACCAGGGGACCTGGCGCTGTTGAAGGGAGATGGCTGGGCCGGCAATGAAGGGCGGGGCCTGGTCCATCGCAGCCCCGCCATGGCGTCGGGCGGTCGACGCCTGCTGCTGACGATTGATCCGGCCTGAGCCGGCTTGGGCTCAGTGGACCTTGAGACGGGGGCCTACTGAGCGACCGAAGGCATCGCTCACCGCTTCGGCAGCGCCCTTCCAGGGGCCCAGCAAGAGGAACTGATGCTGTCGCTGCAGGCCCTGATACGCGGCTCGGGCCAGGCGCCCGCGCAGCGTGATGTCATCAGCAAAGACGCCGCGCAGGGTACCCACGCTGCCCGCCTCGCCCAAGGACAGCAGGGTCCCCTTGTCCTCGTAGCGGAAGGGGGCCGGGTCATCTCCTGCCAGAAAACGCGGCAGTTCTCGGGCCAGGTGTTCGGCCTGCTCGCTGGCGGCCTGAGCGGTAGGAGGCACCGGGCTTTCCTCGATCCAGGAGCAATCCCCCAGTGCAAACACCGCGTCATTGTCCATGGCCTGGAGGCTCGGCCTAACGATCCACTGGCGCTTGTCATTGACCGCAAGCCCCTTCATTCGACTCGCCAGCGATGGGCCAACCCGTCCGGCCGCCCAGATGGTCATGTCGGCGGGGAAGGACTGACCACCCTCGGTGGTGACACGCTGGGCGCTGACCGCGTTGACCTGCTGCGCGGTATGGATGTCGACCCCGGCCTCCTGCAGACGAGCCTGCACGACGTGCCGTACTTCGTCGTCCATGCCAGGCATAAAGGTGTCGGTTGCCTCCAGCAAGGTGACCTTGACCTCGGGCTGGATCTCCTTGGGCGCCATGCTGGATGCCCTGGCCTCGGTAGCCAGCAGGCCAGCCAGTTCGACGCCGGTCGCCCCTGTTCCCACGATGGCGACATGATAGGGATCGCTGCACCCTTGGGAGCGGCGCGCCAGCAGACCGGCCGAGAAATGGCGATACAGTCGTTCTGCGTCTCGCTCGCTATCGAGCAGGAAGGCATTGTCGAGAACGCCGTCGACCCCCATGTCCGGGGTCACGCCCCCCAGTGCCAGCACCAGTGCGTCAAACGACAGCTGTCGCTCGGCGACCAGTACACGCCCGTTGTCGTCCTTCCATGGCGCCAGGGTAAGACGCTTGTGGCCAGCGTCCACGTCAACCAATTCGCCCTGTTCGAAACGAAATCCCCACTGCTGCGCCAAACCAGCGTAATCCAGCTCATCAACGCTTGCCCGGGTGAAACCCGCCGCCAGCTCGTGCAGACGAGGCTTCCACACATGGGTCGCATCGCGATCCATCAGCAACACGTCCTTGTGCCCGGCCTTGGCCAAACGAATGGCCAGTTCCAGGCCGCCGGCTCCACCACCAACAATCACGATGCCTTCACTGCGAGTGTTCATGGGACCTCCTGTCGATGGCCTCCCGGACGATCCGGCAGGCCTTGGATCAGGACTACCCTAACATCGCTCACTGATGCTTGCGCCCTGATACGTCGGTCGCCACGGCCTCCGACATGTACAAAGGCAGTTAGAGCATTACCGCTATACCGCTGACATACCGAAGAAAAATAAGAAACAGAAGACATGAAGTTAAGTTAAACCAGCGCGGAGTTTCTTCTAAAGGTATGGTAGGTGCCTTTACGGCCAACACCGCTATCACTCCTTGAGGATCTCTCCTGCATGGACCATACCGTTGCGTCCTATCATCCCGCGCTCGTCGTGTTGAGTCTCGCTATCGCCGCCATTGCCTCATTGACCGCGCTGGACCTGGCAGGCCGGGTCAAGTCCAGTCGCGGACTGGCTCGGCAGCTTTGGCTAGCCGGAGGCGCCTTTGCCATGGGCACCGGCATCTGGTCGATGCACTTTGTCGGCATGCTGGCCATGGATACGGCTTCCCGTTCCGCCTACAACATCCCGCTGACGCTTGTCTCACTGCTGGCCGCCCTGCTCGCCTCGGCGCTGGCCCTGGCGACCGTGCAGGGAGGCCGGCTCACCTGGCCCAGGCTGACATCCGGTGCCATCATCATGGGCACTGGCGTGTGCCTGATGCACTACATCGGCATGGAAGCCATGCTGTCGATCACCGAGCTGCGCTATCGCATCGATCTGTTTCTGGCCTCGGTCGCCGTTGCCGTTGTCGCCTCAGCCCTCGCCCTCACCCTGGCCTTTCGACTGAACCGTGAAGGCATACGATCTCCGCTATGGCAGCGGGGTCTTGCTGCGCTGATCATGGCCGTCGGCATCGCTGGCATGCACTACACCGGCATGGCTGCTACCAGCTATCAGCGCGTGCCCATGGCCGTCGATGCCGGCGGCCTGGGCAACGGTCAGCTCGCCTTCCTTGTGGCATTGGCATCGATCTTCATCATGGTGACGGCGCTGCTCATTTCCATCTACGACGCCCACCTGTCGTCGCGCAATGCGCTGCTGGCCGACTCGCTGCAACGCGCCAATCAAGAGTTGAAGGATCTGGTCCACCAGGACGCGCTGACGCAGCTTCCCAACCGGCTCAAGCTCGAAGAGCACCTGGACGCGATGATTGCCACCGAGTCTGCGAGCTTCGCGGTATTTTTCGTCGACCTGGATCGCTTCAAGCAGGTCAACGATTCGCTGGGACACCATGCCGGTGACGAACTGATCAAGGGAGCCGCCGCCCGGTTGAAGTCTGCGGTGCGCGATGGCGACCTGGTCGCCCGGGTCGGTGGCGACGAGTTCATGATCGTGGCGGGCCCCAACATCACACATGGCGATGCAGAGGCCATGGCGCGCCGAATTCTCAGCGCGCTGGACAAGCCCTTCCAGATTCACAAGAGCATGGTGAAGGTTTCCACCAGCCTGGGGATCAGCCTGCACCCGGAACACGGCAGGTCCCGCCACGACTTGATGGTGCATGCCGACGCCGCCATGTACAGCGCCAAGCAGAACGGCCGCAACACCTACCAGTTTTTTGCGCCTGACATGACCCACGCGGCGGACCGCCGCAGCATCCTCGAACAGCGCCTACGCCATGCCCTCGACAACGACGGTCTGACCCTGGCCTACCAACCCAAGATCAATGTGCACAGCGGCCAGGTGGCGGGAGTAGAAGCCCTCTTGCGCTGGCACGATGAGGAGCTCGGCCAGATTGCCCCCGATGAAGCGATTCCTCTGGCGGAAGACTGCGGGCTGATACTGCCACTGGGTGAATGGGTCCTGCGCACGGCCTGTCGCTTTTCCTGTCAGTGGATGGAGGAAACCGGCCAGGCCCTGCCGGTAGCCGTCAATATCTCGGCAATTCAGCTGAACCACCGAGGTTTCGTCGACACCATCAAGACCGTGCTCACCGATACCGGCCTTCCGCCCAACCTGCTGGAACTTGAGTTGACCGAGACCTGCCTGGTGCAGAACCCGGATCGCGCCATGGAAGTCCTGGGCACCCTGCGGGAGCTTGGGGTACTGATGTCCATTGACGATTTCGGTACCGGATACTCGAACCTTACCCAGTTGAAGAACCTGCCCGTCGATCGCCTGAAGATCGATCGCAGCTTCATGGAAGACATCGCCAACAACAGCCAGGACGCGGCGATCGTCCGGGCCGTCATCTCACTGGCCCGAAGCCTTGGGCTGCATATCATCGCCGAGGGGATCGAGAACTCGGAGCAGCTGGCGTTTATCAGCAAGCTTCAAGGGCATGAGTACCAGGGATACCTGTTCAGCAAGCCCGTCCCTGCAGCCGAATTAAGGCGCCTTCTGGAGGAACGTGCCACGCAGGTGCTGGTCGATCAGCCGCTACGCGCTCACGGCATCCCGCCAGACCAGCTACCGGCCTGAATCGCCCCGTCCTGTGCCACTTGACCCGAACCGGCCGGCCGCGTCACGCTGCCCAACACGCCCCCGTCACAGAGATCCCATGAATGACGCATGTCCAACGCCTGGAAACTGACACGTCCGCGCCGAGTGATGCGCAGTCTCCTCAAGACAGGCTGGTGATGCTGTTGGCTCGAGTGGAAAAGGGCGACCGAGAGGCATTTGCCGAACTGTACCAGGCAACCTCGGCGAAACTTTTCGGCACCGTGCTGCGTATCCTCAAGGACACAACGTGGGCAGACGATGTCATTCAGGACGTTTACGTGACCATTTGGCAAAAGGCAGATCGCTTCGATCAACAGCGCGGCTCCGTCATCGGCTGGATGGCGACCATCGCCCGCAATGCGGCCATCGATGACCTGCGCAGAGCACCCCGCCACCAGAGTGAGGACGACAGTCACCTGGAGAACGCCGCAGCTACCCAGGCCTCGGCCTTCGAGCAGCGAGACCAGGACGAGTCCTCCGACCGCCTGTCGCAGTGCCTGGAGGAACTGGAGGAGACACGCAGCCAGATGGTCCGGCTGGCCTATCTGGACGGCTGGTCGAGGGCCGACCTGGCCACCCATTTCGGGCAGCCCGTCAACACCGTCAAGACCTGGTTGCATCGCGCTCTCAAGCAATTGAAAGGATGCTTGTCGACATGAGCGATCTTACTGACAAGGACCTCCTTGCCGCCGAGTTTGTACTCGGCACACTCGACGATTCCGAGCGCCAGCAGGTCCACCGGCAACGCCAGCAAGATGGCGAGCTTGAGCAGCTGATCCAGGCCTGGGAGGCACGGCTCGCGCCCCTCGGTGATGAGGTCAAGTCCATTGCTCCTGGCCCTCACCTGCTGGCGCGTATCGAGCGACGTATCGACGCTGTCGAAGCTCGGGCCGCGTTGCAGCATAGCGATGATCGGGTTACCCGGCTGCGCCGTCGTATAACCATCTGGCGAGGGATGGCTGGGGTCTCTTCTGCCGCAGCGTTGATACTGGCGGCCTTGCTGGTGGGTGCACCGACGTCATCTCCCGACCAGTCCCAGTTTGTCGCGGTGTTCCAGCAGGACGACCAGCAACCCGCCTTCATGTTGAGCGTCAATCTTGAACAGCGCCGCCTGCACGTCATGCCCGTTACCGCCAAGCCGATGGAAGATCGCTCTTACCAGCTATGGATCAAGGAAGCCTCCCTTGGGCCGACGCCACAGTCGGTGGGGGTCCTGGACGACGACCTGAGCATCGACCAGAGCGCTCTGCAGCAGTACTCGCCCGAGCTGCTGAAACGGGCCACCTTTGGTATCAGTGTCGAGCCTTCAGGAGGCTCACCCACCGGCCAGCCCACGGGCCCCGCCATTCATGGGTATCTGTATCCCACCCAGGCCCCCGGCAACCAGCGTCTCTAGCCATGACCGCAGAGAGGAGGCCTTCCTCTCTGCCGCGTCGGCTTTGTCAGCACCAGCTCAGGCCCCGTGGATTCCTCTGATCTATTGCCAAGGGGTCCTGCGAAGTGCCTCCTTCAGCGTTCTCCCAACGTCAGTCGCCGGGACAGCAGCGCCTTAAGCGAACTTCAACAGTGCGCTGTTTTCCCAGTCTCTGACTGAAACCTTTGTCGTTCATGAAACCTTTGCCTTTCATGACACGTATCTGTTGCTGGCGAGCGAGCAGCCAACGGCATACCAGCGTGCCCCCGCTGCAGTGCCCCACGCCATAGGGCGCGGTCATAGTGGCGCGACCATAGCGGCGCGAGGGCGTCTTCCGCGAGGGTGAGCGTTGCATGCCTGCCACCTGTTCGCCTCACCACTTCCCTGCTTGGCCGCCCTCCCGGCGGCCTTTTTTATCAAAGGTACAACGATCAAAGGCACAGCGATCAAAGGCACAGCGATCAAAAAAACCTCGCCACTGAAACTTTGTGCCCAGAGGCTACGTATCTGACAGTGACTCGGCGCCACACCACGGGCCCGAGAGCCAAAGCCAGTCAACTGCACCAGGAGAGAATGATGTTCAAACAACTGACAGCAAGCATCCTCGTCAGCTCAGCAGTTTTCCTCACCGCTGGCGCCCATGCCGACCATCATGCGGACATGGAAGGATCCCATGATCTTGGCGTGTGGGCAGACGACCAGTCCGTTGCCGAGGGCACCGTGACGGCAGAACGCATCGTTGCCGAAAACAACGGCTGGATGGTCGTTCACCGCACCGATGACAGCCACAAGCCGGGTCCGGTAGTCGGCTACGCTCCGCTCAAGGCTGGCGAGAACACTGACATTGCCGCGATCCTGACAGAGGAAGTGGCCAATGGTGACATGCTGATGCTGATGCTCCACGGCGAAGATGGCGGCAACCAGACCGGCGTCTTCGAGTACACCCTTGGCGCCAGCGAAGATGGCCCGGTCAAGGTAGATGGCAACCTGGTGATGGCCGTCATCACGGCTCAGTAAGCCATCTCGCCAAGGTTCTTGCCCCTACGTAACGCAAGTGTTGGCTTGAACCTGACAACGACGTGCATCAGCCAGCGCCCCGCTCTTGTCGAGCGGGGCGCTGGCGTGTTGTGCCAGGCAGGCGCAACGGAAAAAAGGCACCACGGTGATCACCCGTGATGCCAATGGGCACAGCCTATGAGGAGTGACCAAGGTCCAGCGAGACGCCGGACCTCGAAGACCAGGCTTAGAACAACAGGTGAGTGGCCAGCGCCACCATCGGCAAGGCCACCAGGGTACGCAACAGAAACACGACGACCAGATCCAGCACCGTCAGCGGAATCTTGGACTCGAGCATGGCATTGGCACTTTCGGTGAAGAAGATGATCTGCACCGTCGACAGCGTGCAGACAAAGAACACCGCCATGGGGTCGACCTCTGCCCCAGAGATGATGATGGCCGGCAGAGCAATCTCGGCGATCGCCACCAGTACGGTAGGCGCAATGGCGCTGGCATCTGGCAGTTGCAGCGCTGAAATCAGCGGCTCAACCACGCTGCCAAGCATGTCGAAGACAGGCGTATAGGTGGCCAGTAGCAGCGCCAGTGTGGCGATGGCCAGAATGTAGGCGACGATTTTCTGGGCGAAGGTAATGGCTTCCCAAAACCCCTTGTAGAACACATCCAGACGGGTCTGTGCGGCGCGCTCGGCTGCCGCGGCACAGGCACGAGCGATAATAGGGGTGTCACTGGTGCTCTGAAGATCTTCAGCCGTCTGCGGGTTACCCGCGAAGTAGACATCGCGCTTGCGCGACAGCGGCGGAATCCTGACCATCAACGCCGCCACGGTGAAGTTGATGACAAAGGACACCAGGATCATGTGGGGCAGATACGCCATGATGCCGCCAATGGAGGCCAGCAAGGCAAAGAAGCCCAGGCTGCAGATGCTGAAGTTGGTGGCAATGGCCGCAGATTCACGCTCGGTATAGTGGCCTTCCATGTACAGCTTGTTGGTGATGAAGATGCCCACCGCGGGTGCCGCCACGAAAGACGCCACCGCATCCACCGCAGACTTTCCAGGCAAGCGATAGAGGGGGCGCATCAAGGGTTCCATCAGCGTGCCGACGAACTCCAGAAAACCGAACTCAGTCAGGAAGATGACAAAGAAGCCGGCGATGGTCACAGTCAGGAAGACGCTGCCGCCAAGGTACAAGGCAAGCCCGCCGACGTCCTCATGCAAAAGCCACTGTGGGCCGACCCCAAACGCCAGCAGCCCAGCGAACACCGCCGCCAGCAGGAAGGTGATGCCGGTCATGGTGCCGTCCTGACGATGATAACGCCGGAGTCCTTCATGCCCGGAAATACGTGACATCAGCCATGTCACACACAGCAGTACGATCAGTCCGAGCGTGATGAAATTCAGCGCTCCCCCCAGGGTCTGCTTCAGCAGGTTGATCATGATGACCAGGGGGATGGTCATCTGTCCGTCACCGTCAGGAAGCGGTAGAAAGAAGATGCCCAGACCGATCAAGCTGCCTGCCAGCGAGATCAGTCCAGCGCTAGATGATGTGGATGCCACCTTGGGATTATTCATGTTGTGTCTCCAGTGGAGGCTGGCAATCAAAAGGTGTCACGGTATGCGCCCGTGACAGGGCCGGACGACCATGCTCCGGCCCGTCGCTTGGTGTCTGCGTCGTCTGCGCAGGCTGTCTAGCGGTGTTGCAAAGCGCTCTCCAACTCCGGCAAGGCCTGGAACAGATCGGCTACCAGGCCGTAGTCGGCCACCTGGAAGATCGGCGCCTCCTCGTCCTTGTTGATGGCCACGATGACCTTGGAATCCTTCATTCCCGCCAGGTGCTGGATCGCCCCACTGATGCCGACGGCGATATAGAGCTCGGGCGCGACGATCTTGCCGGTCTGCCCCACCTGCAGGTCGTTGGCCACATAGCCGGCGTCGACCGCGGCCCGCGAAGCACCAATGGCCCCGCCAAGGGCGTCGGCGATACCGTCGAGCAGAGCGAAGTTGTCGCCACTTCCCATTCCACGACCGCCGGAAATGACGACCCTGGCCGAGCCCAGCTCCGGCCGGTCACTGGCGGCCTGGGACTCACTGACAAAGAGCGAGTGCTCGTTATGAGCCGTGACAGGCAGCACCGATACTGGAGCGGTCTGGTCGCGATTGCCCGCTGCCTCAAAGGCGGTGACCCTGACGGTGATGACCTTGATGGGGTCTAGGCTCTGGACAGTGGCAATGGCATTGCCTGCATAGATCGGCCGCTTGAACGTGTCCTCGTCTATCACCGCCACGATCTCTGAAAGCTGTGCCACGTCCTTGAGCGCCGCCAAACGCGGCAACACGTTCTTGCCCGTGGTCGAGGCCGCTGCCAGCACGTGGGTGTAGCCGTCGGCAAGGGTGACAAGTAGCTCGCCCATAGGCTCGGCGAGTTGATGGTCAAGGACGGATGAATCTGCCAACAGGACCCGACTCACGCCCTCGATGCCGGCAGCGCCTTGCGCCACTTCAGTGACCTGAAGGCCTGCTACCAGAACGTCGATCTCGACGTTGGCGTCCTGCTGGCAGTCCGCGATCTGCCTGGCGGCACCCACCACCTTGGCAGTGGCCGCAGCGAGTTGTCCCTGATGATGTTCGGCCAGTACGAGTAGCTTCATGAGATCACCTTGGCGTCGTTTCTGAGTCGCTCCACGAGCTCGCTGACCGAGCTCACCTTGATGCCTCCCTGTCGCTCGGCGGGGGGCTCTACCTTGAGCAGCCGCTGGTGAGCCGTCACGAC
Source organism: Halomonas sp. DP5Y7-2 (assembly GCF_019802025.1). Lineage (NCBI taxonomy): Bacteria > Pseudomonadati > Pseudomonadota > Gammaproteobacteria > Oceanospirillales > Halomonadaceae > Halomonas > Halomonas sp. DP5Y7-2. Next base: position 662,199 of record NZ_JAHVHY010000004.1, on the reverse strand, counting down.
GACCTCCAGCTCCTCCGGCGTCCAGCGATCCAGCGGCTTCTTCTTGGCCTTCATGATGTCCGGAAGCTTGGCGTAGCGTGGCTCATTCAGGCGCAGATCCGCAGTGATGACCGCCGGCAGCGTCAGCTCCAGTGTCTCAAGCCCACCATCGATCTCGCGGGTGACCCGCAGCGCATCACCCTCAACGCTCAGCTGGGAGGCAAAGGTGCCCTGGGGTACGCCCATCAGCGCAGCCAGCATCTGCCCGGTCTGATTGTTGTCTGAGTCGATCGCTTGCTTGCCCAGCAGCACCAGCCCAGGTTTTTCCGCTGCGACCACCGCCTGCAGCAGCTTGGCGATGACCAACGCATCAAGCGCCGCCGGGGCATCGACGTGGATGGCTCTGTCGGCTCCCAGCGCCAGTGCGGTACGTAACTGCTCCTGGACGGCCTGGGGGCCAATGCTTGCCACCACGACCTCACTGGCGACTCCCGCTTCCTTGAGACGAACGGCCTCTTCCACCGCAATTTCACAGAAGGGATTCAAGGCCATCTTGACGTTGCTGAGGTCAACATCGGAGTGGTCCGGTTTGACCCGGATCTTGACGTTGTAATCGATGACGCGTTTCACCGCGACGAGGATTTTCATGGTGATATCTCCTTGTTCGGGTGTTACGCCGTGATGGCTCGACCGATGATGATCTTCTGGATTTCCGAGGTGCCCTCGAAGATCCGCGTGATGCGCGCATCGCGGTAATAGCGCTCGATCGGCAGATCGCTGATGTAGCCATACCCGCCATGTACCTGCACCGCGGCATCGGTCACCTTGGCCGCAGCCTCGGACGCCACCAGTTTGGCTACCGCGGACTCTAGGCTGAAGCGCTGCCCGGAATCACGTGCATCCGCCGCCTTGTAGGTGACCAGCCGTGCCGCCTCTAACTGGGCATGCATCTCGGCCAACATCCACTGAATGCCCTGGTGTCGGCCCAGCGGCTTGCCTGCGATGATGCGTTCCTTCGACCAGGCGATGGAGGCGTCATAGGCAGCTCGGGCAATCCCCACGCTCATCGCCGCCACTTCGACACGTCCTCGGTCCAGCACTTCCATGGCGGTCGCGAACCCCGCGCCCTCCTCCCCCATCAGGGCGTCATCGGGAAGCACACAGTCAAAGCCGATCTCGTAGATGTGGCTGCCACGCAGACCAAGGGTCTTTTCTGGGCTGGAGAAGCTGATCCCGGGCGTATGACGATCCACCAGGAAGGCCGAGATACCGCGATGTCCCTGGTCAGGGTCGGTCTTGGCGTAGACCACCAGGAAGTCGGCGAAGGCGCCATTGGTGATGTAGTGCTTGGTGCCAGTCAGATGCCAGCCGTCAGCGGCGCGCACCGCGCGGGTTCGCATCTCGGCAGGGTTGGAACCGGCACCAGGTTCGGTCAGCGCGAAAGCGCCGAGTTTCTCACCGCTTGCGCACAGCGGCAGCAGCGCCTGCCGCTGTGCCTCGGTGGCACCGATCAGTACCGAGTCGGTGGCGAGAAAGTGCGCCGTCAGCGACGAGCAGGTCGCCGCACAGTGGTAGGCAATTTCTTCCACTGCCAGGGACATGCCAATACTGGAGATATCGACACCACCGTACTCGGAAGGCAGGTTCATGCTCCAGAAGCCCAGCTCGCCCAGGGCACGCAGGCTCTCCTGGCAGAATTCCCGGGTCTCGTCGTAATGGGCTGCATGGGTCTTCAGCACATCGGCGCAGACGCGATGGGCGGCATCCTGAAACGCGATATCGTCTTCATTGAAGGTAAAGTTCATGCGTCAATCTCCTGATCGAGGTCCACGGTGTGCTGACCGAGCGTCGGCGCGGGGCGATGGCAGACGACCCGCTGACCATTGAAGAAAACCGGCTGGGCGGGGGACTTCCACTGCCCCATGTCGAGTAACAGCTGGCGATCCTCGGCATGCTGTGATTCGGCAAGCTGGGCAATGTCCCAGATGGGGGAAGCGGGAACCCCTGCTTCATCTAGACGCGAACAGACGTCTTTCACCGAGTAGTGACGTGTCCAGCGTTCGATCTCGGCCTTGAGTGCGGCCTGATGGATGCAACGCTGCTCGTCATTGGCAAAGCGCGGATCGGTCAACAGCTCAGGGGCTTCCATGCACTCGGCAAGGCGGGCAAACAGCGGGTTATTGATGACGGCGATAATCACCTGGCCATCGCTGGCCTCGAAGCTATCGAACGGAGCGGACAGCGGATGACGGTTGCCGATAGGCGCAGGCGTGGGGCCACCAGCGATGAACTGCGCCAGATTGGTGACCTGCATGGCGAACAGACAATCGAGCATCGACACGTCAAGGTGACAGCCAGGGCGCTCTCCATCCCGCTCCCGTGCAAACAGGGCGGCACAGATTGACCAGCTCGCAAACATGCCAGCACAGACATCTCCCAGCGATTCGCCAATCCGCGTGGGGTGCCCTCCCTCGGGACCGGTGGCAGCCATCAGTCCCGACAGTGCTTGCGCAATGATGTCGTAGGCGGGCTTTGACCGCATGCTGCCCGTCTGACCAAAGCCCGAGATCGAGCAGTAGATCAGCGACGGAAAGCGCTCACCCAGGCTCTTCTCGTCAATACCCAGGCGCTCGGTCACGCCCGGACGGAAGTTTTCCACCAGTACGTCCGCCCCTTCGCACAGAGTGAAGAAACGCTCGCGATCGGTGGCATCCTTGAGGTCCAGACATACACTCTTCTTGCCGCGATTGAGCATCGAGAAGTACAGGCTTTCCCCCTGGACATAAGGTGCAATGTGGCGACTGTCATCACCATGGTCCGACTCGACCTTGATGACGTCCGCCCCCAGGTCCGCCAGCATCGCGGTGCAATAGGGCCCCGCCAGCACCCTCGACAGATCAAGAATGGTGACCCCTTCCAATGGCTTCATCGTGCCAGTCCTCCAGCGTCTTGTTATTGAGACGTGGCACGACGATCTCGACGAGCCACACAATATGTATATACATATCTTGGTCGTCATAAAAGCCTGAGGCAAAGCGACAATATTTTGCTCATTCGAAAAAAATCACAGAAACCCTTGTTTTACTAACCAAACTGATATTCAGGCAGGAGCAAAAAGTAGACTAAAGTCAAAGGAAGAACAGGCGAAGATGGCTTGGCGGGCATAAATTGGTATATACATCTTGATGTGCCGACCCATCCTGCACCGAGACGCCATCACCTGGACGCTACCCATGAAGGGCGAGCGTGAAACGAGCGCGTGGCGGGACAACCGGCACGGCGGATGAGGACGCAGCGCAGAGCAGCATCAAAGGTTTGGCCGTGCCATCAACCGTGGCGGGAGGTGTTCAGCTTGTAGCGATGTCCAGGATGGAGAAGCTGGGTATAGCTGATAAGAAGCTCTCCTGACCAGGTACGACGCACGACCAGCAGGCAGGCCTGATGAGGCGGGATCTCGAGTAGACGCGTTTCTTCAGCCGTCGGATTGATCGCTTCGACGCTGTTTTCCACGTCGGTGACGGGGTAGCGCGCGACCAGGATGGCGTTTGGGGTCTGCCGCGTGAAATCGTGCTTGAGGTAGTCCGGTGCCAGTCGAGGATTGACGTGGCGTCGCTCGAGCTGAATGGCCACGCCATCTTCCCGATGCAGAATCTCGGAGTAGAACACCATGGTCCCGGTCTTCACGCCAAGGAAGACCGCCACCTCCTCAGACGCCTCCACCTCCTCGAGCGCGATGATGTCACTGGAGTGCTCGCCACCTCGCGAGCGAATCTCGTCAGCAATATTGCGAATATCGAACAAGGACGACTCGGACTTGCGCTGGCTGACATAGGTGCCAGAGCCGACGCGCCTGACCAGCAGACCGCTCTGCACCAGGTCCCTGATGGCCTTGTTGGCGGTCATCCGGCTGACACCGAACTCCCGAGCGAGCGCATTTTCGGCGGGAATGCGATCGCCAGCAGAAAAGGTCCCTTCTTCGATATGAGATAGCAAATGCTCCTTGATTCTGGCGTAACCAGGCCGCTTGCTGACCATGAGGGATCCTTTTACTGGCACAAGGGCCCAAGTGTAGCCACGGCCCGTACCCCAGGGAAGCAGGTAAACGACACCTCACTCGATAAAGCCCGCCACGGCACCGAGAATTCCGTTACAGCATCGCCCCGCGTTCGGTGGCCTCTTCGGCATCGGCCGGCTCCGATCTCGTCGATGGCGGACAGGTATCGACGATAACGTCGATTCCGGCCCACACCCCTTGCCAGGAGTATGTCATGACGCCCTGATACCCCGTCGTACCATCGCAAAAACGGATATCAAAATCGGCGATGTGCTGCTCGACATATAGCCTGAGCTGTTCCGAGCCAAAGCTTCCGGAATCGTCATGATTCTCTAGAAAATAGGCGGTTCCAGCACCGCCAAACAGCGACAACACGCCATTGTCCGTGTACTCGTAGAAGAGCAGGGAATAGGGGCTACTGCGGTAAGCGTGCTCGTTGCCGACAAACTCGACCGACATCCTTTCCATGGCCTTGTGGCGCACACTTTGATAGAGCGCCTGCCGGTCGCTGACCGGATGTCTGACCAGGTAGAGATTGGGAGTGACCTTGGACTGGACAAAGGTCATCGGACGAACGGTATCGACCGCCCTCGGGCCCACTACCGCCAGCACGCCCAGTCCGACCAGGCCAGCGACCAACCACAGTCTTGTCCTCTTCACGCGGCACTTACCTCGACATCACCAGAGCGACAAGCTCGAATTAGAAGAAAGGTCTGTCGAAGCGATGTTGCGCACCTTGCCTTGCGCTCGAGCGCTTCTCATAGGCACCCGTTCAACCCTACACCCATTTCGCCCTATGTCTCTTCCATCCTACCCCCATTCAAACCCGCGGCGGATACCCGCCCGGACGAGGCTTCCGCCGGAGTTGTCGCGCTCCCGCGCGCGCTCCTTACCGGCCGCTCCCGTCGGCCTCGATGGATTCACCGAGCCTGGAGCAGAAACGCCCCCAGACCAGCTGCAGGGACGGCAGCCAGGGAAGGCCATGCAACGCGCTGTGCACCATGCCGTCAGCGACTTCCAGCGATACCTGCGCCGAGCTGCGGGACCATTGCGCTACGGCGTCTTCAATCATTGCCGTCAGCGGATCATGCTCGGCCGCCAGCACATGCATATGCTGCGATGGCGGCAGGTACCCATCATGGGCGGGAACCGTTGCCGCGACCGTCGCCCACAATGCCAGGACGTCATCGCGGCTCAGCAGCGGCGCGTCTGCCCCCAACAGCGACGCCTGCGGCGTGCCGACCACCGGATAGATCAACCCCAGCGGCGGCACGCCAGTGCCCTCCCGAGCCAGCATCGCCGCCGCATCCAGAACCAGCCGACCTCCAGCGCTGTCCCCCACCGCGGCGACAGGATCACAGGCCTGCCACACGCCGAGCACGTCCGATAGAGCGTCACTGTAGGACGACTCGGGCAACAGGCGGTAGTCAACGCTGACCACTTCCCGGCTCAGGGCCTGCACCAGGGCTTCAGCGACGCCACGGTGGCTGCGGCTGGACCCCAGCGTCCAGCCGCCACCATGGGCGTACACTACGACGCCACCGCCCTGGCGCGGGCCGTCCCGTGGCCATAGCCTGGTCACCGGCACCCCGGCAATGGTGGTGGCCTCGTCGGCGATGGTGGCACTGTTCAGCTGAAAGCTCTGGCACAGACGCTCGTAGCCGCGCCGGGCGTCAACGGGAGTCATCCCTTCGAGTCCGTGGAGTCCCTGCCGATAGCGGTTGATGAACGCTTCAATTTCCATAAGGCCTTCCGTAGGCAGATGTGCCACATCATGGTAGCGATGTCTCGGCGCGCCAGGCATTTACATCGGCAATCGCCCCCATTGCGAAGACTCGTACCCAGTCCCTTGGCAGCCTGTCGACTTGGGCTAGAATCAAGGCTCAATTTCCAGCCGGACGTCAGAATGCCGTTACAACACTTCGCTAAAACAACAATTACCACGGGCCTGTTCGCCCTCCTGACCGCCACCGCCCAGGCCGACGATGAGATCGTGGTCGGCGGCAAGAACTTCACCGAACAGCAGATCATCTCGAGCATGACCGCCCAGTACCTGGAGCATCTGGGTTACGACGTGGACAAACGCGCCGGCATGGGATCCGCGGTGCTGCGGCAGGCACAGGAAAACGGCCAGGTGGACGTCTACTGGGAGTACACCGGCACCTCGCTGATCGTCTTCAATGGCGTTGACGAAAAGCTGGACGCCCAGGCGACCTATGATCGCGTCAAGGCCCTGGACGCCGACAAGGGGCTGGCCTGGCTTGAGCCTTCCGGCGTCAACAACACCTATGCCATCGCCATGCGTGAGGCCGATGCCGAGGCCATGGACATCACCAGCATTTCGGACATGGCGTCGGCGATCAACGCCGGCGAAGAGCTGCTGTTTGCCTCCAATGCCGAATTCTATGCGCGCCCCGATGGACTGCGTCCGATGCAGGACATCTACGGCTTTCAGTTCGACCGCTCCGATATCAAGCGCATGGATACGGGCCTGACCTATACCGCCCTCAGAGACGACCAGGTCGACATCGCCATGGTCACGACTACCGATGGACGAGTGTCGGCCTTCGACCTGCGCATTCTCGAAGACGACAAGGGCTTCTTCCCGCCCTACGCCATGACCCCCGTGGTGCGCCAGGAGGCGCTGGACACCCACCCAGAGCTGGCGGCCCAGCTGAATGCACTTGCCGCCACGCTAGACGATGACGTCATGACGCGGCTCAACGAGCAGGTGGACGTCAACCGCGACGTCGTGGAAACCGTCGCCGAGCAGTTTCTCGCCGACCAGGGGTTGATCGACTGATCGCATCTCCCGGCCACCGTGCCGATCGGGGCCGCCGCACTGCCAAGATGCCCCCTGCTTCTCACGTCGTGAAGCAGGGGGCACCGCCAGACTGTCGTTGCGTCGATTGTCCTGACATCCCGAAAAGAGTGTTTAGCGTTTGACGGTGTTCGGAATATCCATAGCAGGCTAAGGTGTTGCTCATATCCCAATCGCCACTGCCATGGAGATCCCATGAAAGCTATCGGTTACTACGCCCCAGGTCCCATCGATCGCGACGACGCCCTGGTGGATCTCGCGCAAGAGGTGCCTCAGGCCAGCGGACACGACGTGCTGGTCAAGGTCGAGGCCGTTTCGGTCAATCCCGTCGACGTCAAAATCCGCCAGTCACGAGCGCCCGAGCAAGGCCTGGCCGCGGTGATCGGCTGGGATGCCGTCGGAGAGGTGGAGGCTGTCGGCGACAGGGCAACCTCTGCCCAAGTGGGCGACCGAGTGTGGTACGCCGGGGATATTTCTCGCCCGGGCACGAACAGTGAGTACCATCTGGTAGACGCACGCATCGTCAGCAAGGCACCCGGCTCCATCGACAACGCGGCCGCCGCCGCCCTGCCCCTCACCGCTCTGACCGCCTTTGAAATGCTGTTTGATCGGCTCAAGATCAACGACCCGGTCCCCGGCGCCGCTCGCGCAGTGCTGGTCATCGGCGGGGGCGGCGGCGTCGGCTCGATCACTATCCAGCTGCTGCGCGCACTGACCGACTACACCGTCATTGCCACGGCGTCACGGCCAGAGACCCAGGAGTGGGTGAAGGAGCTGGGGGCCCACCATGTCATCGATCACCATCAACCGCTGCCGGCACAGATCGATGCCCTTGGCCTCGGTGCTCCCGCTTTTGTGTTCTCGACCAATGCCTCAGAGGGCTACGCGCCCCAGATAGCAGAACTGATTGCGCCCCAGGGTCGCTTTGGCTTGATCGACGATCCGGCCTCCCTCGACGTGGTGCCGTTCAAGCCCAAGGCGGTGTCCATCCACTGGGAGCTGATGTTCACCCGCCCGCTGTTTTCCACGGCCGACATCGCCCGCCAGGGAGAAATTCTCGCCAAGGTGGCGCACCTGATCGATACCGGGCACCTTCGCTCCACCGCTACTGAGTCCTTTGGCACCATCAACGCCGCCAACCTCAAACGTGCCCATGCCCTGATCGAGAGCGGCCGGGCCAAGGGCAAGGTCGTGCTCGAAGGTTTCTAGGCGGTCCCTCTAGATAGCCACCCTGGCCTAGCTGCCCTGACCTAGCCGCCCTGGCCTAGCTGGCCATCAAGGCGCCAACAGAAAACGCCCGCCCCGCTCGGTCTTGCCGAACGGGGCGGGCGTCATGTGGGGCGACGACGCTGCGATCGAGACGGCGCAGCTTACGTCGTCAACTCAGCATCGCCAGCTCAGCCTTTCCTGTTTGAACCTCAGGACAGGCGTTCGCGGAAGTCCTGGTAGCCAAACTCGCGGATGACCTGCAGGGCTCCGGTGTCCGAGTTCCACACTGCGATGGCCGGCAGACGCGTGCCATTGAAGGTGGTGGTCTTGACCATGGTGTAGTGCGCCATGTCCTTGAACACCAGCTTCTGCCCTATCTCGAGAGGGGCATCGAAGCTGTAGTCACCGATCACATCACCGGCCAGGCAGGTCAAGCCTCCCAAACGATAGGTGTGAGCCCGCTCACCAGGTTCCCCTGCCCCCAGCAGACCAGGCCGATAGGGCATTTCCAGCACGTCCGGCATGTGACAGGTGGCAGAGGTATCGAGAATCGCCTGATCGAGAGTATTGAAGGTGGTATCCAGTACCGTGGTGACCAGCACGCCGGACCCAATCGCCACCGCTTCGCCTGGCTCAAGGTACACCTGAACCTGATGACGCTCTGCGAATGAGCGAATGCAGCGCACCAGGTCGTCGCGCTGGTAGTCGGGCCGGGTGATGTGGTGGCCACCACCGAAGTTCACCCACTCCATGCGACCAAGCAGGTGGCCGAAGCGCTCTTCCACCGCCGCCAGCGTTCGCTCAAGCGGCGGGAAATCCTGCTCGCACAGGGTGTGAAAATGCAGACCGGTGATGCCATCCAGGGTCGCTTCATCCAGCTCCGACAGCACAATACCCAGACGCGAGCCGGGAGCGCAGGGATCATAGATCGGCACATCGCCCTCGGAGTGCTCCGGGTTGATGCGCAAGCCGAACTTGATCCCAGGCCGCTGCTCCAGCGCTGCCTGCACCAGCGGCTGCGCGCGCTGCCACTGCGCGCAGCTGTTGAACACCACATGATCAGCGATCTTCAGGATCTCGATCAGATCGGCCTCGCTGTAGGCAGCACCAAAGACATGCACTTCGCCTTCGTAGTGCTCATGGCCCAGCAGGGCTTCATGCAGACCACTGGCACAGGTGCCGCTCAGGTAGCGCGACACCAGCGGCGCGAAATGCCACATGCTGAAGGCCTTGAGCGCTGACAGCACCTTGGCCCCGCTGGCGTCGGCCACCTCGGCGAGAATCCGCAGGTTGCGCTCCACCGCCACCTCATCCACCACATAGCAGGGAGATGGCAGCGCGCGGGTATCGAGCCGCGAGATATCCGTGAACTGAAGGATCTCCACGCCTTACAGGTCCTCGCCCTTCTGTACGTCAAGACGGAAGGAGGGATCCAGCTCGACCACTTTCCACGGCAGACCGTAGGCATTCATGTCGGCCATGAACGGATCGGGATCGCACTGTTCCATGTTCCACACACCGGGACGCTTCCAGTGACCCTCGAGGATCATCTTGGCGCCAATCATCGCGGGCACGCCGGTGGTGTAGGAAATGGCCTGGGACTGGACTTCGGCATAGCATGCCTCGTGGTCACAGATGTTATACAGGTACATGACCTTTTCCTGGCCGTCCTTCTTGCCGCGGACGACGGTGCCGATGCAGGTCTTGCCTTTGGTGCGCGGTCCCAGGGTGGAAGGGTCGGGCAGCAGCTTGGCAAGGAACTGGATAGGCACAATTTCCTGGCCGTTATAGTCGACCGGCTCGATCCCCGTCATACCGACGTTCTTCAGCACTTCAAGGTGCTTGAGATAGCTGTCACCAAAGCTCATCCAGAACTGAGCCCGCTTGAGGCTCGGGAAGTGCTTCGAGAGCGACTCAAGCTCCTCGTGATAGAGACGGTAGATGTTGTAGTCACCGACCTCTTCAGGGCAGCTGAAACGCGCCATCTTGGACATCGGCGGGGTAGTGACGAACTCGCCATTCTCATAGTGACGACACTCGGCACTGACCTCCCGGATGTTGATCTCCGGGTTGAAGTTGGTGGCGAAGGGATAACCATGATCGCCGCCATTGACATCGATGATGTCCAGCTCTTCGATCTCGTCGAAATAGTGCTTGGCGAGATAGGCGGTGAACATGTTGGTGGCGCCCGGATCGAAGCCGCTGCCCAGCAGAGCCGTCAGCCCCGCCTGCTGGAAGTGCTCCTGGTAGGCCCACTGCCACTTGTACTCGAACTTGGCGGTATCAAGGGGTTCGTAATTGGCCGTGTCGAGGTAGTGAACACCCGCTGCCAGGCAGGCATCCATGATGCTCAGGTCCTGATAAGGCAGGGCGACATTGATGACCAGCTCGGGCTTTTCTGCCTCGAGCAACGCCGTCAGTTCAGCCACGTTGTCGGCATCGACCTGGGCCGTGCGAATGGGGCGCGGCAGCTGCTCGGCGATAGCCTTGCACTTGGACTCGGTGCGACTGGCCAACAGGATATCGGTAAACACCGAGTCCAGCTGGGCACACTTGTGGGCGACGACACTGCCGACACCGCCGGCACCAATGATGATCACTTTCGACATGTTGATACGCTCCCGCCTGAATACAACGATCCATCCACAGACAATAGAGAGGATGGATAGACCTGTTGAGCAGCCCTTCTCGACAGACTCCCTGACTCGCTCCTCCGAGCAAGCCAGCGGGCCCGACCCGTGACGTGGACTCGCTTAATGGGCCCGGTTGAGGTGCTTGGCGCCTCGCCCACAGGGCACGTCCTCGAGACATGCCCCTACCCTACTACCGGACGGCGCATGCTAACCACATTTGCCAGCTCATGCCACGGCTTTTCGCACCGAAAAGTGCCCCCCGCCAGGGCCGTCCTCAGTGTAGTCAATCAGCACCACATGACAGCTTGACGGTGGCTTCGCATTTCCCTTCTTCCACCACCCCGAACCGCCCCTTGCCAGCGCCTGTCTATCCCCCGGTCTGATCGGCCGGACTGACCGCCCTGACTGACCATCCTGGGCGACCGTCATCGGCCCCTTCCATAGCCCACACCCAATGCCTTCATCCGCGACATTCGCATCTTGATTCCGAATAATTAAAGACTACGTATTCACTCGACACTACTAAAGTATATTTACTTTATTTTCATATGCTTAAAAACAAAAAACAAAGGCATAAAAACTTTAATGTTGAATACGTATTCCCAAGCCTTTAAAAGTGATTCCCCTTGCTGCCCGTCACACAGACACGCCTCCCGGCAGCGGCCGCCCCACCCCAGGGCATCACAACGATAACAGGAGAGCATCATGCGCCAATTCAACTCCCTTCCTTTCCGCCTCACCGTCCTGACCGCCGCCATCGGGCTGTCCAGCGCAGCCTTCGCCCAGCAGGAGCGGACCATCGATGTCAGCCTGCCGCTGGGACCCGACTCCCAGCAGGGCATCGGCGTGCTCAAGTTCGGAGAGGAGCTGGAGCGTCTGTCGGAAGGCCGGCTGACCATCGAGCCCCACTATGACAATGCGCTGGGGGCCGAGCGTGAAGTCATCGAAGGGATGGGGCTTGGCATCATCGATGCAGGCATCGCGTCGACCGGCCCCATGGGCGGCTTTGTCGATGAATTCCTGCTGTTCGACCTGCCCTACATCTTTGAGGATCACGGGCATGCTTATGCCTTCCTCGACAGCGAATACGGTGGCCAGCTGGCCCAACTCGCCGAAGACCAGATGAACGTCAAGTTCCTAGCGTGGATGGAGAATGGCTTCCGTCACAACACCAATTCCGTGCGCGCGCTGGAGCAGCCCAGCGACCTGGAAGGTATCAACCACCGCACGCAGGAAAGCCGCGTGCAGGTTGATACCTGGGAAGCGCTGGGCGCCAACGCCACGCCAATGGCGTGGACCGAGGTCTACACAGCGCTGCAACAGGGCGTCATGGACAGCCAGGAAAACCCTCTGGCCACCATCTACGACGTCAATTTCTACGAGGTTCAGGATTACCTGAACATCACCCAGCACGTCTATTCACCGGCGCCGCTGATGATGAGCCTGGACCTGTTCAACTCCTTCAGCGAAGACGACCAGGCCCTGATTCTGGAGGCCGCTCAAATCGCACTGCCGGTTCAGCGGGAAGCCAGCCAGGAGCTGGAACAACGCTACAAGGGCGAGTTGGCTGACCTGGGCATGACGGTCACCGAACCTGACCTGGCGCCCTTCCGCGAGGCCGTGCGTCCGGTTATCGCCAAGTGGGGCCCGACCGTCGGCGAAGACCTGGTCGACGCGGCCATCAACTTCGAGCACTGAGTACCCGGCCCCCTGTCCAGCCAGCTGGTCAGGGGGCACTGCATTCTGCGAGGCCCTTCATGCACTCCTTTCTGCGTGTCGCCAACACGGCGATCTGGCACTTCAATCGGTTGATCGGCTGGGGGCTCGCCCTGCTTTTGCTGATCATGACCGTACTGATCTTTTGGCAGGTGTTCGCTCGCTTCGTGGTGGGCAGCCCGCTGTTCTTCTCCGATGAAATCGCTCGCTTTTCGATGCTCTGGCTAACCTTTATCGGTGCCGGCTATGCCTATCGTCATGGCGCCCTGATCTCCGTCGACATCGTGCTCGAATATGCAGGAGAGCGCCTGGCTCGGCTTTTGCGGATCGTGATCGTGCTGTGCTCGGCACTGTTTGCGTTCGTCATGATCAAGTATGGCCTCGAGCTGGTCGGCCGAGTGGCCAGCCAGACGGCGCCAAGCACGCGCATTTCCATGATGTGGCCATACCTGGCCATTCCTGCCGGCGGCGTCGTGATTCTGATCAATAGCCTGGGGCTGTTGATTGATGAAGCCCTCGGACAACCCGTCCAGCGACTGCAGGAGGTCAGCTGATCATGGCCCTCATGCTGTTCTTGACCCTTATCTCTCTTTTCGTGGTGGGTGTTCCCATTGCCTTCTCGCTGGGACTGGCGTCTGCCCTGACGGTGTGGCAAGGCGACCTGATGCCGATGCTGATCGTGGCACAACAGCTGATTGCCTCGGTCAACTCCTTCCCGCTGATGGCGATTCCGTTCTTCATCCTCGCAGGCTACCTGATGCAGGGCGGCGGCATCTCGAAGCGCCTGGTCGATTTCTCCAATACCCTGGTCGGCAGCATGACGGGCGGGCTGGCCATGGTCGCCATCGTCACGTCGCTGTTCTTTGCTGCGATTTCCGGATCCGGGGCAGCCACCACGGCGGCCATCGGCTCTATCCTGATTCCCGCGATGCTGGCCAAGGGCTATCCCGGTGGCTATGCGGCGGCCAATCAGGCGGCGTCGGGCGCTCTGGGGGTCATTATCCCTCCCAGTATTCCCTTGATCCTCTATGCCATCGCGGCCAACGTGTCCGTTGGCGACATGTTCATTGCCGGCATCCTGCCTGGCATTCTGGTTACCCTGACCCTCCTGGTCTTTGCCTACTTCTTTGCCCGCGCCAACGGTCTTGGCGGTGGCGAGAAAAGCTCACTGAGCGACGTCTGGCGCGCCGGCAAGAAAGCCATCCTCGCCATCCTCATGCCGGTCATCATCCTTGGCGGCATCTACGGTGGGGTGTTTACACCGACCGAGGCAGCGGTGATCGCGGTGGCCTATTCCTTTGTCATCGGCACGGTGATCTATCGAGAGATCAAGCTCGACAGTCTGGTGGGCATTCTGCGTCAATCCGCAGTAACCACAGCGGTGGTTCTCAGCATCATCGCTGCCGCCGGACTGTATGGACGCATTCTGCAAAGCCTCAGAGTGCCGGACATGATCTCCGACTTCGTGATCTCGGCCATCGACAGCCCGCTGCTGTTTATCCTGCTGGCCAACCTGCTGCTGTTGCTCGCCGGCATGTTCATCGAGGCGGCGGCCGCCATCCTGATCTTCGTGCCCATCCTGCTGCCCATTGCCGTGAGCTACGGCTTCGACCCGATTCACTTCGGCATCATCATGGTGGTCAACCTGGCCATGGGCATGTTTACCCCACCGGTCGGGCTCAACCTGTTCGTGGCCTCTCAGATCACCAATATCGGCATTGCGCGGCTGACCTGGGCCGTCATGCCCTTCGTCGCCATCGTGCTGATCAACCTACTCATCATCAGTCTGCTGCCGGCCCTGTCGACCTGGCTGCCGTCGCTGTAACCCTACAAGGAGAGACCCCATGAGTGTTGTAGAAAGCCTTCGCCCCCGCCAGGGACTGCGCGTACTGGTGACCGCCGGCGCGTCGGGCATTGGCCTTGCCATTGCTACCGCCTTTGCCGAAGCCGGTGCTCGGGTTCACGTCTGCGACATCGATGACAAGGCGCTGGATGCCCTGCCGCCACACATCACACGCACCCATTGCGATGTCAGCAACGACGAGGATGTCGCTCGCCTGTTCGACGATGCATCGGCCCTGGGGGGCCTGGACGTGGTCGTCAATAACGCCGGTATTGCTGGCCCGACGGCAGGCATCGAGGACATCGACCACGCCAGCTGGACCCAGACCATCGATATCAACCTCAACGGACAGTACCGGGTCGCACATCGTGCAGCGCCCTTGCTGCGTGATAGTCAGGGACTGCTGGTCAATCTGGCCTCCGTGGCTGGCCGCCTGGGGTTCGCCTATCGCACCCCCTATGCCGCCAGCAAATGGGCCGTGGTCGGCCTGACCAAGAGCCTGGCCTGCGAGCTTGGTCCGGAAGGCGTGCGTGTGAATGCCATTCTTCCGGGCATCGTGCGCGGCCCACGGATCACCAAGGTCATTGAGGATCGAGCGGCCAAGCGTGGGATCAGCTACGAGGAGATGGAGACCGAGAACCTCTCAAAGATATCGATGCGCCGCATGGTAGACCCGACGGATATCGCCGCCATGGCGCTGTTCCTCGCTGCACCAGGCGGATCCAACATCTCGGGGCAGGCGCTCAGTGTCTGTGCCAACGTCGAATCCCTCTGACCTCAGGACGCTCTCATGACGACTTCCATCGGTGTGGTCGGCGCAGGACTCATTGGTCGCGCCTGGGCCATCGTATTCGCTCGAGCAGAGCTGCCCGTCACCTTGTTTGATGTAGATGCAGATGCCCTGGACAGGGCATCTGCAGCGATCCAGCAGTCGCTGACGGACCTGGCTGACGCCGGGCTGATCGATGATCCAGTCGCGATCATGGCCAGAATTCGTTTTGACAGCCACCTCGTCTCGGCCATGCAGGATGCCATCTACATCCAGGAGTGCGGGCCGGAGGACGTGACCGCGAAACGTCAGATCTACCGCGATCTGGAGGCGGTGGTCAGCAGTGACTGCGTGCTGGCCAGCTCCACCTCGGGGATCGCCGCCTCGCGCTTTACCGATCACCTGGAGCACCCTCAGCGCTGCCTCGTGGCACATCCGGTCAACCCGCCCTACCTGATTCCTCTGGTAGAGGTGGTACCGACGCCAGCCACCAGTGAACAGAGTGTTCAGCGGGCCATGGCCCTGATGGAACAAGCGCGCCAGGTCCCGATTCTGGTCCACCAGGAGGTGGCAGGCTTTGTCCTCAACCGCCTGCAAGGGGCGCTGCTCAACGAAGCCCTGCGGCTGTTCCGGGATGGCGTGGTGTCCGCCGAGGACCTCGACAAGACCATGAAACACGGGCTTGGCCTGCGCTGGTCCTTCATGGGCCCCTTCGAGACCATCGACCTCAATGCGCCTGCGGGCATTGCCGACTACGGCAAGCGCTACGGCCCGCTGTATCGCGATATCGATCGCGAGCGCGGACAGGAAGACCCCTGGCTCGACGCCACCCTGGAGGCACTGGACGAGCAGCGCCGCGCCTTGCTCCCCACACACGAACTGGGTGAACGCCAGGCCTGGCGTGATCGCCGCTTGATGGCACTGCTCGCCCATCAGCAGGCTACGACACCACGCTAAACCGCACACGTCATGCGGCAACGTTCACGCCGCTGTGCTCACTTTGCTAAAGGACTTCACGGAAATGGCTACAAAACGCAAGGTCATCATCACCTGCGCCGTCACCGGCGCCATTCACACCCCGTCCATGTCTCGCTACCTTCCCGTCACCCCCGAGGAGATTGCCGAGGCAGGTATCGCCGCCGCCGAGGCTGGCGCTTCGGTGCTTCATTTGCATGCCCGGGACCCCAAGGATGGCAGGCCGACCCAGGATCCGGCGATGTTCGAGCGCTTCCTGCCGCGGATCAAGAGCTCCTGCGACGCGGTGATCAATCTGACCACCGGCGGCAGCCCCCATATGACGGTGGAAGAACGTATGCGCCCCGCCATGGAGTTCAAGCCTGAGCTGGCGTCCATGAACATGGGATCGATCAACTTCGGCCTGTTCCCGATGCTGGATCGCTACAACGAGCTGACCCATCAGTGGGAGCGCGATCACCTGGCCAATAGCCGTGACCTGGTGTTCAAGAACACCTTCGCTGATATCGAAAAAGCCATGACGCTTGGCGATGCCAATGGCACCCGCTTTGAATGCGAGTGCTACGACATCGGCCACCTGTATTCGCTGCGCAATCTACTCGACCGTGGTGTCGCCAAGGGCCGCGTCTTCGTCCAGAGCGTGTTCGGTATCCTGGGTGGCATCGGGCCGCATCCTGAAGACGTCATGCACATGCGCCGCACCGCAGACCGCCTGTTCGGCGATGACTATGAATGGTCTGTGCTGGGGGCCGGCAGCAGCCAGATGCGCATTGCAGCGCAAGCCGCTGCCATGGGTGGACACGTGCGCGTCGGTCTCGAGGACTCGCTGTGGCTTGGGCCGGGCAAGCTGGCCGAGACCAATGCAAGCCAGGTGACCAAGGTCCGCGAGATCCTGGAAGGCCTGTCTCTCGAGGTGGCCACACCCGACGAGGCGCGCCAGATGCTTGGACTAAAGGGCGGGGATCAGGTCGGGTTCTAGGCTTGGCCCGCCGTTAATTGCGACAGTATCAGCACCCGCATAAGGAGATGGGTTGTGACGCTTTATCGACTCGGGGGCGCGTCCCCCGATATCGCCGCCGACGCCATGGTGATGGACGAGGCGACCCTGATCGGTGACGTGCAGCTGGGAGCAGACGTGAGTGTCTGGCCAGGCGCCGTCCTGCGTGGCGACAATGCCCCCATCCTGGTAGGCGCCGGCAGCAACCTGCAGGATGGCTGCGTGGTCCACACAGACCCCGGTGAGCCGGTGACCATTGGCCAGCGTGTCACCATTGGTCACCTGGCCATGTTGCACGGCTGCCGAATTGGCGACGAGGTGCTGGTCGGCATGAATGCTACCATCCTCAACGCAGCGGTGATCGGGGAGCAGAGTATCGTTGGCGCCGGAGCCCTGATTACCTCCGGCAAACGTTTTCCCCCACGATCGCTCATCCTCGGCAGTCCCGCCAAACGCGTGCGTGAGCTGACCGAGGAAGAGGTCGAGTCGGTGAAGACCAATGCTCAGGTCTATATCGACAAGATCGCCACCTATGCTTCTCTGGAGCGTATTGAGCCGGCGTGAGCGCCGGCAATACAGTCACCCGACAAGATATGCCTCGATGAAAAAGAAATCCGTCACCTCCCGCGATGTTGCCCGCCTGGCCGGTGTCTCGCAGTCTGCCGTCAGTCGCACCTTCTCTCCCGAGGCGAAGGTATCGGAAAAGACGCGCCGGAAGGTCATGGAAGCCGCTCGAGAGCTCGGCTATCGCCCCAATACCATCGCGCGCTCACTGATCACTCGCTCCAGCAGGACCATCGCCGTCGTGGTGTATAGCCTGGAGAATCCGTTCTACAGCTTTATGCTCGAACAGGCATCACGGTTCTTTCGGCAGCAGGGCTATCACCTGCTGCTGTTTTCTGCCCCCGCCAGCGATGGCTTCGATGCCGTGCTGGAAGACATTCTGCGCAGTCAGGTGGAAGGCATTCTCATGCTTGCCATCACCATGACGGAGGAGCAAGCCGCCGTGGTGTCCGACTACGAAATCCCCGTGGTCATCATCAACCGTACCGTGGACTATGCCGGCATCAGTCAGGTGGCCTGCGACAACTATCAAGGGGGCTACTGGGCGGGCCGACACCTCGCTTCACAAGGCCACCGTCGCGTGGCGTACCTGGCGGGTCTTCCCGCCACGTCTACCAGCTGCCAACGGCAGGCGGGACTGGAAGAGGGTCTGGCAGCGGCAGGCCAGACACTGCATGCCTGCGACGTGGGCAACTATCAGTACGCTGACGCCTGTCAGGCGACTCGCCGCCTGTTTACCCACCCCACTCCGCCCGACGCCCTGTTTGCCGCCAACGACCTGATGGCCATCGCTGCCATGGAGGTGCTGCAGAGCGAATTTCAGCTGCGCATCCCACAGGACGTATCGATCATCGGCTTCGATGATGTGCCCATGGCCGCCTGGCCCAGTCACTCTCTGACCACTCTGCAGCAACCGGTACAGACCATGATCATGCGCGCCACCGAACTCCTGATGGCCCAGATCGATCACCCGGACACCCCTCCGCAGCAGCTGACCCTGCCGGTGACGCCGATGCTCCGCAGCAGCGTCCGGCGCGCATGACGCGCCCGGTCGCCAGTGCACTCCGCCGTGTCTAGCCCAGCGGCAGCCGGTTGGTGGACTTGATTTCCCGCAGGGACAGACTGGAGCGAATGTTGGTGACGCCCGGCAAGCGCCGCAACACGCGCTCGATGAAGTCACTGTAGTCCTCCAGATCTCGAGCGACGACCATCAGCAGGAAGTCATCATCTCCGGTCGTATTGTGGCATGACAGAATATTCGGGCTGTCGATCACCACCTTCTCGAACGCCGCCACCGTGGTGGCGTCATGGGCCATGCAATTGAGTTGAACGAACGCCATCACCCCTAGCCCGAGACGCTTGCGATCAAGCGTTGCCTGATAGCCTGAGATAACGCCGTCCTGCTCAAGACGCTTCAACCGTCGCCAGCATGGTGTCTCGCTCAATGACAGCGCCTCGGCAAGACGCGCATTGGAGATTCGACCGTCCTGCTGCAACAGATCAAGCAGCTGTAGATTTTTCCTGTCCAGCCCACTCACGCAATGTCCTCCCAATAAACATCGTGAAAATAAAAGATACTTTCCACATTGCGGGCTCTCAAGAAAATATAGCAAAGCAATTCCTGGCCAACGCTCTAGCATGGAACGACACATTCAGCCTTTGCGAGAGTCGATCATGCGTGCCGTTGTCATTGAAAAGTTCCAGCAGTTACCCAGTGTTCGGGTGGTGAAGGATCCTGCACCAGAGCCCCACGGCGTGGTCGTCAAGGTCGAAGCGGCTGGGCTATGTCGCAGTGACTGGCATGGCTGGATGGGCCACGATGCGGATATCACCCTCCCCCATGTCCCCGGCCACGAGATGGCGGGTGTCGTGGTCGCCGCCGGCAAGGACGTCACGCAATGGAAAGAGGGCGACCGTGTCACAGTGCCCTTCGTCAGCGGCTGCGGACGCTGCCACGAGTGTCGTGCAGGCCATCAGCAAGTCTGCCACTCGCAGTTTCAACCGGGCTTCACTCACTGGGGGGCCTTTGCCGAATACACCAGCCTGCATCACGCCGACCTCAACCTCGTTGCGCTGCCAGAGGACATGTCATTTTCCACCGCCGCCAGTCTCGGCTGCCGTTTTGCCACAGCCTTCCGCGCAGTGGTGGATCAGGGGCGCGTGTCTGCCGGTGCGTGGGTCAGCGTGCATGGCTGTGGTGGCGTCGGCCTGTCTGCGATCATGATCGCCTCGGCGCTTGGCGCCCGAGTCATCGCCATCGACATCACGGACGGCGCACTGGCGATGGCCAAGAAACTGGGCGCCGTTGCCACGATCAATGCCTCGCAAAGATCGGATGTGGTGGAAGCGATTCAAGACATCAGTGCCGGCGGCGCTCACCTTTCCTTTGATGCCCTGGGCACTCAGGTCACCTGCAGCAACTCGATCATGGGACTACGTACCCGAGGCCGGCACGTACAGATTGGGCTGCTGGCTGGGGAGCACCGGGCACCGGCGATCCCCATGCACAAGGTGATCGCCGAGGAGCTTGAACTTGTCGGCAGCCACGGCATGCAGGCTCACCGCTATGACGCCATGCTGGGGATGATCCAGCAGGGGCAGCTGAATCCATCGCTGCTGGTGGGTGATCGCATTACGCTGGATGACACTCCCGCCCGGCTCACCAGCATGGATCAGTTCAAGGGGGTGGGCGCTACGGTGATTGATCGTTTCTGACACGCCACAACTGTTGACCACCAAGCAACAATTGCATGCCTGTTGACCGCTGCATCCGTGACGCTGATTCCCCTACCTTGGCACTGCTCAGCGACGTCAAGCGTCCATGGATCATCGTCAACAACAAGGACCCAGCATGTTCACCGCGCAACAGGTCAACGAGAGTGTGGCACTGCGACAGGATCTGCATCGCCATCCCGAGCTCAAGTTCGAGGAGCACCGCACCGCCGCGATCGTGGCATCGCGACTCAAGGAGCTCGGCTACACGGTCACCGAGAACATCGCCGGGACGGGCGTCCTGGCGGAACTGGATACCGGGCGCATCGGGCCAGTGATCGCCTTTCGGGCCGACATGGATGCACTGCCCATCCAGGAGGCCAACACCTTTGACCACGGTTCACGCCATCCGGGCCTCATGCATGCCTGCGGCCATGACGGCCACACCGCCGCCCTGCTGCTGGCGGCCGAAGCCATCATCCAGCGTCGAGACGCTCTGTGCGGCCACCTCAAGCTGATCTTTCAGCCGGCCGAGGAAGGTGGCAATGGTGCCGCGCGCATGATCGAGGAAGGAGTCCTCGACAATCCCCGCGTGTCCGCCATCTTCGGCTATCACAATCGCCCCGGCTTCCCCGCTGGCCAAGTCTTCGTCAAGCCAGGACCGGCGATGGGGGGCAATGACACCTTCCGCGTGACCATCAAGGGACGTTTCGGGCATGCCGCCATGCCGCACCTCGCAGTGGACCCGATCTACGTCGGCGCCAGTGTTGTCCAGCAGCTGCAGGGCCTGGTGGGACGTCACAAGTCTCCGCTCGAGGCCGGGGTCATCACCGTCGCGGCCTTTCATGCTGGAGAGGCCGCCAATGTGATTCCCGGCGAAGCCGAACTGGTCGTCAATATCCGCAGCGATCGCGCCTCATCCCGCGAGGCCTTGGCCGGACAGCTCGAACGGGTGGTCGACGGAGTCTGCAGCGCCCACGGCGCCAGCTTCAAGATGTTCCACGAGCACCAGATTCCGCCGTTGGTCAATGACCCGGAATGGGCTGAGAAGGTTCTTACTGCGGCAAAGGAAGCGCAGGTCAGTGACGACATTCAGCAACTGGACTACATGCCTACCATGGGGGCAGAGGACTTTGCGTTCTATCTCCAGCAGGTCCCTGGCTGCTTCTTCTTTGTCGGTAACGGTGACAGTGCCTACCTGCACAACGAGCACTACGACTTCAACGACCAGATCCTGCCGGTCGCAGGCGGCACCTTCGTGGCGTTGGCGCAACACCTGATGCAAGCGAACTGACGGCGGCCCCTACCGGTGCCGGCGGTAGCAGAACAGACACCATCGACAACATTCTGTTGCTGTGTCCGCGAGTGAACGTTTCAGACAACCTCATAACAAGGTCAAGAGCCATGCAAGCCGTCCTCAGCTCCATTGAGCGTGTAGGCAACAAACTGCCTCATCCCTTCATTCTGTTCACCATCCTGGCTGCCGTGGTGGTGGTGGTTTCTGCCATTCTCGCCACCTTGGGCGTGTCGGCGGTCAACCCGCAGACGGATGCCGTGGTCCACGTGCGAAGCCTGATCTCTGCAGATGGACTGGAGTTCATGCTGACCAGCGTCGTCAGCAACTTTGTCAACTTCCCGCCCCTGGGCCTGATCCTGGTGGTGATGTTCGGTATCGGTCTCGCCGACAAGGTGGGCTTGATGTCCACCCTGATGCAGGTCAGCGTGGCCAAGGCGCCGCCGTCGCTGCTCACCTTCTGCGTGTTTCTGGCGGGCATCTGCGGCAGCATCGCCTCGGATGCCAACTACCTGATCCTGATTCCCCTGGCCGCCATGGTCTACTACTCCGTCGGTCGGCATCCGATTGCCGGTGCGGCCGCCGCCTATGCAGCGGCTGGGGCGGGCTTCGACGCCAGCCTCTTCATCACGGTCGGGGATGCGCTGTTCGCCGGTATTACCACCGATGCGGCGAGACTGGTGGATCCACAGGCGTACATCTCTCCAGTGGACAACTACTACTTCGTGGCCTGCTCCGTGTTCGTACTTGCCACGGTAGGCACCTTGGTGATCGACAAGGTGATCGAACCGCGGCTGCAACGGACCCTGCCGCTTGGCAAGGACTTTACCGCTGAGGTGGAGACCCACGAACTGAGCGCCGACGAGAAGCGCGGTCTCAAGCGTGTGGGACTGACGACGCTGGTCTATCTGGCCTTGGTACTGCTGGCCGTGCTGCCAGAGGCATCGCCTCTGCGCAACGATGAGGGAGGACTGATCCCGTCACCGTTCTTGAAGTCTCTGGTACCACTGATGTTCGGCTACTTCGTCGCCATCGGTCTGGTCTACGGCATCGCGGTGGGCAAGATCAAGACCAGCCGTGACGTCCCGCAGCGCATGGCCGAGGCGGCCAGCGAGCTGGCCCCCACACTGGTGCTGTTCTTCGCCATCTCGCAGTTCATTGCCTACTTCAAGTGGTCAGAGCTGGGGCAGTTCATTGCCATTGAAGGCTCCAACATCCTGCAGAGCACAGGCTTCACCGGCCTGCCTCTGGTTGGCGCCTTCATCCTGATGAGTGCCGTGCTCAACGTCTTCATGACCAGCGGCTCGGCCCAGTGGGCACTGATGGCACCGGTGTTCGTGCCGATGCTGATGATGATCGACTTTGACCCGGCCTTCGTGCTGGCGATGTTCCGGATTGGCGACTCAAGCACCAACATCATCTCGCCGATGAGTCCCTACTTTTCGGTCGCCCTGGTCTACATGCAGCGCTACAAACCGGATATGGGGCTGGGAACCCTGATTGCCACGATGTTGCCCATGGCGATCACCTTCCTGCTGACCTGGAGCGCCTTCCTGATGTTCTGGCTGACCATGGGCTGGCCGATCGGACCGGGGGTCTACATGATGGCAAGCTGATCACTGCATCGCCAACATCACCTTCCACAGATAGCTGGCAGCCGGCGACAGCCGCCTGCCGGCTCTGCGCACCAGATTCCCCTGACTCGCCCTGGCCATGGGGTGGTCAATGGGAATGGCGACCAGCTCTCCCGCTCGCACTTCTCGGCCTGCTGCCGCAGCGGTCATGAATGCGACACCAATCCCGGCACAGGCCAGGCGTCGAGAGATCGAATGCAGATTGCAGCGGTATGAGGGCGTGGCCAGCAATCCTGACGCACGAAAAATCGCATCGACAAAACGCTGGGACCCGGACTCGTCCGGCAGGAAGATCAACTTGTGCTGAAGCAGCTGTGTGACGCTGACAGCATCGTACTGCGCCAGCGCATGCTTTGGAGCCACCAGGGCGCACAACGCCCCTCGCTCGAAAGAGTGCACCACAAGCCTGGGGTCGGATACCGGCCCATAGGTGACCGCAATGTCGACTTCATCATTGGCGACCATTTCATGTGGTTCTCGGGGGTAGTAGATGCCCGTGCGAATATCGATCAACACATCGGGAAACTGCGCCGCCACCCGCTGCATGACATGGCGAATGAAGCTATCGACGAAGCCATCTCCCACCGACACCACCACCTTGCCACGCTGAAGGTTGCGCAGCCGGGACAGCGTATCACCGAGTTCCGAATGCAGCCGACGCTGGGCCAGGTAGCTCTCTTCCACAAGCTTGCCGGCCTCTGTCGGCACCACGTGGCGGCCCTGCTTTTCCAGCAGGGCCATGCCTAACTCCTGCTCGAGGCTTCGCACCTGGCGGCTGATCACAGAAGGATTGACATGCAGATGCTCAGCCGCTGCGCGAATACCCCCGCAACTGCAGACCTCGTGCAGATATAGCGCTCGCTTGTCCAGTAGATTCATAGGTGTCAGTCGGAAGGTGGGCAGGCATGCGGGCTACCGCATGCCTGGTGGCTTAGGCTTTGTCCGAACAGTCGACGAGCGAAGGTTAGACAAGGCAAAAATCGGTGAGAAAGCGCAGTTTACGAGGTGTAAATGAGCACTTTGAGCCGATTTTTAACGCCGTATCACCAAGCGCAGGCACTTTTCGTACAAGCCCTAGTTCATCAAGAGTTCATCAAGGCATGGATATCGTCGAGCAGTGCCTGGGACACCCAAGCACCGCGTTGGGCGCTGCGTGCACGCTCCTGATAGCGGCGCTGGGCAGGCAACCGAGCCCCCTGTCCCAACATCTGCTCGAACAGTTGCTCTGCCCTGCCCATGTCAGCGGCTCCCGCTCCTGTTCGGGCCGGATCAATGGCGATGATCAACTCCCCGTGGAAGGGCAACCCACCACGCCCATCGTCGTGATCCGTTGACTCAAGGCTCATCAAGTCACCAATCATCGGCCCGGCGATCAGCTCGACCATCAGTGCCAGCGCCGACCCCTTGTGGCCACCGAAGGGCAGCATCGCACCATGATCCAGCACTTCCGCCGGATCGGTACATGGCTGGCCATGCCGGTCTACGCCCCAGCCTTCCGGAATCGTATCGCCGGAGCGACGGTGAAGCTCAATGTCCCCCCGGGCAATGGCACTGGTGGCAAAGTCGAAGATCAGCGGTGGCTGCCCCTGCCGCGGCCAGCCAAACGCCAGCGGGTTGGTGCCGAACAGGGGACGCTTGCCTCCATGGGGAGCCATGTACGCCTGGGTCGGGTTGCAGGCAATGGCCACCAGCCCTGCCTCGGTCAGTTGCTCGAGCTCTACCCACAGGGCGGTGGCATGGACGCAACGCTGAATGGCCATTACCGCGATGCCACCCTGCCTGGCCTTGTCGATCAGAGGCGGCAGACCCAGGTTGAAGGCTGCCGGCGAAAATCCACCGTCAGCATCCACCCTGACTACCGCCGGGGCCAGGTCCTCGACACGCGGCTGTGCATCCGCGACAGCTGCGCCTTCACGTACCGTCGCGGCGATGCCGAGCAAGCGGTAAAGCCCATGGGACTGGCAAGCGTCCCATTGCGCCGCGACCAGAGTGGCCCCCAAGGCCTCGGCCTGGGCGGCGCTGAAGCCATGCTGGGCCAACACGCTGCGACATAGCGACATCATGGCCTCCCGCGTCAGGTAGGTCCCCTCTGAACTGGCGGCGTTAGTGTCCTGCATCAGCGACTCTCCTTGGAACATGATCGGCCTACTTCCATGACGGCCCACTCAGCTGATCAGGCAACCACAGCGCCAAGGAAGGGAAGGCCAGAACCAGCGCCAACACGATCAACTGTACAACGATAAAAGGAATGACCCCGGTGTACATATGCTTGAGCGTAACCTCGGGTGGCGTGATCGCCCTGAGATAAAAGATGGAAGGAGCCAGAGGCGGCGTCAGGTAACTTGTCTGCATGACCACCAGGAAGGCAACACAGAACCATATCTCATCGAACCCCAGTGCCCGCACGATCGGCATGGCCACCGGTATCACGATCAGTACCACTGAGATCATGTCCAGCACGAACCCTGCCAGGAAGGCGATCAGCAGAATCATGCCGAGGATCATCCAGGGGCTCAGCCCGGTATCCATCAGCAGCGACTGCACCGTGGCCATGCCACCGGCGGCGAAGAACACACCGGCGAACATGTTGCCCCCCAGCACGATCAGCAGAATCATCGCCGAAATATTCAAGGTCCGCTTGGCCGAGTTCCACAGCACGTCCAGGGTCAGGTTGCGATAGGCCAGCGCCAGCACCACCGAACCCAGCGCGCCACAGGCTGCCGCTTCGGTGGGGGTCGCGATACCCAGCAGGATCGTGCCAAGCACAGTCACGATCAGTGCCATCGTCGGCAGCAGCGCGCCAAAGGTGACCTTGAGCTTCTCTCCCAGGGTCGCGCTCTCACCCTCTGTTGCCGACATGCGAGGCGCCATTTCTGGCTTGAGGTACGCCACCAGCACGATGTACAGCAGGAACAGCAATGCCATCAGGAATCCGGGAAACATCAGCCCACTGAACAGTGATCCCACCGACACGCTGGCCACAGGCCCCAGTACCACCACAGTGATGGAGGGAGGGATCGCGGTGCCCAGGGAGCCACTGGCGCAGATGGTGCCCGACATCAGCGATTTGCTGTACTGATGCTTGAGCATCACCGGGATGGCCAGCAGGCCGATCACCGCCTCGGTCGCGCCCACTACCCCACTCGCTGCTGCAAACAGCGTGCCCATGATGACCGCGCCCACGCCGAGTCCGCCAGGCAGGCGCCGGGTCCAGAAATGAATGGCGGTGAACAGCCGCTCCGCGATGCCTGAACGCTCGAGCATCGCACCCATGAAGATAAACAGCGGGACCGCTGCGAGAATCGAGTTGGACGCCGTGTCTTCGATCTTGGTCAACAGCTGGTAGGCAGCAGCATCGCCAAACTGCATTACCCCGAACAGCGTCGCTACCACAATCATCGAGAAGGCAATCGGGAAGCCGGCAATGATGAAGCCAATCAGCGCCGGAAACATCACCAGGGCAAGATAATCACTCATTGGGCGCCCTCACTCTCGGTTGCCTGACCTTTCCATGCAGCAATCGCCTTGAACACTTCGGCCACGACCTGCAGCGCCAGCAGCAGAAAGCCGAGCCACCAGGTCAGGAACACCGGCCAGATCACCGGGTTCCAGGCCGACCTGCCTGAGCGTTCATTGGATAAAAGCGCTTCGTGAGCGTATTGGCCAAGCTCCCACACCAGCCAGGCCAGAACCGGCAAGAACACGGCATAGCCGATCAGTTGCACCAGGGCATTGGTGCGCCTCGACCAACGCAGCGTCATCAGATCAACGCTGACGTGCTGCCCCTGTCGCAGCGTATCGGCCATGCCCAGCATGAAGATGGCCCCCATGACCATGTAGCTGACCTCGAAGGCCCACAAGGTAGGTTGTCCCAACACATAGCGGCTGAAGACCTCGTAGACCAGCGCCGCTATCAGCGGAAAGGTCAGCAGAGCACCCAGCCCTCCTGCCCAGCGCGTCAGCCGCTCGATCGCGTGAATAAGCGTCATCTTGAATTGCCCGAAAGTAGGAAGTCAGAACAGGAAACGGCCCGGAGGAAGGGACCATCCCCTCCTCCGGGCCGCCAGCAACGATGTCAGTCCCGAGCCATGGCACCGATCGGCAGACGGTACTGCTGCCAGTTGGTCATGCTGGCCTTGAACTCACGCTGAGATTCAAGCACTCGAGCAAACCATTCGTTGCTCTCGGCGTACTCATCTTCCCACTTGCGGGTCTCCGCGTAGATGGCGTCGATAAAGTCTTGATCCAGCTGCACGATCTCGTTCGGACCGTCCACCAGTTCCTGGTAGGCCTCCAGGTCTGCATAGGAGCTCGCGAGCCAGGAGTCGAACACACTGAGCTTGCCGGCCAGACGCAGCAGCTCCTGCTGTTCGGCGCTCAGCGCGTCCCACGCCTCCTGGTTTACCTGACATTCCAGGAAGCCACCAGACTGGTGAACGCCCGGCAGCACCACGTACTGAGCCACATCCTGGAAGCCCGTTGGCTTGTTCATTTCCGGACTGCCCCACTCGGCAGCATCAATCACGCCGCGATCCAGGGCGTTGTAGATCTCACTGCCGGCCATGACCACCGTCGAGGCACCCAGGCGTGAGGCGATCTCAGCCCAGGCCCCTGACGTGCGCAGGCGCAGGCCCTGGAAATCCTCCAGCGTTTCGACCTTCTTGTTGGAGTGAAGGAAGATCTCGGTGCCAAGAATGGAGCACGGGAAGGCCACCACATCGAAGACATCACGGCGAAACTCTTCATAGAGTTCCACGCCGCCGCCCTCGTACATCCACATCATGAATTCTTCCGGCGTGAGGCCGCTGGAGTGACCGGCCAACAACGCCGCCGTCGGATCTGTGCCGTAGTCATAGTTGACGTAATTATGGCTGACCTCGGCGACCCCGGCCTTGACGGTATTGGTCACCCGCAGCGCGCCACCCAGGGTGCCACCAGGAAACACCTCGATGGAAACATCACCCGCCGTCAGCTGATTGACATAGTCGGCGAAGGTCTGGGCGTCCCGCTCCAACCACGGCCCGCCACCCCATGGGGTGGCCATTTTCCACTCCATCGGTTCGGCAGTCGCAGACAGGGAGACACTCGCGAGGGCGGCGGCAACAGTCACGCTGCCAGCCAGTCGGTTCAACTTATACATTGTTATCCTCGTTGGATTTCTTATAGGCGTACAGGAGCGCAAGGCAATGCCCAGCCGGCGTTGTTATCGATCGGCAGACACTGCGTATTAAGCATCACTATCGTGATTGAGCATTGCATATACGCAATTTTCAGTCAAAATAAATGAAAAAGACCAACAATCAACGCTCCTCCCCCATCATCAAGGACGGCAGGAGCCGCCGGAGACCTGCATGAGCGAGACCTCCACGCCACCCCGGCCCCATGAGAAAGCGCGCAAGGCCGGATCCATCGGTGACAACCTGAAAGCCCTGCGCGGCGAACGCCAGCTGACCATCGCTCAGATGGCCCAGGTATCCGGCACATCCGCCGCCAGCATCTCGCGGATCGAGAACGGCAGGCTTTCGCCCACCTACGAAGTCATCGTCAAGCTGGCCAATGCACTAAATGTGGATGTCGGCGAACTCTTCTACTACCGCGAGCGCCGTGCGCTCAGTGGCTGGCGTACGCTGACTCGCTCAGGCCAGGGAGACATTGTCGAGACTCCCAACTATCGTTTTGAATTGCTTTGCAGCGACATGGTGTCGAAGGACTTTCTGGTGTTCTCGACCACGGTGTTGAACACCAGCATTGATGAGTTTGGTGAGCTTCAACGCCACGCCGGGCATGAACAGATCGTGGTCCAGGAAGGCGAGGTCGAGGTGTGGACCGAACACTACGCCCCGGCACGCCTCAAACCAGGAGACAGCATGTCCTTTGATAGCCAGATGGGACACGCCGTCATCTCGACAAGCCCCGCCCCCGCCCGCATCCTGTGGATCTGCAGCACCTGACCCAAGGCATCGTCCGTTCGGCGCATCGCGGGGCAAGCGTTTTTCTCCCGTTGCGATAACGGCCTGGCAGACATGTACCCGCTGACAATGTCCGCCAGAGAGACGGCCGCTGTGGTAAAGCCGTTGACCTCGTCAGCCACCGTCAGACTGGCGCGATGCCCTCAAGCGCATGGGGCTGACCCGCACTGGCTTGCGCTACCAACGCACCAGCCATGGCCAGCAGCTTCTCATCCGCCCAGCGGTCCGTGATCAACTGCACCCCGATCGGCATGCCCTGGCTACCCTGTCCGATGGGCAGGTTCAGGCAAGGGACGCCCAATAGCGTCCAGGCGCGGCAGTAAAGGGGGTCCCCTGTCGCGTCGATGCCCAACGGCGCTTCGCCTGTAGCACTGGCTGCCAAAATGCCGTCGACCTGAGTCGTCAACACCCGCGACAATGACTGGCGAGCCGCAGCCGCGCGGCGCATGGCATCACGGTAGCGCGACCAGCCGATAGCTCGGCCTTCCTCGATCAATTCGACCAGCTTGGGCCCCATCTGGTCCGCAAAGGCGGCATACTCACTTGCCAGCGTCCTGGCTGACTCGTAAGCCATCACCACCTTCTGCTCCTCCACCAAGCATTCGATATCGCTGCCCAGCGCCAGAGGAACGATCTCTGCCCCTGCGTGCCTCGCCATGGCTTCTGCCTCAGCGAGTACCCGCTGAACATCCGTGCTCATGGTCGTGGCCGAGGGCAAACTGAACACCCCGAGGCGCAGCCCCTTCAGGCTGCTCGCCGGGCGGATGCTGTCCGCTCCCGTCAAACTCGAGAACACCGTGCTGACATCCTCGACGCTACGCGCGAACCAGCCGATGGTGTCCAAAGATGGCGCGAAGCCGCGGACACCGGCGGTGCTGAGCGTGTTGAAGGTGGGCTTGAAGCCGTAGACACCGCAATAACTCGCAGGTCGAATCATGCTGCCAGCCGTCTGTGTACCAAACGCGACGGGCACCATACCGGCGGCCACCGCCGCTGCCGAGCCACTGGAAGACCCTCCTGGCGTGCGCGAGGTGTCATGGGGATTGCGTGTCTTGCCCGGGGTGAAATACGCGAATTCGGTAGACACTGTCTTGCCCATGATCAGCGCACCCTGCTGCTTGAGCAGCGACACCAGAGACGCGTCAACCAGCGATTCAGACGAACGAAGATACCCCCCCGTGCCCCATGCCGTAGGGTGGTCCCTCGTATCAATGATGTCCTTGATGCCCACCGGGACACCGAACAAAGGCCGGTCAGACAGCGTAGGGTCGAGTGTGGGAGGTTCTGTGGCCAGCGCCTCCCAGGCCCTTACCTCGGGCTCGACACGCTCAATCTGCGCTACGCACTGATGCCACCAGTCCAGTCCGCTCGCCGCAGCTCCCCGGTGGTTCTGGTGAAACGCGGTAATGCTCTTCGGTGCAGTCGGCATCCGATATTCCTTAGTGTAAGTCACTCGTTGAGGCATGGTCAGAGCACCAGGGTGATCCCCACCACCACCATGGCCAGGGCAAATAGCGTTCGCAGTCGCTCAGGCGACAGGTAATGCGCCAGCTTGGCGCCGCACCTGGCGGCCGGCACACTGAACATGGCAACTCCTGCAAAGGCAGGCCAATAGAGATAGCCGAGACTTCCTTCGGGTAGGCCAGCATGGCCAAGACCCGTCATCATGAAGGTCAAGGCGCCGACGAGGGCAATGGGCAGCCCGCAGGCGGCCGAGGTACCAATCGCATGGGTCAGCCCTGCGCCATTGCGGGCAAGCCAAGGCACACTCAGGACACCGCCACCCACGCCAAACAGTGCGGAGAAGGTACCGATGGTGGTGCCGGCAGCAAACATTGCCGGCCTCCCCGAGACATGGGCTTTCTCGCTTACCCTCTTGGAAAGCAGCATGTGCGCTGCAAGCAGGAGCATGAATACACCGAAAAAGCGCTCCAGCTGACGACCATCCAAGTGATCGGCGACCAAACCGCCAAGTACCGCACCGCACATCAGCCCAGGTAGCATCAGCACCAGCAGGTCCCGCGACACAGCTCCTTTTTTCCAGTGTCCAAACGCTGAAGAGGCACCAGTCACCACGATGATGGCCAGCGATGTGCCAATCGCGAGATGCATGATGAGAGCCTCATCAACGCCCTTGAACGCCAGTGCCGAGGCAAGTGCAGGCACGATGATGACGCCTCCACCGATGCCAAAGAGTCCCGCGGCAAGCCCAGCAACCCCACCCACTGCACAGAAGAACAACAAGGCCGCCAGCATGATGTCACCCTCCTCTGTCTCAGCGCGGGTCGCAGCGCGGGCTTTTGCGATCCGCGCTGCGACACGCTGGTCCTAGTTCACGACCTTGGCGGCGAAGGAGTCATCCACGATATCTTCGTAGTACATCTCGCCTTCGATGTTGCCAACGAACTGCTGCATCTCGATGGCGTTGGTAAAGGCGTCTTCGGTAATCGTCACGCTTTCCGGATAGACGTTGTTGTCGATCATGCGCTGCACCGCCGCGTCGACCACCTCGCCGGACAGGTCACCGAACTCCTCGCGCGCCACGGCCTTGGCCACGTCAGCGTCGGTATGAATCAAGGCCAGCGAATCATTGATCGCATTGACGAAGCGCAAGACAAGATCTGGATTATCATCAATCATTTCCTGGGAGGTATTGATGGTCGAGAACGCATACTCGGGATAGTCATCAGTGAAGGCATGGATAATCTCCAGTCCCTGGGAAATACCCTGCTCGACCTGGGGCTGGTACGCCACGGCGATGTCGCCGCGTCCGGACAGCACCGGCCCAAGCTCAGAGCCATTCTGTACTTCTGTTATCTGGACCTCGCCGTCCACCCCGGCATCTTCGATCAGACGCTTGATGAGCGTATTCGACGTACCTGGCGCCAACCCGACCACGACCTCCTTGCCGGCCAAGTCTGCGGGCGAGCTATAGTCGAGGTCGGGACTTGCCAGTACCCACACCGGTGCACTGTTGGCTACCGCACTGATGGCTTTGCCGCTCCCTCCCTGTTCCTGGGCAAAGCCAACATGCTCTGGACCGTGAACAGAAAACTGAGACTCCCCCGCCAGTACCGATGCCAATGCCGCTGGCCCCGATCCGGCTGAGCGCACGACAGGCACGTCAATGTTGTACTCATTGAAAAGTCCTTCGTGCTTGGCCACATATACCGGCAAGTAGAGTAGGGAGTGGAAGGCTTCGTTGATGAGGATTGTGTCCATCTCCTGAGCGTGTGCCTGGAAAGAGGACATACCAGCAACAAGACCGAGACCCACCATCATTTTCTTGGAGCAGAAGAAAGCATTCATACTGATTTCATTCCTTGTCGTTATTTTTTCAACAGTATCACTGCAGCATCAACGACCTGCGTCGTTATCACACCTCACCTCGCGTGGTCCCAGGGAAGCAACCGCTTTTCCACTTTGGACACCACCACATAAAGAGCAATGGCGACCATCATGAGCACGATAACGCCTACCCAGACCACGTTGAGATTAAAGAGATTTCCCGCTACAAAAATCATTCGACCCAATCCACGGTCCGATGAGATAAACTCACCACCAATCTCGGCGATTAGGGCAAAACCAATATTCAAGCGGAAGGCAGAGATGATCCACGGCAACGTTGCCGGAGCCACGACTTTCGTGAACACTTCCCGCCGGGAACCTCCTAGCGATCTCATCAGATTAATCATATTTCCATCAATCTGATGGGTTCCCTGATAAGCGGACAGCAGAGCCACGACAAAGGTGGCTACGAATGCCAGCATGATCTTTGAAAACATGCCGGAGCCAAACCAGATGATGATCATCGGGGCCAAGGCGATTTTAGGCAGCCCATTCAGCGCAACCATAAACGGGTCAATGATTCGGGCAGTGGTACGCGAGAACCAGAGCAACAAGCCACAGATCGAGCCAAGCACGCTACCCAGCAAGAACCCCGCAATCGTGGCAGACACGGTCGCCAGGGTATCGTCCAGTAGCTGACCTGACTGAAGCAGACGAAGCGCTTCTTCGGCAATCCCGGATGGCGACCCCATCAAGAAGGGATTGATCCAGCCAACGCTGACTCCCACTTGCCACAGCGCAACGAGCAGAGCTATCCCTGCACCACGCCATAGATTGTCCGTCAGCAGCACCGATCTCTTCGATGCTTCACTGATGTCTTTGTTGCTACCTGCCTGAATCCTATGGGTAAAGGTCTGAGCATCGCTCATGCGGCACCTCCCGCGACCTGGATGTCCAAATCCTCCCAGATCTGATCGAAAAGGGTCTGGTATCGAACATCACTGCGAGCCTTGAGGCACGAGCCAAGCTCACGGGACAACCCAACGTCATACACCTTTTTTACGGATGTTGGGCGCTTGGTCATCACTGCGACGCGGTCCGACATGGCGATAGCTTCGCCAATATCATGGGTAATCAGGACCACGGTTTTCTTGTGTTCCTTTAGAATCGATACGATCTCTTCCTCCAGAACAAGCCGCGTCTGGTAGTCGAGTGCCGAAAAGGGTTCATCCAGAAGAATGAGGTCAGGCTCGGTAATGAGCGTGCGGATCAACGCCACCCTCTGACGCATCCCCCCAGAAAGCGTACCCGGATATTGATCAGCAAAGTCCGCCAGACCATAACGAGACAAGTGATCCTTGGCCATTTCATAGCGACGCGACTTTGACACTCCGCGAACTTCCAATCCAAGACATACGTTATCGATGATAGTTCGCCATGGAAACAGAAGATCACGTTGCAGCATGTAGCCGATTCGTGCGCCACAATGAGGGTCTCGCCCACTGAGTTCAATGACACCATCCGTGGGCTCAAGCAGGCTGGATATAATATTGAACATCGTGCTTTTCCCACACCCACTCGGGCCCACGATGCTGACAAACTCCTCCTTTTTTATATCCAGAGTAATATCTCGGATCACTTCGACAGCGCCACCGTCAGAGCTGTGAAATGTCTTCCTCACACCTTGAAGGGAAATCACACTTTCTCGACTTGGCGGGGTCGACTCAAGGTCTTCCGTAGAAAAAGCACGCACAGCTGGGGCGTTCATCTACTACCTCCTGAGCAAGGGCAGAGTCTTGAATTATGTATTTCTTATTAGGCATTTACGGTGCCACCCGGAAATTTTCCTTTTTCAATCAAAGCAATAATTAGCATCAGGGCACAGCAAATGTCAGACAAAGCAGGTGAAATGTTCACCTGTGGTGCACTGCAGCGCTGGCATTGCACCAGATCTGCCAATACCGGTGGCGACACCTCGCGCTCCTCTTCGTTGCGCTGCGTCGCTGCTCCTAGAAGGCGTTTCGCCTCGCTCCTGCACGCCCTAAGTCAAACTAAAGTCTAGGGCTTGTCATTCTCATAAATTGATAACAGTGTTTCTTCAGTAATCCTTTTGCCATATACCATTTATCAAAATACGAGGTACGCCATGACTCCTTCCGACCGCATGCTGGCACTGCTTTGCTGCCTCGCCAATCAAGGCGGTGCCATGACGGTGAAGGCGCTAGCCGCTCAAACTCAGCAACCCACGTCCACCGCTTATCGTCACCTGCGTCAGTTGCTGGCCTGGGGAATGGTCAGTGAGCGGGAAGGTGGGACCTATGCCCCAGGCCCGCAGGCTGTGCGGCTGCAGCAAGGCTTTGAGCGCAGCAACGACTTGCTCAAGTGGGCGCGTCCCGTGCTGATGGAGCTGACCGACCTGACTGAGGAAGGGTCGGCCCTGCTGGTGCCCGTGCGCGATCACGCGCTGTGCGTCGACATGATCGACAGCTCACAGCCATTGCGCTGCTGCTACCACCGCGGCCAGGTTCAGCCCCTGCTGAAAGGCGCCAGTGCCCGTGCACTGCTTGCGTTCATGAGTGACGAGGAAAGAGCCATGGCGCTGGCGTTACGAACGCCAAAGGAACAGAGCGACGCGCTCACAGGACTCGAGCAGATACGTGCCCAGGGGGTCGCCACCAGCCTAGGTGAGATCGACGGAGGCATCTGGGGTGCCAGCGCCCCAGTCTTCTCCGCTCGCGGCAAGCTCAAGGCTGTCGTCAGTCTGATGGCACCAGAGGCTCGAGTTCGCCATAAGACCGCCTGGTTGGCAGACCAGGCCCGCAATAGTGCGCTTCGACTAGGAGAACTACTGGAGTGACGAGTAGCAGCAAGTGTTCACAGGCCCCATGGTCATGGCATGGGCGAATCGACAGCGAAGAGATTGGCCAGTCACTACGCTGGCATCAAGTCGTGCGTCCCGTCGCCGAGGCCTCAGCACCTGGCCGAGTACTGGTGGGCTTCTGCTCGGATGCGGGAGTTGCCCGCAACAAGGGTCGCACTGGAGCAAGTGAGGGCCCCCTGGCCATCCGGCGTCAGCTGTCCAACCTGGCCTTTCATCTCCACACTCCGGTGTACGATGCGGGCGACATCAGCTGCCACGGTGATGAACTGGAACATGCCCAGCGGGCCTTCGCTGATCAAGTGACGGAGTTGCTGGACCAAGGGCATCGGGTCATTGGCCTCGGCGGAGGACACGAAATCGCCTTTGCCAGCTTTTCCGGACTCCTGCAGCATGCCCAACAGCGTCAGTCCCCCCCGTGGATCGGCATCGTCAACCTGGACGCACACCTCGACTTGCGCCAGTCCAGCGTCGCCAGCTCCGGTACGCCGTTTCGACAGTGCGCAGAGCTATGTGCCGAGCAGGGCGTCGAGTTCCGCTATACCTGCCTGGGAGTGAGCCGTGCGAGCAACACTCAGGCGCTGTTTGATCGTGCCGAGGCGCTGGGCGTCGATTGGGTCCTGGATGAGGACTGCCGTTCTATCAGTAGCCCTAGCGTCATGGACGCACTGGATCGACTGCTGGCCCAGGTAGACATGGTCTATCTGACCATTTGTCTGGACGCTCTTCCCGCCTGGGTCGCTCCTGGCGTCAGCGCGCCATCCGCCAGAGGTATCGAACTGTCCTTCATCGAGGACGTCATCGATCACCTGTCGTCCCGCACTGAGCTGCCGGTCGTGGATGTCGCCGAAATGAACCCGAGCCTGGATAACGACTCCCGCACCGCTCGAGTCGCCGCGCGGTTGATCGAGCGACTGGCCCGCTGATCTCAGCGCCGATCCTGCATGGCGCAACGACGCCATACCGAAACGACAAACGACAAGACAACACCCTGCCATGGTGGACGTCCTGCCAGCCGCCCCGGCAGACGCTGACAAGGGAACGCCACCGGCCTTCACTCCGCTGCCTCGAAGCAGCACAAAAACCGCTGGAGCACACTCATGCACATTACTCTCGATGCTGTGGCCACCACAGCATTGGCCTTGCTGTTACTTGCCACAGGCGCTGGGCTGAAGCGTCGTCTGAACTGGCTAGAGCATTTTTGCGTTCCCACGCCGGTCATCGGTGGCTTTGGCTTCGCCCTTCTCGCGTGGCTGCTGCGTGACATGGGGATCGTCACCTTCGAGCTCGATACCGCCATGCAGAGCCCACTGATGATTGCCTTTTTCACCACCGTAGGACTGGGCGGCAGCCTTGCGCTACTGAAAAAGGGGGGCAAGGCGCTAGGTGTCTATCTGGTGGCTTGCTGGCTACTGGCGCTGATGCAAAATGGGGTGGGTATTGGCATGGCCAGCCTGCTCGGCCTGGACCCTCTGATCGGGCTTATGGCCGGCGCCACTTCGCTTGAGGGCGGGTTCGGTGCTGCCGCTGCCTTCGGTCCCGAAGCCGAAGCCCTGGGTGCACAGGGCGCTGCCACTGCGGCGATTGTGTCGGCGACCTTCGGGATGATCGTCGGTGGCGTGATCGGCGCCCCTATCGCCCGCTGGATCATTGACCGTCGCCAACTGCCGCTGGTCAGCGAAGACGTCCATGACCTCGAGCGTCTTGCCGAAGCTGAGCGCCCGACCCAGGGACAGCTTGACGGCCGTGTCCTGTTGAACGTGCTGGCCGTGGTCGTACCGGTCATGGTGCTGGGAGTCTGGTTCAAGGGTCTGCTGTCCAGTCAGCTCGGTATCATCTTGCCAAGCTACGTCGGCGCCATGTTTGTGGCGATCCTGCTGCGTAACCTCAACGATCGCTTTCAATGGATCAGCCTCCCGGACAATGCCCTGTCCAGCGTAGGGGACGTCGCACTGGGCATTTTCCTGACCATGGCGATGATGAACCTGAAAATCTGGCAGCTGCAGGAGATGGGCGGGCCGTTGCTGCTGATACTTCTGGTCCAGACGCTGGCCATTGTCATGCTGGCGATCTTTGTCCTGTTCCGCCTGCTTGGACGCAACTATGACGCGGCCGTGCTGACGGCAGGCTTCATCGGTCATGGCCTCGGGGCCACCCCAAACGCGGTCGCCAACATGAGCGCCGTCTGCGATCACTATCGCGTCATTTCCCATAAGGCCTTCATCATCGTTCCCTTATGCGGAGCGGTACTGATCGATATCGTGGCCATTCCGGCCATCACCTGGTGCCTGAATGCCTTTGCCTGATCAGCTACAGCAGGCGCCTGGGCTGACCATGTCGAACAGGGGCTGGCCAACGGCCCCGTAAGACCAAGGCACCCAAGGGATCAAGAGGCTCAAGGGGCTGAAGAGGTTTAAGAGAGCCGAGAGACCAGGAGAGCTAGAGATAGCAGCAGCGATGGCGGCCAAAGTCGTGTTAAATTTACCTTATATGGTTTCTCAGGACTGACGCCCCATGTTCAAGCCCCTTCTGATCTGCTTCACGGCGCTGTTTGCACAACTTGCCCTGCTCCACTGGGTCGACGTGCGAACCACCCAGGCTCCGCCAGCAGCCACCCCGGTGGCGACGGTAACCACCGTCACCACCCGGGATGATGACCTCAGCGAAAAAAGTGACGAAAAAGCGACTGACACCCACGACGCTTGAAGCGCCTTGATCCGGCCTGCCAGGCACCTTATCTGGATGCCTCGGCGGGCTCCTGCCAGCGGCTTGACGCTCGCCCTGGCGACCCGCTCTCATGGGACGCCCAAACAATCAGCCCGCTCTAACGACACGCCCTAACGACCACCCTGCCCTGCAAGGTCTCCAGAAGACTCAGGACGATATCCTCTTTTCCCGAGACAATTAATCATACATAGTATCTAAAAGCACTTTGTCGACGAGGAGTCCTGTCATCGATCTGCCACTACTGTCCAGCACCCTCGGCGTCAGTCTTCCGGTCTTTACCATGGTATTCATCGGCGCAGCCCTCAGGCGCCTGGGTTGGATCGACCAATCCTTCGTGAACACCGCGTCAAGCCTGGTATTTCGGGTCACCATGCCGACCCTGCTGTTCCTGAGTCTGTTGCGGGCCACCCCGGGGGATGACCTCAAGCTCGGGCTGGTAGCGTTTTATCTGGGCATCTCTGCGGTCATCTTCTTTATCATCTGGGCCTGGGCCCTGTGGCGCTGCCCCAGGGAGGACCGCGGGGTCTATGTACAAGGCGCCTTTCGCGGCAACTGCGGTATCGTCGGTCTTGCCCTGTCGGCCAACATGTACGGCAGCACCGGCCTATCACTGGGCAGCATCATGGCCGGCGGCATCATTATCGTAAACCTGGTCATGTCAGCTATCGTGCTGTCCGTCTACAGCCCCGTCGTCAGCTCGCGTCCGCTGGATATCCTCAAGGACGTCGCCACCAATCCGCTGATCATCGGTATCGCCGCAGCTCTGCCGCTGACCTACCTGCACGTCGATCTGCCAAGCTGGCTGATGACGTCAGGCGACTACCTGGCCTCTCTATCGCTGCCGCTGGCCTTGATCTGCATTGGCGGAAGCCTGAGCATCAAGGCCGCCAGGGAAAGCGGAGCCCTGGCCCTATCCGCAAGCCTGTGGAAACTTGTACTGATGCCAGCCATCGGCGTTGGCCTGGCCTTGGCAGCAGGCTATCGAGATACCGAACTTGGCATGCTGTTCCTGTTTCTGGGCAGTCCTACCGCCGCCGTTGCCTATGTGATGGCTCGCGGCGCGGGTGCCAATGAACACCTCGCTGCCAATATCATCATGCTCAGCACCCTATTGAGCATCGTCACCATCAGCCTGGGGTTGCTGCTGCTGAGTGTTTGGCGCTTGATCTAGACGCTCAGCACATGCCAGTGGCACGCAATTGGTCGCTCGCGATGAATTGACGCCACACTTGCCATAAGAAGGGGCACCAGAAGAGCCGCAATCTGGTGCACGACACCCCAGGCAACCTCACTGAATGAGACACTTCTGGCGCTTCACAAGATGGCTCCTATGCCAAGGCCATGAAAAAGCCCGGTGATAGTATCACCGGGCCTTGGTTACCTCTTGAGGGATAGGGATAGTGCCAGCTAGATCCGCATCAGGACTCGCGCTTGCCATCCACCAGACGACGGAGCTTGAGCGGATTGCCGTCTTTCAGCGCGTCAGGCAGCAGGCTGTCGGGCAGGTTCTGGTAGCACACCGGACGCAGGAAGCGGTGAATGGCAGCGCTGCCTACAGAGGTGGTACGCGAGTCCGAGGTCGCCGGGTAAGGGCCACCGTGAACCATGGCGTGGCATACCTCGACACCGGTCGGCCAGCCGTTGGCCATCACTCGGCCAGCACAACGCTCGAGGATCGGCAGCAGACCACGGGCGGCGTCGACGTCGCCATCGTCCATCTGCAGGGTGGCGGTCAGCTGGCCTTCCAGACCCTCGGCCAGGGCCTTGACCTCATCGAGGTCGGCACACTGCACCACCAGGGAGGTGGAGCCAAACACTTCCGCCTGCAGGGCGTCATCCTTGAGGAAGTCCTGGGCGTCGGCCACGAACAGCCCTGCCTGACACTGGTTGGGACCGTCGCCTGCCGGGCCGCGCGCCACTTCCCGGGCACTCTGGCTATCCGCCAGGGTCTTCACGCCCTGGGTGTAGGCGTCATGAATGCCGGGGGTCAGCATGGTCTGGGCGGACGCCGACCGGATCGTCTCGGCGGCGGCCTCGACGAAGCCGTCCAGCGCCTCGCCCTTGACCGCAATGACCAGGCCCGGATTGGTGCAGAACTGGCCGGCGCCCATGGTCAGTGAACCGATAAAGGCCTCGCCCAGCTCCCGGCCACGGGCCTTGAGGGCCTCGGGCAGCAGGAATACCGGATTGATCGAGCTCATCTCGGCGTAGACGGGAATCGGCTCGGGGCGTGCCTGCGCGGTCTGCATCAGCGCGGTACCGCCACTGCGGGAACCGGTGAAGCCCACGGCCTTGATCCGCGGATCGCTGACCAGGCCCTGACCCACTTCACGACCGGAGCCATAGAGCAGCGAGAACACGCCTTCGGGCAGCTCGCAGCGGGCCACCGCCTTTTGCACCGCGCGACCGACCAGCTCGGAGGTGCCGGGGTGGGCCGAGTGGGCCTTGACGATGACCGGGCAGCCGGCGGCCAGGGCCGAGGCGGTATCACCACCGGCCACCGAGAAGGCCAGGGGGAAGTTGGAGGCGCCGAATACTGCCACCGGCCCCAGCGGGATCTGACGTTGACGCAGGTCGACCCGGGGCAGCGGCTGACGCTCGGGCAGGGCCGGATCATGGCGCACGTCCAGCCATTCGCCGGCACGCACGACGGAGGCGAACAGCCTGAGCTGGCCGCAGGTGCGTCCGCGCTCGCCGTTCAGGCGCGCCTGGGGCAGGCCGGACTCCTGCATGGCGCGTTCGATCAGGGCATCGCCGAGGGCTTCGATTTCATCGGCGACGGTCTCGAGGAAGGTCGCACGGGCCTCGAGGCTGGTCTCGCGATAGCGATCGAAGGCGGCCCAGGCCAGCTCGCAGGCCTGGTCGACTTCGGCCTTAGAGCCGGCGGCGTAGCCGGGCTCCAGGGTCTCGCCGGTGGCCGGATTGATGGCATGGATGGCCTTGCCGCTGGCCGCCACGGCCTGGCTGCCAATGAGTTGCTTGCCTTGCAGAGTCATGAAAAGGTCTCCTGTGATGGGTCGCGTGCGCGCTGACAGCGGACTATCAACGTGCTGTCAGCGCGCTATCAACGCGCTATCAGCGGACTAAGGCCGGGCGCTTGGGATCAAACTCCCAGCCGTCGATCAGATACTGCATGGCCATGGCATCGTTACGGCTGGTGACATCCAGACGCTGGTACTTTTGGTGGGCTTCCATCAGCTTGTCATCATCAATCTCGACGCCAAGGCCAGGGGTGGTCGGGACCTTCAGCTTGCCGCCCTCGATCTTGAACGGTTCCCTGGTGATACGCTGCCCGTCCTGCCAGATCCAGTGTGTATCAATGGCCGTGATGTTGCCGGGGCACGCCGCCGCAACGTGGGTCATCATGGCCAGCGAGATATCGAAATGGTTGTTGCTGTGGGAGCCCCAGGTCATGCCCCACTCATGGCACAGCTCACCCACCGCCACCGCTCCCTGCATGGTCCAGAAGTGGCAGTCCGCCAGCGGAATGTCGACCGCGTTCAGCTGCACCGCCAGCTTCAATTGGCGATAGTCGGTGGCGATCATGTTGGTCGCGGTGGCAAGGCCGGTACGACGCTTGAACTCGGCCATGGTCTCGCGCCCGGAGTAGCTGCCTTCCTGACCGCAGGGGTCTTCAGCATAGCTCAGGATATCCTTGATCGGCTCAAGCACGCGTACCGCCTCCTCCAGCGACCAGGCACCGTTGGGGTCCAGGGTCAGACGTGCGTCAGGGAAGGCCTCGTGCAGGGCTCGGATGCAGTCGGCCTCTTCTTCGCCGCGCAGTACCCCGCCCTTCAGCTTGAAGTCCTTGAAGCCGTAGCGGTCGTAAGCCGCCTTGGCCAGATTCGCCACCGCCTCAGGGGTCATCGCCTTCTGATAGCGCACCTCATCCCAGGCGTCTACCGGGTCAGCCACCTTGGGATAGGGCAAGTCGGTCTTGTCTGGGTCCCCCAGCAGGAACAGATAGCCCAGTGCCTCGACCTCATCACGCTGGCGTCCGTACTGGCCCAGCAGATCCGCGACCGGCATCCCGAGTGCCTGACCGAACAGGTCATAGAGCGCCGACTCGATGGCGGTGATCACATGCACTGCCACCCGCAGATCGAAGGTCTGGCGACCGCGCTCTTCCGGGCCATTGCGTGACAGCACCTGGCGAGCCTGGCTCAGTACCTGCTTGACCTCGTTGACTCGGGCCCCTTCCACCAGGGAGCGACACTGCTCGAGCCCCTTGAGGATACCGTCGCTGGAGGGAATCTCCCCCACCCCGCGATTGCCTGAGGCGTCTTCCAGCACCAGCACGCAGCGAATGAACCAGGGCGCATGTCCGCCGCTCAGGTTCAGCAAAAAACCGTCTTCACCGGCAACCGGCACGATGTTCATCTTGGTGATCTTGGGGAACATGAATACATGGCCTCTTGGTCGTTCGAATCGAAAAGGATGAAGCGCTCAGGTCACCGGCGCAGGGTTGAACAGCACCAGGTCGTTGTAGAGTCCCAGGCGGTCAGCGGCGACCTGGTGGCGGCCGCTGGCGACCTCGAGGATCAACT
Source organism: Halomonas sp. DP5Y7-2 (assembly GCF_019802025.1). Taxonomy (NCBI): domain Bacteria; kingdom Pseudomonadati; phylum Pseudomonadota; class Gammaproteobacteria; order Oceanospirillales; family Halomonadaceae; genus Halomonas; species Halomonas sp. DP5Y7-2. The sequence goes on along the minus strand of NZ_JAHVHY010000004.1, from coordinate 619,590 downwards.
CGAACAGCTCCCAGCCGATGTCCTCGATGCTGGCCTCGCCGGTGGCAATGCGCCCGGCATCCAGGTCAATCAGGTCGTGCCAGCGCCGTCCCAGCGTGGAGTTGGTGGACACCTTGATCACCGGCGTCATCGCCAGGTTGTAGGGCGTTCCACGCCCGGTGGTGAACACCTGAAGATTCATGCCTGCCGCCGCCTGCAGGGTGCCGCAGATAAAATCGCTGGCGGGAGTGGCGGCAAAGGTCAGGCCGCGCTTGCGCAGGCGCTCGCCTGGGCCGATGACGTCCACAATGGGGGAGTTTCCGGACTTGATCACCGATCCCAGCGCCTTCTCGACGATGTTACTGAGCCCACCTTTCTTGTTGCCCGGTGATGGGTTGGCGCTGCGGTCTGCCTGGCCTTGGGCGAGATAGTCGTCGTACCAAGCCATCTGGTCGATCAGCGCCTGGCCAACCTGGCGGTCGACGGCTCTCGGCGTCAACAGGTGGATGGCATCACGCACCTCGGTTACTTCGGAGAACATCACACTACCGCCGGCCCTTACGATCAGGTCCGTGGCAAAGCCTACCGCCGGATTGGCGGTCACCCCGGAAAACGCATCACTGCCGCCACACTGCATGCCCACCGTCAGCTCGGACACCGGGCAGGTTTCGCGACGACGCCGGTTCAAGCGTTCAAGGTGGCGCTCGGCCATTTCCATGATGCCTTCGACCATCTCGCCGAAGCCCTCGAAGGACTCGTGCTGCAGGCTAAGCACATTGGCATCGTCGTTGGTCTCGTCGTGCGTCAAGGCATCGGCGCTGCGCTCGAAGATCTTGACCGGCGCATCGTCGATCAGGGTCGAGGGCTGAAGCTTCTCGCAGCCCAGGCCGATGACCATCACCTCGCCACCAAAATTGGGGTTGCGCGCCAGGTTCTTGAGCGTGCGAATCGGCACTATCGCGGCAGGCGCGCCAATGGCAACGCCACAGCCGTAGCTGTGGTTAAGCCCGACCACGTCATCGACATGGGGAAAGCGCGGCAACAGTTCGCGCTTGATCCTGGCCACCACGTGATCCACCGTTCCCGCCACGCACTGCACGCTGGTGGTGATTCCCAGCACATTGCGTGTGCCGACGCTGCCATCGGGATTGCGAAACCCTTCGAAGGTATAGCCTTCCAGGGGCTCCACAGGGGGCGCTTCACGGGTCGCCAGCGGCAGTTCGTCAAGGGTTGGCGGGATCGGCAGGCGGACGTTGTTCTCGTTGACATGGCCACCACGAGCAATGGCGGACAGCGCCGTGCCGATGACCTCGTTGTAGCGAATGATCCGCTCGCCCTCGCCGATGTCGGTCAGCGCCACCTTGTGGCCCTGGGGGATATCCACCCCCAGCACCACTCCGTCGTCCAGCCGCGTACCGGCAGGCAAGCCGCCCTGGCCGACCACAATCGCTACGTTATCGCTGGGATGGACGCGGATGACACGGCTTTGATTCGCCTGGTTGTTAGCCGTCATGGCGATCTCCTTGCTGGGTGCTGCCGGTGACCTGGCTCAGCTCCATCTTCTGGCGCGCACGACTCTTCAGTCCGAGCACGATGGAGAAGCCAATCGACGCCGCGATCAACAGCCACAGCACGACCGCAATGGGGCTCTTGGTAAAGAAGATGGAGTAGGTGCCGAAGGACTCGAGGCTCTTGACGAAGTAGACCTCGGCGGAGCTACCCAGGATAAAGCCGATGATCAGCGGCGCGACCTCCAGTCCAATCTTCTCGATCAGATAGCCAAAGATGCCGAAGATCAGCAGCGTCCAGACATCGAACATGATGCCGTAGTTGATCGCGTAAGCGCCCACCACACACATCATCACGATAATGGGATACAGGATGTACTTGGGCACCAGTACCACCCTGGCGATGTACTTGATGGCGTAGAACATCAGGAAAAACATGACGACGTTGGCAAACACCAGCGCGATCATCATCACCGTCCAGGTATCCTGGTTTTCAGGAATGAACAGCGGCCCGACCTGGATCCCCTGAAGGGTGAAGGCACCAATCAGCACCGCCGTAGTGGAGTCACCGGGAATCCCCAGGGACAACAGCGGTATCAGTGCGCCACCAGTGAGTGCATTGTTGGCCGACTCCGAGGCAATCAACCCTTGGGGCGCCCCCTTGCCCATCTCGCTCGAGTCCCGAGACAGGTTCTTTTCCTGGGTGTAGGCCAGTACCGAAGCAGCGCTGCCGCCGACTCCCGGCAGCATGCCAACGAAGGTGCCGATAAACGATGAGCGTGTCAGGTTGGTAAGGCGCCCCTTGAACAGCCCAAAGGAAAAACCACCGCCTTTGCCCATGTCGAGCTTGGCGCCGGACAGGCCGCTTTTCACGCCCTTTTCCGCTTCCAGCAGGATCGTCGAGATACCAAAGATCCCGATCAATACCGGCAGCAGCGAGAAGCCATCCACCAGGTAGGGCTCAAGAGCATCAAACATCAAGCGGGTCTTGCCGTTGCCGCCATCAGACAGGCTGTAGGTACCGATCAGACTGAGCCAGATACCGATAACGCCGCTGAAGATGCCAATCAGCATGTTGCTCGACATCGACGCAATCACCGTCAGCGCCAGCAAGATAATCAGAAACTTCTCGACATAGGAGAACTTGATCGAGAATTCCGCCAGCAGCGGGGCAAAGAAGAACAGCACCATCGCACTGATCAGCCCCCCCACCAGGGAAGACACCACGCAGACGCGCAACGCCATTTCCCCCAGCCCCTTCTGGGCCATGGGATAACCATCGAACGTCGTGGTGATGGAGGACGGCGTTCCCGGAATATTGAGCAGCACGGCAGGTACCATGCCGCCGGAAATGCCGCCGACATAGAGACCAAGCAACAGCGCCAGGCCGTGCTCCAGTCCGAGGGCATAGGTCAGTGGCAGGCACACCGCCACCGCCATGGTCGCGGTCATGCCGGGTATGGCGCCGAAGATGATACCAATCAGCGTGCCGATCGATGCTAGCAAGAAAAAGGTGATATCGAGGTAGGACAGGATTTCCATGGGTCAACGCTCCCCTACGGCAAGGTGATGTAGAACAGCTTGGCGAAGATCAGCCAGGCCAGGGATGGCGCCACCACGGCATTGATGGCAGCGGTGATCACCTTGCGGCGGGTTCGGGTATGCATGTACATCATCGACATCAAAAACAGAAAGACGATGGACACGAACAAGAAGCCATAGCCGGTGTAGGGAAACAGGTTGCCCACCACTGACATCAGCGCGAAATAGCCGACAATCAGCACCAGCGTGCCGAAGAAACGAACTCCATCCATGGACTCGCCGATGATCGGCAGCGTCTTTTCTCCGCGCTTGACCGCGGCGAGAAAGGGCACAAGACGAAACACCACGACCAGGGCAAACAGCAGTGCCAGCGCCCAATGAATGATCGTGGGAAAAAACAGATGAGACGAGTCGAAGTCGATCGACACACTCAGCGGGGAGGTTTCCATAGCGGCTCCGTGAAGGCCTGTCGGGAGAGCCTTGCAAGATGAGGTGACAGTGAAGGCGCCGGCGACGGGTCGCCGCCGGCCCTTCTCGATCGGTCAGCAGATCACGGCTTGATGCTGTCGATGATCTCGGCGTAACGATCTGCCTTTTCGCGCAGGTGAGCCTGGGCTTCGTCGGACGGCATGAAGTCGGGGATAAAGAACGACTGCTTTTGGGTTTCCTGGATCTCGCCCTCGGCGTAGATCTCGGCCAGGGTGGCGTCGATCTGCTCGACGATCTCGGGATTCATGTCCTTGTTGTAAAGGAAGAAGAATTCCTTATCGAAGGCGAAGTTCCCGGCGTCGCCCATGGTCACTTCGACGTTGGGCTCGACGAACTGAAGCAGGGTCTCGCGATCGGTCTGACCCAGTCCCTCTTCATGGGCTTGCTGCAGCGTGTCGTGACGCGCCGTCAGCCAGACAAAGCGCATCGCCTTCTGGTCATCTTCTGGCAGGCGGGTGTACTGCTCGTTGGCCTGCACCGAGCCATTGATCAGGTCAGCCTGGTCATCAAACAACAGCTGGTTCTTGTCTGCCTGGGAGCCGGTGTTCACCGCTACCAGGTTCTCCTCACTGCCAGGGTGCTCGATGCGAATCGCATTCTTCAGCGCGGTGTAGCCGATCTCCGAGACGCCACCCGGTTGAATGGCCACACGTACCGTCTCGCCGCTGCCTACCGCCTCGATGATGTCGTCCAGGCTTTGGTACGGCGAATCCTTCGGTACCAGATAGGCGTTGCCGGGATTGATGGCGATGGTCGGCCCGATGATGTAGTTCTCGAACGGATCCTTGTAGCCCTCGACACCATATTGATTACCCAGATAGGCCTGATCGTGGAAGATCATCAGGGTATTGCCACGGGGGTCACGATCCAGGGCTCGATAGGCGGCGCTGACACCCACCGCGTCAACCTTCATGTTCAGGTCCAGCGCCTCGGACAGCTGGTCGACCACGATGGCGGAATTCTGGTAGGTATCGCCCCCGGTGGAGCTCGAGCCGATGACCACGCGAATGTTGCCGCGCAGCGGGCCGTCAGCGGCCAGTGCCACGCTGCTCGACAGGGCCATAGAGGCCGCCAGAGCGGTGGTGGCCAGGGTAATGGAGAGTCTTGGCATGCTCATGGAGTCACCTGATTGAAATGGTTGTGGGTGGCTTCGTGCTTGGCCCTGCAAGCAGGGCCGGGGGCGGATATTCCGCCAGGAGAATCAGAAGGAACGGGCGCGCTCGATCAGCTGTTCGAGCTGCTTGCGCTCGTCCGCCGTCGGCATCTCGAGCGGCGCACGCACAGAGCCGGACGAACGGCCGATCAGGTCGGTGCCGGCCTTGATCAGGCTGACCGCGTAGCCAGCCTTGTTGTCACGCAGGGCAACGAATGGCAGGAAGAACTCGCGGGAGATCTTGCGCACGGTGTCGGTATCACCGCCGCGCAGTGCCTTGTAGAAGGTCACCGCCATGTCCGGCACGAAGTTGAACACCGCACTGGAATAGGTATTCACCCCCATGGCCAGGTAAGACTCGGCGATGATCTCGGCAGTCGGCACTCCGCCCACGTAGGCCAGGCGTTCGCCGACGGTCTTGATCACCCGGTTGAGCGCCTGCATGTCGCCCTTGCCGTCCTTGAGCCCTACCAGATTGGGATGGGCATCGGCCAGACGCTTCACCGACTGAGGGTTCAGCACCCCATTGCCACGGTTGTAGTAGATCACGCTGATGCTGGTAGACGCACAAATCTGTCCGGCATACTCCACCAGGCCGTCCTGGGGACACTCGGTCAGGTAAGGAGGCATCAGCAGAATGCCGTCGGCTCCCTCTTCTTCTGCAATGCGGGCGAATTCACTCCCGGTCGCCACGCTGAGGCCTGCGCTGGCAATCACCGGCAGCTTGCCGTCAACCACTTCCACTGCCAGACGCACAATCTCACGAAACTCCTGGATCGAGAGATTGAAGAACTCTCCCGTGCCGCCAGCCACGAATACCGCCGAAATCTCATGGCTGATAAACCACTCAAGGCGCTGACGATAGCTGTCGGCATCAAAGCGGCCCTGGTCATCAAAATCGGTGACGGGAAATGACAGCAGACCATCGCTGATCGCCTGCTTGACCTGTGCATGGGTAAATTTCACCGGGACGTCCTCCTGTCTTCATGTCGTTGCGTCTTCGCAACACCTGTCGCATCACACTTCACATGGCGAGACGTGAGGGTCTCGACGCCCTCAAGTCATACATCATACAAAGTACAAGCTAGACACTTGCGTCCTGACTGACAAGAGGCGTTATGGTAGATTGAGACCAAAGTTCAAGGCGCGCACCTAGCTCCGTCGTGGGACATCTCATGGACGAATCAGCGCCTGACACGGAGGCTTTCAAGCGCACCCATGACCCTGCTCGACGTCTTTGTCTCGACGCTGAACATCAGCCTGCCGGTATTCGCCATGGTGTTTATCGGTATCGGCCTGAAGCGCCTGGGCTGGATCGACCAGTCCTTCGTCAACACCGCCTCTCGGCTGGTCTTCCGCGGCACCCTGCCGGTCATGCTGTTTCTCAGCCTGATTCATACCGACATCGCCCAGACCCTCAACCCCTGGATGCTGCTCTATTTCGGCCTGGCCACCTTGGCGAGCTTCATCCTCAGCTGGGGCTATGCCGCGCTCAAGGTCAAGCGCCATCGGCGTGGCGTCTACGTGCAAGGCGCCTTCCGCGGCAACTGCGGGGTAGTGGGGCTCGCGCTTGCCGCCGGCATGTACGGTGATGTCGGGCTGTCGTTGGGCAGCTTGCTGCTGAGCGTGGTGATCTTGAGCTACAACATCCTGTCGGTCGTGGTACTGGCTGCCTACCAGCTGGATGAGCATGGCGAGCGTCGGGCCATCGACTGGAAAAGCATCCTCCGCCACATCCTGACCAACCCACTGATCCTGGCCGTGGTGGCGGCATTACCGCTGGCGGCCCTGGGCATTCAATTGCCCGCCTGGCTCGAAACCAGCGGTGACTACTTTGCTTCCTTGACGCTGCCCCTGGCCCTGATCTGTATCGGCGCCACCATCTCGACCCGAGCGCTGAAAAACAGTTACCGCACCGCCGTCAGCGCGAGCCTGGCGAAGATGGTGGTGATTCCGCTCTTGGCAACTCTGGGGGCCATGGCGGCAGGGTTTCGCGGGCCAGAGCTCGGCGTGCTGTTTCTGTACTTCGCCAGCCCCACCGCCGCCGCCGCCTTCGTCATGGCCAAGGCCATGGGCGGCGACGAGACGCTGACCGCCAACATCATTGCCTTGACCACTCTGATGGCCAGCATCAGCGTGACGCTAGGCGTGTTTATCCTGCGGATCAATGGGCTGATCTAATTCAGAGGCTGGCTCAGGGGCTGGCTTAGCGGCTGGCCTGCGTGCCCTCGACCACCTCGAACTGCTCGATGCCGCCGCCCTCGCGGGTCGCTTCTGCGGGCAGCGGATTGGCGTGGGCGCGCTTGAAGTCATCGCTGCCGACCCAGGCACGAAAGGCGGCCTGGCTTTCCCACTCGGTTTCTACCACGTATGGCGCCTGGTTACCGAGTGGGCGCAGCACACGCATGGCAATGAAGCCTGGCTGCGCGTCGATCTCACCGGCTCGACGGCGAAAGCGCTCTTCAAACTCCACCTCGAAACCCTCGTTGACATAGATACGATTGTTGACGATAAAACTCATGGTCATTCCTGTGGCGAGAAAGTGAGCCGCCCAAGGCGGCAGACGTACGCAAGGACATCAGGCAAGCGAAGCCGGGTGGGTCATGGACACCAAGCGCGCACAGCCCGCGGCATAGATATCCGCCTCCAGCTCCGCTATGGCGGCAGTGGCAAAGCCCACTCCGGCCTGCTCTCGACCCTCGACCAGCAGCCCCGTCAGGCATGCCACCAGCGGCATATGGCTGACCAGCAACAGCGGCGCCTCACCGGCATTGAGGGTCAGCCAGTCCACCGCTGCCTCGGGCGGATCATCCGGCGTGATGATCTCCAGGGTATCCATGCTGATGTTGCCCGGTAGCATCTCCATCACCAGCGCCGCCGTCTGCTGGGCGCGGACGAACGGGCTCGCCAGGATCCGCAGGTTCGCCACATCGATATCGCTGCGGTCAGCCAGCCAGCGACCCATGGCACGTGCTTCATCTTCTCCGCGCTCGGTCAGACGTCGCTCGTTATCAGGATAGCCAGGGGCGGCCTCACCGTGACGCATGATCAACAGCTCAGCCATGACGAGCCTCCGTGTCACGACGGTCCTGCTTGACGTCTTCCCGCGGAAGCACAAACTCGACGTCGCTGCTCTGCTCGTTGCGCATCAAGAGCTTGGCCATGTCTCTGGCCGGGACACCGCGGAACAACACCTGGTACAGGCCCTCCGCCAACGGCATGTAGACCCCTTCGGCATCGGCCTTGTCACGTACCAGCTTCACGGTATTGACGCCTTCGGCCACCTGGCCAAGGGATGCCACCGCATCATCGAGGGACTGCCCCTTGCCCAGGGCAAAGCCGACGCGATAGTTGCGCGACAGCTCCGATGAACAGGTCACGATCAGGTCACCCACTCCAGCGAGTCCCAGGAACGTCATGGGATTAGCCCCCTGAGACACCGCGAAGCGGCTCATCTCGGCCAGCGCCCGGGTCATCAGCATGCTGCGGGTGTTTTCCCCCATGCCCAGCGCCGCGGCCATGCCGGCGGCGATGGCATAGATGTTTTTCAGCGCGCCGCCAAGCTCCACCCCATAGCGATCATTGCTGGCATAGACACGGAAGTAGTCGCAGCCAAGCACCGCTTGAACACGGGCACGGGTCTCGGCGTCGTGGCTGGCAATCACGGTGGCGGTCAGCTGTTTCTGAGCCACCTCCGATGCCAGATTGGGTCCAGACAGGACGCCTACATGGGTAAAGCCGGTCTCATCCTCGAGAATCTGGCTCATCAGCTTGAAGCCTTCTTCCTGGATGCCCTTGGTGGTGCTGACCAGGATCTGCTCCGGCGTCAGAAAGGTGCGAGCTTGTCTCACGACGTCGGCAAACGCCTTGGAAGGAATCGCTACCAGCACCAGGGAGGCCCCCTCCAGCACCCACTCAAGCTGCGTGGACGCCTCTACCCGAGGATTGATGGCATAGTCGGGCAAGTAGCGGGGATTGCGATGATCGCGGTTGATGCTGTCTACCAGCGAGGCATCCCTAAGCCACTGGCGCACCTGACAGCCGTTGTCGGCCGCGATACTGGCCAGCGCCGTGCCAAAACTGCCCCCTCCCAGCACCGCTACCCGGGTGTCCTTGTCGGTCATGCTCGCTCCGCAGTCGATGAGTCCACAAGGATTGTACCGAATAATAGACCCGCAGCGAGACGCATCATCCAGACCTTGCCTACCCCATACCGAAAAACGACAACGCCCCTTCAACAGGGGCGTCGGCGGGCCCCTCAAACAAAGAGGGGCGGCATCGGGCCCCTCAAACAAACAGGGGCGGCAGCGGGCCCCTCAAACAAAGAGGGGCGGCAGCGGGCCCCTCAAACAAACAGGGGCGTCGGCGGGCCCCTGAAGCAGCAGGGGCCTCTCAGATCAATCGATCAACGGTACCAGCGAATCAATGCTGGCTCGTGCATCGCCGTAGAACATCCGCGTGTTTTCCTTGTAGAACAGCGGATTCTCGATACCGGAATAGCCGGTACCCTGGCCACGCTTGCACACGAACACCTGCTTGGCTTCCCACACCCTGAGTACCGGCATGCCGGCAATGGGGCTATTGGGATCTTCCTGAGCCGCCGGGTTCACGATGTCGTTGGAGCCAATGATGATCACCACATCGGTAGAAGCGAAGTCGTCATTGATTTCGTCCATCTCCAGCACGATGTCGTAAGGCACCTTGGCCTCGGCCAGCAGCACGTTCATGTGGCCAGGCAGACGTCCGGCTACCGGGTGGATGCCAAAGCGCACTTCCTTGCCGGCAGCACGCAGCTTGCGCACCAACTCGCTGACAGCATTCTGCGCCTGGGCCACCGCCATGCCGTAGCCCGGCACGATGATGACGCTGTCGGCATCATTGAGGGCACTACCCACGCCGCCCGCATCAATGGCGATCTGCTCGCCCTCGATCTCCTGAGCCGGCCCCTGAGTGCCACCGAAGCCACCCAGAATGACGCTGACGAAGTTGCGGTTCATCGCCTTGCACATGATGTACGAGAGGATGGCACCGGAAGAGCCGACCAGGGCACCGGTAACGATCAGCAGATCATTGGACAGGGTGAAGCCGATGGCGGCCGCGGCCCAGCCCGAGTAGCTGTTGAGCATCGACACCACCACCGGCATGTCCGCACCGCCGATCCCGAGGATCAGGTGCCAGCCGATGAAGAACGCCAGGGCAGCGATCAGCAGCAGCGTCCAGAAGCCCGCACCATTGAGGTAGGCAATGGCCAGTACCAGCGAGAGTGCAGCAGCACCGGCGTTAAGCGCATGGCCGCCGGGGTACTTCTTGGGCTTGCCGTCGATCTTGCCGGACAGCTTGCCAAAGGCGATCACCGAGCCGGTAAAGGTTACCGCACCGATAAACACCCCCAGCACCACCTCAACCTGGAGGAAGGTCAGCTCCGCCGCGGTCTTGTGGGCCAGGGTGGCAGCAAAGGCGGACAGACCGTCGAGGGACTCGCCTGCGGCCTTGAGATCCAGCACCCGGGCGCGCTCCATTTCGGCGTTCCAGCCGACGAACACCGCCGCCAGACCGACGAAGGAGTGAAGAGCCGCCACCAGCTGCGGCATCTGTGTCATCTCGACCCGCTTGGCCACCAGCGTGCCGACGACGGCACCGATGATCATCATCGGAATCATCAGCCAATAGTTGCCGATGTTCGGGCCCAGCATGACCGAAAACACGGCCAGCGCCATGCCGACGATGCCATACCACACCGCGCGCTTGGCCTTCTCCTGGTTGCTGAGTCCCCCCAGCGAAAGGATAAACAGCACACTCGCCGCGATCGCCGCGGCGGTTACGAATTGTTGTCCTAGCATTTCGTCTCTCCGCGGTTCAGGACTTCTGGAACATGGCCAGCATCCGGCGTGTCACCAGAAAGCCACCCACGACGTTGATGGAAGCGATCAATACCGAGATGGCTGCCAGCAGGGCGACCAGCCAGCTGCCGGATCCCACCTGAAGCACGGCGCCGAGAATGATGATCCCGGAGATCGCGTTGGTCACCGCCATCAGCGGCGTGTGCAGAGAATGACTGACGTTCCAGATCACCTGGAAACCGACGAAACACGACAGCGCGAAGACGATGAAGTGCTGCATGAAAGAGGCCGGTGCCACCAGACCCAGCAAGCCCATGATGACGCCGCCGACCACCAGCATGGTGACCTGGCTCTTGGTCTGCTTCATGAAGGCAGCGTGCTCAGCAGCCTTGCGCTCTTCCGGAGTCGGCTCCTTTTCCTTCGGCTTGGGCTTGGCCGCAGCAATCGCCTTGACCTTGGGCGGCGGCGGCGGAAAGGTGACCTCGCCCTGGTGGGTCACGGTGGCCCCACGGATGACATCATCTTCCATGTCATGAACGATCTGCCCGTCCTTCTCCGGGGTCAGGTCGGTCAGCATGTGGCGGATGTTGGTGGCGTACAGCAGCGATGACTGGGTGGCCATGCGCGACGGGAAGTCGGTATAACCGACCACGATAACGCCGTTATCGGTGACAACGCGCTCGTCGGCCACGGTCAGGTCACAGTTGCCCCCCTTCTCGGCGGCCAGATCGACCACCACCGAGCCGGGCTTCATGGCCTTGACCATATCCTCGAGCCACAGCTTGGGCGCTGGGCGTCCAGGAATCAGGGCGGTGGTGATGACGATGTCCACCTCGGGTGCCTGCGCCCGGAACAGCTCCAGCTGCTTCTCGCGGAACTCGGGGCTCGAGGGGGCAGCGTAGCCACCGCTTTCGGAGCCATCCTGGGAGTCCTCGAAGTCGAGAAACAGGAATTCCGCGCCCATGGACTCGATCTGCTCGGACACTTCCGGACGGACGTCGAACGCGCGCACCACGGCACCCAGGCTGGTAGCGGTACCGATGGCAGCAAGACCCGCGACACCGGCACCGATGATCAGCACCTTGGCCGGCGGCACCTTGCCGGCGGCGGTCACCTGGCCGGTAAAGAAGCGGCCAAACTGATTGCCCGCCTCGATCACTGCGCGATAACCCGCGATGTTGGCCGTGGAAGACAGGGCATCCATCTTCTGGGCGCGGGAAATCCGCGGCACCATGTCCATGGCAATGACGCTGGCGCCCTTGTCCTTGCAGGTGTTCAGCATGTCTTCGTTCTGGGCCGGCCAGAAGAAGCTGATCAGCGTCTGGCCAGAGCGCAGCAGATCGGATTCCTGCTGCTGAGGCTCCCTCACCTTGACGACCACATCGGCCTGCTCGAACACCGCCTCCATGCTGTCGACGATGGTGACGCCAGCCGCTTCATAGGCCGCATCATTGAATCCGGCCAGCTCACCCGCGCCTGTCTCGATCAGGCATTCGTGCCCCAGCTTCTGAATGTGTCCGGCGCTTTCGGGCGTCAGCGCTACCCGCGCCTCGCCCTTGTGCCGTTCCCTCGGTGCTCCAATCTTCACAATGGATCTCCCATGTGGCCAACGTTATAGCGATTGCTTGTTATGGGTTCTTGTTATTGTCGTTTGCACCAGTGTTACCTCTACTGGCCGGTCTGCACAAGAGGGCAACGACAGTAAATTGTGCAGTGCAGCGTTAAAGCAAGCACCTGAATCCATTAAGAGAACCGGCGGCATGCGGGGTGTAAGCTTATGCCCTGCCGAGCGTCGAAGCCCGCCCTGTTCGGCGGCGTGGCGTGATCACACCACCTGTTGCGACAGTGCCTGCTACCCCGCGGGAGGTACCCTCATCACCACGATGCGACTTTCGTCGCATGCCCCGCACCGAGTCGGAACGGCTCAGGGATGCAGGATGATCTTGGCGGCACCGGTGCGCCCATTGGCCAGTGCATGGAAGGCGTCGCCCCCCTCGCTGAGGGACCGATGCTCCACCCAGCTCAGCTCTCCCAGCGCCGACGCGTTCAACAGCGCTACCGCAGCATGCAGATCCTCGAGGCTATAGGTGTAGGCGCCCAGAAAGCTGAGTTCCTTCAGGGTGATGGCACGGGTGTCGGTGACGCCTGCGTTATCCTGAAGCCCCAGGTGCATGATCGCTCCGCCAGGACGGGTACAGGCCACCGCCATCTGGCGAGTCGGCCCCGCCCCCACGCAGTCGAAGACGGCCTCCACAGAGTTTTCGCCTGGCGCGGCTGAGAGTGGATCTAGCGCCTCGAGCCCCGCTCTTTCCGCCGTCTCGCGCCGCAGCGGGTTGAGGTCAGCGATGCGCAGGGAGCGCACCCCACGTCCGCGCAGTACCAGTGCGGTGATCAGCCCGATGGCTCCGGCACCGATGACCAGTACGCTGGACTCGGCCAACGGCCGATCGAGCACTCGCTCAAGACGGTGAATGCCGTGCAATGCCGTTGCCACGGGCTCGGTCATGGCCGCCACCTCGGCACTCAAGGTGGCAGGCAGCTCGATCAGGCTGCTGTCGGCAATAGTGACCGACTCGGCAAAGCTTCCCGGCCGGTTCATGCCAATCATGCTGCGGTTCTCGCACAGATTCTGGCGCCCAGAGCGACAGTAGCGACAATGTCCGCACACGATCAGCGGATTCATGGTAACTCGTCGCCCCTTCCAGGCACCTTCGACCACCCTTCCGGCCGCCTCGTGGCCCAGAATCATCGGCGGAACACGGCGCGGATCATGGCCATGGTAAGCATGCAGGTCCGACCCGCAGATACCGGTTGCTTCAACCTGCACCCGTGACTCGCCCGGCGCCAGGGGCTGAGGTTCCGCCTGCTGCAGCGCCATGCGCTCATGCCCGGTATAGAACAAGGCTTGCATCCTGTTTCTCCTGGTTTACTTGGCGGTGAAACCGCCGTCGACATGCAAGATCTGCCCGGTGACATAGGCCGATGCCGGTGATGCCAGAAAGACTGCCGGCCCCGCGATGTCCTCGAGCCGCCCGTTGCGTCCAATGGCGGTCTGGCGTGCCAACGCCTCGGATCGTTCAGCGTCGCCGAATACCGGCGAGGTGAGTTCGGTGGGGAAGAAGCCAGGCGCCAGCGCGTTGGCGTTGACCCCATGCCGCGACCAGGCCTCCGCCATGGCGCGCGTCAGCTGGGCAATTCCCCCCTTGGCCGCGCCATAGGGGGCGCTGTCGGGAAAGGCGCGACTCGACTGCAACGAGGCCAGATTGATGATGCGGCCGTAGCCTGCCCGGCGCATGCCAGGCACCAGGGCTCGGGACAGGAAGAACGGGGTTCCCAGGTGCAACTGCAGCGTCAGTTCCCAGGCGGCAAGATCGACCTCGCCCATCGGCTGGCGCAGATTGACCCCTGCCGCATTGACCAGAATGGTGGGCTCGCCGAAGGGTTCAGCGGCACGCCGCGCCACCTCGTCAAGCCCATGCGGGTCGGCCAGATCGGCAGCAAGAGCGGCCGCCTGGCCGCCCTCCCGACAGATCACATCAACGCCGTCGGCCAGCGCCTCTGCTCGCCTGGCCGTCAACACGACCCGAGCACCACTCGCCGCCAGTGCTTCACCGATGGCGCGCCCCAGACCACTGCTGCCCCCAGTGACCAGCGCCACCCGACCGGCTAGATGAAAGTCAGGACGCATGCTCATACCTCGTCTTCTACCGCCAGCTGGAAAGTCTCGTCGGGATAGTACTTGGCCAGACGGATGTCGCCGGTACGCGCGTGCCCCTCCATGCCCTCACAGCGGGAAAGTCGCGCGGCGGTGGCGGCAACGGTACGCGTGGCCTCACGGCTCTGACGCTGGTAGGTCACGATCTTGAGGAACTTCTGGGCGCACAGCCCGCCGGTGTAGCGCGCAGCACCCTTCGTCGGCAGGATGTGGTTGGTGCCAGAACACTTGTCACCAAAGGCCACCGACGCTTCCTCCCCCACGAACAGCGACCCGTAGCTGTTCAACCTCGCCATCCACCAGTCCAGGTCCTCGACCTGCAGCTCCAGGTGCTCGGAGGCATAGCGATCGCTGACCTCGACCGCCTCTTCACGGCTGTCGCATATGATGATTTCGCCGTAGTCGCGCCAGGCGGCGTCCGCGGCCTTGCGTTGGGTGTCAGGCAATGCATCGATACGTGTCTGGATCCGCGCATCCACCGCTTCGGCCAGACGTCGGGACGTCGTGAACAGCCAGGCGGGGGAATCCGGGCCATGCTCTGCCTGGCCCACCAGGTCCTCCACCACGATGTCGGGGTCGGCGCTGTCATCGGCGATGATGCCGATCTCGGTAGGCCCGGCAAACATGTCGATGCCACAGCGGCCAAACAGCTGGCGCTTGGACTCTGCCACGAAGCGATTGCCGGGACCGACAAGGATGTCGGCAGGCTTGCAAGTGAACAGACCAAAGGCCATGGAGGCAATGCCTTGAACGCCCCCCATCTGCAGAATGACGTCCGCCCCGGCCAGATCCATGGCATACAGAATCGCCGGATGAATGCCGTTCTCGTCACGAGGCACCGAACAGGCCACCACATTCTTGACGCCAGCCACCTTGGCCGTCGCCACGCTCATGATCGCCGAGGCGATATGGGCGTAACGTCCCCCGGGTACGTAGCAACCGGCCGTTTCCATGGGAATCAGCTTCTGGCCGGCAAACAAGCCGGGCGACAACTCGGTCTCGAACCCTTGAATGCTGTCACGCTGGGCAGCGGCGAAGCGGCTGACTCGCTCGTAGGCGAAGTGAATATCCTGCTTGAGCTGTTCTGGCACCTTTTCCTTGGCTGCTTCGATCTGGTCACGGCCGACGATCACATCACCGCTCCAACCATCCAGTTCGCGACAGTACTCCCGCGCCTTGTCCTCTCCTCCCGCTTCAATCTCGGCGAGCATGCGCGACACCACCTCACGGGTCTGGTCGTCGTTGCTGGAGGCATTCTTGTCGGCTTGCTTGTAGTAATGAATTGCCATGATGTTTCTCCTAGAGGTGATCGGCCAATGTGGATCACCGCGCCTGCCTGGGCACGCGCAGCTCCAAGTAGGTGCCACCGGCTCGGCCGTCTAAGCCAGTGGCGTTGCTCACGTTGTGACGCATCAAGTCGTTGCGCTGCGCTACGTTGCATCCAATGTAAGCGCTTACAAATGACGCCTTAAAAGAGGGAGGCACAGGCGTCCTCCCTCGTCCATTTCGCTGTACCGTTATCCCAGCGCCCAGGTGGACAGCCACGGCAGATAGGCAATCATCAACACGACGATCAACATGCCGAGCACGAAGGGCACCGCGTAACGGGCAATCGCCAGCACCGAGCAGCGGGTCAGTCCTGACACCACGAACAGGTTGAGCCCCAGCGGTGGCGTGATAAAGCCAAGCCCCAGGGTGGTGACCATCAAGATGGCAAAGTGGAAGTCGTTCATACCGGCCTCCTGAGCGACCGGCAACAGCAGCGGCGCCAGGATGACGATGTTGGGAGTGGTCTCCATGACGCATCCCGCCAGTACCAGAATGCCGATCATCAGCAGGATCATCAGCCATGGTGCATCGGTGAGTCCGCTGATGCCGCTTACCAGCGTCTGGGGAATATCGAGGCTGGCCAGGCTCTGCGCCAGCGGCAGCGATACCGCGATGATGGGCACGATGACGCCGCACACCCTGGCCGAGCTTTCCAGCATGCGCGGGATATCTCCCAGCGTCAGCCGTCCCTGGCGCAGACCGATGATGACCACTACCACCACGGCCACCGCGGCCGCTTCGGTAGGGGTGAAGATACCGGTATAGATGCCGCCCAGAATCACCACCGGCACAAACAGTGCCCAACGGGCATCCCATACGGTGTCGAGCCAGCGCTTCCAGGAAAATCGCTCTCGATCGCCTTCGAAGCCATAGCGCCGATTGAGCACCATATTGGCCGCCATGACCGAGATCATGACCATAACCCCGGGAATGGCCGCAGCCAGAAACAGCGTCGACGCCGACATGCCAAGTACCAGCCCCATGACGATGTAGGCAATCGAGGGAGGAATCAAAATGCCGGTACAGGCTCCCGAGGCGACCAGCGCACAGGCCGCCGGGAGCGGGTAGCCCCGCTCCACCAGGCGAGGAATGGTCATGCGGCCAACCGCCGCCGCGCCTGCCGCATCGGAGCCTGAGATACAGGCGAAAAAGCCGCAGCCCAGGGTGGTGGAGTTGCCAAGGCCCGTCTTGAGCCCTCCGACACTGGCCTCCGCCACATCGAGCAGCTTGCCGGACAGCCCTGAGCGCACCAAGGCGTCACCGGTGAGGATAAACAGCGGCACCGCAATCAGCGCGAAGGCATTGATCCCCTCGAACAGTGACTCACCGAAGACGGACAGTGGCAATGCCTCGGTGAAGGTCAACATGCCAAGCGTCCCGAGCCCTATGGCCACCCAGATGGGCACGCCAACCAGAATCATCACGACCAGGGCGGTCAGCGGAGCGTAGAAGGTCCAGTCAAGCGAGGCCGCAGCCTGCTGAAGTTCCATGAATTCCATGACGCATCACCTCAGTCGAAGAGCTTCTGGCCATCGAACACGGGATCACCGCGCTGCATCCGACGGACATCGGCCAGCATGCACTGGATCACCCGCCAGGCGATCAGCAGAAAGCCCATGGGAATGGCGGCGAGAAACAGCGCCTGGGACACCCGCAGGCCCGGCGTCACCGATCCGAAATGGATGGACGTCAGGACCGGTGCGACAGACAGGTAGAGCGCCCATACGGCCAGTACCAGCGTGCACACGTCGGTGATCCACCATCCCAATCGCTTCATCCTTGGGCCGCCCAGGTTGATCAAGACGTCGATGCGAATATGGGCACGGTCACGCACCGCCGCCGCTGCGGCCAGCCAAGCAAGATAGATGAAGGCATAGCGGGCCAGCTCTTCGCCCCACACCGAGGAGTAGTTGAGGACGAAGCGGCGGATGACTTCCACCGCGATGGTCAGGATGATCAGCGCATAAAAGGTCAGCAGCAGCCAGCGCTCAGTGCGCCGATCGACAGCATCCCAGCGCAGTCTGAGCGCGTGCCAGCGGTTGTCCTTAGGCGTTGCTGTCGACGTAATAGCCATTTGACACCTCCGCAGCTTCCAGCAATGAATCAAAGGCCTCCAGTGAACCGGCCAGCTCGCGCTTGGTCGCATCCCAGGCCGCCAGCTGGTGGCCACACTTCTCCTTCCACTGGCTGCGCTCATCCTCATCCGGGATATAGACCTCTACTCCCGCCTGGCGCATCTGGTCGTAGGCATAGGCTCGCGCCGCCGGCACCTTTGCCAGATTCTCGCGGAAGGTCACATCGGCTGCCGCCAGCACGCTTTCCTGCAGTGCCGCATCCAGCCCATCGAACCAGGCCTTGTTGCAGGTGTAGACCTGGGCGTCGGGTACCGACTGAATAGTGGAGATGCTCGACAGCACATCGGTAAACCCGAATACCAGCAATGCCTGCACACTGGGATCCAGGGCATCGGCCACGCCCTGCTTGATGGCAGAGGAAGTTTCGCCCCAGGCCACTGGCGTGGGGTTGGCACCGGCCAGACGATAGACCTGCTGAAGAATCTGGGAAGACGGCACGCGGAACTTGATACCGGCAATGTCGTCGGGTACGCGCACGGGACCCTCGAGCAAGCCCTCACGCACGGCAACGGTGCGCGGGTCGATACAGATGTACGACAGCACCTTGAAACCGCGCGCCTCCACCTTGTGATGGACCACCTCACGCCATGCATCAGAAGTGACCAGGTTGACCAGCCGCTGGTTGTCACCGCACCAGTAGGGGATATTGATCAGGTCGACCTCGGGGGCAAAGGCGGAGAGGTTGGACAGCGAATGCTGGGCCATGGCGATGGTGCCATTCTGGACCTTGGTGATCAGACCTCCCCCGGCGCCCAGCTGACCACCTGGCGCCAACTTCACGTACAGGCGACCGCCGGAGAAGTTCTGCAGGTTCTCCTTGAGGTTGAGTTGCATGATGGGATATGCCCGGGATGCCCCCAGCGTGTAGCCGGTGGCCATGACCAGGGTCATCTCCGCGGCAGACTCACGCTCGGACTCTTCCTTGGCGGTGGCCGCCATGGCGCGCTCGGAGAACAGCGTTCCTCCCACCGCGCCGACAATGGCAGCAGTGAAGCCGAAACGCGCAACGCTGCCGAGGAAGTGGCGTCGTTCCGGCTGGCTGGGCGCTCCGTCGGCCGTGGTGTCGAAGTGGCGTGCAAGCATGATTATTGTCCTTGTTGTGCGGTAGACGTCGCCTCCGCCTCCGCCTTCATGCCAGCCTCGAACTTGAGGCAGGCCGAGACGAAGGTGGCGGTGGCAGCAGCGAGCAGAATGCCCTCCTCCGCCGCCCCCATGGTCCATAGGCCCGGCAGATAGCGTTGGATGGCAACGTTGATGAAGAACGCGGCGAATAAAAGAATGGCTAGCCAAAGCAGTGGCTTGGCAGCAGATGACGACCTGGACATAAGAGGCGGCTCCGGTCTTTCGTTGGCATTGTGTCGAGTGTTGGCCAGCGCTCCAAACGACGTCAGCAGGCATGGACACTCGGTGCTACACTTTGATCAGATTATTTTTGTAAGCGCTTACAAAGCGTACTACTCAAGGTAGATTCCTCTATAGGACCTGTCCAGAAAAAAGTCCTCTATAGGACTAAAGGCCAAACCGGCTGTACCACCGAGCGAGGACACCAGATGAGTGAGCGCCAGCGAAGAACCCTATTGGAAGACGTCGCCCGGGAAGCCGGCGTGTCCACCGCGTCGGTATCGCGCGTGCTCAACCAGGCCCCCCACGTCAGCGAGCGACTCAAGGCCAAGGTCGAGTCCGCAGTGGCTCGGCTGGGTTACGTGCCGGATGGCTCGGCCCGGGCGCTGGCATCGCGGCGCATAGGGGCAATCGGCGCGCTGGTGCCCACGCTCGACAACCCGATCTTCGGCACCATGGCCGACAACCTCGAGCGCCAGCTCAAGGGACATGACTGTCGCCTGCTGCTGGCGACCTATCGTTACGACCTGGATGACGAGCTGCAGGCACTGCGCACGCTGGTCCAGCATGGGGTCGACGGCATTGTGCTGATTGGCCACGAGCATCACGATCAGACATATGCACTGCTACAGCAACGACAGCTGCCCTTCGTGACCTCCTGGCAGACCTCAAGCACGGCCCAGGGGCCGTGTATCGGCTTTGACAATGCCGCAGCCGCCCGCCAGCTGGTCCAGCATCTGCTTGGCCTGGGCCACCGACGCTTTGGCATTATCACGGCCCCCTTCGGCCAGAACGACCGCGCCAGGGCACGTCTTCAGGGGTTTACCGACACCCTGACCGCCGCGGGATGCCCGGCACCTCAGATAGAGGTCGTGGACTATGGCATTGCTGAGGGCGCGGCGGCCTGCGCGCGTTTGCTGACGTCCGACCGCCCACCCAGCGCCCTGCTGTGTGGCAACGACACCCTGGCGTTAGGGGCCTTGCTGGAAGCACAGCGCCGTGGTGTCAGGGTGCCCAATGCCTTCTCCGTCACCGGCTTTGATGACCTGCCCCAGGCGGCGTTCATGACGCCCGCCTTGACCACCGTCTCGGTTCCCGCCAAGGACATCGGCATCCAGGCGGCCGATGCGCTGATGGGGTGGATACGCCACGGACATCGACCAGCGGATATCACCCTGGAGGCGCAGGTGAAGCTGCGCCAATCCACGGGGCCTGTTCCTGACTAGTACATCCCTAGCCCCCGGAGAAGCTCCTGGCGATGTCTGAAAGCTCTGCCACCAACCCGGCGGGCAAGGAAATGCGGTCTCCACCCTGCTGCCGAAGCTGGCGGCGGCGGTCACCTGGCAAGCGCACCCCCGGCTGGTCGAGCATCGCCGCAAACAGGGTTTCACAACGCGACAGCACGTTGGGCGCAAAGCGAGCCGCATCGAACAGCAGGATCAGGTGGCCCACTTCGGGGGGCTCACCTTCGGCTTCAAAGAACGACCCCGCCTCAAACCCGAAGCGACTGCCGGATAGGCCCGCGCAGAGCAGTTCGACCATCATCGCCAGGGCTGCACCCTTGGCATCTCCGGCGGGCACCATGCTGCCCTGAATGGCCAGGTCCGGGTCCGTGGTCGGCAGGCCATCGGGCCCGACCGCCCAGCCCTCGGGGATAGGTTGCCCGGCCTTGCGGGCCAGCATGACCTTGCCTCTGGCCACCTTGGACAGGGACAGGTCGAGCACCATCGGTGGGCCAGAGCATCGCGGACAGGCGAAGGCAATCGGGTTGGTGCCAAACAGTGGCTTGTGACCGCCCCAGGGCGCCATGGCCGAAGGTGCGTTGCTGAAGGCCAGTGCCATGAAGCCGTCCATGGCAGCGCTCTCCACCGGAGCGCCAGCGACGCCGAAATGGTGTGAGCGTCCGACGGAGACAGCGCAGACCCCCAACTCGGCAGCCACCTTCTGGCCTGCTTCAAGGCCGCGAGCCACCGCAGGAAAGGCGAGCCCCTGATCAGCATCTACCCGCACGACGGCTCCGTCTCGCGTCACCCGGGGCACCGCCCTGGCATTGACCTTGCCGGTGGCGGCTTGATCGAGATAGAACGGCAGTCGCGACAGGCCGTGAGACGGCAAGCCATCGCGCTCAGCGTCCAGCAATGCTGTTACCGTCAGCGTCGCCTCGCGCTCGGCGAAGCCCCTGGCCAGCATTGCCTGCATGGCGAGGTGGCCGGCCTGCTCCCGGCTCAGCGCGGTGGTCTGCGGCAGCGCTCCCTCGCTGGGTTGTTCAGCTTGCTTCATGACACCTCCTCAGACGTCAGCATGATGGCCACGTTCTCTGCCGTCATCTGACTGATACGCTGATTGGATTCCTCCGTCACTCCGGCAATGTGCGGTGTCAGGATCAGGTTGGGCGCCCCCTCCAGCACCGATCCCGCCGCCAGAGGTTCCTGTTCGAAGACGTCCAGCATGGCGCCCGCCAGATGACCGCTCGTCAGCGCTTCCGCCAGGGCCGCTTCGTCGACCACGCCACCCCGCGCCGCATTGATCAGCACGGACTGGGGTTTCATGCAGAAAAGCCGCTCGCGATCCAGCAGGTGGCGCGTCTGATCCACCAGCGGTACATGCAGACTGAGCACATCGGCACGCCCGAGCAGATCGTTCAGCGTGTCGCACCGATCTATCGTCTGCCACACGGGGTCACTGGCCGGCACATGCGGATCGTAAGCCTGTACCTGCATGCCCAATCCCATGGCGAGTCGCGCGGTCGCCCGGGCAATCACTCCAAGCCCGACCAACCCCAGTACCGCGCCCTTCACCTCGCAGCCCATCAGTGCCTGACGGGGCCACTGTCCTTGCAGCATCGCCTCAGTGGACGCGTACGCCCGGCGTCTCAACATCAAGGCGCCGGTCACCACGTACTCGGCCACCGAATCGGCGTTTCCGCCCTGGGCGGGCTTGACCTCGATCCCGCGCCTTGCGCACTCGTCCAGGGCGATGTTGTCGAGTCCCACCCCGAGGCGTCCCACCACCTTGAGATGGGGGGCTGCCGCCAGCAGCGCACTATCCACCTGGGTGCGGTTGCGAACGATCAGCGCCTTGCACTGGCTGACGGCTTCCCGCAGTCGCTCGGGCTGATCGACCAGCTGAGGGTCCATCACCACGTCATGCTGTTGAGCGAGCCAGGCCACCGCCCGCTCGTCCATGAACTCCGAAATCACGATCCTGGCCATGACGATCTTCTCCTTGTTGCCTGCCCACCCCTGCTGCGGACATCTCGCCCGCCACAGGGGACGACAGGGTGTGGGTGGGGTCATGCCGCAAGCCAGCGTCCCGTAGGTAGCGGCACGTTGAGTACCACGGCGAAGAGCACGTAGAAGAACGCCACCAGCAGACAGCCGGCCAACAGGTGTCCGGCCAAGCGCTTGCGCGTCCATTGCTGATACTGCGCTACCGCCATCAAGGCCACGAAGCTGCCAAGGCCGGTCAGCACAAACCCGAGCCATGGCAGAGCCAGGGCCCACACCGACATGACCCCGACCAGCGCCAGGCGTCGAGGCCTGGAACCTCCCCCCGCCGGGCTTCCCGCGATCACCCCGCGCAGCAGTAGCTGCGCCAGCCGCAGTGCTGCGGCTACCATCACCCCTGCGGAGATGACCGCAGGAAACACTGCGCCCAACTGGCTCATCTGGCGGGTTTCCCACAGGCAAAGGCCAGCGCCCACCATAAACAGCACGGGCAACAGCACCTCACTGGCGCGAGAGCGGGCGGCCGGTACGGCACGCATCGACTTGTCAGCCGTCATGACGACACCTCCTCGTTAAGGCTGTTGTTGCCCTGCCGCTTGGCGACGCGGCGCGCCTTGACCAACGGGTAGAAGACGCTCAACAGCGATAGCGCGATGATGGTCAGGCTGATCGGCCCTCCGAAGAAGGTGCCGACCACGGAGCCGCTGGCACGTCCCATCAAGAACCCCTGGACGAAACCCTGCTCGGCGATGGGGCCCAGAATCAGTCCCAGCACAATGGGTGAGGGCCGAAAGCCATAGCGGTTCAGCACCCACCCCACCACGCCCAGGGAAAGCATGATCATGACGTCGCTGGCGCTGTTGCGTATGGCGTAGGTCCCGATCACCGTCATGAAGGCAATCGTAGGTACCAGCAGCGCCTTGGGAATGGCGATGATCGACTTGAAGGCGTAGCGCCCGATCAACAGGCCCAATGGCAGCAACAGGCAGGTCGCCAGGAACAGCCCCGCCACAAAGGTGTAGGTGATGCCGGCGTTGGTGGTGAACAGCTCCGGCCCGGTGCGAAATCCCTGCACCAGCAAGGCCCCCAGGATCACCGCATCCGGCGGCGTGCCGGGAATGCCCAGGACCAGCGTAGGAATGAACCCTCCGCCCACGGTGGCATTGTTGGCAGACTCGGTCGCCAGCACGCCCTGTGGGTTGCCCTTGCCGAAGGAGCCTGGGTCCCTGGCCACGCGACGCGCCTCGGAGTAGGACACCAGACTGGCGATGGAGCCGCCGGCACCAGGCAGGATCGCCACGCCGGTGCCGATGGTCGCAGAGCGCAGCAGGTTCCACTTGCCCCTGATCGCCTCACCCAGGCCCTCGCGGAAGCGTACGCCGCGGGATGCGTCGTCGACTTTGAGGTGAGCGGCTGGGGTCGCCACCAGGTCGATCAGTACCGGAATACAGTAGAGTCCGATCAGCGCCGACACGGTCTCAATGCCGCCGAGCAACACTGGCATCCCGTAGGTGTAGCGGATATCACCACCAATCACCGCGACGCCGACCGTGGACAGCAATAGTCCCAGGCCAGCGCCCATGAAGCCCTTCAGGGTCGAGTCCTCGGACAGCGCAGAGATCAGGGTGAGCCCGAAGATCGCCAGCCAGAAGTACTCGACCGGGCCAAAGCTGAGAGCCACCTGGGCCAGCAAGGGGGCCAGCAGCAATAGCGCCAGCACCCCCACCAGCCCCCCCACCACCGAGGCAATGGTCGACAGGGTGACGGCCAGATCGCCATCACCCCGCTGCGCCATGGGATAGCCGTCGAAAGTGGTGGCAATCGCCGAGGGTGTCCCAGGCGTGTTCACCAGAATGGCGGAATAGGAGCCGCCGTAGATGGCGCCGGTATAGATGGCACCGAGCATGATCAGCGCAGACTCCGGCGCCATGCCGAAGGTGACAGGGACCAGCACGGCCACCGCCATGGTGGCAGATAGCCCTGGCAGCGCGCCGATCACGATGCCGGCGGTGACGCCCAGCAAGGCCAGCGCAAGATTCAGCGGCGACAGCGCGCCGAGAGCATGAGTGATGAGCTCCATGATCGTAACCTCAATCGATCAAGCCGAGTTCTCGTGCACTGGTCTCGTACTGGGCGCTCTGTTCCACCAGAAAATCCGCTACCTCATCATTGCCGACATCCAGCAGGACGAACCCCAGATCCTCCATTTCCTGGCGGAACTGCGGGTTCTGATTGATCTCGCCGAAGATCTGCGACAGCTTGGCCGTGACCGCGTCGGGGGTGCCAGCAGGCACCGCCATGCCACGGTAGGCACCGCTTACCATGTCGTAGCCCAGTTCCTTAAAGGTCGGAACATCGGGGAACAGCGGATGCCGCTCGTCAGCCGCGACCGCCAGCATGCGCACCTTGTCCTGATGATTTGCGGCGACCGTGGTGTAGCCCCACTCCGCCTGAACCTGGCCACCGAGCAGCGCGGTGACGGCAGCGCCGGTGCCCTTGAAGGGAATATAGGTGGTGGTCACGTCCGCCAGCTGCTGAAAACGCGTATTGGCCACGTCATTGGCGCTGTAGGTGCCGCTGCCCGAAAAGGTCACGGCGCCAGGGGCCTGGCGCGCCGCTTCGACCAGCTCTTCAAGGGTCTGATAAGGGCTGTCGGCATTGACCAGAATGGCATCCGGTGAATAGTGGAAGAAGGTGAAGTTATGGATGTCCTGGGTAGCGAATCCAGCATCCTTGCCCATGGGTTTGAGCACAATATGGGGCAGGTTGGTCCCCATGATGGTATAGCCATCGGCAGACATGTCATTGAGCTGCGACCAGCCGACCGCTCCGCCGCCTCCGGGCATGTACTGGATGACCAGTTGCTCGCCGGTCAGCTCCTGAAAGTACTTTTGCTGCAGGCGGGCGCTGATATCGGACTCGCCCCCGGGACCAAAGGGAATGACATACTGGATATCCTTCGACGGAAAGTCCTCGGCTTCCGCCATCGCCAGCGGAGCGACAAGGGAGGATGCTGCCAGCATCGCAGTCAGTGTGAAGGTAGTGGAAAGGCGCATGACGTGACTCCTGATATTGTCGTTATGGGGTGGTCAGGATCTGAGTGGCGAGCCCACATCGCTCGCCGTTCTTGCACAACTTTCTTTTCCAAACGCGTCGAACCTCCCGACCACTGCCGGGAGGACCTTGCACTAGCAGTGTCGCGGTCTCAGGCGCTTTCGTAGAGACGCGTCAACACGAACTCCCGATGACCCAGCGCTTCGGCGGCGGTATGTCGGCCGTTGGCCGTGCGCACCATCATCTCGAGCAGCTGATCACCCGCTTCTTCCATGTTGATCTCGCGCTTGAGGATGGAGGACACATCCACGTCGATATGCTCGCTCATGGTGCGCACCGTGCGCGGATTGGCGCAGATCTTGACGACCGGCAGGATGGGATTGCCGATCACGTTGCCCTGGCCGGTCGGGAAGAAGTGCACCACATAACCGGCAGCCGCGCACAGCGTGACCATTTCGGCAGCCGCGGACGAAGAATCCATGAACCATAGCCCTGGCTTGTCCGGGGTCTCGGCCTTGTCGAGCACGCCATCGACCTTGCAGCGACGACCGATCTTCTGAATGTTGCCCAGCGCCTTCTCTTCGATAGTGGTCAGGCCGCCCTCGATGTTGCCCTTGGTCGGCTGGGACTCAGACAGGTCACTGGTCTTGTGACGATCAATCATGGCGCTGTAGCGATCGAACATGGCCTGGAACTGCTGGCGTACTTCCGGCGTTGCGCAGCGCTCGGCCACCAGGTGTTCACCACCAGTCAGCTCTGACGTTTCACCGAACACCAAGGTGCAGCCCGCGTCATACAGCTTGTCGAACGCATCACCGACGGTAGGGTTGGCACCGCAGCCGGAGGTGGTGTCCGATTCGCCGCACTTGGTGGACACCCACAGCTCGCTGATGTCGCACTCTTCACGCTGGATCTCGCTGGCGTACTGGACGAATTCCTTGGCCTTCTTGGAGGCGGCGCAGATGGTGTTGTGATCGCCATTCTGTTCGATCCAGAAGCCCTCGACCGGCTTGCCGGTGGTCTTGATGCCATCCACCACCTTGTTGGTCCAGCCCGGCTCAATGCCGATGACGATCACCGCTGCCACGTTGGGGTTACAGCCTGTACCAATCAGCGTGCGAAAGTGGAGATCCAGATCAGCACCGAACTGCAGTCGGCCATAAGGGTGCGGCAGCGCCAGCGCGCCCTTGATGTTATTGGCCACGGCCTCGGCGGCAGCGTTGGAAATATCATCCACCGGCAGCACGATCACGTGGTTACGTACGCCCACCCGGCCATTCTCGCGACGATATCCCTGAAACTTGCGTCCCTTGATTTCCATGCTTACCACCTCTTGGTTTTGACGTTGTGGACGTGAAGGTGCTCACCCTGCTTGATCGGCTTGACCACCCGACCGATGTCCACCCCGTACTTGATCACGGTGTCGCCCTCGGCCAGATCTCGCGTGGCCAGCTTGTGGCCAATTGGAATGTCATTGCTGACGGCAAAGGTCACGGTCTGGTCCTGGTGCATCACCCAGCCGGTCAGGGTTTGCCCTGCCTTGATTCCCTCCACCACCACGACCCCGACGCTGTCGTCGGCATCGTGAACCACAAAATCGATGCTCATGCTGTGCTCTCCTGAACGAATGTTATTGACGTTGTGATATCGCCAGCTGACCGAACGGCCTGATCATGGCCGGGTGGTCTCGGGCGACGCTTGCCGCCCTCGCAACTCATGTATAGGACATAGGATATAGTACAGTCAAGTATCATCTACAGGTGGCCACCGCTATACTGTCCAGCAATCACCGGACCTCGCGGAACGAAGAAAGGACATCCGATGGAACAACCCAACCTCAGCTATCGCCCGCTATATCAGCAGATCAAGGACGTCCTGCTGCAACGCATCGTGTCCGGCGAATGGGCGCCCGGCACGTTTATTCCCAGCGAATCCGCGCTCGCCAACGAGTACAAGGTCAGCGTGGGCACACTACGCAAGGCACTGGACTCCCTGGCCAGCGACAATGTGGTCATTCGCTATCAGGGCAAGGGAACCGTGGTCGCCACCCACGATCAGGACAGCTCGCTATTTCGCTTCTTCCACCTCACACGACTGGACGGCACGCGATCCCTACCGACGTCGCGAATCCTGGTCAGAACGAAGCGCCAGGCAAGCGAACAAGAACGTGAGGCACTGGCACTCGCCCATGGCGCTGAGGTCATTCACATTCAACGGGTACGAGAGCTCGAAGGCACCCCCGCACTGCTTGAGGATGTGGTGGTATGTGCCGAGCGATTTGCCACGCTGGACAGCCATCCAGAAACCCTGCCCAACACGCTGTACCAGCTGTATCAGCAGCGCTTTGGCAGCAACGTAAGCCACGCCGAGGAGCGCCTGTTTGCGGTGGCGGCAAGCAAGGATGAGCAGACCCATCTGGGCATTGCGGAAGGAACACCGATTCTGGAGATTCGGCGCATTGCCAAGGATATTCAGGACCAGGCACTGGAATACCGCGTATCCCGTTGCGAGACACGCCAGCATTGTTACTTCAATGAGTTGTAAAGTGGCTGACGGCAGCTAATGGGCGGGTCAGAAACAAAAAAAGGCCGGCATCATTGCCGGCCTTTTACGGTCTTGCTGCTTATGCCCCGAAAGGATTACGCAGGACGATGGTCTCGTTGCGATCCGGGCCGGTGGAGATGATGTCGATAGAGGTACCGACCTGCTCCTCAAGGAAGCTGATGTAAGCACGAGCAGCACTGGGCAGGTCTTCGACGCGCTTGACGCCGAGGGTGGACTCGCTCCAGCCGGGCAGGTCCTGGTAGACCGGTTCGACGGCCTCGTAGCCCTCGGAGTCCACCGGGTTGTCGAGCACGTCGCCGTCCTTGCTGCGGTAGCCGACGCAGACACGGATGTTCTCGAGGCCATCGAGCACGTCCAGCTTGGTCAGGCAGATGCCGGAGACGGAGTTGATCTGTACCGCATGGCGCAGGGCCACGGCGTCAAACCAGCCGCAACGACGGGCACGACCGGTGGTCGCACCAAACTCGTGGCCCTTCTCGGCCAGGTGACGGCCATGCTCATCGAACAGCTCGGTCGGGAAGGGACCGGAACCCACGCGAGTCGTGTAGGCCTTGGTGATACCCAGCACGTAGTCCAGGTACAGCGGACCAACGCCGGAGCCGGTGGCCGTTCCACCCGCGGTGGTGTTGGAGCTGGTGACGTAGGGGTAGGTGCCGTGGTCGATGTCCAGCAGCGAGCCCTGGGCGCCCTCGAACAGGATGTTTTCGCCATCCTTGCGCAGGTCGTGCACCAGGCTGACGGTGTCGGCCACCATCGGACGCAGCTCTTCAGCCATCTGCATGGCGCTCTCGAGCGTCGCCTGGAAGTCCACCGGCTCTTCACCGTGATACTTGGTCAGCACGAAGTTGTGATAGTCCAGCACTTCGCCCAGCTTGGAGGCAAACCGCTCGCGGTGCAGCATATCACCCAGGCGCAGACCGCGACGGGCAACCTTGTCTTCGTAGGCCGGACCAATACCGCGACCGGTGGTGCCGATCTTGGCGATGCCGCGCGCTTTCTCGCGGGCCTGGTCAAGACGCACATGGTAGTCGAGGATCAGCGGACAGGCTGGCGACAGGCGCAGACGCTCGCGCACGGGCACGCCCTTGCTCTCGAGCTCACGGATTTCCTTGATCAGCGCTTCAGGAGACAGCACCACGCCGTTGCCGATGACGCAGGTCTTGTCTTCGCGCAGAACGCCGGACGGAATCAGGTGGAGGACCGTTTTCTCACCGTCGATCACCAGCGTATGGCCAGCATTGTGACCGCCTTGAAAACGCACCACGGCGGAGGCAGATTCGGTCAGCAGGTCAACGACCTTGCCCTTGCCCTCATCGCCCCATTGGGTACCCAGTACGACTACGTTCTTGCCCATTGCTCTTCTCGTCTCTCTTGGTTGCGCCTTGGGGAAACACTGCACAGCTCGCGAATCGCGACTGGAGACAGCGTTTGCGTGGCGCCACTGTCGGTGTCAGCGCCAGACCCCGGCGCCCCGATTCGGCCTTCGTGAGAAGGCATCACCTTACTCTGGCGTTACGTGGTGAGGGGTTCTAGCACCCACTCCTGTCCTCTAGCGACCAGCTGCTCGCTGCAGTCGTGCCCTGGAGCACGCTGTCCCGGCAGGCCCTGGATCACGCGGCGGCCCTGTCGCCTAAGCTTCTGTACCGCCTCGTCGAGCCCTGGAGCGCCCTCATCAGCAGGCGCCCACACGCTATCTCCGGCCGGATCCTTGGTGGCCAGGGTAGCCAGCAGCTTGAGGTCCATGGAGAAGCCTGTCGCCGGACGGGCGCGGCCAAAGGCACGACCGGTATCGTCATAGCGACCGCCCTTGGCCAGTGCCTGACCATATCCCGGCACATACGCGGCAAACATCATGCCCGTGTGGTACTGATAGCCACGCAGCTCAGCCAGATCAAAGTAGCAGT
Source organism: Halomonas sp. DP5Y7-2 (assembly GCF_019802025.1). NCBI lineage: Bacteria > Pseudomonadati > Pseudomonadota > Gammaproteobacteria > Oceanospirillales > Halomonadaceae > Halomonas > Halomonas sp. DP5Y7-2. Next base: position 589,809 of record NZ_JAHVHY010000004.1, on the reverse strand, counting down.
CTACCTCGGGATGCTCGCGCTGCACGCCCTGGTACAGGTCATAGAGCTTGTCGAGGGCATCATTGACGGCCTGTGGAGCCTCGGCAAAGGCTTCGCGGGCCTGGTCGAGGACCTCGGGGCCGCCGTGCAATTCGCCGAGGGTACGAAACATGGTGGCCAGCGCCGGATCGCTGACGGTGCGCGCGACCTCGGCCTCCAGCTGACCGGGTGACTTGAGCGCCAAGGCCGCGGAAATCGCATACTCCGCCTCCGCATCCAAGCCAGCCACTTCCACTAGATTACGGTAGATACCCACATGGCCCAGCGCCAGGTGAACTTCACCGGCACCCGAGGCCTCCAGGCTTTCCAGCGCCAGGCGCAGAATCTCGAGGTCAGCGGCCAGGCTGGCACTGCCGAACAGCTCGACACCGACCTGCACCGGGCTACGTCCGCCCTGATGCTTGTCGGCCTTGGCGCGCAGCACATTGGTGCAATAGCAAAGGCGTACCGGCCCCTCGCGTTTCAGCGAGTGCGCGTCGATCCGCGCGACCTGTGGCGTGACGTCCGCCGTCACCCCCATCATGCGGCCGGTGAGCTGGTCGGTAAGCTTGAAGGTCTGGAGATCCAGGTCCGTGCCGGTACCCGTCAACAGGGAGTCGAGAAACTCCACGGGAGGCGGCATCACCTGGTCGTAGCCCCAGAGATGAAAGAGGTCGAGCAGCGCCCGGCGCAGCTCCTCCATCCGGCTGGCCTGAGGAGGAAGCACCTCGTCCATGCCGTCGGGCAGAAGCCAGCGGTCAGCGATGGTCATGTCGATATCCTGCCTGGTCGATATCTTGCTGTGACGTTTTGCTTGTCCCGCACGCACGCCAAACCTCGCGCACAGGTGAATTCCGGTGATTCGTCTTGGGACAAGAATCAAGGACTTCGGCGTGCAGGCGAACGCGTTGAACTCAGCGATGTCGGGGAATGTCGGCCACAAAAAAACCGGGCCACGCCCGGTTGACGGATTCTATCACGTTTGGCCGCCAGTTGAACCCCGCAGGGGCGTCTTTCGCCCCTGCGAGTAGCAGTCATCTGATCTAGTTCACCACCCGAGGCGTACTGCCAGCATCGGGATTGGCGCTTTTCAGGTAACGGAAGAAGTCACTGGACGGGTCCAGCACCATCATGTTGCCCTCGCCTTCCGCGAAGGAATCACGGTAGGCATTGAGGCTGCGCCAGAAGCGGTAGAACTCGGTGTCGCCCTGATATGCCTGGGAGTAGATCGCGGCGGCTTCAGCGTCACCTTCACCGCGCAGTGTCTCGGCACGCTCGTTGGCCTGGGCCAGCAGCACCTGACGGCGACGATCGGCGTTGGCGCGAATACGCTCGGACTCTTCCTGACCCTGAGCGCGCCATTCCCGCGCCTCGCGCTCACGCTCGGAGCGCATGCGATCGTACACCGCGGAAGACACATCCTCCGGCAGATCGATACGCTTCACGCGAACGTCGAGAATGGCAACACCCAGCTCGTCCTGCATCAGGGTATCGAGCTCTTCGGTGGGGCCAGACATCAGCTCATCACGCTTTTCAGAGATGATCTGCTGCAGATTCAGCTGACCGAATTCGTTACGCAGGCTCTCGTCGACACGGGGCTGAATCAGGCGCACCGCCATCAGCTCATCCCCTGCCGTCGCCTCGTAGTAGCGGGTGGGGTTGACCACCTGCCACTTCACGTAGGAATCCACGATCACCGCCTTCTGTTCCTGGGTCAGATAGCGGCTGGCATCCGTATCCAGCGTCAGCACCCGGGTATCGAACTTACGGATGGTCTGGGTGATCGGCACCTTGAAGTGCAGACCCGGCTGAATGTTTTCCTCGATGACTTCACCGAAGCGCAGCTTGACCGCACGTTCGGTCTCGTCGACCACGTACAGGCTGTTGCTGGCTAGCCAGGCCACGGCGGCCAGGCCACCGACGATGAGCAGGGATCGGTTATTGATCATTTAGCGACCCTCCCGCTGAATACCACTGTCGCGGCCGCTGCGACTGGAACTTGAATTGGCGCTCGAAGAGCCGCTCTCGGCGCGAAGGCGCTCCAGCACCTGCGGATCGAGCGAGCTGGCGCTTTCGGATGAGGACTGGCTGCTGCCGCCACGACCAAGGCGGTCCATCGGCAGTACCATCAACGGACTGTTCTGATCGACGTCCACCAGTACCTTGCTGGTCTGGCCGAGCACCTCGGAGATGGTGTCGAGATACAGGCGCTCACGCATGATCTCTGGTGCATCACGATATTGGGTCAGCAATGCCGTGAAACGGTTGGCCTGACCGCGGGCCTCGGCAACCACCGACTCACGATAGCCCTGGCCCTGCTCCACGATACGCTGCGCCTGACCCTGTGCTTCCGGGATGATGGCATTGGCGTAGGCCATGGCCTGGTTGATCGTACGCTGACGATCCTCACGCGCCCGGATAACGTCATCGAAGGCATCCTGAACCGCATCGGGGGGCGAGGTGGACTCGACGTTCAAGGTCACCAGACGGATGCCCGTACCATAATTGTCCAGGTAGGTCTGAAGACGACTGGCCACGGCGCTGCCGAGAATCTCACGACCGGAGGTCAGGATGTCGATCATGTCGGTGCCGCCGACCACATGACGCAGGGCCGAGTCGAGGGCATTTTCCAGCGACAGCTCCGGATCACGCACGTTCAGCACGTAATCGCGGGGATCTGCGACCTGGTACTGGGCCGACATTTCCACGGACACGATGTTTTCGTCTTGTGTCAGCATGGACTGGGTCTGGCTGACAGAGCGCACGCGGGTCACGTTGACCATGCGCACATCGTCGATCAACGGCGGATTCCACTGCAGACCCGGCGTCACGACTTCCTGGAACTTGCCGAAGCGCAGAACCACGCCACGCTCGGACTGGTCTACCAGATAGAAGCCACTGGCCGCCCAGACAGCCAGACCGATAACGATCAGCAGGCCCGGCAGCGCAAAGGTGTTGCGCGGACGATTGCCGCCGCTCTTGCCACCGCTGCCACCGCCACGCTTGCCGCCTCGGCCACCCAGCATGCCATTGAGCTTGTCCTGAAACTTCTTCAGGGCTTCATCCAGATCAGGTGGTCCCTGGTTATCGCCGCCACGGTTGTCACCGCCGCGGTTACCGCCACCATTGCCGCCTCGACGCCCCCCGCCACTCCAGGGATCGTGCTGGTTGCCGTTGCCGCCACCAGGCTCATTCCAGGCCATACGTCGTCTCCACTCTGTGCCCCCGCGTCACGAGGCGCATCGATTGCGATCCTTGGGTCACGCTGCACAGACCTCTGCGCTCGACGTCCATCCAGCGTTTCCCTTGTGGCGTCGCCATCCGGGCGACGCTCTAGCCGACCCGTCTGACGGATCGGTTCACGCTTCCCAGACGTCACGCTCCTTGAGTGCGTCGGGAAGGTAATCATTAACACGCTCACCCAGGCGAGCCATCAACTGATTGAAATCGCGCCGCGGCAAGCGAATCTCCAGCTGAGTCCTGCCCTGTTCATCGAAGGACTCTTCCCGCACCGCGTTCACCTCGTGCAAGGCGGCGCGCAGCTTGCCCTGCTCTGGCGTCAGGGTCAGGGAAAAGTCGATGATGTCCTCAGCCAATCGCTCGGTCAGGGCCTGCGTCAACAGGTCCAGCCCCAACCCCTTCTGGGCAGACAGCCATACGGTCTGAGGCACACCATGCTCATCACGCTCGATGCGCGGCGAGCTGTCGAACAGGTCAATCTTGTTCATCACCTTCAGTGACGGCACGTCCAGCGCACCAATCTCGTCGAGCACGGCGTCCACCTGGGTGACGTTGAGCTCGCGATCTGGGTCCGCCGAGTCGATGACATGCACCAGCAGGCTGGCCTCGGCGGCCTCCTGCAGGGTGGCCTGGAAGGCTTCCACCAGCTTGTGCGGCAGGTGCCGGATAAAGCCGACCGTGTCCGCCAGTACCACCGGCCCCACGTCCTCGACGTTCAAGCGCCGCAGCGTAGGGTCGAGAGTAGCGAACAGCTGGTCCGCCGCATAGACCTCAGACGCCGTCAAGCTGTTGAAAAGCGTTGATTTACCGGCGTTGGTATAACCCACAAGCGAGACGCTCGGGATTTCCGCACGAGAACGTGCCCGCCGATTTTGCGTGCGCTGACTGCGCACCTTGTCCAGCCGCTTGTGAATCGACTTGATCCGTGCCCGCAACAGGCGACGGTCAGTCTCGAGCTGGGTCTCACCCGGGCCACGCAGGCCGATACCCCCTTTCTGACGCTCAAGGTGCGTCCAGCCTCGCACCAGGCGCGTGGACATGTACTCCAGCTGGGCCAGCTCCACCTGCAGCTTGCCTTCATGGGTACGCGCGCGCTGAGCGAAGATATCAAGGATCAGGCCCGTGCGATCGAGCACCCGGCACTTGAGTGCCTGCTCGACGTTACGCTCCTGAGAGGGGCTGAGCGCGTGATTGAAGATCACCAGTTCCGCCTTGTGCACTGCCAAGGCCTCGCCGATCTCCTCCAGCTTGCCCGACCCCACGAAACTCTTGGGGTCAGGACGCTTCCGCGAGCCGGTGACGAGCGTCGCGGGCTCGGCACCCGCAGACCTCACCAGCTCGTGGAACTCACCGGGATCTTCGCGCTCCTTCTCGTCCTGGAAATCAATATGGACGAGTACCGCCGTTTCACCGGCGTCGGGACGTTCAAAAAACAATCAATACCTCACGAAATATCAGCTCTCCGGCTGCGCCGCAGGATCCTGGGCCGGCAGACGCACGTTGCGTGACGGCACCACCGTGGAGATAGCGTGCTTGTACACCATCTGGCTGACGGTGTTGCGCAGCAGGATGACAAATTGGTCAAAGGATTCGATCTGGCCCTGGAGCTTGATGCCGTTGACCAGGAAAATCGATACCGGAATGCGCTCCTTGCGCAGAATGTTCAGGTACGGGTCTTGAAGGGACTGCCCTTTGGACATGTTGCTCTCCCTGAAGGTGTCTTAGGGTTTTAGGTTATGGTGGCGCCCGCTCCTGCCTTCAAGGCGACGGACATCACAGTATTCTGCGGGACCCTGAAAGCGGCCACACGAAATCGTTATCTTACGCTAAGTCCCAGCGCTGCGCACGAGTTTCAGGAGCCGCTCGGCGGGCTTGCCCGCCAGCGGATCCACCCATGTCAGTTCAGGCCAACTCCGCAGCCAGGTCAATTGACGCTTGGCCAATTGACGGGTGGCGACGACGCCCCGGTGGACGAAGGTGTCACGATCAAATTCGCCATCCAGGTACTGCCAGGCCTGACGGTAGCCGACGCTCTTCATCGAAGGCATCGACAGCGACAGGTCTCCTCGTGCCTTCAAGGCGGCGACTTCGTCGAGGAAGCCCGCATCCAGCATGAGCGAAAAACGGCGCTCGATTCGCTGGTGCAGCACCGAACGGTCGGCAGGAGCGAGACCTATGGACAACAGCCGAAAAGGAAAGGTTTCACGGCGCTGTTCACGCCACAGCTCACTCATTGGCCGACCCGCCAACGCGTAGACCTCCAGGGCACGCATCAAACGCTGGGGGTCGTTGGGATGGATCCGCGCCGCCGAGGCCGGGTCCACCTCAGCCAGACGCCGATGCAACGCCTCCAGCCCCTCACGCTCAGCGTCTTGCTGCAGCTGGCGTCGCACGTCGTCGTCCGCCGCCGGCAAGTTGGCCACGCCCTCGACCAGGCGCTTGTAATACATCATGGTGCCACCCACCAGCAGCGGCAGCTTGCCGTGGGCCGCGATATCGTGCATTTCGGCCAGGGCATCGTCGCGAAACTGCGCCGCGGAGTAAGACTCGGCAGGGTCACAGATGTCGATCAGGCGGTGGGGCGCCCGCGCCAGCTCCTGTGCAGACGGCTTGGCCGACCCGATATCCATGTCGCGGTAGATCATGGCCGAATCGACGCTGATGATCTCTCCGTCGAGACGCTCGCGAATATCGATGGCCAGGTCGGTCTTGCCCGCCGCGGTGGGGCCCATCAGCAGCACTGCCAGCGGCCGCTGGTCCACTGTCGCGGCCGCTTCTGCGGCCATGTCCTTGCTCATCATTGGCCTCGCAGGAACAGCTTGTCCAGATCCTTGAGGCTCATCTGGGTCCAGGTGGGACGGCCGTGATTGCACTGACCGCTGCGCTCAGTGCGCTCCATGTCCCGCAGCAGCGCATTCATCTCGGCGACGGTGAGCTGACGATTGGCGCGCACGCTACCGTGGCAGGCCATGGTCGAGAGCATTTCGTTGATATGCGCCTCGATCCTGTCCGAGCGGCCATAGCGCTCCAGGTCAGACAGCATTTCACGCACCAGCGGCTCGACATCCGCATCGGCCAGCAGCGCCGGCACCTGGCGTACCAGCAGGGTCTCAGGACCGGCGGCATCCAGCTCCACCCCCAGTCGCACAAAGGCATCACGCTCTCGCTCCGCGGTCTCCGCCTCGGCCCCGCTGACCGCCAGTGACACCGGCACCAGCAGTGGCTGGGCATCCAGCGCCCCACCGTGTACCTGGGTCTTCATGCGTTCGTAGACAATCCGCTCATGGGCGGCGTGCATGTCCACCAGCACCAGACCTTGGGCATTCTGCGCCAGAATGTAGATACCGTGCAGCTGCGCCATGGCATAGCCCAGCGGCGGCGCCTGGGTGGCGTCTTCCTCGGGCATTTGCGGGGCGTTCATCCCTTCCTGTCCGGCGACCTGGACATCGCGAGGCATGCTGATCGGTTCAGGCCTGCGCCTTTCGGCCAGCGCTGTCTCGGCGGCCATCCCCCCTGCGCCTGGGGCACCAGGCTGCGGGTTCAACAGGCTCTCTTCATGCTCGGGATGGAGCTTGCGATAACCGTCCATGAACGCCCGCACCCGATCCGGGGTCACGTTCGACTCTCCCTCTTCCCTGCGCGGATGCAGCGCCATGGGCTGCTGCTGCCAGGAGGGCGACGCCTCGGCTGACCTGGCCTGGGAGGATGCCGCAGCTGGTTCGCGAATCTCGCCGGTCTCCGGGTCAACGTCCAGGCCATCATCGCGCTTGGCGTAGCCCTGGTCGTGTCCCTCGACGCCTCCTTCGCGCTGGCCAGCACGAGCTTCTCCCAGCGCGCGATGCAGGCTCGAGAACAGAAAATCGTGCACCATGCGACCGTCGCGAAAACGCACTTCGTGCTTGGTCGGGTGAACATTGACGTCCACCACGGTCGGGTCGACGTCGAGATACAGCACGAACACCGGATGACGGCCATTGAACAGCACGTCGCGGTAGGCCTGGCGAATGGCGTGAGCCACCAGACGGTCTCGCACCACACGTCCATTGACGAAGAAGTACTGCTGATCCGCCTGGGCCCGCGAATGGGTCGGCAAGCCAACCCAGCCCCACAGCCTGAGACTGCCGGTGGCAATATCAAGCGTCAGGGCGTTGTCCAGGAAGTTCTTGCCCAATAGCGAGGACAGGCGTCGCTCCACCGAGTGATCGTCCCGTGCCACCGGCAACTGGTGGATCGTCTTCTGGTTGTGGCGAAGCGTCCAGCCGATATCAAAGCGCGATAACGCCTGACGCCGAAACGCCTCTTCCACATGATTGAATTCGGTTTTCTCGGTGCGCAGGAACTTGCGCCGGGCCGGCGTATTGAAGAACAGATCCCGCACCGCGACCGAGGTGCCCCTGGGGTGCGGCGCCGGTGTCACGCGGGGTTCCATGCGCCGGCCCTCAGCCACCACACGCCAGCCACCCTGGGGGTCGTCCTGTACATTCGAGGTCAGCTCGAGCCGTGACACCGAGCTGATCGATGCCAGCGCCTCCCCCCTGAAGCCGAGGCTGGCCACGCCTTCCAGCTCTTCCAGCGAAAGAATCTTGCTGGTGGCATGCCGCGACAGCGCCAGCGGCAGATCGTCTTCCCCGATGCCGGAACCATTGTCGCGAATGCGGATCAGCCGCGCACCGCCCGACTCGATATCCACTTCGATACGCGAGCTTCCCGCATCGATGGCGTTCTCGATCAGTTCCTTGACCACGGAAGCTGGCCGCTCGACCACCTCACCGGCGGCAATCTGGTTCGCCAGGCGCGGATCGAGGATCTGGATACGCCGGCGGGCATCCTGCTGTGCCTCCGGGTCGCTCAAGCGATGCCCAGCGCCTGGGGTCTCGTCCTGGGCACCACGGCGGCAGCCATCGTTGCTGGATACGTGCTGGGGATCATTCATGAACTGGGAATCCTCAATACCTGCCCCACACGAATCACGTCGCCAGACAACTCATTGACCTGCTTGAGCGCATTCAACGCCACGCCATGACGCGAGGCGATGGCCGACAGAGTGTCGCCGGGCTGAATACGGTACTCGTTGGACGCCGTCGAGCGCCCCTGGTCACGCTGCCAGGCCAGCAGGCTGGCCGGCGGCGGGTTACGCTCGAAGTGCGCGCGAATCCCGCCGAAGACAGCGCTCATCATGCGCTGCTGGTAGGCGCCATCCCGCAGTCGCCGCTCTTCTTCCGGGTTGGAGATGAAGCCTGTCTCCACCAGCAGCGAGGGAATGTCCGGCGACTTCAGCACCACGAAGCCAGCCTGCTCGACGCGAGGCTTGTGAAGGTCGTTGATGCGACCAATACGGCTAAGCACCTCATCGCCGATCGTCAGCGAATCATTCAGCGTCGCTGTCATGGTCAGGTCCAGCAGCACCCCGCGCAGCACCTGGTCCTTGTCATCCAGCGACAGGCTGCCATCGACACCGCCGATGAGGTCGGACCGGTTCTCGGCAGCGGCCAGCCACTTCGCCGTCTCCGACGTCGCGCCACTCTGGGACAGCGCAAACACCGAGCTGCCGTGGGGCCTGGGGCTATTGAAGGCATCGGCATGAATCGACACAAAGAAGTCCGCTTTCTGCTCCCGGGCGATCAAGGTGCGCTGGCGCAGCCCGACGTAGTAATCGCCGTCACGAATCATCACCGCCTTGAAGCCGGGAGTGTCGTTGAACTGGCGGGCCAGGCGATCCGCCATCTGCAGCACGACATCCTTCTCGCGGGTGCCACTGGGGCCCATCGCGCCAGGATCCTCGCCGCCGTGGCCTGCGTCCACCGCGATGATAATGTCACGCTTGGGGTGGGGCTGGGCGGCATCCACCACCGGCGCAGCGGCCACCGGATCGCGCCCTTCCGCCACCGCTACGGTCTTGGCACGTTCTGCGGCGATTTCCTGCTCACGGATCATCGACTCGATCGGGTCGATGGGGTCTTCCACCGCACTTTCGCCCGGATATTCGAGATCCACCACCAGGCGGTGGCCATACTGATTGTTCGGCGCCAGCGAGAAGTGACGCGGCTCGATGGCGCGGCTCAATTCAAGCACCACGCGCAGATCGTTGCCTTCGCGCACGCCCGTGCGCACAGCGCTGATCGCGCTGTTCGACAGGTCCATGCTGTTGGGATCGGCCGCCAGGCTGGTATCCCCCAGGTCGATGACCAGCCGGCGCGGGTTGTCGAGCTCGAATACATTGGCGGTGGCCGCGGCAGACAGGTCAAACACCAGACGCGAATGGTCCGGCGCCGCCCATAGACGCATGTTATCGACGCTGGCGGCATGGGTCGCCGCGCAGACCACGGCAAGCCCCAGCCCCCCGACCAGAGTCAACAGCTGACGCATCATGCCTTGCCCCCTGCCAACCGCACGTCACCGCTGATCTGCTGCGCCAGGCGTTCGAGCACCTCGCTGCCATAGGCGGTCAGCGCGCTGATGTGGGCCCGGCGCCCCCGGGGCTCCGCGTGGCTCAACGCCACCTCCAAGTCCGGCGGGGTCAGCCAGCCTTCACCGCGCTCGGCCCATTCGACCAGGCACAGGTTGCCCTCGGCGAACAGATCCCTGCCACCAATGAATTCCAGCTCTTCAGGATCGCCAAGGCGATACAGATCGAAGTGATAGAGGGTAAGAGGCTCGTCCCCGAGCGCCAGCTCGTAGGGTTCTACCAGCGTGTAGGTCGGACTCTTCACCGCGCCTTGATGGCCGTATGCGCGCAGCACGCCACGTGCCAGCGTGGTCTTGCCGGCGCCAAGCTCTCCCGACAGGTGGACGCGCCCACGCCCATCCAGAGCCCGTCCCAGGCATTCCCCCAGTGCGACCTGGCGGTCTTCATCATCGAGTCGCAGCTGCATCTTCCTCGCCCATCGTCGGATTGACTAATTTTCGTGCACAGGATGCCAGATCGCTGGCCAACAGACCACGCTCGCCGCCCTCTCGCGCTGCCATATCCCCGGCCAGGGCATGCACCAGCACTCCCACTCTCGCGGCACGCTCGAGTGACCAATCGAGCGAGGGACCCTGGGCAACCAGGCCAGCGATGATGCCGGTCAGCGTGTCGCCCATGCCGCCACTGGCCATGCCGGGGTTGCCGAAGGGACACAGCGCGAGTCCCTGGGGACCAGCGATCAGGGTGCCGGCCCCCTTGAGCACGACCACCCCGCCCCAGCGTTCACGCAGGGCCCGTGCGGCACCCGGGCGATCCGCTTCAATCTCGGCCACGCTGCACCCGAGCAGGCGTGCTGCCTCCCCCGGATGCGGCGTCAATATCCAGTCATCGCGGCGCTGACCGGAGAAGCGCGAGACCAGCAGATTAAGCGCATCGGCATCCAGGACCAGCGGAATGGAGCGCCCCAGCGCGGTCTGCAGCACCGACTGGCCCCAGCTGCCCTGGCCAAGCCCAGGACCTACCGCCAGCACCGTCAAGCGCTCCAACAGTTCGTCCAGTTCACTGGCATGGGTCACACCCCGCGCCATCACCTCAGGACAGCGCACCAGACTGGCACCGACATGCTCGGGAGCTGTCGCCAGCAGCACTCTCCCCGCTCCGACACGGGCACAGCACTGTGCCGCCAGCAGCGCAGCACCGCCCAGGCCGGGCGCACCGCCGAAGATGCCGGCGAAGCCCGCAGCGCCCTTGTGCATGTCACGCTCTCTCGGCGGCAGCGCCGACTCGATCAGGCTGGACTGCAGTCGCCAGGCGGCCGGCTCTATGTCGTCATGAGCCAACGCATCGACACCAAGGGGCTCCACGACCACCTCGCCGGCCAACGCCGCGCCGCGGCCAGTGTGCAGGCCCAGCTTGTCGCCGATAAAGGTGACGGTCATCACTGCCTTGACGGCGAGACTCGGCTCGGCACCACCATCGGCGGTAATTCCCGACGGAATATCCACCGCCAGCACCGGCCGCCCACTGGCATTGATCGAGGCAATGCAAGCGGCGTAGTCGGCCCTGAGCTGTCCGGTAAAGCCGGTGCCCAACAGCGCATCGACCACTACCTCACCGTCCACCACGAGCTCATCACTCCATTCAACAAAGGCCACGCCGGCATCATCTGCCATTTGCGCCGCACGCAAGGCGTCTCCTTTCAGCTGCCCACGTGGACACATCGACACCCGCTGCACTTGGCGCCCCTCGGTGGCCGCCAAGGCTGCCAGTACATGACCATCGCCACCGTTGTTACCGCCGCCACACAGCACGCTCAGCGACTTGGTGGCTGGCCAGCGCGCCTTCAACCAGCGCCAGGCGACACCGGAGGCGCGATGCATCAAGGCAAAGCCGTCGGTTTCTCCGGCAATCGCACGCCGGTCGAGCTCACGTACCTGTTCGGCGGTGTACAGCGGCGTCTGACCTGGCTCAGGCGTGCCGACGTCGACGTTATCCATGCGGTTCTCCCTACGATCCGGATGCTTTACCATGGCGACCCTTCTTCCAGTCTAAGCGGTTCCCGTGCTGAGCAAAGCTCGGTGGCCCGCCGCTACGCCATCTTGCCAGGGTTGTCCTCATTCATGTCCGCATCGTCTCCGCGCGCCGACGTCGATTTTCACGAGCTGGCAGCCCGCATCCGCACCTGGGGGCGCGAGCTGGGATTTCAGCAGCTCGGTATCACCGATGTGGACCTCAGCGAAGACGAGGCCTATCTGGAGCGCTGGCTGGCGGCTGGCTACCACGGCGAAATGGGCTTCATGGCCAAGCACGGTACCAAGCGTACCCGGCCTGCGGAACTGGAGCCCGGAACCATCCGCGTCATCAGTGTACGCCTGGACTATCTGCCGCCGGAGGTCGAGACCACCAAGGTGCTTGGCCAGCCTGACCGAGCCTACGTGTCACGCTATGCGACTGGGCGCGACTACCACAAGCTGATGCGCAAGCGCCTGCAGCGCCTGGCGAAGATGATCGAAGCAGAAGTCGGCACCTTCGGTTATCGCGCCTTTGTCGACTCAGCCCCGGTGATGGAGCGTGCCCTGGCCCGCAAGGCAGGTCTGGGCTGGTTCGGCAAGAACGCCATGCTGCTCAACCCCAAGGCGGGGTCGATGTTCTTTCTGGGCGAGCTGTATACCGACCTGCCGCTACCGCTGGACGCGCCCTTCGAGCAGGAGCACTGTGGCAGCTGCAGCGCCTGCCGTAGCGCCTGTCCCACTGGCGCCATCGTCGACGACAAGGTGGTCGACGCCCGAGCCTGTATTTCCTACCTGACCATCGAGCTTCACGGTGCCATTCCTGAACGCTTTCGGGCCGATATGGGCAACCGGGTGTTTGGCTGCGATGACTGCCAGCTGGTCTGTCCGTTCACCCGCTTCACCCGAGTCAGCCACGAAACGGACTTCGCCCCGCGCCATGACCTCGACAGGGTCTCGCTACTGAGCCTGTTCGGCTGGAGCGAGGAGCAGTTTCTCGAGCGTACCGCCGGCAGCCCGATTCGCCGCATCGGCTACGAACGCTGGCTGCGCAACCTGGCCGTGGGGCTTGGCAATGCGCCATGGAGTTCCGCCATCGAAAGTGCGCTACTGGTGCGCCTGGCCTACCCCTCCGAGCTGGTGCGCGAGCATGTGCGCTGGGCGCTGGAACGTCAGCGCCGTCAACGCCCAGCGCTGATTCCGACCCAGTAACCCGTGCCGCTGGCACGCCCTTGTGGTTGGCCGAGCACACCAGCGAATCACGACGGCGTCGTCAAAGCCCCCTGAGCAATTCAGTCGTTGACGTTCGCCTTGAGGAAGGTCTTGCGATAGTGCGCAAGCTCCGCGATGGATTCCTTGATGTCATCCATGGCCAGGTGCACGTTGCGCTTGGAGAATCCTTCAAGAGCCTCGGGATTCCAGCGCTTGGCCAGTTCCTTGAGGGTCGAGACATCCAGGTTGCGGTAGTGGAAAAAGGCCCAGAGTTCGGGCATTTCACGCTCCAGAAATCGCCGATCCTGGTGGATCGAATTGCCGCACATGGGCGAGCTGCCCGGGGCGACATGGGCCGCCAGAAAGGCCAGCGTCTGGCGTTCGGCCTCGGCGGTGTCGACGGTGCTCTTGCGCACGCGCTCCACCAGCCCGGACTCACCGTGGGTGCGGGTATTCCAATCGTCCATGCCGGCCAGCAGCGCCTCACTCTGGTTGACCGCGATGACAGGCCCCTCAGCGATGACATTGAGATCGCCATCGGTGATCAGCGTCGCCACCTCGATGATCCGCTCTCGCTGCGGATCCAATCCGGTCATTTCCAGGTCAATCCAGATCAGCAGATCGCTTCGCGGTGTGGTGGGAGCCTGTGCGGCAGATGCATCAGCCATGATCGTTTCCTTGCGTCGTAGGGCGCCCGCTGTCGGGACAGGGGGCGTCCGGGTAGGTACAATGCCGCCCATTGTACCGACCATCAGGTGCTCATGAGCAAACGCAAGTTGAGCCGTCAGCAACGCTGGCGCATCGAGAAGATCCAGGCCGAACGTGCCGAGCGAGCCGCCAAGAAGGCTGGGCGGGACGACGAGAAGTTGGCGGCTGGCGAATACGGCGCGGAACGCGACGGCCGAGTGATTGCTCACTTCGGACGCACGCTGGATGTCGCTGAGCGGGCCGGTGATACCCCGACTCGCTGCCATCTGCGAGCCAACCTCGAGGGGTTGGTCACCGGAGATCGTGTCATCTGGCGCGCCGGCGAGGACGGTAGCGGTGTGGTGGTCGCCAGGGGCGAGCGCGACAATGTGCTTGAGCGCCCGGACATGCGCGGGCTGCTGAAGCCGGTGGCCGCCAACATCGACCAGATCCTGATCGTCTTCGCGGTAGAGCCCGAGCCCCACGCCGGACTCATCGACCGCTACCTGGTCGCCGCCGAAGCCACCGGCATTACGCCGGTGCTGGTTCTCAACAAGACCGATCTGCTGCCCGAGCAAGGCGGTGAGCTGCGCGCGCTGCTCGACCGCTACCGCCATATTGGCTATCAGGTGGTCGCCACGACCACCGCTCACGCGGGTGGACTGGACGATCTGTATGCTCAGCTCGCCGACCGCACCTCCGTATTTGTCGGGCAAAGCGGGGTTGGCAAGTCCTCGCTGATCGATCGGCTGCTACCGGATGAGGAGCTGCGTATCGGCGCCCTCTCCGAGGACTCTCGCAAGGGCCGGCACACCACCACAACGGCCCAGCTCTATCGCCTTCCGCCACCCAGCGACAGCCTTGCCGCGGGAGAGCTGATCGACTCCCCCGGTATTCGCGAGTTTGGCTTGACGCACCTGGACGAGCGCCAGGTGACCGAGGGCTTTATCGAGTTCGCACCCTACCTCGGCCTGTGTCGCTTCCGCGATTGTCGCCACCGGCAGGAACCGGGCTGTGCGCTGCTCGATGCTGTCGATGCTGGCGCTATTCACCCCGATCGCTTTGCCAGTTATCGTCGCATCGTCGATAGTCTGGATAGCCCGACCTAAATCCGCCGCCGCTATCGTCAGGATGATCCAGAAGGAGACCCCCATGAGCTCAGAAGACAATCTGCTGCCCCTGATCGCCGAGCCAGAGGACCTGGCGGGCGTGCTGGATCACGAGGATATCCTGGTGATCGACGTACCGCTCAAGGCCGACAGCTACGCCCAGGGCCATGTCCCAGGGGCGATCTTCCTGGACCACCGCCGACTGCTGAAAGGCAGTGGCGACGTGCCCAACGACGTACCCGACGTTGAGGCCTTGTCAGCCCTGTTCTCGTCGCTCGGGCTGACCCGCGACACCCACGTGGTGGCCTACGACGACGAAGGGGGTGGCTGGGCCGGGCGCCTGCTGTGGACGCTTGAGCTGATCGGCCATCGCCGCTACTCCTATCTCAATGGCGGGATTCATGCCTGGCGAGCCGAGGGGCTGCCCCAGTCCACCGAGGAGCACGCCGCCACCGCCTCCG
Organism: Halomonas sp. DP5Y7-2; assembly: GCF_019802025.1. NCBI lineage: Bacteria > Pseudomonadati > Pseudomonadota > Gammaproteobacteria > Oceanospirillales > Halomonadaceae > Halomonas > Halomonas sp. DP5Y7-2. The sequence continues at coordinate 574,667 of NZ_JAHVHY010000004.1, read as the reverse complement.
ACTACCAGGCCGAGATCCTTAACCCCGAGGTCGCCATTGACCGGCTCGAGCTGCAGGAGCGACTGGGCAGCGACCACTTCGCTATCTGGGATGCCCGCTCCGTGGGCGAGTTCGAGGGCACCAAAGGCGACAACAAGCGCCGTGGTCACCTGCCCGGTGCGGTCAACATGGAGTGGACGGATGCCATGGATCGTGAGCGTTCACTTCGTCTGCGCGACTATGCGGAGCTGATCACCGAGTTGGACGCCATGGGCATCACCCCAGACATGGAAGTGGTCACTCACTGTCAGAGCCATCACCGCAGCGGCTTTACCTGGCTGGTGGCCAAGGCACTGGGCTTCGAGCGCATCCGCGCCTATCCCGGCTCTTGGAAGGAATGGGGCAACCGCGACGATACGCCGATCGAGGGCTGACGCCGCCGCCTCATTGCGCCAGAGCCACCCACACGTCTCACACGCTCAGGCCCACCGCCACGGTGGCCTGAGCCTGTTCCAACCCGTTTATCCGGAGCCGTCATTTCGTGACCCTCGCCAAGCTGTTTGCCCTGATCCAGTACCCGATCCCCCAGCACCTACTGTCCAGGCTGGTGGGTCGTCTCGCCGACTGCCGTATCGGCTGGCTCAAGAACCTGTTGATCCGTGCCTTCATCAAGCGCTTCAACGTCGACATGAGCCAGGCCGTCGAAAGCGATCCTGGTGTCTACCCAAGCTTCAACGCCTTCTTCACCCGAGCGCTGACCGCCGACGCTCGCCCGCTGGAGAACGGACTGCTGTGTCCCGCCGACGGCACGCTGTCACAGTGGGGCGCCATTGATCGTGGTCGCCTGGTGCAGGCCAAGGGGCATCGCTTCAGCGTCTCCGAGCTGCTGGGGGGCGATCCGCTGTCCGCAGCGCGCTATCAGGACGGTAGCTTCGCCACCGTGTATCTGTCTCCCAAGGACTACCATCGCGTGCACATGCCGCTGGCGGGCACCCTGACCGAGATGGTCTACGTCCCCGGACGGCTGTTCTCGGTCAATGACGCTACCACCCGCCACGTGCCTGGCCTGTTTGCACGCAACGAGCGCCTGGTTTGTCATTTCGATACCGAGCAGGGGCCGATGGTGATGGTCCTGGTCGGGGCGATGATCGTCGCCGCCATCGAGACCGTCTGGGCAGGCCAGGTCACGCCTCAGTCCGGCCGAGTCGAACGCATACGCTTCGACCGCCCGGTACATCTGGAAAAAGGTGCGGAAATGGGGCGTTTCAAGCTGGGCTCCACGGTGGTGATGGCCTTTGCCGAAAAGGTCGACTTCGACGCCCTGCACGGCAAAGGGGGCAACGCCGTAGCGGTTCGCATGGGTCAGCGCCTGGGGGCACACCCCGGCCAGCAGGCAATTCCAGCAGCGGAAGACGCCAGCGAGGCGAAGGCAGAGGACCAGCCCGGCGCGGCAACAGACGGCGCTGAATGATACTAAGGGAAGTGGCAGTGGCCCCGGTCAGCACCGGGGCGTGGCAAAGGCCATGACCTCATCAATACGCGACTTGCCGAGCGCCAGCTGAATCAGCCGGTCGAGGCCCAGGGCTACACCGCTGCCCTCGGGCATACCGGCCTCCAGGGCCGCCAACAGGCGCTGGTCGACATCCACCTCCGGCAAGCCCGCCTGGGCTCGAGCGCGATTGTCTTCGGCAAAGCGCGCTCGCTGCTCCTGAGCATCAGTCAGCTCATCGTAGCCGTTGGCCAGTTCGAGTCCCTGCAGGTACACCTCGAAGCGTGAGGCGACCCAGGCGCCATCCTCGGGATCCCGATGGCGCCTGGCCAGGGCTGCCTGGCTCGCCGGATAGTCCAGCACCACATCGATGCCGTCGCGGCCAAGCGTCGGCTCGATGACCAGGCTCATCAGCAGGTCCAGGCAGTCATCGCGCTCCGCCGTGCTCATGTCCAGTCCGCCGGTCGCGGAGGCCAGCCTGCGCAGTGCATCCAGCTCGACCGCGAAGGGATCGATCGACAGCTCACGTGCAAACAGCGCTCGGTATCGATGACGCTGGGTAGGGCCAGGATCGTCTGGTAGCAGGGTGCGAATCAGCTGCTGGGTCTCCTCGATCAGTTGATCCAGTGACCAGCCAGGGCGATACCACTCGAGCATGCTGAATTCGATGTTATGACGCCGCCCGACTTCACCGTCACGGAAGCTGCGGGCAATCTGGAAGACAGGGCCTGCCCCTGCCGCCAGCAAACGCTTCATATGGAATTCTGGTGATGTCTGCAGCCACAGCGTTTCAGCACCCGCGGGAGTGCGGGCCTGGCAGGACAGCGAGGCCAGGTGCACATCGGTACTGCCAGCATGCCCCAGGATAGGCGTCTCCACTTCCAGCACATCACGCTCGGTAAAGAACGCACGCACCCTTGCCAGCAGAGCCGCACGGCGCCGCAGCGTGTCCAGCGTGGCGGAAGGTTGCCAATCGTTCATGCTTGCCTACCTTGGGTAAAAGACGAAGGGCCACGCGATCGCGTGGCCCTCGTTTAGCTATCGATCACAGCTATCGATCACTGCAATCGATCGCTGCTGTCGATCGACGGCGTTCGCCCCGCCTCAGGCGCGGGAGACGTACTCGCCCTTGCGGGTATCGATCTTCAGCACTTCGCCCTGGTTGATGAACAGCGGCACGCGGACCACCGCACCAGAGGACAGCGTCGCCGGCTTGGAACCGCCCTGGGCCGTATCGCCCTTCAGGCCCGGATCGGTCTCGACCACTTCCAGCTCGATGAAGTTGGGCGGGGTAACGGAGATGGCGTTGTCGTTCCACAGGGTGATGGTGTAAACCACCTGCTCCTTGAGCCACTTGTCGCTGTCACCCAGTGCCTTCTTCTCCACCGCATACTGCTCGAAGGAACCATCGGTCTTCATGAAGTGCCACATGTCACCGTCGGTGTACAGGTACTCCATGTCCAGATCCATGACATCGGCGCTTTCCAGGGAGTCGCCGGACTTGAAGGTACGCTCCCACACGCGGCCAGTCATCAGGTTGCGCAGCTTGACGCGGTTGAAGGCCTGGCCCTTGCCGGGCTTCACGTATTCGTTCTCGACGATGGCGCAGGGGTCGCCGTCGAGCATCACCTTCAGACCGCCCTTGAATTCGTTGGTAGAATAGTTCGCCATGAAATCTGTTCCCTTTTGGTGCCCGTCCCGGCCATCGGCCCCGGTCGGCACACGACTGACATTCCACGAGGGCCAGCCCCTCGCGCCTATCGATGGATGGCCCGCATGATAACCCGAAGCCCGTCGCTTTTGCATTGCTCTGCCCCGGATGAGCCGGACCTTCCCGCCCCCGGTGGCTGGCAGCGCCAGCTGGCCGGAGCCATTCGCGACCCTGCCGAGCTATGCCGCCGCCTTGGCCTGGATGCCAGCCTGGTGCCTGGCGCCGAGGCCGGCCACGCCCTGTTCGAGGTGCGCGTGCCCGAGGCCTTTGCCGCCAGAATGCGTCACGCTGACCCGCAGGACCCCCTGTTGCGGCAGGTACTGCCCCTGTCCGACGAACAGTCGACGCCATCAGGCTACGTCACGGACCCGCTGCAGGAGGCGCAGCACACCGCCAGACGCGGACTGATCCACAAGTACGCTGGCCGGGTACTGCTGATCACCAGTCCCGCCTGCGCGGTCAACTGCCGCTACTGCTTCCGTCGCCATTTTCCCTATCAGGACAATGCGCCTTCGCGCTCTCAGTGGGACGATACCCTCGACTACCTGCGCGACGATGTCAGCCTGCGGGAGGCCATTCTGTCCGGCGGCGATCCCCTGGCCGCCAGTGACCGCCAACTGTCCTGGCTGGTCGAACGGCTGGACGCCATCAGCCATCTCAAGCGCCTCCGGATGCACACCCGCCTGCCGGTAGTGATCCCCGATCGGGTCGACGGACCGCTGCTCGACTGGCTTGGCAAGACGCGCCTGCAGAAGGTGATGGTGCTGCATATCAACCACGCCAACGAGATCGACGACGCGGTGATTCGCGCCTGCCAGCGACTGGCTCGAAGCGGCGTCACCCTGCTCAACCAGAGCGTGATCCTGAAGGGCGTGAACGACTCGGTCGATGCCCTGGAGGCCTTGTCAGAACGGCTGTTCGAGGCGGGTATCCTGCCCTACTACCTGCATGCCTTCGATCCCGTGGTCGGCGCCGCCCATTTCGATGTCAGTGACCCGCGGGCCGATGCCCTGGTCGATGAGCTACGCACCCGACTCCCTGGCTTCCTCATGCCGACGCTGGTGCGTGAGATACCCGGCGAGGCCAGCAAGACACCTATGTAATAACGACAGAAAAAGCGAACGGAAATGAAAGAGAAAAAAGCGAGAAGGGAAAACAGCAAGAGCTAGGAATGGGGATCGGTGACACCAGGGCGCCAGCGCCCAGGCCAAGGAAAAGGCCCCCGCCGCAGGGAAGCAGCGGCGGGGGCCTCGTCATCGCGCCTGGCGGCGCTTAGGCTTAGGCTTAGGCTTAGGCTTAGGCTTAGGCCACGCTATCGGCGGTGACGTTGGGTGCCACCTCCTCGGTAGACAGGCAGCGGTTCACCGCGCTCATCACCCCCTTGATCGAGGCACTGGTGATGCTCTCGTCGGTACCAACACCAAACACGGCTTCTCCCTTCACCCGAACTTCAACGTAGGCGATGGCTTCTGCGTCGGCGCCCTGGCCACGGGAGTGCTCGTGGTAATCGATGATTTCGATGTCATGGCCCTCACCGCGCAATGCCTTGACGAAGGCCGCCAGGGGGCCATTGCCCTCACCGCTGATGGTGTGGCGCTGACCGTCCTTGGCGATGCAGGCCTCAAGCATGACCGTCGGGCTGTCCGGCTCGGACGACAGACGGTGGCTGACCAGGCTGTAGGGCTCGGTCTTGGCCAGGTACTCGTCGACGAAGGTCTGGTAGATCATCGCCGAGGTAATCTCCTTGCCGACCCGATCGGCCACCTCCTGCACCACCAGGCTGAACTCCATGGACAGCCGGCGCGGCAGTTCGATGCCGTGCTCCTGCTCGAGCAGGTAGCTGACGCCGCCCTTGCCGGACTGGCTGTTGACGCGGATCACCGCCTCGTAGCTGCGGCCCACGTCGAGCGGATCGATGGGCAGGTAAGGTACCGCCCAGACGCTGTCCGGATCTTCCTTGCGCAGCGCCATGCCCTTCTTGATGGCGTCCTGGTGAGAGCCGGAGAAGGCCGTGAACACCAGATCACCCACGTAGGGGTGGCGCGGATGCACCGGCAGCTGGTTGCAGTGCTCGACCTCGCGCATGATCGGGGTGATGTTCGAGAAATCGAGCCCCGGATGCACACCCTGGGTGTAGAGGTTCATCGCCAGGGTGACGATGTCGACGTTACCGGTACGCTCGCCGTTGCCGAACAGGGTGCCCTCGACCCGGTCAGCGCCGGCCATCACCGTCAGTTCAGCGGCGGCCACGCCGGTACCCCGGTCATTGTGGGGATGCACGCTGACGATCAGGTGATCACGGTGCTCGACATTGCGGCAGAACCACTCGATCTGGTCGGCATAGTTATTGGGGGTCGCGCACTCCACCGTCGCCGGCAGGTTGACGATCATCTTGTTGTCGGCGCTTGCACCGTAGGTCTCGCGCACCGCATTGACGACTTCAACAGCAAAGTCCATCTCGGTGGTGGTGAACAGCTCCGGTGAATACTGGAAGGTCCACTGGGTGTCGGGCGCCGCCTTCATCAGGTCGCGAATCTGGGTGGTGGCGTCAACCGCAATCTGGATGCACTCGGCCTTGTTGACGTTGAACACCACACGACGGAACACCGGATCCGTGGCGTTGTACACGTGCACGATAGCCTTCTTGGCGCCCTTCAGAGCCTCGAAGGTGCGCTCGATCAAGTGCGGACGTGCCTGAGTCAGCACCTGAATGGTCACATCGTCCGGCACCTTGTTGTCTTCGATCAGGCTGCGCACGAAGTCGAAGTCAGTCTGGGACGCTGACGGGAAACCCACTTCGATTTCCTTGAAGCCAATCTTCAGCAGCAGGTCAAAGAAACGCTGCTTGCGTTCCTGGTCCATCGGATCGATCAAGGCCTGATTACCGTCGCGCAGGTCGACGCTGCACCACTTCGGCGCGGCCTCGATACGCTGGTTGGGCCACTGCCGATCAGGCAGGTCCACGGCGACGAAGGGACGGTACTTGCTGGAAGGATCGTTGAGCATCATGGCGAATTCTCCGGATACGGGCTGTGTCTAGCGATCGTTGGTACGATCTTGCTCGCGGTATTGGCGAGCTATTGTTGGCAGGCCTGACGTGCGCCTTATGGGCTGTGGCCAGGCATAAACGGCGACGCCCCGCTCACCAAAGGAGAGCGGGGCGTCATAAGTCGTAGCGCAGTGACATCAATATCGGCACCCACACATACCGTGACGATCCTCGGCTCATGACGAGTACAGGCACCTGAGCGAGCAGGGGCATGCTGATCCATCACAGGACGTTCCATCCCAACGCTGTCAAGGGCTGGGCGGTCGGTGCCGGGGCGATTCGTGGAGGGGTAAGAGACACTGACTAACATGGTTCAACCTCGATTCGACTAACTCTTGGCAACAAGCTCCAGGCGATGAAGGCGGCTCGGGAAGAGCCAGGGCAGGCGCCATCGCCACGCGCATTTACACGCGTAGTAGTAGTCGTAGGTCGAGGAGTCGAAGTGTCATGTTCATGCGCCTAGAAAATCAGTCTTGGCTGCCCTTGTCAACCATTCCCCTGCATGACCCCGCCCGCAACGCAGCGGCCAAGCCCCCTGTCATCCCTCGCAGAAGCGTCGCCAGCGGTACGCGCGAACGACGCTTTTCTGCTGATTTGCTGACCTACCTCGCTGTCACGCATTTGTCCTCTACCCCGTCTAGAGTAAGTGTCAGGTCACAGGCCCCGATACGCCCGCAAGCCATGGACAAGGCGGCACGCCACCGGTTGTCTCCCGGCCGCGGCTTTACGGTCCCTACACCCTATCTCGACGATGTCGGGACGCCACGCCTCGCACCCAAGGCCATTCAATCCCCCACGTCATTCCTACACTGCTGGAGACACAAGATGGTTGCGCTGAACCACAGCACCCCACTTGCTATTACGCGATATCGCACACCAACCGCCCCCCAGGACCGCAGTCCCCACAGGCCCCGTCACGCCGTTTTGGGCACAGCCCTGTGCTTGAGCGTTGGCATCAGCCTGCTGACGATGGCCCTGTCTTCCTCGGCGGTGGCAGCATCCGATCCCACCAGCGCATCGAACTCTCTACCGGTCAGCGTCGGCCCGCGGCCCTACTTCCTGATCGACGACATGGATGAGGACAACGCTCAGTCCGCCGAGCTCAAGGCCACACTTCAGCAGTGTGCGTCGTCCCTGGACCAGCTTGAGCCCAGCGACTTTTCGATTGGCCATCGCGGTGCGCCTCTCATGTTCCCGGAGCACACGAAAGAGTCCTACCTGGCGGCGGCAAGAATGGGTGCCGGGGTGCTCGAGTGTGACGTAGCCTTCACCGAAGACAAGGAGCTGGTGTGCCGCCACTCCCAGTGTGACCTGCATGGCACCACCAACATTCTGGAAACCGAACTGGCCAGCCAGTGCAGCGTGCCGCCAGCCTTCAATGCCGACGGCACCCTGAGCAACGCCAGCGACATCCAGTGTTGTACCAGCGATATCACCCTGGCCGAGTTCAAGACCCTGGAAGGACGCATGGATGGCGTCGACACCAGTGCCGACACCCTGGAGGCCTATCTGGCCGGCAACCCCCGCTGGCGCACAGAGCTCTACGCCGATCGCGGCACCCTGATGAGCCATGCCGAAAGCATCGCGCTGTTCCAGCAGCTCGGGGTCAAGATGACGCCGGAGCTGAAGACGCCTAGCGTGGAGATGCCCTTCGACGGCATGAGCCAGCAGGACTACGCGCAGAAGCTGCTCGATGAGTACGCCGAGGCAGGCGTGGCGCCAGCCGACGTCTTTCCGCAGTCATTCCTGCTGGACGACGTGCGCTACTGGGTCGACAACACCGAGTTTGGAGATACCGCCGTCTATCTGGACGACCGCTATGACGTGGAAGGCTTTGACGTGACCGACCCCAGCACCTGGCAACCGTCCATGCAGGAGCTGGCGGATATGGGCGTCAAGATTCTGGCCCCGCCGATGTGGATGCTGCTGGCCGCCGGCGACGACCCTGACAAGCCCATCGTGCCATCGGTCTACGCCGAAGAGGCCAAGCAGGCGGGACTTGAACTGGTCGCCTGGTCCTTTGAGCGCTCGGCACCCTTGACCCGGGATGGCGCCTGGTACCACCAGACCATTGATGACGTGGTAGACAACGATGGCGACAAGATGGTCGCGCTGGACGTCATGGCCAGGGATATCGGCGTCAAGGCAGTGTTCTCGGACTGGCCCGCGGCGGTCACCCTGTACGCCAACTGCATGGCGGACGAGCTGGCGCCCTAGGCTCTCGGCTAGAAGATTAGCGCCCACCACGTAAAAACGGCCGGGTGGCAAGCCACCCGGCCAGAACGCCTTCCGTGGCGTTGGCGCCCCTAACGCCATTCCGAGGGTTCCATCCTAACGACCCTGCCTGGCTGCGGCGCTCCCCCATCGGCGGTACCCAGCCCCCCTCAGACGAGGGGACCACCAGCGGCACTGCCATCTCGCCAAGTCCGTCACCAGCCAGGGGCACTCCCTTGCGGCAAGCCATTCAGGCGAAGGACAAGCCCTGCGCCTCAGCAGTAATGCGGGTGCCGGCACGTCCCGCCACGATGGCCTCGATATCAGCGAGTGCTCCGATCACCGCCGTCTTGCCGCTGGCTCGCACAAACTCACAGGCCGCCTGCACCTTGGGGCCCATGGACCCGCTAGCGAAGTCGAGCGCTTCCAAGCTGTCAGGGTCGGCCTCCGCCACCCGCCGGCTCTGGGGCGTTCCCCAATCCAGATAGACACCGTCAACATCCGTGGCGATGATCAGCTGATCACTGGCGAGCTCTCGAGACAGCAGCGACGAGCACATGTCCTTGTCGATGACAGCCTCGATGCCCTGAAGCTTGCCGTCCTCAGCGTACACCGTGGGGATCCCACCGCCGCCGGCACAGATCACCACAGTGCCCCGCTCAAGAAGCCAGCGCAGTGGGCGAATCTCGAAGATCCTTTTGGGCCTGGGACTCGGCACCACCCGGCGATAATGATCACCGTCCTTGGCCATGGCCCAGCCCTTGAGCTCCGCCAGACGACTGGCCTCTTCCTTCGAGTAGATGGGACCGATCGGCTTGGTAGGGTGAGCAAAGGCCGGGTCAGCGGCATCGACTTCCACCTGGGTCAACAGCGAGGCGAACGGCACCTCGCCAGGCAACAGATTGCCCAGCTCCTGCTCGATCATGTAGCCGATCATGCCCTCGGTCTCGGCCCCCAGCACATCCAGCGGGAAGGCATTGTCCTCGTCATAGGCCGCCCCCTGCAGCGCCAGCAGGCCTACCTGGGGCCCGTTGCCGTGGGCAATCACCAGCTCATTGCCCGATGCGATTCGCGCGATCTGCTCACAGGCGATACGAATGTTGGCGCGCTGGGCGTCCCCATTCATGACTTCGCCTCGTCGCAGCAGTGCATTACCGCCAAGCGCTATGGTGATACGCATACGCTACTCTCCCGGTTCAGGTTGGCGAGCGGCACCAGGCCACTCGCCAGGTTCAGCCCAACATCGACGCCAGCGACTCACACATCTCCCAGCGTCGACACCATTACCGCCTTGATGGTGTGCATGCGGTTTTCCGCCTGCTCGAAGGCAATGCAGGCCGGGGATTCGAACACCTCCTCGGTGACTTCAATACCGTTCTTGAGGACCGGATACTGCTCGGCGACCTGACGCCCCACCTTGGTGTCGCAGTTGTGAAAGGCGGGCAGACAGTGCATGAACTTGACCCGAGGGTTGCCCGACGCCGCCAGCAAGGCCTGGTTGACCTGATAGGGCAGCAGCTGGTCGATGCGCTCGGCCCAGGCCTCCACCGGCTCACCCATGGAGACCCACACATCGGTGTGAATGAAGTCGACGCCCTTGACCGCTTCCTGGGGATCTTCGGTCAGGCAGAGTCGTGCCCCACTCTGCTCGGCAAAGCGACGACAGTTAGCCAGGTGCTCTTCATCCGGCCAGAGCGCCCTTGGCGCGGCGATACGCACGTCCATGCCCAGCTTGGCGCCGATCAGCAGCAGCGAGTTGCCCATGTTGTTGCGCGCATCGCCCAGATAGGCGAAGGAGATCTCGTGCAGCGGCTTCTCCGCGTGCTCACGCATGGTCAACACGTCAGCGATCATCTGGGTCGGGTGGTACTCATCGGTCAGCCCGTTGTACACCGGCACCCCAGAGAAGGCCGCCAGCTCCTCCACCACCTCCTGGCTGAAGCCGCGATACTCGATGGCGTCATACATGCGTCCCAGGACCCGAGCGGTATCACGCATGGACTCCTTGTGACCGATCTGGGACGAGGTCGGGTCGATGTAGGTCACATTGGCGCCCTGGTCATAGGCGGCCACTTCAAACGCACAGCGGGTGCGGGTGGAGGTCTTCTCGAAGATAAGCGCAATGTTCTTGCCCTTCAGCCGCTGGGTCTCGCAGCCGCTGTACTTGGCGCGCTTGAGATCACGAGACAGGTCCAGCAGGTAGCGCAGCTCGCGCTCGGAGTGATGCATCAGTGACAGCAGGTGACGATGGTGGATGTTGAACGCCATGAGTGTCTCCTTGACGGCTGCCTGGCAGCCGTCGATGGGAAGCCAAAAGAGAAAAAGACGGTTCCGCTGACGTCAGCGATCGACGTCACAAGCCGGTATCAGTAGTCGACGGCATCGCGGGAAATGGGGCAGGTCATGCAGTGACCGCCACCACGTCCGCGCCCCAGTTCGCTGGCACTGATGGTGATGACCTCAACGCCCGCCTTGCGCAGCAAGGTGTTGGTGTAGGTATTACGGTCATAGCCGACCACCACACCGGGCTCGAGGGCGACCACATTGTTGCCGTCATCCCACTGCTCGCGCTCGGCCTCGTAGCTGTCGCCGCCGGTCTCCACCACACGCAGCCTGGGCAGACCAAGGGCCTCGGCCACGACCTCGATGAAGCCTTGATTCTCGCGTCGCACGTCGATGCCACTGGGCTTGCTCTCGTCCGGGCGCAGGCTGAACGGCACGATATCCTTGACCACCTCCGGGAAGACCGTGACCAGATCGCGATCACAGAAGCTGAACACCGTATCCAGATGCATCGCGGCACGAGAACGCGGCAAGCCCGCCACGATGACCCGTTCGGCTTCACCCGCCCGGAACAAGGCGCTGGCCACCTGGCCGATGGCCTGATGCGAGGTACGCTCCCCCATACCGATCAACACGACGCCGTTGCCCACCGGCATAACATCGCCACCTTCCAGCGTTGCAGCACCGTGGTCCTGATCAGGGTTGCCGTACCACACCTTGAAGTCGGCGCCGACAAACCTCGGGTTGAAGCGATAGATGGCTGACGTCAGCAAGGTTTCCTGACGTCTGGCCGGCCAGTACATGGGGTTGAGGGTGACACCACCGTAAATCCAGCAGGTGGTATCGCGAGTGAACAGGGTGTTGGGCAACGGCGGCAGCACAAAGCTCGAGCGCCCCAGATAGTCACGGAAGGTCTTGAGGGTCTCGCCACCATGACTCTCGGTGATATCCGCCCAGGACACCCCGCCGATCAGAAAGTCGGCGAGACGCCGAGGCTCAAGGTCGGTCAGCCAGGCGCGAACTTCATCCGCGAGACCATGGCCGACCAGGTTGGAGGTGATCTTGCGGTCCAGAATCCAGCGCACCGCGTCACGATTTTCCAGTGTTTCGGTCAGCAGATTGTGCATCTCGAGCACTTCGACATCACGCTCACGCATCTTGGTCACGAAGTCGAAGTGATCACGCTTCGCCTGATTGGTCCAGAGCACATCATCGAATAACAGCTCGTCGCAATTACTGGGCGTCAGCCTGAGGTGAGCAAGCCCCGGTGAACACACCATGACCTTGCGAAGCTTACCCACTTCCGAGTACACACCCAATCGAGAACCGCCTGTCTTCATCGCTTTTCTCCTTCCCCTATAAACAAGGGAATTCGTATCAGAAAGTCACTCTCCAGAACCTCTTTCACCTACTCTATTCGACTCCCCCTAGAGGCTTAACCACCCTTGATAAAGACCTGCCACTGCCAAGGCAAAAGCACCGACAGTCGCCATAAAAATGATCATCTCGTAGCGCTTGAAAACAGCCTCACCGCGCTCACGCTTAGCCCAGATAAACAGGATCGCGCCTGGCGCGTAGAGAAGCGCCGAGAGCAGCAGATACTGGATACCTCCCGCATACAGAAGCCAAAGGGCATACAGCGTGGCCAAGCCACTGATGCAAGCATCCTTCAGGCGATCTTCCGGGGAGCCCTCGTACCCCTCGCCCTTCAACGTCAGCATGAGGGCATAGGCAGCGGACCAGAGGTAAGGCACCAGAATCATCGAGCTGGCGAGATACAAGAGACTGAGATAGGTCGACTCGCTGAGCAGCGTGAGCAGAAGAAACACCTGGATCAGGCCATTGGATAGCCATAGCGCCTTGACCGGCACCTTGTTGACGTTTTCCCTGCTCAAGGCCGCGGGCATGGTGCCGTCACTGGAAGCGGCACGAAGTATCTCGGCGCACAGTAGCGTCCACGACAGCAAGGCTCCCAATAGCGAGATCGCCAAGCCTGCGCTGATCAGGTATCCCCCCCAGGGACCCACCACATGGCTGAGTACCAGCGCCATGGAAGGGTTTTTAAGACCCGCGAGTTCAGGCTGGGACATGATGCCCATGGACAGGACGTTGACCATGACCAACAGCAGCAGTACACCGAGAAAGCCGAGCACAGTGGCCCGCCCCACATCGCGACGTTCCCGAGCCTTCGAGGAATAGATGCTCGCGCCCTCGACGCCGATGAACACCCACACCGTCACCAGCATCATGTTGCGCACCTGATCCATCACGTTGCCAAGATCAGGGTTAGCCTGCCCCCAGATATCCAGAGTAAAGACGTCCAGCCGAAACCCAATCGACGCCAGCACGATGAACATCACCAGCGGAACCACCTTGGCGACGGTGGTCACGATATTGATATATGCCGCCTGCTGAATGCCCCTCGAGACAAGCCAGTGAACGCTCCATAGCAGCATTGAGGCGCACAGCACCGCGAGCGGCGTATTGCCATCACCGAAAGCGGGAAAGAAGAAACCGAGGGTACTGAAAAGAAGAACGAAATAACTGACATTTCCGAGCCAGGCGCTGATCCAGTAGCCCCAGGCAGAAGAGAAACCAAGGTAGTCGCCGAACCCCGCCTTGGCGTAGGCATAGATACCGGCATCCAGTTCCGGCTTTCGATTTGCCAGCGTCTGAAAGACGAACACCAGCGCCAACATGCCGACCGCCGTAATACTCCATCCGATCAGCATCGCTCCGGGAGACGCACTTGCCGCCATGTTCTGCGGCAGTGAAAAGATTCCTCCACCAATCATCGAACCAACGACCAGCGCAAGCAGTGCACAAAGCCCGAGCTTATGTCTGGGTGTTTCCATGGAGGCTTCCTCGCAGGAACAAAAAGTTTGCCGATTCAGCCTACGCTCTTTTTTCTCCGCGATAACGCCCCAAACCGAGGTATTCCCTTCTTCGGTGACTCGTATCAACAGCGTGAAGTAAGACGAATTTATTCGACATCGATCATGAAATGCGGCTCCACAACACATCATTGATCTGCATGCCTGGACGGCAACGATAGCCACCTCATGTGACCACCACTTGGGTCAAGCATTGGGCACTTTCACGAACGTCCACTCCTCTTCCTCAGGACGCCATAAAAGAGACACCTGCACCAGAAAGCCGCCCAAAAGACGTTGTGAACAGAACAACACACAGCATGAGAGAACGCGCAGAGAATACGAGAACGCGCCGAGACACGGCGAACACGCAGGGAGAAAGCACAGGACAAACGAAAAAGAGGAGTCCGAAGACTCCCCTTTCGAGTGTGCTGGCATGGTGCCCCATCCAGCGTGATGTCCTTTCCGATCAGTCTTGGCCGATCAGTCTTGGCCGGTCAGTCTTGCGCCAAATCCGCCTGACGATAGCCGATCAGGTACAACACGGCATCAAGACCAAGGGTCGAGATACTCTGTCTCGCCTGGGCTCTGACCATGGGCTTGGCCCTGAAGGCAATTCCCAGGCCGGCTGCCGCCAGCATCTTGAGGTCGTTGGCACCATCTCCCACGGCGATGGTCTGCTCCATGGAGATGCCCTCGCGCTGGGCGATCTCGCGCAGCAGCAGCGCCTTGCGATCGGCATCCACAATCGGCTCACGCACCTCACCGGTGACCTTGCCGTCCTCGATAACCAGCTCATTGGCGTGGATTTCATCGAAGCCGAGGCGTTGCTGGAGATAGCGCGCGAAGTAGGTAAAGCCACCGGACAGGATAGCGGTGCGATAGCCCAACCGCTTGAGCTGAGCCATCAGTGTCTCGACGCCGTCCATTAACGGCAGCTCAGCGGCGATCTCGGCCAGCACGGACTCATCCAGCCCCTTGAGCTTGGACATGCGCTCGCGGAAGCTCTCCTGGAAGTCCAGCTCACCGCGCATGGCCCGCTCGGTGACCTCCGCCACTTCGTCATAGACACCGTGACGCCTGGCCAGCTCATCGATGACCTCGGCCTTGATCAGGGTCGAATCCATGTCGAAACACACCAGACGACGGTGAGTACGCCAGATCGAGTCTTCCTGCAGCGCGATATCCACCCCGTGGGCCGCGCCCAGGGCCAGGGCCTTCTCGCGCAGCGACTCGAGATCGATCTGTTCGCCGCGTAGCCAGCATTCGACGCAGCTGCCCTGGGCCGGTGCCTCGCCGTCCAGCGGCTCGCGTCCGGACAGGCGATGCATCAACTCCACCGTCAGGCCATGCTCTGCCGTCAGCGCGCCCACTTCGGCCAGGATGCCGGCAGGCAGTCGCGGCGCCAGCAAGGTCATGATCCAGCGCGGCTGACCCGCGGTCTGGCTCCAGCGATGGTACTCCTCGGCGCTGATCTGGATCGCCTGCACATCGAGCCCGAGCTCGTCGCCGGTGTGGGCCAGCGCACCTTCCAGGTCCGCCTCGTGATCCAGCGCCACCAGGGCCTCCAGCGAGACGATGCCAAAGGTCACGCTTTGGTTGATATCGAGAAGTCTTGCCCCGCTGCGGGCCAGCGCCTTGCCAAGTCCGGCCAGCTGGCCAGGACGAGCCTGGCCGGTGGCACGCATCAAGATTCTTCTGGTCATGTAGTCTGTCCTGTAACCTCACCGCCTTGTATGGGGTGGCGACAACGTGAACCCCCACCGAGGATCAGGCCTCGACGCGCTCCAGCCGATCAACCTTTTGCAGACCGCGCGGCAGCTTGCTGCCCCGACGCCCGCGTTCGCCGCGATAGTAGTCGAGTTCGCCATTCTTGAGCGATAGCTTACGTTTGCCAGCATGGACCACCAGGGTATCTCCCGGGGCCAACACGACCAGTCCACGCACGAATTCTTCACGCCGGGCGGCCCGGGCGCCAGGAATGTCGAGCATCTTGTTGCCCTTGCCCTTGGACATCTCCGGCAACTGCTCCAGCGGGAACAGCAGCAGCCGCCCCTCGTTGGATACCGTGGCCACGGTCAGCTCTTCGGCCGCCGGCAGCTCCACCGGGGGCAGCACGTTGCAGCCCTTGGGCAGTGACAGCACCGCCTTGCCGGAGCGATTCTTGCCGGTTAGGTCCTCGAGTCGCGCAACAAAGCCATAGCCGCCGTCGGAGGCCAGCAGGTAGCGGGAGTCGCCGGGAGCCAGCATGACCCCGGCCATATGCGCACCGGCCACCACGTTGACCTTGCCGGTCACCGGTTCGCCCTGGCCACGGGCGCTGGGCAACTGATGGGCCGGCAAGGTGTAGGCACGGCCGGTATCGTCCAGCAGTACCAGCGGCTGGTTGGTCTTGCCCCGGGCGGCCAGATGGAAGGCATCTCCCGCCTTGTAGGACAAGCCAGCCGGATCGATATCGTGGCCCTTGGCCGCGCGAATCCAGCCCTTCTCGGACAGCACCACGGTGACCGGGTCGGCACCGACCAGCTCGACTTCGGACAGCGCCTTGGCTTCGCCACGCTCGACGATGGGCGAGCGACGCTCATCGCCGTGTTCTTCCGCCGCCTGTCTGAGCTCCTGCTCGATCAGATCGGTCATGGCCTCGTCGCTGCCCAGCAGCTCCTCGAGCCGCTTGCGCTCCGCCTCGAGCTCACTCTGCTCGGTGCGGATCTTCATTTCCTCCAGCTTGGCCAGATGACGCAGGCGCAGCTCCAGGATGGCCTCGGCCTGACGATCGCTGAGACCGAAAGCCTCGATCAGGGCGCTCTTGGGCTCATCCTCTTCACGGATGATCCGGATCACCTCATCGATATTGAGGTAGGCGATCAACAGACCTTCCAGCAGGTGCAGGCGATCGTTGACCTTGCCCAGCCGATGCTCCAACCGCCGACGTACCGTGGTACGGCGGAAATCGAGCCATTCGCCCAAAAGCTCCGGCAGCGGCATCACCCGCGGACGGCCGTCGAGAGCGATCACGTTGAGGTTGACCCTGACGTTCTTCTCGAGGTCGGTGGTGGCAAACAGGTGCGCCATCATCGCCTCGATGTCGACCCGATTGGAGCGGGGCTCGATCACCAGACGGGTCGGCTCCTCATGGGTGGACTCATCGCGCAGGTCGGCCACCATCGGCAGCTTCTTGGCTTGCATCTGGGCAGCGATCTGCTCGAGCACCTTGGCCCCGCTGACCTGATACGGCAGCGCGGTGATGATGACCTGGCTTTCTTCCTTGTCGAACTCGTAGCGGGCGCGCATCTTGACGCTGCCACGGCCACTTTCATAGATCTTTCTGAGATCGGCGCGGGGAGTGATGATCTCCGCCTGGGTGGGAAAATCCGGTCCCGGCAGGTGCGCCATCAGATCCGCCGTCGTCACCGAGGGGTTACGCAGCACCTGGCAGGTGGCCTCGACCACCTCGCGCACGTTATGGGGCGGAATATCCGTGGCCATACCCACGGCAATCCCGGTGCCGCCATTGAGCAGCACGTGGGGCAGCCGTGCCGGGAGCACCACTGGCTCATTCATGGTGCCATCGAAGTTGGGCGCCCAGTCCACGGTGCCCTGACCCAGCTCACTGAGCAGCACCTCGGCAAACTTCGACAGCCTGGCTTCGGTGTAGCGCATCGCCGCGAAGGACTTGGGATCGTCGGGGCTGCCCCAGTTGCCCTGGCCATCGACCAGCGGATAGCGATAGCTGAACGGCTGCGCCATCAGCACCATGGCTTCATAGCAGGCGCTATCGCCATGGGGATGAAACTTACCCAGCACGTCACCGACGGTACGCGCAGACTTCTTGTACTTGGCATTGGCGTTCAGCGACAGTTCACGCATGGCGTAGACGATGCGCCGCTGTACCGGCTTCATGCCGTCGCCAATATGGGGCAATGCCCGGTCGAGAATGACGTACATCGAATAGTCGAGGTAGGCCTTCTCGGTGTATTCGCGCAGGGACAGTCGCTCGACGTCGCCCTCCGCCACCTCAATGTCCAGAGTCATGTTCCCTCGTTCTCATCCTGGTCGCCGCAAGCGACGACATGGTATTCACAGGCGCAACCGGCGCCGCCCGCTCTGCCTCGGCCGGATCAGACGTCGATATCGGCCAGGTTGCCGTAATCTTCAAGCCAGCTCTTGCGGTCCGAGGCGCGCTTCTTGGCCAGCAGCATGTCCATCATCTCCAGCGTGCCGTCGCCATCTTCCCGGGTCAGCTGCACCAGGCGGCGCGTCTCTGGCGCCATGGTCGTCTCGCGCAGCTGCAGCGGACTCATCTCACCCAGGCCCTTGAAGCGCTGAACATTGGGTGTCCCGCGCTTGCCTTCCAGAGAACGCAGAATGGCGGCCTTCTCGCTCTCGTCCAGGGCGTAGAAGACCTCCTTGCCCAGATCGATGCGGTACAGCGGCGGCATGGCGACAAACACATGGCCGGCGTCGACCAGCGAGGGGAAGTGGCGCACGAACAGCGCGCACAGCAGCGTGGCGATGTGCAGCCCGTCAGAGTCAGCGTCGGCGAGGATGCAGATCTTGTGATAGCGCAGCTTGGACAGGTCGGCGCTGGCCGGGTCGGCACCGATGGCCACGGCAATGTCGTGGACCTCCTGGGAGCCGTAGATATCATGGGAGTCGACCTCCCAGGTATTGAGGATCTTGCCGCGCAACGGCAGGATCGCCTGGGTCTCGCGGTTGCGTGCCTGCTTGGCGCTGCCGCCGGCGCTGTCGCCCTCGACCAGGAATAGCTCGCTCATGGCAGGGTCCTGACCGCTGCAGTCGGCCAGTTTGCCGGGCAGTGCAGGACCAGAGGTTACCTTCTTGCGGGCCACCTTCTTGGAGCTCTTCTGGCGCCGCTGAGCCGCGCTGATGACCAGCTCGGCCAAGGCCTCTGCCTGATCCACATGGTGGTTGAGCCACAGCGAGAAGGCGTCCTTGACCACCCCGGACACGAAGCCCGCCACGGTGCGCGACGACAGCCGCTCCTTGGTCTGTCCGGCGAACTGCGGATCCAGCATCTTCACCGACAGCACGTAGGCGACGCGCTCCCACAGGTCTTCGGCGGTCAGCTTGACGCCACGGGGCAGCAGGCTGCGGTACTCGCAGAATTCCTTGAGCGCGTCGAGCAGGCCGGAGCGCAACCCATTCACATGGGTGCCCCCCTGGGCGGTGGGGATCAGGTTGACGTAGCTTTCCATCAACGAGTCGCCGCCTTCGGGAAGCCACTGGATCGCCCAGTCCACCGCCTGCTCGTCGTCGGCAAAGTGACCGACGAAGGGCGAGCTTGGCAGGACCTCGTAGCCGTCGGTGGTCTGGGCCAGGTAGTCGCGCAGACCGTCCTCGAATTGCCAGGTGGTGGCGGTGCCATCGGCCTCGACCAGCTCCACCTTGAGCCCGGGGCACAGCACTGCCTTGGCGCGCAGCAGGTGCTTGAGGCGGCCCACGGCCAGATTGGGACTGTCGAAATAGCTGACGTCCGGCCAGAATCGCACCACCGTGCCCTTGGCCCGCTTGGCCGCAGTACCGATGACGTGCAGATCCTCGACCTTGTCGCCGTGCTCGAAGGCCATGGCGTGGCGCTCGCCATCGCGCAGCACTTCCACTTCCAGGCGCCTGGACAGGGCGTTGACCACGGATACCCCTACACCGTGAAGACCGCCGGAAAAGCGATAGCTCGATGAGGAGAACTTACCGCCTGCGTGCAGGCGCGTCATGATCAGCTCGATCCCCGACACTCCGTGCTCGGGGTGCACGTCGATGGGCATGCCACGACCGTTGTCCGACACCTCGATGCCGCCATCATCGCGCACCACCACGCGAATCTCGTTGGCGTGCTCGGCGAGGGCCTCGTCGACACTGTTGTCGATGACCTCCTGCACCAGGTGATTCGGGCGGGAGGTGTCGGTGTACATGCCGGGGCGCTTGCGAACGGGCTCCAGCCCGGAAAGCACCTCGATCGAACTGGCACTGTATTGGGTCATGCGTGGTCCATCATCAGGATGACTGGAATCGTCTCTTTTCTGCCTTGGCGCCAGTCGCGAGGGTCTGCGCCTAGTCCATCACCGGCGCCATCACGCCTGGTTCAAGGCGATGCCCGGCGTGGGCGAACACCGCTGGCAGGTAATCGGCCAGGGCATTGAAGCCGTGCTCCCCTCCGGGATGCAGCACCGCTCTGGCGCCGCGATAGGCCTCGAACGCATCGTGACTGTTCAATGTCTCGTCCTGGGTCACCAGCAGCAGCAGGTAACGCCATGGGGTCACGCTCTCGGGCGTCAGCTGGGCCACCTGGTCACGATGCCCCTGCTCGACCACGAAGCGTTCTCCGGTGTAGGCGTTCACAAAGCTCTGGCCCAGCATAGTATCGACCAGCCGCGCCGGGCGCACCGCCGGATTGACCAATACCGCCTTGAGCCCGTGTCGCTCGGCCAATACCGTGGCCAGAAAGCCACCCATGGAACTGCCCATGACCAGCGGCTGCGGCCCGAGACGCGACATCAAGGACTCGCCCAGTGCCAGCGCATCGACGGCGCGTGACGGCAGATCCGGGGTCTCGCAGGGCAGGTCCAGTGCGTCGCAGGCGGCCTTGACCAGGCGTGCCTTTGGCGACGCCCCGGCGCTATTGAACCCGTGCAGGTACAAGATGCCGGTGGCGACTGGCGACGTCTGAGGCGTCATGGGGCTCAGCATAACGGAAAACCTGTATAAATGGCCAGTTTATTGACAGGGCCGCCCCGCTGACCCACTGCGGGAGGCAGGGAGCCAGCGGGAACTGTCATCGCTTCAGCGCTCCCGCGAGGCCTGCCAGGTTGCCTCGATCAGGCCTCGGGTGGAATCGTCCATATCATCAAGACCCTGACGCCCTTCAATGATGTCACGGGTCTCGTTGGCGATCTTCTTGCCCAGTTCAACGCCCCACTGGTCGAAGGGATTGATGCCCCAGATGGTCGCCTGCACAAACACCTTGTGCTCGTATAGCGCAATCAAGGCGCCCAGGGTCTCCGGCGTCAACCGCTCCAGCAGCAAGGTGGTCGAGGGCTGATTGCCACGATAACGCTTGTGCTCGGGCCGTGGGCCGTCCTCGGCAATGGCGTCATCACCCAGCATCAACACGCGCGACTGGGCAAAGCAGTTGGCCAGAGTCAGGCGGTGCTGACCCATCAGGTGCTCACGGGTGGCCGGATCCTCGACATCCTCGTAGCGCGCCAGGGGCGCAATGAAGTCACACTCCACCGCCTGGGTGCCCTGGTGCAGCAACTGGTAGAACGCATGCTGGGCGTTGGGACCGAGCTGTCCCCACAGCACCGGGCAGGTGGAATAGTCCACCGTGTCACCGTCATTGGTGACCGACTTGCCGTTGGACTCCATCTCAAGCTGTTCGAGATAGGCGGCGAAGTACTCCAGTCGGCCGTCGTAGGGCAAGATCGAGTGGGCGCGGATGTCCAGGAAGTTGTTGTTCCAGATACCGGCCAGGGCCAGCAGCACCGGCAAATTGTCGGCCAAGGGTGCCTTCTGGAAATGCACGTCCATGGTATGGGCACCGGCCAACAGCGCACGGAAGCCCTCCATCCCGATCACCAGTGCGATGGGCAGGCCAATGCCCCCCCACAGCGAGTAGCGCCCGCCGACCCACTCCCAGAACTCGAGCTGGTGGTCACAGGCGATGCCCCACTCGGCCATCTTCTCGGGACTGGCGGATACACCGATGAAGTGTTGACGCAGTACCAGCTCATGGTCGACGCCTTCCTGGCGCGAGCCTACCAGCCGGGACAGCAGCCAGTCCCGCGCCGTATTGGCGTTGGACAGGGTGTCGATCGTGGTGAACGATTTTGACGACAGCACGAATAGCGTGGTTTCAGGATCGAAGCGGGTCAGGTAGTCGACCAGCTGCGAGCCGTCCATGGTCGAGGCGAAATGGACCTCCACCGGATGAGTCCCCTGAGGACGATAGTCGGCCAGGGCGTGGGTCACCATCAGCGGCCCGAGGTCGGAGCCGCCCACCCCCAGGTTGACCACATCACGAATCGGCTTGCCGGTGGCGCCGCGCCACTGTCCCGAGTGGAAACGCTCGACCATGGTGGCCATCTTGTCCAGGGTGGCATGCACCGCCGGCACCAGGTCTTCCCCCTCGACCACCAGCGACGCATCGGCGGGCAGGCGCAAGGCGGTATGCAAGGCAGGCCGATCCTCGCTGATATTGACCTTCTCGCCGGCCAGCAGACGCTGAGTGGCTGCCGGCACCCCCGCCTCCTCGGCCAGGTGCAGCAAATCCGCGAGGGTATCCTGATCCCAACGCTGCTTTGACAGGTCCAGCTTGAGGCCAGCCGCTTCCCGGCTGAAGGTGGCGAAACGCCCCTGGTCCTGACGGAACATGTCGCACAGGTGGCGCTGTCCTACCTGTTGGGCCTTGTCCTGCAGGGACCGCCAGGCCTGGGTTTGGTCGATCGTCGGCATCTATCCTCTCCTTGGGCATAGTCTGGGGAGCGGCAGCCTGGGCTGCATCCATGTCACGTCTGCGACGGTTCCCCAGGTCAAAGGTGTAACGGGTCAGCGACGGCAGCTGCCTCATCGTGCAGCGCGGGCCCAGGACGCGTACAATCACAGCCCCCGAGCCCGACAACACTGGCAATCCATGAGTGACGCATCTTACCGTGACGCCATCTTTTCCACACCCCTGGACAAGGTAGCGCGCTTTTCGTTCGACGAGCGTGTCGTCGCCTGCTTCCCCGACATGATCCGCAGGTCCGTTCCCGGCTACGGCCAGATCCTTGGCATGCTGGGCGTGCTGGCCGAGCGCCATCTGCGCCACGGCGCCCACGTCTACGACCTTGGCTGCTCGCTGGGCGCCGTAGGCCTGGCGCTGGCCGGCCAGCTTCCGCGGGACGCCTTCACCCTGACCGGCATCGACCTGTCCCCGGCCATGGTGGAACGGGCACGTCAGACCCTGGCAGAGGAGTGTCCCGAGCACGCCATCGAGGTCATCGAAGGGGACATCCGTCACATCGATTACCGCCCCAGCGGCATGATCGTGCTCAATTTCACGCTGCAGTTCCTGGCACCGGAAGATCGCAACGACCTGCTGGCACGGCTGTATCAGGCGCTGGAGCCCGGCGGCGTGCTGGTGCTGTCGGAAAAGATCAAGTCCGGCGACGAGCAGGACAACGCCTGGCTGGTGGAGCGCTACCATGATTTCAAGCGGGCCAACGGCTACAGCGACATGGAAATCAGCCAGAAACGCAACGCCCTCGAGAACGTGCTGATTCCCGATACCCTTGAGCAGCATCATCAGCGCCTGGCGGATGCCGGCTTCGGCCGCTCGCTGACCTGGTTTCAGTACCTGAACTTCGCCTCCATGATTGCCTTCAAGGAGGCTTGAGTGATCCCCGAGCATCAGCGTGATCTGTATCGCGCCTTCCTTGAACACTCCTTTCGCCATGCCGGCATGGGCACCTGGCTTGCCAGACTGCCCGAACAGTTTGCCAGCGGTCTGGACCGTCAGCGGCATGGTGACCTTCCCGCCTGGGAAAAGGCCGTGGCCAAGCTCCCGGCGCTACCCGACAAGCGCCATGTCCACCTTGACCAGGACACCGTCGAGGTATCGCTTGAGCTGGATGAGAGCCGTAAGCGTCAAAGCGAGAACCTGCTTCGGGCGCTGATCCCTTGGCGCAAGGGGCCCTACCGGCTGGCTGGCATCACCATCGATACCGAATGGCGCTCGGACTGGAAATGGCAGCGCCTGGCGCCGCACCTGGCGCCGCTGCGGGGCCGCAAGGTGCTCGACGTCGGTGGAGGCAATGGCTACCACGCCTGGCGCATGGCCGGGGCCGGGGCCGACTTCGTGCTGGTCATTGATCCATCGCCGCGCTTCTACTGGCAGTTCCAGGCCGTCAAGCACTTCGTCGGCGAGGCCGATGGCGGACGCACCCATTTCCTGCCGGTCGGTATCGAAGACGTCCCTGATCGGCTCGGCTTCTTCGACACGGTGTTTTCCATGGGCGTGCTGTACCACCGTCCATCACCGCTGGAGCACTTGATACAGCTACGGGACGCCCTGCGTCGCGGTGGCGAGCTGGTGCTGGAAACCCTGGTGGTCGAGGGCGATGCAACCCGCGTGCTGGTGCCGGGAGACCGCTACGCCGCGATGCCCAACGTCTACTTCCTGCCGTCGTCCAAGGCCTTGGTTGGCTGGCTTGAAAAGGTCGGATTCTGTGACGTGCGCGTTGTCGATGAGGGCCCCACCAGCCTGGACGAACAGCGCGCGACGGACTGGATGACCTTTCAATCACTGAATGATTTTCTTGATCCAGAGAACCCCCAACTCACCCGAGAGGGACATCCGGCACCACGGCGTGCGGTGATCATCGCCACCCGGCCAGCATGACCGACGGCAAGACGCCCTGCCGAGTCTATCGGCAGGGCGTCGTCATTCAGAACGCCATCGCGGCTGCAGGTGTCAGACGAAGTCCAGCACCATGAAATGAGGGTTGTCGACCAGCACCTCCATGCGGGTGATGTCATCGAGCACCACCAGCCGGTCACCTCCTTCGGTGCGCAGCGACAAGCACTCCTCATGGTCCTCGTTGAACGAGGTGTCTACCGCTTCGCCCTGTTTTTCGACCCCACCCTTCAAGGAAAGCTTGACCGGAAAATGGTACAAGCAAGCAAGTTCAATATTATCGTAGAGATGGCAAGCCACCATGCTCATGCCCTCCCCTGTTGATCAACTCACCTGGGTATCAACTCACCCAAGTGTTAACTCACATATGTATTAACTTACTCGTGTCGAGATCTGTGGATCACGTTGAGATTGCCGATATG
Organism: Halomonas sp. DP5Y7-2; assembly: GCF_019802025.1. Classification (NCBI taxonomy): domain Bacteria; kingdom Pseudomonadati; phylum Pseudomonadota; class Gammaproteobacteria; order Oceanospirillales; family Halomonadaceae; genus Halomonas; species Halomonas sp. DP5Y7-2. Next base: position 550,236 of record NZ_JAHVHY010000004.1, on the reverse strand, counting down.
CGTCGCCCTGTCGATGCCGTGACATGTGACATATCTCACATGCGAGGCATCCTGCCTTTGGTCTAGCCCAGATACCAGCGCGGCACCATTTGGCTGCACAAACCGCGTTAGTTTCACCGAAAAGCACGAGCCTTGCCGCTCAGAAAGAGCGCTGGTATTGCGCCAATTCGAGCTACTATTCCTGATCCAGCGGATGCTTCCATCGGCTATCCAGAACGGGCATCCAGAACGGCCATCCCCCCACATAACAAAGGCTCCTGCGTCAGCACGCAGGAGCCTTGTTCACACTGCCTTGACGGCGTCAGCGGTTCAGCAGGTCACGTACATCCTTGGCTTCCCAGTGGGGGAAGTACTTGCGAACCAGGGCGTTAAGCTCCAGCTCGAAACCTGCCCAGTCGACTTCCCCGACAGACGCACCCTCGGCACTGGCGGCACCCCGAATCATGCCGGCGCCGACGGTGACGTTGGTCAGACGATCGATGACGATAAAGCTGCCGGTGCCGGCAATCTTCGCATAGTCATCGATGGGCACTTCGGCTGTCAGCGCTACCCGGCAGCGAGCGATGGCATTGAGCTCAAGCTGCTGCGCCTGGTGACGCTCCAAGGTGTTGACGTCGACCTGGTAGTGAATCGCCTCGACCTGTCCGGACACGGCACGCCCGGCCATGCGGATATCGTATTGGCGACCAGGCACCAGCGCGTCGTCATGCATCCACACGATATCGGCGTCGAAGGCACTCGACAGGGTGATGTCGGCATCGGCTGCCACCAGCCAGTCGCCACGAGAGATATCGATCTCGTCTTCCAGGGTCACGGTGATCGCCTGTCCCGGATAGGCATCGTCCAGGTCGCCGTCGAAGGTCACGATGCGCTCGACCTTGCTGAGTTTGTTGGACGGCAACACCTTGACCGACTGGCCAGGGCGCAGGATGCCCGCCTCCAGGGTGCCCGCATACCCCCGGAAATCGAGATTCGGACGATTGACGTACTGCACCGGGAAGCGCAGGTCACTGAGGTTCTGGTCGCGGCTGACTTCCACCGTTTCCAGCAGTTCGAGCAGGGCCGGGCCCTGGTACCAGTTCAGGTTGTCGCCGCGCTCGACCACGTTGTCGCCCTTGAGGGCAGACAGCGGTACGAAACGAATGTCCGACGCCGACAGCTGCTCGGCAAAGGCGCGATACTCGGCGACGATCTCGTCGAAGCGCTCCTCGGCGTAGTCGACCAGGTCCATCTTGTTGACCGCGATGACCAGGTGCTGGATGCCCAGCAGGTCAGCGATAAAGCTGTGGCGACGGGTCTGGGTCTGCACGCCGTAACGGGCGTCGATCAGAATCACCGCCAGGCCCGCGGTGGATGCGCCGGTGGCCATGTTGCGGGTGTACTGCTCGTGCCCCGGGGTGTCGGCAATGATGAACTTGCGCTTGTCGGTGGAAAAGAAGCGATAGGCCACATCGATGGTGATGCCCTGTTCGCGCTCCGACTGCAGACCATCGACCAGCAGCGCCAGATCCACCTCCTCGCCGGTGGTGCCCTTGGTCTTGGAGGCCTGGGTGATGGCCGCCAACTGGTCATCGAAGATCATTTTGGAATCGTGCAGCAGGCGACCGATCAGGGTCGACTTGCCGTCATCGACGCTGCCGCAGGTGATGAACCTGAGCAGGTCCTTGTTTTCGTGCTCGTGCAGATACTGCTCGATGTTGTCAGCAATCAGACTGGACTGGTGAGACATGCTGTACCCCTATGGGTGACCCGACGTCGCGCTGGACGTCCGGCCCTTGATCTGTCATCTGCGTCCTTGTCCCCGGTCACTGTCGGCCGGGGCAAGGCGCGTGGCTGCGTGCGGTCGGTGCCGTCGTCAGAAGTAGCCTTCGCGCTTCTTCTTCTCCATGGAGCCGGCCTGATCGTGGTCGATGGCGCGGCCGGAGCGCTCGCTGGTACGGGTCAGCAGCATCTCCTGGATGATCTCAGGCAGTGTCTGGGCCTTCGACTCCACCGCACCGGTCAGCGGGTAGCAGCCCAGGGTCCTGAAGCGCACCCACTTTTCCTCGGGCTGCTCGCCCTCGGCCAGGGGCATGCGCTCGTCGTCAACCATGATCTGCATGCCGTCACGCTCGACCACCGGACGCGGGGCCGAAAAGTACAGCGGCACGATGTCGATGTTTTCGAGATAGATGTACTGCCAGATGTCCAGCTCGGTCCAGTTGGACAGCGGGAAAGCGCGAATCGACTCGCCCTTGTTGATGCGAGCGTTGTACAGGTTCCAAAGCTCGGGGCGCTGATTCTTGGGGTCCCAGCGGTGGTGCTTGTCACGGAACGAGAACACGCGCTCCTTGGCCCGGCTGGCCTCTTCATCACGGCGGGCGCCACCGAAGGCAGCGTCGAACCCGTACTTGTCCAGCGCCTGCTTCAGCGCCTGGGTCTTCATCACGTCGGTGTAACCGCTGGACCCATGGTCGAACGGGTTGATCCCGGCAGCCTTGCCTTCCTGGTTGGTATGGACGATCAGCTCCATGCCCGCCTCTTCGGCCATGCGGTCGCGGAAGGCGATCATCTCGCGGAACTTCCAGGTGGTGTCCACGTGCATCAACGGAAACGGCGGCGGCCCCGGATAGAAGGCCTTGCGCGCCAGGTGCAGCATCACCGAAGAATCCTTGCCGATCGAGTACAGCATCACCGGGTTGGAAAACTCGGCGGCCACCTCACGGATAATGTGGATGGACTCGGCCTCAAGCTGCTTGAGGTGAGTCAGTCGCTTCGGCGTAAGAGAAGCCTGAGCGGCTCTCTCGCGGGCTGGTGCGGAAAGGCTGGTCATGACCGGGACACCTCGCATGACGGAAATAAGGAAGATGCCAGCGAGGATACTGCGAAGGGAATAATAACGTAAAAGAATTAATAACTATCTTTTTAGAACCATAAGAACTTTTGCCCGTACGCGCTCAACGACCAAATGCGCCCGACGACCATCAATGCCCAAGCAGGCGACACTGGACATGGGCGCAGGTATGTCAGCAGCGCTTGGCTACAGCTCGACCCGTTCCACCCAGGTCAGCCACTCCCCCCCTCGCTTCAGGTCCACCACGCGATAGCCTGGCCGGGACGCCTCATCCACGGCGAACTCATCGCTGCCAGGCAGAAACTGATCCGAGGTAGCCGGACAGGCATACACCTCCACCTGACCATCAGGCAGTGCCCTGGTGCCATGGAAGGCCTGGTGCACATGACCGCACAGGACCATCTTTACCTGCGGATATCGTCCCACCACGTCCCAGAAGTCATCGGCATCCTCAAGCCCCAGGGCGTCGATCCAGGCACTGCCCACGACCATGGGGGGATGGTGCATGACGATCACGGTGGGACGAAGCTCCTGGCCTAGACGCTGATCGAGCGCAGCCAGGGCATCCTCGCCCACCCGGCCGCTGGCCTCGCCCGGTATCTGGGTATTGAGCTTGAGCACTCGCCAGGCTCCCGCGTCGACCTCTGCCAGTACCTCTCGCTCTGCACTCATCAGCGCCAGATCATCATGATTGCCGGGCAGCCAGAACCACGGACAGTCCAGCGCTGCCAGACGCTCTGTGGCCAGGCGGTACGCGCCTTCGGATTCATCCTGAGCGATGTCACCGGTCACCATCACCAGGTCTGGCCGGTCCAGATCCACCGCGGCGATGACCGCCTCGAGCTGGCGAGCGGGCAGGCCCCGTCGGGAGCGAGCCATGGGATCGGCATACAGGTGGCAATCGCTAAGCTGGATCAAACGCATGGCAATGTCTCGACAGCCCAAACCAAGGGAAGCCCTCCGCCAGGAGGACCAGCGCAGGGTCAGGGTATCGCAGACAGCGTCGAGCGCAAGCGATCGAGATCAGAGGTTGGGCCCGGAGCTGTGGTCAGGGCAGCTGGGGAAGGTCCAGGGAGTGGCCATGGGCCAGGCCGTGATCCAGCCATTCGCCGAGGAAGCGATTGATCTGCAGCTTTTCATCCGGCTGATGCATGTGCGCGTTGGGGTAGCGATAGCGCCCATCGAAATGCCGCCGACGCTGAAAGTCGGTGACTTCTGCCATGCGCACGTCGTGGTACAGGTGCACTCGCATGCGCGGGCTATCGATGACGCTGTCGAGAACGCCTTCCTGGGTCACGCGAACAATGGTGGTGTAAGGAGCCAACTCTTCGACGTGCAGACGCAGCGCGCCCAGGCGCCGCTCACCATTGCGCAGCTCGACGTCGCGAATCTCGCCCTCCTCCAGGTCACCCAGAAGCCGAGACAGACGGATGTAATTGGCGGTGCACTCGCTTTGCAGGGTGCGCAAGTCCGTTACATAAGCGCTGCGATGGGTCACGTTACCTCCTTGCTCTCAACGATGCGCGTTCGGCAGCCAACCAATGGAAACCGATCAGGCACATGGCGTTATCGAGTCGTCCCTGGCCGAGAAGTTCCCAGGCCCGCTGGAAGGGCAACACATGCACGCGAATATCTTCATGCTCTTCATCAAGGCCATGCACCCCGCCCAGCCCACGGGTGTCGACCAGCCCGCAGAACAGCGTCACGCGTTCGTCGCAGGCACCAGGACTAGGATAGTAGCTATGCAGCAGGATGAGGTCACCGACCTCGCAGCCCGCCTCTTCCAACGCTTCGCGACGAGCCACATCTTCCAGCGACTCATCCTTGTCAACCAGCCCGGCCACGCATTCCAGCTTCCACGGGGTATGGGGGTCTTGCAGCGCTCCCGCGCGAATCTGCTCCACCAGCACGACGCTGTCGCGCTCGGGATCATAAAGCATGACGCCCACCGCATCGTGACGACTGTGGACTTCCCTCACCACGGGCTCGCTCCAGCCGCCTTCGAACTTGCGATGGCGGTAGGTCAGCTTGTCCAGGCGAAAGAATCCCTGGTACAGGCAGTCCCGTGACACCAGCTCGACATCCTGAACGGTGAAGGGGGCATCAATGTGGCTCGTTTCCGGCATGGGGGCCTCCGCTGACAGATCGGACCATTATCCGGATCGGTCATGGGCCCCACAAGGCGAGTCCAGGTGGGGCCTCCTGTCAAGGCGGAAAACAACAGGGAAGTCGGCGGGGGTTCAGAGCTCGTTGAGCAGTGCGCGCGCCTCGGCCTTGAGCGCCTGGTCCGAGGCCTCGCGACCGGCGCGAACCGCGCCATTGATGGCCTTCTCCGCGTGCTGGCGGGCCTCGGCGTCGCGGCCTTCATCGGCCAGGTAAGCGGCATAGTAGTAGTTGACGTCCACCCCACCCGGGCGAATCGCCAGCGCGCGCTTGAACATCTCCTCGGCCTTGTCGTCATCGCCAAAGGCGACCGGCCAGCCCGGCGCGCGGTCGTACAGTGCTCCCAGGGTCACGTAGGCCGAGCCTTGGAGGCCGTTGGCATCCAGTGCGATGGCCCGCTCCAGCGCGCGGCGCGCTGCCTTGGCGTTGTCCAGCGCGCCGAGTCCGCCCTTGGCCTTGGCCAGCGACGCCTCGATGATGCCCTCCCACACCAGCAGTTCGCTGACGTTGGGATTGGCCGAACTCAACGCCCGGGCCTCGGCGGCCAGCGCCGTCAACGGGGCTTCCTGGGCCGACAGGGCGCTCGAGGTGGTAACGCTCTCCCAGCGATTCTTGATCTGGTCGAGCTCACCCTGCCAGGCCAGCGCCACACCACTGGCGAGGCAAGCGGACAGGGTGACAAGCGTCAGCGCCGTTGTGGCCAGCAGCCGACGCGGACGTTGGCGCAAGGACACGGATGGAACATCAGGCGAGGTGGAAAACAGAGTTCGTGACATTTGGCGGCTCCGGATACTGTTATTGTGATGCACCCTGATGCTGGGTGGTCATGGTGGGCGGCCGAACTGAGCGATCAGGCCCAGCATTCAGACCCAGCAATCAGGCCGAGCAATCAGGCCAAGCAATGCCGGGTACTGACCGGCCGGGGTGTAGCCCGATACGAGAAACCACATCGCGTTCTGGCGCCCTCCTCGAAATGTAACGAACGTTTGATTTATTCGCCAGTCGCATTCTGGCTGAACGATCACTGCATCGCTCCCCCGGCCTTTCCCCCACCACCCAAGGCGCTTGCGCAGCGGCCCAAGTCGCGGCACCCTCGTGGACCTTGTCTGTTTCAACGACTCACCGAGGATCGCCATGAAAGGCCGCAACATGACACGTTGGCGTGACCCGGCCAAGGACCCGCGCCAGGAACCCAAGAGCAACCTGATCACTCAGGAAGGCGCTGATCGCCTCAGGGGAATCCTTGACCACCTCAGCCGGGTCAAGCGACCACAGCTGTCGGCCAAGGTGGGGGAAGCGGCAGCGCTGGGGGACCGCAGCGAAAACGCCGACTACACCTATAACAAGAAGGAGTTGAACCGCGTCATCGGGCGCATTCGCTACCTGACCAAGCGCCTGGACGAGCTGCAGGTCATCGACCGACTTCCCGCCGACACCGACCGAGTGTTCTTCGGTGCCTTCGTCACCCTGGAGGACGAAGACGGCGAAGAGATGTCGCTGCGCATCGTCGGCCACGACGAGACCGATACCAGCAAGCGCTGGATCAGCGTAGATGCGCCCTTGGCCAAGGCCCTGCTGGGCAAGTCACTGGATGACGAGGTGACGGTGGCCGCGCCGGGCGGCGAGACCACCTGGTTGATCACCGAGATTCACTACCGCACGCCAGGCAAGACCGCAGGCCGCTGAGCGAAGCTCACAGGCGCTTCAGCGACGCACCGCGCGGTACACGCGAAAACGCCCGTTGTCGGCCAGGATCTCGAAGCTACCGAAGGCCCGCTCAAGAGGGTCGGCATAGGGCAAGAAGGCGTTGGCCACGAGGATTAGCTGGCCGCCAGCATCGAGATGGTCCGGCGCCTGCTGAATCAACCGGGCCGCCGGGCCGTAGTCGATGGACCGCTCCTGGTGAAAGGGCGGGTTACTGACAATCGCTGTGAAGCGCTGGCCGTCCAGCGCCGAATAGACATCGCTTTCCAGCACCTCCCCCGTCAGCCCGTTGGCCTTGAGCGTGCGCCGCGTGGCTTCTGCCGCAAAAGCACTGACATCCACCGCCGTGACATCACGCCCCAGCTGCGCCATCCAGGCCGCCAGAATGCCGTCACCGCAGCCCATATCCAGCACCTTGCCCTGGGGTAGCTGCTGCTCCAGCTGTTCGATCAGCAGTTGCGTGCCCTCATCAAACTTGCCGTGGCCAAACACCCCCGGATGACTCGACAGCTGCAGGCCCGCCGCCTCGAACGAGGTCCAGACTGCTTCAGGGTCCAGCGCCAGTGCGCTGGTGCGCGTCTCGAACAGCGAGCAGCGGCGTGCACTGTCGAGCTTGCGACAGCCCATGCCCAGCGCCGCCAGGACCTTGAGCACTCGCTTGATGCCCCCCTGGTGCTCCCCCACCAGCTGCAGCGGCGTGCCCTCGGGCAGGGTCCGGCACAACCACAGCAGCCACCATTCTCCCAAGGCATGCGCCTTAGGCCAGAACAGTACCGCCCCCGGGGGTGACGCAGGCCCCGTGCTGAAGGGCGACAGCGCCGAACGCTGGCGCGCTTCCCAGGCGGCCCGCACCGAGACGTCAGCGCTGACCAGACAGCCCTCCCCGGCCTCCAGCCAGCTATCTCGCGGCGGCGCGACCCACCACCAGCCGCGATAGTCCGCGTCTTGACGCTCAAGCAGCTGGCATACAGCGGTATCGGCACTCATGGTGTTATCTCCTGACGCTTGGCGTCTGCCGGCAAGGGGCGGCGAAAGGTGTAGAGCAGATAGCGCCCCAGGCGCCAGTGTGGATCCATCTGGCAATAGCGGTGTTCCAGCGCCACCAGCTTTCCCAGCTCTCGATCGTCCTGCGGGGGGCGACGTAGATAGTCGTGGAACACCCGGATACCGGCCACGTCCTGACAGACAAGCCCTTCCTGCTCGGCCCAGTCGGTGACCTGCGCATGGGTCAGGGGAGAAATCGGCGTCAGCCGCTGGCGTTGGCCCTTACCTTCCAGGCGATCTTCCAGCGCCTTGTCTAGGTTGCCCTTGACCACATTGGACAGCCTCAGCGCGTCGCGATTGAACACCATCAGTGACAGCTGGCCGCCAGGGGCTAACAACGAGGCCAGGTGAGAGATCGCCTCGCGAGGGTTGCCCAACCATTCCAGCACCGCGTGACATACCACCAGGGGCCAGGGACCCGGCACCTCGCTGACCAGCTCCTGCAGCGGCAGCGGCAGATAGCTCGCCTTGTCGGCCGCCAGCTCGCGACCGGCTGCGGCCTGCTCGATTCCCGCCTGGGCCCGCTCCAACATCTCGGCAGAGGGCTCAGCCAGCGTTACCTGATGGCCCCGTTGCAGGAACCACTGCGCCTGCTGGCCAAGGCCAGCCCCGACGTCTAGCACCGGCTGCTGCGCCAACTCGAGCATCTCGGGCAGCAGACGATCCAGCAGGGACAGGCGAAGCTCACCGCGCAGGTGGCCGTAAAGTGAGGCCGAGAACTTGTCGGCCAGACCATCGAAATGGCGGTCGCCACGGGGCGACAGCGAAGAGGACGCTGCGGGCGTATCGACCGCTGGCGACGAGCAGGTCGCCTCGGAAAGCGAAGCAGCGGGGCCGTGTGACGGTTGGGACATCGACAGAAACCAGTGAGATCGCACAAAAGGCGCATTCTACCGAGCATGGCAAGCGCTGGCACCCACCCACGCCCTTCACCGGGCAACTGCGGGTTTATCTTGTGGAGTCAGCCGCTTATAATGCCGCCCCAACGCCCTCTTAGCTCAGCAGGATAGAGCAGCCGCCTCCTAAGCGGCAGGTCGCAGGTTCGAATCCTGCAGAGGGCGCCATTTAGAGTCCCGAGCGTTCCTCACGATTCCAAAAACCTCTGAAAAACCCCTGAAATTCAGCTATTTTTCTTCCCCCATCTTCCTGACACGTCCTTCCCAATCCGGCACCACAGTGGTATAGAACATGGTATATCCCCCTGTTCGAAGATGCTCGCTATACCATCATGCCGCTAACCATCAGAAAAATCGAAACAACTAAGCCGGGCAGCAAGGAAGTAACGCTGTCTGACGGTTTGGGACTCGAACTCAGGATCTCCCCTAAAGGGCGTAAAGGCTGGCGACTCCGCTATACCCGTCCGAACGGCAAACGTAACATGATGAGTCTGGGCAGCTACCCCGAAGTCAGCCTTGCCGAAGCCCGTGAGAAGCGCACTGACGCGAGACGCTTGCTGGACAAGGGTATTGATCCGGTGGAGCAGCGCAAACAGGAAAAGAGAGAGCTGCGATACGCCTCCGAGAACACCTTCAGGGCGCTGGCCGTTGAATGGCACGCCACCATGGTCAAGCGCTGGAAAGCCACGTCTAAGCGTGCCCCTCAGAGCTGGAGTGCCCTGGAGAGCCATATCTTCCCCTTCGTCGGTGACTTGGCCATCGATAGCATCAAGCCACTTGAGTGGCTGGAAGTCTTGCGTCGCCTAGAGACCGCAGGCAAGTTCGAGCAGCGTCGTAAACTCCACTCGTTCTGCCGAGACATCTATCGCTTCGCCATCATCACTGGTCGCGCCTCGTACAATCCCCTCTCTGACCTTGGCGCCGCCCTGGAGCGGCAGCAACGTCGGCACTTTCATCATATCGAGCAATCCGAGCTGCCAGAGCTCGTAGAAGCAATCGAGGGCTACGACAAGAGCCCATTGGTCCGAATCGGACTCAAGCTACTGCTTTTGACAGCGGTGCGGCCAGGTGAGCTGCGACAGGCCAGATGGAAGGAATTCGACCTCGAGGCCGGCATCTGGAAGATCCCCGCCGAGCGGATGAAGATGGGCAGAGCGCATCAGGTCCCATTACCGACGCAGGCTCTTGATATCCTGAACGAGCTCATCGCTATGACGGGGAGGTACGTGCTGCTATTCCCTGGACGCAATGATCCTCGCAAGCCCATCTCAGATGCCGCCTTTGGCATGGCGCTCAAACGCATGGGGTTCGAGGGGCGACATGTCCCCCATGGGACCCGCCACGTCGTGGCCACCGGCCTGAAGGAGATGGGCTATCCCAGGGAGTGGATCGAAGTTCAGCTCTCGCACAAGCTTCCCGGCATCGAGGGCGTCTATACACACGCGGAACACATGGCCCCCGAGCAGCGCCCAGCCATGATGCAGACGTGGGCAGATCACTTAAATTTCACATGAATTGCTTAGAGGCTCTGCAATGATAATTACAGCCCCATCCCCATCCTGATCTGCATAACTGACAAAACCACCAGGGTGAATGACAGATTTTTTATTCCTTTCGATACAAGGCACGTTATCGTGGATAGTGTAATCAAGATTATAGGCCATTTCCTTCACCACTCCTTCTCGCCAAGAAAACAGCTCACCAATATTTACCGAGGCAAAAGCGGTAACAGAAAATAGAACAAGTACTGTCACATACCCTCCAACAAAAGGTGAGATATCTCCCTTTGATCTCTTAAAAAAACTTGGCAACATGGAGTAAAATAGAGAGCCAAATAATGAGTAAAAAACGAGAGGAATCGAAACAATCCCACAAATCAAAGAAAGCGCTCCAAAAAACATAAGCGGCGAGTAAACCAAATAGTGAACACCAAATAAAGCACTCATTGTTGAAGGAAAATCGTCAGCAGGCAGCCCCAAAGACAATACAACGAGCTCTCTTGAATCTAGGTAGGAAAAAAAACCTCCAGCAATGAGAGCCCCCCTAAATCCCCAGATAAAAAACAACCTCATCTTTTGTTTTCGTCCATCAGAAAGCTGCCTGTAATCCCATAATGTACCTAACATAAAAAATATCGAAACAGTTGCGAAAAAGAGCCCACCTTTCAGCGAAAAAAAACTTTCAACATCAAGTATAAAGAAAGCCAAAACCGCCAAAACACTTCCTATATTAAAAAGCCATCTTGAGCTCATAGCATCCTCCAATGTGATAGCAAAAAACCGTCCGAAAAAACTCTCTGCTCTCGATAAACGTCTTGTACCGACACTCTGGTACAACGCCCCCTCATGGCGTCCCTTGCATTTTCACCTCAACCTAATAGCGACTTCGGGCAGCTAGCCCGGCAATCACACCACCACCAGTCGCTACAGGAACGAAAATGTCCAGCCTACGTATTGAAAAACCGCCTTCCTTTGCCCTTCTGAGCCAGGGTGACACCAGTAGTCCAACGCCGAGAGCAGGAGACAAGCCCGGTGGAAGCTCATGCCCTCTAACCCGAAAAGCTTGCAAAAGTAACTGCCGCGCCCCTGTCAATAGCCTCAAACCACTTTTTTTCGGACTTTTGGTTGTGGGAGAAGTCTCCCACACCGTGTGCTACTCGTTTTCCTCACTTGATCTCGTCAAGCTGAGTATGTCCTGGGCAGCAGGTACGGACCGAGACGTTTCACCGACAGTCCTACCCAGCAACCAGCATGACAAAACGGCACCGTCCGACGACCAAATAGCAGCTTGCAAGAGGAATGCGGTATGACCGTTCGAACTACGGAATCCACATCGCGGTTTACTCCGGTGGAGCACCTTCACCTCGGCAATCGCCTTCTGCGACGGCGAGATGTTGAGCTCAAAACCGGAAAGAGTCGATCCGCCATCTATGCGGGAATCAGCAATGGCACTTTCCCTGCGCCGGTCCCTATCGGAGACAAAAGCGTCGCTTGGCTTGAGGAAGAGGTAGATGCCTGGATCGCCGCACGCATCCAGGAGCGCAATCAGAGCCTAGGCCAAGCCCAAGGCTTCAACCACCAACTGGAGGTATCCGCATGAGCCACTACGTCATCTCCTTGAACGGCAAATCCCTGGCTTTCACTGAGGGCGATATTCCGGCGATCAAGGAGGCACTGGACAATGCCTCGACCAACCATTGTTCGACACAACGGTTCGCCCAAAGCGGATTGGTGAAGGTGACGCGGAGCTTTGCCACGGTCTCATCTTCGCTCGACCAACTTGGCGCTGATAGCCCGGTCATCCAGACCGACTGCTAGCACTTTCTAACTCAACAGCAAGAACGATGCTGCTCGGCGCAAGCCGAGTGGGTATGGGGGGCCTTTGCGCCCGAAAAACAGAAAACCCTTGCTGCGCGGCCACGCGGCAAGGGTTCAAGAGACATAGCTCATGACTAACGATACCACATATCTCGCCTGCAGCACGGGCAATCACTTGCACATGTATGGAAAGGCTGGCTATGATGCGGTCACCACTGCAAATTCAGTGGTCGACCTTGGCCGGTCGAAAGAATACAGGCGCACAAGCGCCCCTCTGCTAGCAGGCGCTTTTTTTGTGCCCGCAGCATGTTATGGCGGCTGTGCGTGGGACACCTTCGGGTGTGCCGGGTTCCTGTATCTCCGGTCGGCCAACCCGCGTACAGTCGCCCCCATCCGCTGCTTGGCCGCAGCCGGGGACGACTCCACAGATACAGGAGTCACCCTATGGCATCTCGCCTGTTCCCTACCCGCAATCCGTCTGCAAAGGCCTGCGCCCATCGCGCCATGGCCCGTGCGGCGCTCTTCTCAAACTCCAGCACCCGTACACGACTCAAGCGCTACAACCACCATATGCAGCAGGCCCGCCGCCTCGAGGCACTGGAGGTGCACCATGGCTAAGCACCTCGAGAATGAGCTGTGTCTGACAGAGACTGAATGCCTACTGATTGACCCTTCATCCGATCCCGAAATCCTTTACGACTCAGCAGAGCAACGCCTGGATGCCGTTAAGGATCTGATGTTCACACTGAGCTCGCTAGATGGTCGCCACGGGGCCCTGGAAGTCACCGACATTGCCAATCTCGCCGGTGTATCCCGGATTTTGCTGGCCGATGCGTCAGACCTTCTGGTGGCAGCACGCCGACAGGCAATGAAGAAGTCCCCTCGCCGTGCAGGGGGTGGCCATGTCTGAAGTCATCGTCAAGATCCAGCGAGTGGCAGAAGCTGCTTTGGCCTATGCCGATACCCTAACCAGTGAGTGGCTGCCGGAGGGCAGCCGCCAGGGGAGCGAATGGGTCGCCCGAAACATGACACGCGGTGATCGCTCGTGCGGCTCCTTTGGTGTTTCCCTAGCCACCGGCAAGTGGAATGACTTTGCCGACCGCAGCGCTCATGGCGGAGATCTGGTTTCCCTTTACAGCTACCTGAACGGTTGCCGCCAGGTGGATGCGGCCATGGCCATCGACCGTCGCCTAGGATTGGGTGTCTTTCGCTGGCACGGACATGCCGGCAATCCTGACAAGACCCTGACGCACCACCAGCACAACGTGGCCGAGAGTCAGCGACAGCGACGAGAAGCACAGGAAACTGCAAGGGCACTTGCTCGTCAGGAAGCGATAGGACGCGCCAAGTCGGCATGGGAAAGAGCACTCCCAGCCAGCCCTCATCATCCCTACCTTGCCAGTCGCCAGGTCCCGCCCTTCGATCTACGACAGTGCCGTCGTGGTTCTCTGCTCATCCCCCTGTATGCCGGTGGCGAGATGGTCAATCTCCAACGCATCCTGCCCGACGGCACCAAGCGGTTTCTCAAGGGTGGCCAGGTCCAGGACGCCTATGCGCTGCTCGGCAGGCCAGTTCCTGGTGGCCGACTGTTCATCTGTGAGGGATGGGCTACGGGTGCAACCCTGCATCACCTAACGGGAGATCCAGTCGTCTGTGCCATGCATGCCGGCAACCTACTGGCGGTGGCAAAATCCATGCGTACCGTCCTGAACGGCTCCCTCGATCTGGTAATAGCGGGGGACGATGATCGCCAGACCTCAGGCAACCCAGGCCGCCAGGCGGCCAATGACGCAGCCCTCGCGGTCGGGGCGCTGGTGCTCTACCCCGAGTGGCCGGACGACTGCCCGGATGACCTGACCGACTTCAACGACCTCTACCGCTGGTATCAGGTACAGCGGCGTGACGCAGGGGGTGGCCATGACTGAGAGCCAGTCCCCACTGCGCCTGGTCGGTCAACCGGCCGCGCCGCAGATTGAGCGTCTGGAGCGCCCTTCCTATGCAGTCTATGACGGCCCGGTCAGTGTCGGTGGCAAGGTGTTTCGTGCCGGCACCTGGTTCCACGGCATCAAGCATTCCCACGGTGACGTGGCTGGCCAGCCCTTTGACTTGTGGATCTGCGCCCCACTGCATGTTGACGCTGAGACCATCAACAGTGATGACAGCAGCGTCGGACGACTATTGCGCTTCAAGTACCGCCACCGGGAGGTGGAGCACGTCATGCCGATGGAGGCGCTTGCCGGTAAAGGTGAAGAGGTCCTTAAAGCGCTGATGCGTCAGGGTCTGGAGGTCGACTACACCCATCGTCGCTACGTTCCTGCCTACATCGCCAGCCACCATGGCCTGGAGCGGGTACTGGCTACCACCACTCGACCAGGCTGGCATGACGCCAGCGGTGCCTTCGTGCTACCCGGTCGCATCATCGGCAGCGCAGACGTTCGCTATCAGGACAGCGGCAAGGGTGCGCTGTTGTTTACCGAACGAGGCACGCTGACCGGCTGGCAGACCGAACTGGCGCACTATTGTCAGGGCAATCCGGTTCTGATCCTGTCGGTCTGCTGTGCACTAGCAGGGCCTCTATTGGCCAAAGTGGGCGTCAATGGTGGTGGTGTTCACCTGGTCGGTGATTCCTCCAGCGGCAAGTCGCTGGCCCAAGCCATGGCAGCGTCGGTCTGGGGCAACCCTGGTGTGTTCGCCGCGTCCTGGGATATGTCCAAGGGCGGCATCGAGATCGAGGCCGCATCGCGCAACGATACGGTATTGATCCTGGACGAGATCAAGCGAGCCGACCCCAAACGGGTACAGGAGATGGCCTATGCCATCGCCAACGGAACCGGCAAGGGCACCATGACTCGCGAGCGCGAAGGACGGCCCAAGCTCTACTGGCGTGTGCTGGCCCTGTCCAGCGGAGAACGCTCGCTTTCTGAGCATGCCGCCATCTCGGGCAATACCGCCCATGCCGGCGCCGAACTACGCATGGTGGATGTCAATGCGGGCACTCGGACCTACCGCGCCTTCGACAACGTTCATGACATGACCGGAGCTGTCTTTCATCGTCGCCTTACCACCGCGGCTTATCAGCACTTCGGGCATGTCGGTCCAGCATTTGTCGAGCGGCTGGTGCAGGAGAAGGACCAAGAGCAGGTCTATCACCGCTTCACCGAGATCCGAGGACTTTTCGAGGCGAGCAGCCCACAGGCCGGCCGCGTCGCTGACCGCTTTGCCATCATCGGTCTAGCAGGCGAACTGGCCATCACCTATGGGCTATTGCCCTGGCCGGTGCAGACTGCCGCCCATGCCTGCCGGCAACTCTTTCAGGAGTGGCTAGCCAGTGTGGGGGATGGAAATGCCGAGGATCGTCTGATTCTCACGGCCATCGCGGACTTTATCGCCCTGCACGGCGACAGCCGCTTCTCCGACATATCGGCAGAGTTGCCCAACCCGAATGTCCGACAGCGCGCAGGCTACTACGAGATCGAGGACCGAAAGCGGTTCTATCTGTTCAACCGCGCTTCGTTGGTCGAGGCCTCCAACGGCTATGGGCGCGAACGCATCATTCGCACACTGGAAACCTACGGTGTGCTGGCCAAGACCGACGCGGGGCGGCGGCAGAAAAACTATCGCCTGCCAGGAGGAGGAAGTACCCGCTTTTTCGTGGTTGACCCCGACAGACTCGATACGGAAAGGAGTAGCGCATGAGCCAAGGCAATTCTTCACAGGAACCTGATTTTCATGGCAACACCGGCAACGGGGCAACAACCCAGCAACCATGCGGCTTACAGGCGTTGCCTATAGATAAGAGAGGTGGCAACAACGGCAACACATCTCTTTCTATACCAATACCTCTCCCTATTTCTGTTGCCGATTCAAAAACACCGGCTACAGGTTGCCATTTTCAATCCATTGAAAATAAAGCGTTTTACCTCTGTTGCCACGTTGCCACCAATTTTCAAAACCAGACAGAGGAATATAAGGAAGGTGCAACGCAATCAATAGGCATTCGCAACTCTGTCCCGCTTGGCGGCCATGCACCCTCTCTGGCAGGCGAATCGTCAGTCCTGTGCCAGGGCACCCCACTTTCAGTTTCCTCCTACGCCGGCAACCACTGATCGAGAAGACACAATGACCACGACAAAAGCGAAACGCACCTCCACCTCAGCTACTCAGGACGACGACACCATGACAACCACAGACCAACAGCAACACCTAGCGGATACGGTTGATCACCTCTCGTCCATCAAGCAATTTCCAATCCCGGTGAGCGTCAAGGTACTCAACCAGGAAAAGGCATCCGCACGTCTAGACCAGGCCATCACCGACTACCGCGAAAAGCGAGACGAGCTTGCCAAAGCCAACGAGACCCTGGAGAAGTTACGCAAGACGCATCGAGCTCTTGTAGAACAGAGCAAGGCTGCTGAGAAGGCATGGAAGCAGGACTTCATGTCGAGCCATGGCAAGCAAAGCAAAAGCGTCCTCGAGCAGCAAAAGCAACAAGCTGATTCACGTATTCAGGCAGAGCAACACGAGGACATGATCCGCCTGCTCGAGCCCAAGGTCGAACAGCTGCAACTGCTAACCGCATTCACTCGTCAGACATATGAGTCAGCGGCTCAAGCAGCAAAAGAAGTTCATGCCTACAGCACGCTGCTAGAGAAAATGCAGGAGCTGGCCACCGTAGAGCCGGCACAAGCCGTGCGTGACTGCCTTGAACCGATGTTCGAACACGTCGCTATCGAGACCTACAACGACCCGCTGTACATGGCCCAATTCGGCGTCGATACCAGCAAGCAGCTCGGTAGAGGATTCCTCAGCCATCTCAACCGAGAAGAGACCCAGCAGATCAAGCATGACATTGAGCAGAGACAGTTGGCTGCTATCGGTGCTCTCTTCCTCAAGCTGGTACCGCTACCTCATACCAGCGATAAGCAGCAAACAGTAATCCCACCGCTGAGCTGTGAAATACCGAGAGAAGCCATCCAAAACAAAATGGCGACCGTAAGACGACTGAAGGAGCTGGAGGCCGCTCTGGCAAGCGTTTCAGCCTAAGGGCAGTTACTACAAGCTCCCTACCCATCAACCCCGCCATACGGCGGGGTTGATCCGTTTCGGGCCCTATCAAAAGCGCTGCCCTGGGCGTCCTTGAGTAACCAGCTCTCCTGGCTCACCAGCGCCCAGTTGCCACCATCCCCCTCCTCACCCGTCCGCCACCCTGGCGCGCTGTCGACACCCCTCCCCGCCCGCGCGCTAAACCTGCCAGTTTTTGTGCACTCATGCACTTGAGGCTAGGCCGCGCCACTACTGGGCTTCACTGAGTGCTGAGGGCCCACAAGATCATGCGAAATCATGCGAATTTATGCAGAGTGAACTGGGCGTTGGAGTAGCGTCAGTGGCGGAAAGAGTGATTCTATGGCAAGTTCGAAACAAGAAGAATCTTAGGAGAGCCGGACTGTTCTTGAGGTGGCTTGATGTCTAAAATCAATATATAGGTAGGGGGAACCATGCTCCGTGCTGTTATAATGCGTATTCTTATTTATTTTATTTGAGCTCTTGGCTTAAAATTAATTGTAACGATGATTTTTTAAAATATCAGTAGACTATTTGATTAGCACTTATTATTTTGTTAGAAAAATAACCCTTGAGGAGTACATAGTGAATTGTGGTGAGCTTTTTTATTGTTCTTATGACAAGGCGGCTGAAACCCTCCATAATAGGACTCAGCTATCTGAGATAGTACTTTCTAAAGGCATTTCAAAGAAAGATGAGTTGATAGATTTCTTAAGAGAAGAGTTAAAGCATGCATTCGAGTGTGATGTAAGGTTTTGGTTACAAGGTTCGTATAAAAGCCATACATTGATAAAGCCTGTTGATAAATTTTCTTCGTATGACATCGATGTTGGAATTTACCTGTTTATCGATGCCGAAGAAGAGGAGGTTGAGTCAAATGATGTTAAAGAGACGTTAAAAGAAGCTCTTTCTTCATATTGTAATATTAACAACGAGGCTAAACTTCAGGAATCAAAAAATGCCTGCGAAGGATTGAAGTTCACAACATTTCTGACCATTGATACTCCTATTTATTTTAAAACAGACAATAACATAAAATTAGCGACAAATGAAGGCTGGGTTGATAGCGACCCAAAATCTATCCAAGAATGGCTTACCAATGGATATAGCGATAATTCAAGTAGAGCCTTGATGAAGCGATTGGTTCGATACTTCAAGGCTTGGATAAATGTGAAATGGCAAGGTTCTGGTCATAAGAAGATACCGTCATTAGCTGTAAATGTATTGGTGGCTCAATATATGCAAAAAAGAGACCGAGAAGATGAAAGTTTTATACATACAGCGCTGAGTATCTGTGACGCTTTGGAGTCAACGCTCATCGTAAATAACCCTTTAAATGGTAGTAATTTAGTTGCAATGTCTCAAGATTCCGCAACCTTTGCTCACCAGAAATTTGATGAACTAAAACAAGTATGTCTTCAGTGTGTAGATTCAAGTGACTTTCAGAGAGCAATCAGCTTTTCAAATCTTTTTCAGCATTATTTTCCGCAAATTACCTTAAATACTGATGAAGGTAGTACCGGCTTGCCAGCAGTAGTTACTGTGCCTGAAATATCAATTTGCAGATTTGACAAGAATGGTGATCATGTTGAAAACGTAACAGCGGACAAATTATCTGTTACCAAAGGTGATTCACTGACATTTACAATATGCAATCAAAATGCTTTCCATGTTCACGCAAGTGCACACTGGACAGTCAGAAATGTTGGGGTTCAAGCAAATGACGCTAATGATATTGGGCACAAAGTTACAGGTAGACTCAATGAGAACCATAGAAGAGAAACCTCTTACACAGGGTCTCATACGATGGAGTGTATGATTACATACAACGGTGTTGTTAAAGGCTTTAAGGCCATACATGTACAAGTTAAGCCTACGCGAACTTTAAAAAAGAAAAGAGTTTACAAGGGTAGGAGACGCTAATAATGTGGAGTCTTTTTCCATTAAAAATAAGATATGGGGTGCCAGCAGTAGTCGCTATAGCTGTTTTCCTTGCTTTTAACGAGCTTCTTGACAAGCCGTTATTAAACTCTATTTCTTATACAGTTACAGCAATAACATTCCTAGCATGGCTGTTTGGAAAGCATCTGTGGAGATATGTTTATATAGATTATTTAAAAAATCGCTTCTGCCCCGACTTTAATGGAAAGTGGGTAGGGAAAGTAGAGTCAAATTTCGGTGGAGGGAAAAGGATAGAATTCCCAGTGGAAATTGAGGCAGATTTCTTTTCTATAAAAATGAAAGGAAAGACAACGGTAGGTAGGACATATGCAAACTACTGCAAAGTAGTTAGAGCTGAAGACGGCTGCTTTGAGCTTGAATATATGTTTAAAGGCTTCAATGACACCCCTTCAGAAACTGATGATAGCTATTACGAAGGAGCGGCTAGGTTACGTGTTATGGACATATCAACAATGCATATGACAGGGGTTTTTTGGACTAATCGTTGTTGGCAGAATGGCAGAAATACTGCGGGAGTGATTGAACTTTTTAAAGAGGTTTAGGCATGCGTGGCCTCACTTTGATAAAAGCCAGGTGCAAGGGGCGCTGAGGTTTCTTCAAAGGTGCTTCTGTCCTCATACCCAAGCGTTAAGCCGGAGCTGGCGAGGGTGTTCAAAACTCTGTCTCAGCCGGGTCGTCATAGGTTGATATGATATCCTTGGCGGTTCGGGAAATGTATCGCCAATTGTTACTGAACCCGCCTGGGACTCCCGGAAACTCCATTTCTTGGGAGGATGGAGTGATGACGAAATCGAAGAAGTACTCACCTGAAATCAAGGAACGGGCATTCGCATGGTGCGTGAACACCAGAGTAGAGTCCCCCTCGCAATGCCATTGAGTCCATTGCCGACAAGTTCGGCTGCGCTCCGCAGACATTGTGCAATTGGGTTCGGCAGGCCGAGCGTGATACGGGAGAACGGTCAGGGCTGGCCGCCGAGGAGCGGACACGCATGAAAGCGCTAGAGCGCCAAGTGTGTGAACTTCGTCAGGCTAACGAGATCCTGCGCAAGGCCTCGGCGTATTTTGCCCAGGCGGAGCTCAACCGCTGACCCATGTCATGACGGCCTTCATTGACGAACATCGCACGGTTCATGGAGTCGAGCCGATTTGCCGATTGCTCCATCAACCTACTATGCCTATGTGCAGCGCCGTCATCACCCAGAACGTCGCTCTGTTCGGGAGCAACGTGATGTGTGGCTGTGTGAGGAAATTCAACGTGTCTGGGAGAACAATTTTCGTGTCTATGGCGCTCGCAAGGTCTGACGTTAGTTGAATCGCGAGAGAATCGAGACTGCGCTGTACTGTCGAACGTCTGGTGCGTCGTCTGGGGTTGCAGGGTGTCAGATGCGGTAAATCAGTCAAGACCACCATCAGCGACAAGGCTTGCCCATGTACCTTGGGCAAGGTCCATCGGAAGTTTCGCGCAGATCAGCCCAACGCGTTGTGGGTCTCGGACTTCACATACATCCACATATGTCAGGGCTTTGCCTATGAGGCCTTCATCATAGATGTCTTTGCCCGTCGTCTTATCGTCGGCTGGCGAGTGTCCAGTACCGCTAGTACCGACTTAGTTCTGCGGTGAAACTGGCTACTCTGGAGTAGGTCGATTGGTTCAATCATCGACGGCTTTTGACCCTATCGGTAATAAGTCACCTGCCGAGGCAGAAATCGACAACTGACAGAGTCAGCCGAAGCGGCATGATTCAAACGTGGAAGTCTCCGAGATAGCCGTGGCGGTTCAGAGGAATAGCATGAAAATAACGTATAGTTCAGTCAAAAAGCCGAGATGGACGAATCATGAGAGGACGGCTATAGATTGTCTTGTATTCTTCGATAACCTGAGATCTGAGGTTACGTTTACGGCCTCTGCAACTGACCCAGATCCACATGGGCGAGAGATATTTGAGCGTTGTTGCCAGGGCGAATTTGGGATCATTTCACCACCGAAAACCGATAGCCATATCCGTGAAGAAGTTGAAAGTCTCCAGCTTCCCGCCGCATGGCCTGATGCCACGGAGTTTCTTAATTAAGCGAATCGCGAGAACGCAAGTGGAACTGAGCGTGGCCTAGTTCTCGTATGGGCTGCAATGCTGGACGAGATGCTGTGTCGATTGTTAGAGAAGTACTTGGTTGAGGATAGAGTGACAGAAGAGGTCTTGCGCAGAGGGCCTGACGGCCCACTCAAGTCATTCTCTTCACGGGCCAAGGTGGCTTTCTCATTAGGGCTGATCGCGAAAGATGAGATGAAGGCTATTGATAAAATATGAGCAATAAGAAACGACTTTGCACATGAAGTGCGGATTTCCTTGGAAGATAAGGGTTTGCGTGACAAGTGCGAAGTCTTTATAGGAAAACTGTTGGCGATGCTGCCATATTTGAACCGAGTCATTTTTATTCAGCGGGTTGTGCTCGCCTATTAATGATCCTAACCAATCGGATTATGGAAATTGAAGGCGAGCGCTTCCAAGTGAGAAAAGAATCTAAGCCACTCCAATCACGACAGTTTGTGGGGAGATAACTCCTCAACAAACAGAAGCTGCTACTGGACTGGGGCAGCCTTTTCATCGCAGAGAAGCAATAAATCTTCCCAAATCCCAAAAGCTGAGGCTATATCAAGGCTGTGCCTAAGGTCCTCTCTAGGTGAGCGTTGGCATAAAGCCCTCAGTGGGGAAGCATGGTATAGCTACTGGTATATAGAGATTCTCCTCATTTTTTAAATCCAAGAAAAATCAAAACCTTGTCTTTTTTTATCGAATCCTGCAGAGGCCGCCATCAACGCATCCCACGCCATCACCTACTTCTTGAATACCCAGCATCACTTCACGGCCCACGCTCACTAGCGATCCTCCTATCACGTGTTGATGTTTCGCCAACCACACTGCTCAGACAGTTGTGCTCTGGGCTGTCATACGGCATTCGAGTGCTCTGTGCGATGTCAGAGACAGCGAGCTTGACGTCTTACCGCGTTCATGGCGCAACATTGTGCGGAGGTGTATTGAATCGTCTCGAGTCACTTCCTGCTACGGCGCGCATTGTCTACAGCTTCACCCCTCTGTTTTCATATGAAAGCGCTCTCGATAGACCCCAGGGCTAAGTCCTACTCGTTGGCGAAACAGCCTCGTAAATGAGCTCACGTCGCTATAGCCAACTTGAACCACAATTTCTTCAACACTATGGGAGCTGCTATCGAGGAGCGCGCGGGCTGTTTCCAGTCGCAACTCCTGCAGGTAGACCAGCGGTGTCTGGTTCATGACGGCGCGAAAGCGCCTGATCAGCGTTCTATCGCTGACAGCAAGTGCTTTTGCAAGATCCGTCATCCGCACACGTTTCGACATATGGCGTTGCAGCCACTGCTGAGCCCGGCTTACCAGAGCATCTGAGTGCTGCTTCCTCGCCAGCAAGGGGAGATAAGGAACCTGGCTCACCTGACTCACATCTATCAGCATGGTCTTCGCACATTGCGATGCGATAACAGGTCCGGCACAGCGCTCGATAACACGTATCGTCTGAATCAAGTACGACGCTGAGGCGCCTGCGCACATCAGGCGATCTTCTTCCGTCACTACGGACTGAAGCTGAAGGTCCACCTCTGGGAACCTCTCACGAAACTGGCGCTCAAGCCACCATGTGGTAGTGGCCACTCGCTCATTCAGCAGGCCTGTTTGTGCAAGAACAAACGTACCGGTGCAATTGGCTGCCACCCAGGCCCCTGCTTTCCATTGCTGCAACAGCCACTCACTTGCCCCCGCTTGCTGTGCGAGGAAGTGATCGAACTCACGCGAACCGCCGTAAAAAACGCTAGGCACGAACACCAGATCATAATGCTGCCGTGTGTCCAGCGGATACGTTTGCAAAGGCAGGCCATTGCTCGCGGTGACGGGGCCTCCCGCAGCTGAGACAAAGTCCCATTGAAAGTAAGCCGACACCGGCGCCTGAGCGAGACGCAGATGGGAATTTGCCACATTCAGGATGTCGGCAAAGCCCGCCGCAGTCGATGCATAGCACTGATCAAGAGTGAGAATGGCTGCGTGGGGCATAGGATGTCGTAAATCGCATATTTTATGTCATTTTACACACTGTATGTGGATGCCATAGGCCTGTCCAATGTCGATGACCACCGTCGTATCCCATCTACCGGAACAGGACCCTTCCTCATGGAGCGAAGCGAAGCCATTCAGTGCAGTGTCCAGGACAGCATCATGCACATACGTATTAACCGGCCTGAAAAACGCAATGCGATCACCATGCCGATGTTCATTTCACTTACCGCAGCCCTGAACGACGCCGAACAACGGGATGATGTGCTCTGCATTGTGGTAACAGGCAATGGTGAGAGCTTCTGCGCAGGACATGACCTGAAAGCCTTCGAGGAGTGGCCTCAACAGCCCGAGGACCCGGTGCCATGCTTTTTGCATGCAATCGCCAACGTGCGCAAGCCGCTAGTCATCGCTGCGCATGGCTCTGCTGCGGGAATAGGCGTCACCTGGCTTCTGCATGCTGACTGGGTCGTCACAAGCGCTGAAACGACGTTCAAGCTACCCTTTGTCGCCCTGGGCATCGCTCCCGAGGCGGCAAGCTCTATGCTGCTTCAGCGCGCCATAGGGCTTCCGCGGGCCAAGCGCTTGATCTTCGGTGGAGAGGCCTTCACAGGTGAAGAGGCATATCAGTGGGGGCTCGTCGCAGAGCTATCACCGCCTGAAGAGCTGCAAGAACGGGCATTTGAGCGCGCAAGAGACTTCGCATCAAAGGACCCCATCATACTTCGGCGCATAAAGGACTGGTTGCATCCCGGCGATGAGTATCACCAGCGCATTGACCAGGAAGTGGAAGAAATCAATGCGGCGGTGGTTCGCAGGAGGGCATCCAAAGAGCATTAGGGAATCAGACACCCAACACTAAGGCGGACAATCCCCTCCCCTGGGCTATCTCTTCGATATGGGGAGAGCCCGGGTCCAAGGATGTGATGGACACCTGGCAGTCAATCGAGCGGGACTACCGTCGAGATAACTCCCGCACTACGTCCAAGCAAACGATAAAGGCGCGCCCCTCGGCACGCCTTTCACTGCGATTCTTCTAAGAATTCAGGTGATCAACGCTTAGCGCAAATCAGCCTTCGCAGCTTTCGCCCAACCAGCGGCCTTCCTGATGGATGGTGACCTGCTGGCCGTTATCCATGTCGATCACGCTGGCGAAGTGCTCGTCGCTGTGGAGGGTGATGTCCGCATCGAAGCTGGTGCTGCGTGCACCGGCGGTGCATGAGGCCTGGGCGTCGATGGCGTTGCCATCACGGTCGATGGTGATGCCCTCACAGCCAGATTCGGTCCAGTCCTTGCGCATGGTGGCGGCCAGGTCATCGGACTCTTCTGCGGTCATGCACTGGGTAGTGGTTCTTTCTTCGGTCATCTCGGCGGGCAGCTGTGCGCCTTCCATGCTCTGAGTGATCTCCCACTGGCCCGGCTTGAGATCTGCAGCCAGGGCTGTGGATGATACGGCAACGAGCAGTGTCGCAAGCAGAAGGTGACGTGACATGGATCCATCCTGTCGATAAGTGAAGCTCAGTATCCTATCAACGCCAAGGACACACTGCATAACTTACGGCGCTCGACATCTCGACTGCTGGGGGGTGCTCAAGATCCTTATTTTACCGCATGTAAACTCCGGTCTTTCCGCTCCGGCAGCGATCGACCTGTCATCGCTCGAAACATTTATTCAGCGTTTCCCTAATACACTGTGAACACCGTGTTCGGCAGATCACACTGCTAGCTCGACCGCGCCTTCTCTGGGCCTTCTCTGGGCCTTCTCTGGGCCTTCTCTGGGCCTTCTCTGGGCCTTCTCTGGGCCTTCTCTGGGCCTTGTCAGGGCCTGCTCAGGGCCTGCTCAGGGCCTGCTTATGCCAGGCTGACGGCGGCGGCACCTGCTGGAGAGATGACGTGGCTCAGCATGGAGGCCACCTTGGCGGAGTGGGACTGCGCCATGCGTGTCGCGGTTTCCTCGACGTAGGGTCCCATCTCGTGCGGGTCCAGCGCACGCTGCACCATTCCCAGGTACTCGGCCTGATCGGCACCATAGTCACGGTTGCCCAGGGCTACCTGGCCGACGCCATAGTCACGGCCGAAGGCGCCGAAATAGATCGATGCCAATGAGTCGCGCGCGTCACTCTGTTGGAGACCCGCCATGGCGGTTTCCATCGGCATGAAGCGGGCTTTGCCTCGGGCAGCGATACAACTGTCACAGGCCATGGCCAGCTCGTGACCACCGTAACGGGCAATCCCTTCTACCCGGGCGATGGTCACCTGGGGCAGTTGACCAATACGGGTCAACAGTGCCTTGAAGTCCTGATAGGCGTATTCATTGCGGACGTTGAACTTTCCATCCAGCTGCTGGCAGCTGCTGCCACCAATCTGGGCGTTGAAAATATCGGGATGACGCGACTGAAACACCACGACGCTGATAGTGACGTCCAGTTCCAGCTGCTGTACCACTGTGGTCAACTCTTCCAGTGCCAGCTCACTGGAGTGTTCGGTGGGCGCGTCGCTGAAGCTGATCCAGGCGATGGCGTCGTCGATCTGAACATCTAGGGTGGCAAGCTTCTGGTAGCGCATGGGGTGTCTCCGCTGGCATGGTCGCTTGGTGATGTTGGCTTAGCGATACTGTTCTGTTGTCGTCGTTATCTAAGCCAACTTAGCGCGCCGTTGGACCAAGCAGAATAGCTACTTTCCGCTTTCAGAATTTAGGTTTTCTATATAATGCCAGAGCACTTGATGTAAACGCTTGAAGCCGCGCGATAATACCCTCCCCCTCATCTTTCAGGAGTCAGCGCATGGATACCGACGGCTTGCGCCTGTTTGTCCTGGCGGCAGAAACGCTGAATATCAGCGCAGCCGGACGTCAGCTGGGAATCGCCCCCGCCGTAGCCAGTGCTCGACTGTCGAAGCTGGAAACCCAGGTGGGGGCCGACCTGCTGCACCGCTCGACCCGCAAGGTCTCGCTCTCACCGGAAGGTGCCGCCTTTCTGCCTTTTGCCAGGGAAATGCTGGCCCAGGCAGATGCCGGGCTTGCGGTGCTTGGCAAGGACAGCGAAGACGTGGTCGGCCGACTGCGTTTTGCCGCATCCAGCACCTTCGCCCAGCAGTACATTGCTCCTATCCTCCCGGAGTTTCTGGAACGTTATCCGGGCATCAGCGTCGATCTCCGGCTCTCCGATACCCAGATGAACCTGATCGAGGGCGGTTATGACCTGGCCCTGCGCAACTACCCCATCGAGGACAGCAGTCTCAAGGCACGCAAGCTGGCCGACGATCGCCGTATTCTGTGCGCCTCCCCCGGTTATCTGGAGCGCTACGGGATTCCCACGTCCCCCCAGCAACTGGCCGAACATAGCCTATTGGTGTTCCAGGACGGGGCGCCCCGCGCGCTGGCCAAGCATGGCGTCAGAACCCCTCACACCTTTCCCCCCGCCGGGATCAAGCCGCGGGTGTACTGCGATGACGGCGCCAGCATGAGATACGCCGCGGTGGCGGGAGTCGGCATCACCATGCATGCGCTCTGGAGCGTTCGTCACAACCTCGACCAGGGCAACCTCATTCGCGTGCTGCCGGACTACGAAGTGGACGATCGATCGGCAATTTGGCTGGTCTACCCAAAGTCCAGCGTGGTCACGGCCAAGGTCCGGGTGTTTATCGATTTTCTGCTGGAAAAGATCGGCGACCCGCCAGTCTGGGAGCGCTAACGACGGCGCGGGCTATATCGTCACGGGCCAGCTTCGCGAAATGGAAGAAACTGATTCCGGCCTCATGGCGTTTTTCTGCCGTGGCGATTCGGACATCCTGAGCAGCAACTCAACCCCTGACTCAGGAGTCGCACCATGCCCGCAACTACTCTCTCTGCCAGCACCCTCTCCGCCAGCACCCTCTCCACCAGCACCATGCACGCCATGGTCCTCAACAGCTACGGCCCCGACGCACCCTTTGAGCCGGCGACCCTGCCGCGCCCCACGGTGACACCGGGTCACGTGCTGGTGCGCGTCAGCGCCACCAGCGTCAACACTATCGACACCATGATCCGGCAGCTCGGCCAGGAAGAGCTGCCCATCGCGCCGGCCCTTCCCGCCGTGCTCGGCATGGACTTCGCCGGTACCGTGGTCGAGGTCGGCGAAGGCGTCACCGACGTTGCACCGGGGGATGAGGTCTACGGCTGCGCTGGCGGCCTGGGTGATCTGCAAGGCACCCTGGCGGACTACATGCTGGCAGATGCTCGGCTGATTGCCCGCAAGCCTGATCGCCTGTCCATGCGCCAGGCAGCAGCACTGCCGTTGGTGGCGATCACTGCCTACGAGGGTCTGACGCGGTCAGGCGCAGGTAACGGCCACAAGGTGCTGGTCCATGGCGGCGCCGGTGGCGTTGGGCATGTGGCAGTGCAACTGGCCAAGCACTTCGGCTGCGAGGTCTTCGCCACCGGGTCTGGCGCCGCCCAGCTGGCCCAGATCGAGTCCTTCGGCGCGACCGCCATCGACTTCAAGGAACAGTCCGTCGATGACTACGTGCAGCGTTACACCGACGGCGCTGGTTTCGATGTCATCTTCGATACTGTCGGGGGGAGCAACCTGCTCAACTCCTTCAATGCCGTAGCGCTGAATGGCCAGGTGACCACTACCCTGTCTCTGGCAGAACTGGACATGTCGGCGGCACACTTCAAGGGCGCATCGCTGCACGTGATCTTCATGCTGATTCCGATGATTCACAATGTCGGCCGCGAGGTTCATGGCACGATCCTGGCGCGCCTGGCAGAGATCATCGATGCCGGTGCACTGACCCCATTGGTCGATGACCACCGCTTTGGCCTCGGCGATGTCGGCCAGGCGTATGCTCATCTCACCTCCGGCAAGGCCGTGGGCAAGGTGGTGGTAGAGCTGGACGCTGAAAGCGACGCCTGATCGCCTCGCCAGGTGCCCC
This sequence comes from Halomonas sp. DP5Y7-2, assembly GCF_019802025.1. Lineage (NCBI taxonomy): Bacteria > Pseudomonadati > Pseudomonadota > Gammaproteobacteria > Oceanospirillales > Halomonadaceae > Halomonas > Halomonas sp. DP5Y7-2. The sequence continues at coordinate 522,266 of NZ_JAHVHY010000004.1, read as the reverse complement.
GGCCATCCATGCCTGGCCACGGCGCGATTATTGCGTCCTGAAAGACACAGGGCTCGCCATCAGGCGAGCCCTTTGTCTATGGCAAACGCGAGTGGCGACCTGTGCAGCATACGCAGGGGCCAACCCCGGCTCCTGTCCTGTCACCGCTCCACTCTCTTGCTCTAGGAAAACCACCGCGCCAGCTTGACCCGCGCCAGTTGTCGATGCTCTTCCTTGACGTAGGAGGCCACGGTGATCAAAGCCACCGCCAGCATACCCATGTCGTCGGTGTAGCCAATCAGCGGGGTCAGATCCGGCAGCGCGTCGATGGGAGAAATAAAGTAGCCAAGCGCCCCGTAGATGGTGGTCTTGGCCCACACCGGGGTGTCCTTGTCGCGAGCGGCGTAGTACAGCGTCAGCGCCCGTGACAGGGTGACCTCGCCAGCGGCCTTGGCATAACGCCTGACCTTGGCCCAGAAGCGTTCGTCCGAATAGTGTTCCGCGTGATCTGGTTCATCGGCCAGAATCACTTCTTGCCTGGTGTTGTCATTCATCTCATCAACCTCCTGATCAGCTACCGGCAGCCTGGCCTCATTCCGTGAGCCAAGCCCGCACTGCGTCAATGCCTGCCTGGACGAGTCGCTGGATGGCACGCCATTGCATGCCTTACCTGTACCGCATGGGCTGTGGGGTCTGCCCCGCGGGCGCCGGGCACCGCTCGGCAGAGGTATGCAGCGCTTGCTTAGTGAAGCAGGACTGCCGCGGCGACTTCAATGGGTCTGCTGGGCGGGCACTGGCATCGATCTGCGTCCGCCCAGGGCTCATCCATTACCTGGGGTCCAGTATGACGCCAGCATAGCGCGATCTTCCTTAACCCCGGATAGATTGTTGTCGCAAACGAAAAAGTGTTTCGGCTCCAGGTGCCTTTTTCCCGTCAGCTTGCGACAGCACACTCGTGCCATGACCCTTCTGTTGATGCCTTACATAAGGCAGGAGCCACAATGAGCTTGCAACGTTTGACCCAGGGGCCTCTCACCATTGGTCTTGAGCTCCCCCTGGATAACGACTGGAGCCAGCCGGGCGAGGCGTCGAGACGACGGGACGGTCGCCCCTTCGGCGTACCGGATCTGAGCGCTCACCTGGAGCGCGCCCAGCTGGCGGACCAACTCGGCTTTCGCGCGCTGTGGCTGCGCGATGTTCCCCTCTACGACCCCAGCTTCGGTGACGCCGGCCAGGTGTTCGAGCTGTTCACGTACCTGGGGTACCTCGCGGCATCTACCCGGCAGACCCTGCTGGGTACCGCGGCAGCCGTGTTGCCGCTGCGCATGCCGTGGCTGGTAAGAAAGGCCGCTGCCAGCGTGCAACACCTCAGCCACAACCGCCTGCTGCTGGGCGTCGCCAGCGGAGACCGCCCGGTGGAATACCCCTTGTTCGGTGTGCCGTTCGAGCAGCGAGGTGAGGCCTTTCGCGATGCGGTAGCGGTGCTCAAGGGCGATGCCGACCAGCGCCTTGACGCGGGACAGGCCCTGCTGCCGGAGGCAGAGCAGCCACCATTGCTGGTCGCCGGTCTGGCTCAGCAGCGCCCCGACTGGGTCGGGCAGCACATGGACGGCTGGCTGGCCTACCCAGGCACCCCCGACGACCACGTTCGAAGAGTCGACCTGTGGCGCAGGGTGGCCGGCGACAAGCCCTACGTCAGCTTCATCCACCTGGACCTGGCCGAGAACCCTGAGGAACCGCCACGCCGACATCGCTTTGGCCTGCGGGTCGGCAGCCAGGGCCTGATTCAAGAGCTGACGGCCATGCAGGCTGCAGGTGTCAACCACATCGGGCTTAACCTGCGGCGCACCCAGGCCCCGATCGAGGATACCCTGCAGCGCCTGGCTGCCGAGGTACTGCCCACCTTTCACCACGACGCTGAGGCGTCGTCGTCTTCTACAACGCAACAGGATGTTACCCATGCCCCAGCATGACACCTTCAAGGCCTGGACGTGGCACGAGCCGGGGGAGCCGCTGTCCCTCACCCTGGAAGATCACGAGATGCGCCCCGCCGAGGCCGGTGAGGTCATCGTCGATACCAGGGCCATCGGCCTGAACCCGGTCGACTGGAAATTCATCGCCATGGAAAGTCGCCTGTGGCAGCCCGGTCAGATTCCCGGTGTCGATGCGGCCGGCGTGGTGATTGACGCCGGCCCTGGCGTCGACCACCTGGCACCCGGCGACCGTATTGCGGTACACACCTCACTGGCCGGGCCCGGCACCTTTGCCACCCGACTCAGGCTGCCCGCCCGTGCGGTCATGCGGCTTCCGGATGGTATCGACTTCATCACCGCGGCGGCGTTCCCGTGCCCGGTGTTGACCGCCTGGCAGGCCATCGAAAAGCTGCCCGACACGACCGGTGCGCAGCTGCTGGTGTCCGGCGGCTCAGGCAGTGTGGGGCGTATCATCGTGCAGCTGGCCAAGGCGCGTGGCTTCCACGTGATCGCCATGTCCTCTCCCGAACGCCATGAACTGCTGTACGCCCTGGGGGCCGACGAGGCCATCAGCTCACCCCATCAGCTGACGGCACCGCTCTTCGCCGTCATCGATACCGTGAACGGCGAGCACGCCCGCCAACTGTCACAGCATCTGGGCGCCAATGGCCATGTCGTATGTGTACAGGACCGCTTGGACGGCCCAGTGGCGCCGCCGTTCGAGCGCGCCCTGTCCCAGCATGAGGTGGCGTTGGGCGCGTTGCACATGACCGGCACCGACCAGGACTGGCAGGCGCTGGTCAACGCTGGAGAGACGCTGCTGAACCAGGTGGCCGAAGGCGCCCTGTCGCTGTCCGATGTGGCGGTGGATGAGTTTGATGCGCTGCCGACCCGCCTGAGCGAGCTCAAGCACGGCCCGCGGCAGGCAGGCAAGCTGGTCATCCGCGTAGACCGCTAGGCGGTAGACGGCTTAGCGGCGCAAGGGCTGGCGACAGAGCGTCGCCCGCCCCTGTCAGATGGTGCAATCAGACGGAGCGGTCAGACAGAGCGGTCAGGCAGAGCGGTCCGCCACTGGGCCAAGGGGTCCGGCCGCCTTGCCGTACATCTCGGCAAAGCCTGGGATATACGCCTCCCACTTGGGGGGCGTGCCGACCATCTCGCGCAGAATCTCGATAAAGCGCCGGGTCCTCAGCGGCATCTCGCGATGGGGATACAGCAGGGTGATGATGCCAAAGGCCGGTAGCGGCAGGTCGGTCATCAGCGGCACGATCTTGCCCTCCTTGACCTCATCTCTTATGGCAAAGGCTGGCAGCACGCCAATGCCCATCCCAGCCATCACGCCCCGTTTCACCACTTCCGCCTCACTGGTACGCATCTGGCTGTTGAGCGGCAGCTTCTGCTCTCGTCCCTGTTCGTCCAGATAGGGCAGGTAGTCCACCTGAAACTCGAGGGAGCTGAAGGTCAACGCGGGCAGCCGCGACAGTGTGGCGAGATCGCGGGGCTCTCCATGGCGCTCGATAAATTCCGGGCTTGCACCAATCAGCAGATGGTTCGGTGCCAGCGGCGAGGATACCAGCGTCGAGTCCTGAATATCCCCCACCCGCAGGACCAGGTCGTAGCCCTCCCCGATCACATCGACCCGACGCTCCTCCAGCTGCAGATCCACTTCGACGTCAGGATAGTGTTCGCGAAAGCGACGCATGGCCTCGAAGCCCAGGCAGCGACCAAGAATGCCGGGAGCACTGATCTTCAACCTGCCGCTGGGTGCCTGCTGCAGGTTCTCTGCCAGCGCCTGAGTGTTATACATCCATTCCCGCAGCTCGCGGCCCTGCTGAACCATGGCGAAGCCCGCCTGGGTCAGCGACAGCGAGCGGGTAGAACGATTGAGCAGGCGGACGCCCAGCTCCTGCTCGAGCCTCGCGATATGCTTGGACACGACGGACCGATCCAGCTCACGCCGCTTTGCCGCCTCAGAGAAACTGCCAAGTTCCGCTACGTCTACCAGCAGCAGCAGTCGGCTGGGTTGGTCCATCGTGTCTTTCCTCGTGTGGGGGTTGGGAGCAGGGGTCCCGGGGCTGAGGTCCCGGCGCTGGGATCTCGGGGCTGGGATCTCGGCCTGAGACTGTGGGGGCGATTGATTCAGCATAAAACCGTGCATATGTGGCAACAATAATGTGCGACCAACCGGTCTAATACAACCCCCAATCAACGATTACACTGGCCAACCTTTTTTCGAGGAGTCGCCAGATGTCACATCTCAGCCCCCCGCGCGACCCCCAGGTGGCGTCGCAATCTCCCTCTCGCACCCTGCCCAGTGCCAGCATTCCCTCTGCTGGCCGTCTGCTTCTCGGGGTGCTGGGGATGGCCAGCCTTGGCCTGTTGCTGGCGGCTTGCCAGCCCAGCGAGGGCCAGTCGAACCAGAATGCCTCAGGCGCGGCCAGCGAGGCCCCCGCCGTCGAGGTCGTCGAGGCCGTGCGCCAGCCGGTCTCGAACTGGTATCGCTACACCACGCGCCTCGAGGCACCGGAGCGGGTCACCCTGCGTCCCCGGGTGACCGGCCAGGTCGCCGACATTCTGTTCGAGGAAGGCAGCCTGGTCGAACAGGGACAGCCCTTGGTGCGCCTGGACCTGGCCCCCTTCGAGGCACGTGTACGTGAGCTGGAAGCCCAGCTCGCCCGAGGCAAGGCAGAGCAGGCCCGGGCCAACGGCGAGGCCAATCGCGCCAATCAGCTGGTTGGCCGCAACCTGATGGCCCGCGAGGAAGCCGAGGCACGCCGGGCAGGCGCCCAGGCCCAGGGTGCGCAGGTCGCGTCCCTGCAGGCCCAGCTCGACAGCGCGCGCCTGGACCTGGCACACGCCGAGGTCACCGCGCCGATCAGTGGGCGCGTCTCGCGTGCCGACCTGACCGTGGGCAACGTGGTCAGCGCCGGGCAAAGCGTGTTGACCACGATTGTCAGCACCGACCAGGTCGACGCTTACTTCGATATCGATGAACGCACCTGGAATCGCGACTTCGCGGCGGTGACAGCCGACCAGGGCTGGCCGGTGGAGCTGCAGCTCGCTGGCCAGGATGAGTTTGCCTTCGAGGGCCAGCTCGACTTCATCGACAACCAAGTGGATGAAGCCACCGGCACCCTGCGAGTGCGTGCCCGCTTCGATGCGGCGCATCCGTCCCTGCGTCCCGGCGCCTTTGCCAGGGTGAGACTCGCCGCTGCACGTGACCGCGAGGGTGTTCTGGTGCCCGACCGTGCCATCGGCACCGACCTGGACGCCAACTTTGTGCTGGTGGCTGGCGATGACGGCACCCTTGCCTACCGCAAGGTGACCACCGGTGCGCGTTTCGGCGCTTGGCGCGAGATCACCGAAGGCCTGGAGGGTGGCGAGCCGGTGGTCGCGGCAGGACCGTCGAAGTTTGGCCCCGGCATGGCGGTGTCTCCCCAGGTCATCGACGGGCCGGACCGCTCCACGCTGGAACAGCTGCGCCAGCGCACCGAACGCCTGGCCCAGCGGCTGGGCGGTTCGTCCGGCGAGATTGCGGACACACAGCCAGCGCCGAGCGCCAAGGGCCCTGCTGACGCGCTTGCCGCGGACAGTGCCGCGGGCGGCGACGAAGCACAGGAGCGTTCATGAATCTGTCGAGTTTCTTCATTCGCCGTCCGGTGTTCGCGGCGGTCCTGTCGATACTGATCGTGGTGGCCGGAAGCCTGGCGCTGGTCAAGCTGCCGATCTCGGAGTATCCCGAGGTGGTGCCGCCCACGGTCGTGGTCAAGGCCAACTACCCAGGCGCCAACCCTGAAGTCATCGCCAAGACCGTGGCGACGCCCCTGGAGCAGGAGATCACCGGGGTGGAGGGAATGCTGTACATGGATTCCCAGTCCACCGCCGATGGCAACCTGACGCTGACCGTGACCTTCGCTCTCGGCACCGACCTGGACCAGGCCCAGGTCAACGTCCAGAACCGTGTTGCCCGCGCCACTCCCCGCCTGCCCCAGGAGGTTCAGGCCCTGGGCGTGACGACCGAGAAGTCGTCTCCCAACCTGACGATGGTGGTCCACCTGACCTCACCCGACGGTCGCTACGATCAGCTGTGGCTGTCGAACTTCGCACGGCTGAACCTGCAGGACGATATTGCTCGCCTCGATGGTGTCGGTGATGTGCAGCTGTTCGGCGCCGGCGAATATGCCATGCGGGTGTGGCTGGATCCTGACGCGGTGGCTTCCCGTGGCCTCAGCGCCAGTGATGTGGTGGCCGCCCTGCGCGAGCAGAACCAGCAGGTTGCGGCGGGTAGCCTGGGCGCACAACCGGCGCCCAGCGAGAGCCAGTTCCAGCGCCTGCTCAACGTCAAGGGACGGCTGTCGTCGCCCGAGGAATTTCGCGACATCGTGATCCGCGTGGACGACGATGGCCGTATTACGCGCCTGGGTGACGTGGCGCGGGTCGAGCTGGGGGCTGACCAGTATGCCCTGCGCGCTCAGCTCGATGGCAAGGACGCGGTCGCCATGCCGGTCTTCCAGCGCCCCGGCTCCAATGCCATTGCGCTGTCCGATGGCGTGCGCGACTACATGTCCGAGGCGGCCAAGGCCTTCCCCGATGGCGTGGGTTACGACATCGTCTATGACCCCACCGTCTTCGTGCGCGGCTCCATCGAGGCGGTGGTCCACACCCTGCTCGAGGCGGTGCTGCTGGTGGTGGTCGTGGTCGTGCTGTTCCTGCAGACCTGGCGCGCCTCCCTGATCCCGTTGATCGCGGTACCGGTCTCGCTGATCGGCACCTTTGCGGTGATGCAGTTGATCGGGGTATCGATCAATACCCTGTCGCTGTTCGGACTGGTGCTTGCCATTGGCATCGTGGTGGATGACGCCATCGTCGTGGTGGAGAACGTGGAGCGTAACATCGAGCTCGGCCACTCCCCCTACGAGGCGACCCAGATCGCCATGCGTGAAGTGACCGGTCCGATCATTGCCATCGCCCTGGTACTGACCGCCGTGTTCGTGCCGACCGCGTTCATCAGTGGACTGACGGGCCAGTTCTACCAGCAGTTCGCCCTGACCATCACCATCTCGACGCTGATCTCGGCCTTCAACTCGTTGACCCTGTCACCGGCGCTGTCGGCCCTGTTGCTCAAGCCGCATGGGGCGAAGCCGGACTGGCTGACCCGGGTGATCGATGGTCTGTTCGGACGCTGGCTGTTCGCCCCGTTCAACCGTGCCTTTGCCGCCATGTCGCGGGGCTATACAGGTCTGATTCGCCGCCTGCTGCGCTTCGGTCTGATCGTCGGCCTCGGTTATCTGGCGCTGCTCGGTCTGACCGGCAAACTGTTCCAGGAAGTGCCGGGCGGCTTTATCCCCTCCCAGGACAAGCAGTATCTGGTGGCGATGGCCCAGCTGCCTGACGCGGCAAGCCTTGAGCGCACCAGTGAGGTCATCAGCGAAATGCAGGAGATTACGCTGTCGACCCCGGGTGTCGCCCATACCGTGGCCTTCCCTGGGCTATCGGTGAACGGCTTCGTCAATGCCTCGAATTCGGGCATCGTGTTCACCCCGCTGGATGCGTTCGAGGATCGCCAGTCGCCGGAGCTGTCTGCCAGCGCCATTGCGGCTCGCTTGAACGCCCAGTTCAGCCAGATCGACGAGGCCTATGTGGCGGTCTTCCCGCCGCCGCCGATTCTGGGACTTGGCACCACAGGTGGCTTCAAGTTGCAGCTGCAGGACCGCGGCAACGTGGGATTCACCGGCCTGTTCGACGCTACCCAGGCGGTCGTGGCAGCGGCCAACCAGGATCCGCGCTTGGCCGGCGTGTACTCCAGCTATCGGATACAGGTGCCGCAATTTGACGTGGAGGTGGACCGCGAGCAGGCGTTGGTGATGAATGTCTCGCTGGATGCGGTATTCGACACCCTGCAGATCTATCTGGGCTCGCTCTACGTCAATGACATCAACCGCTTTGGCCGCACCTATCAGGTACGCGCCCAGGCCGATGCCGAATATCGCCTGGATGCCGAGGCCATTCGTCAGCTCAAGGTGCGCAGCAACGACGGTCGGATGATCCCGCTGGGCAGCTTCGTCGACGTCAGCCCCACCACGGGACCTGACCGGGTGATGCACTACAACACCTTCGTCAGCGCTGATATCAACGGCTCACCCGCGCCCGGCATGTCCAGCGATCAGGCCAAGCAGGCCATCGAGGAAGTGCTGGCCGACACCTTGCCTTCCGGTGTGGACTACGAGTGGACCGAGGTGACCTATCAGCAGGTGCTGGCAGGTAACACCATGATCTACGTCTTCCCGCTGGTGGTGCTGCTGGTGTTCCTGGTGCTGGCGGCCCAGTACGAGAGCTGGTCACTGCCCTTCTCGATCATCCTGATCGTGCCGATGACACTGCTGTCTGCCATGGCTGGGGTGTGGCTGACCGGGGGAGACAACAACATCTTCACCCGTATCGGACTCATCGTGCTGGTGGCGCTGGCCTGCAAGAACGCGATTTTGCTGGTGGAGTTTGCCAGGGAACAGCAGGACCAGGGGCAGTCGCGCCTCGACGCCGTACTGACCGCTTGCCGTCTTCGCCTTCGTCCGATCCTGATGACCTCGGTGGCCTTCACCGCGGGTGTTATCCCGCTGATGCTGGCTAGCGGCGCCGGCAGCGAGATGCGTCAGGCCATGGGCGTGGCGGTGTTCTACGGGATGATTGGCGTCACCGTCTTCGGCCTGCTGCTGACTCCGCTGTTCTACGTTGGCGTGCGCCGCATGGTGGAACGCAAGCGCGCCAACGCTAGCCCCAGCGCTCCCGCACTGGAGGGCGATGCCCCTCATCAGTGACCGCGCGCAGTGCGCGAGCACTGCAACGAGTTCCAATGCTGTTTCGATGACAGCCCTCTTGCCCCGGCCTACCCCAGCCGGGGCTTTTTTGGTCCATCGCCGACAACGGTAAACAGGTAAGGCTTGGGACAAGGGGAACACAGAACTGGCGGCGCGCCCACGAAAGCCCATGCCGGCCACCTCGGCGAGGCGGCCCACAAAGGATGAATCAGCAAGGATGTATGAGGAAGACCGGCTCAGGAAGACTGAATCAGGAAGGATAGATCAGTGCGGACGATCCTGGCGCAGGGCTTCAATGGCATCGGCCATATCCTCGGCGAGGGCGTGCACCGCAGCGCTGTCGACATCACGCTGAGCAAAGGCCCGCAGTCCCATCACTTCGGCCTGCATCCGGCGGCCGAGGCGCACCGGATCAGCCCCAGCGGGAAGCTCCTGGGCATCACGCGCTGCTTCAAAACGTTCGACAAAGCGCTGCTCCATCGCCACCAGCAGGGTCTCCGCCTTGGACAGCGCCACCTGTTCACGCTCGCCCAGCTCCAGCAGACTCTTCATCAACATGCAGGCGCGGCTGGGCACTTCGCTGTCACGCAGGCCTCCCAGCTTGCGCAAATAGGCGGCAAGCCCGGACAGCGGTGACGGGTGCTCGGCCATGATGCGTTCCAGCTCTACCAGGGCCAGACGGGCATAGCGTTCAAGGGCTTCCTGAAACAGCGCATCCTTGCTGCCAAAGGTGGCGTAGATGCTGCCAGGACGCATGTCGAGCACCCGTTCCAGATCCTTGAGCGAAGTCGCATGAAAGCCTTTCTGCCAGAACAGGTGCAGCGCTCGTTCCAGTGAGTCCTGGCGATTATGCAGTGTGGCTCGCGGCATGGTGAATCCGATGTTCCCGGTCAGTGGCTGACCTTCAGAAAATTGAGTGTTCGCTCAAATTTTATCTTGAGTGATCGCTCAGGTATAGCTAGAGTATGCCGGAACGGCTTTCAGCACGGTCTGCTGGCGGCCAATTTTGAGCAATCGCTCAACAAAACGGACTCAATGGCGGGTGCAACGCTTTAGGCTGCCACGGCCTGCGCCCTGACCACAGACGCCATCACACAGGAGGCAACATGACTCGCTTCACTCTCCATGACAAGCAAAGTGCCCCAGCCGACAGCCAGGCACTGCTCGACAACTCCGTCAAGGCGTTCGGCATGGTCCCCAACCTGCATGCGGTCATGGCCGAGGCGCCGGGCCTGCTGGAAGGCTACCAGCAGCTGCACCAGCTGTTCCTGGACTCCAGTTTCGATGCGGACGAAACCACCGTGGTGTGGCAAACCATCAACGTGGAGCACAACTGCCACTACTGTGTGCCGGCACACACCGCCATCGCCAAGCAAATGGGCGTGGACGACGCGGTCAGCGATGCCCTGCGCAACGAAACCCCGCTGCCCAACGAGCGCCTCGAAGCCCTTCGCAACTTCACCCTGAGCATGGTACGCGAGCGCGGTTTCGTGGATGCCGATGCGGTCCAGGCCTTCCTGGATGCCGGCTACACTAAGCGCCAGGTACTCGAGGTCGTGCTGGCACTGTCACAGAAGGTGATGAGCAACTACACCAACCACATGGCCGACACTCCAGTAGACGAACCCTTCGCCAAGTTTGACTGGCACAAGGCAAAGTAAGTCGTGACTAGGCAACGGGCCACCCTGCAATGCCCCCGTGGCCCGTTGCCCATCACACTGCCCTCCTCGCCATCTGTGCTGCTCTCAAGCACCGATCGTCCATGATGCAGATCGCGCCTGAAACCGATAGCGTAGGTGCGAGACAGCTAAGGAATAGCGAGTCAAGGCAAGCTCGTCCATTGCAAGGAGGTGATATGAGTGATCACGCAATTCCCAAGGTGCTGGTCTTCGACGTCAACGAGACGCTGCTCGACCTGACCCACCTTGAGCCACTGTTCGAGCGGCTGTTCGGCGACCCTGGAATGCTGAGGGAGTGGTTTGCCCAGCTGATCCTTTACTCACAGACCATGACCCTGTCGGGGCTCTACACCCCGTTTGGACAGCTCGGCGCTGGCGCGCTGCGGATGACAGCCGATATCCATGACATCGCCGTTGAGCAAAGCGATATCGATGAGCTGGCATCTCGCATCGGCTCCATGCCCGCACATCCGGATGTGGCCCCGGCGCTTGAACGGCTGAAGGCAGCAGGCTTCCGCCTGGTGACCCTGACCAACTCTGCCCCGGGCGCCTCACCGTCGCCACTGGAAAGGGCCGGGCTGAGCGACTATTTCGAGCGCAGCTTCAGTGTCGAGCCGGTCAGGCAATTCAAGCCCGCCGCATCCACCTATGCTCAAGTCGCCCAGGAGATGCAGGCCGAAGGGGATGAACTGTGCCTGATTGCGTGCCATTTGTGGGACACCATTGGCGCCCAGGCATGCGGCTGGCAAGGGGCACTGGTCCTGCGTCCCTACAACGCTCTGCTACCGGCGCAGAACGTCCCGATGCCTGACTATATCACCGACAACCTGTCACAACTGGCAGATCAATTGATTACTTAACCCTATGTTATATCTTGGTTTTTAAATTCCAAGCAGTAACAGGACAGGGCGGTCTCAATGAGTAAGTGCAATAGTCACTACACCGACGATTTGCTCCACCGCACGTTACGCGAACGATGCATCTGTAGCTGAAAAGACTTAAGGGTTTGCGCTGGCGTCGCCCGACGACTTCAGCTCTTCTCTTATTCAGCGCTTCTCTAGGCACCAGCGATAATCTGGCGAATTGATAGACGGCTATCGACAGGTGGCTATCAACAGAGCGGTCAGGCCATATGTGACAATTGTCACCTCAAGATACCGAGACTGACTTTTTCTTTTGCCTGGTGTTGCCAGATCTTCACGCTTTTCATCTCTCTCGTTTTTTCTTGCCCTGTTGCCCCCTGTTGCCCCCCTCTTTCTCTCTCCCCCTCTTTCTCTCCCGTGACGCCTCTTAAAGCGCCTCGCTTCTCCGACATCTGGTCTCCAAGATGCTCCCAACCTAAGGTGTCCTTAGGGGCATTACGGCTTGTACGAAAAGTGCCTGCGCTTGGTGATACGGCGTTAAAAATCAGCTCAAAATGCTCATTTACACCTCGTAAACTGCGCTTTCTCACCGATTTTTGCCTTGTCTAACCTTCGCTCGTCGAATTTTCGGACAAAGCCTAGGAGCATTAGCGGCATTTACAATAAACCTACAAAGTGACAATGCCGTCGATCTCGTCAGTAAATACCGGGAAATAATAGGGTTAATCAACGAATCGGAGTCATTCTCACCTGTTGCCGTAGCGGAGATCTGGCTCAGCCGAGGTTTTCAGCACATAAACTCAGCGAACGTTATCTATACTCGGCCTGGGAACAAATAAGAACCCATCGCTAGATTTCGTGATTCAGAGCAAGCGCTATCGTCAGGGAGACGTCAAGGTGTTCAAAAATCCTAAGTTGCCAACAGGCTCGGCCCACTGGTGCCACTGGCTGACGGCCAGTCTGGCGCTGTCCATGTCGGCCTCTGCCCTCGCCCAGGACGACAGTGCGTCACAGGAACAGGACTCCGAGAGTTCGGGCAAGCCGAACATTCTGGTGCTGTGGGGTGACGACATTGGCCAGTCCAACATTTCCGCCTTTACCCACGGACTGGTGGGCTACCAGACCCCCAACATCGACCGCATTGCCGACGAAGGCATGATGTTCACCGACTACTACGGTGAGCAGTCCTGTACCGCCGGCCGCTCCTCGTTCATCACCGGGCAAAGTGTGTTCCGCACGGGTCTGTCCAAGGTGGGCCTGCCGGGTGCCGAACAGGGTATCAGCGAAGAAGATCCGACCATCGCTGCCATGCTCAAGGCAGAAGGCTATGCCACCGGTCAGTTCGGCAAGAACCACCTGGGTGATCGCGACGAGCACCTGCCCACCAACCACGGCTTTGATGAGTTCTTCGGCAACCTCTACCACCTGAATGCCGAGGAAGAGCCGGAACACCCCGACTATCCTGGCGATCTGGAAATGGCAGACGGTCGCACCTTCCGTGAGACCTATGGTCCCCGCGGCGTGATCAAGTCCACCGCCGATGGTCAGATCGAAGACACTGGTCCGCTGACCAAACAGCGCATGGAAACCGTCGACGACGAGACCTCCGCTGCGGCACTGGACTTCATCGAGCGCAAGACCGCTGAAGGCACCCCGTGGTTCGTCTGGTGGAATGCCACGCGCATGCACTTCCGTACCCACGTCAAGGACGAGCTGCGCGGCGTCTCCGGCCAGAACGAATACGCCGACGGCATGGTCGAGCACGACATGCATATCGGCCAGTTCCTCGAAAAACTGGACGAGCTGGACATCGCCGACAACACCATCGTGTTCTACTCCACCGACAACGGGCCGCACATGAACACCTGGCCTGATGCGGGCATGACCCCGTTCCGTGGTGAGAAGAACACCAACTGGGAAGGCGGCTGGCGTGTTCCGGCCATGGTGCGCTGGCCGGGCCACATCGAGGAAGGCGCGATTTCCAATGAAATCATGCACCACATGGACTGGATGCCCACCCTGCTGGCGGCCGTCGGCAACGACACCGTCAAGGAAGACCTGATGGAAGGTGGCGTCGAAGCCATCGGCCGGGAGTACAACGTTCACCTGGACGGCTACAACTTCCTGCCGCTGCTGACCGGCGAGACAGAAGAAGGTCCACGTAACGAGGTGTTCTACTTCTCGGACGACGGTGACCTGACCGCCCTGCGCTACGACGACTGGAAGCTGGTGTTCATGGAGCAGCGTGTTGAGGGCACCTTCGAAGTCTGGGCCAACCCCTTCACACCGCTGCGCGTGCCGCTGATGTTCAACCTGCGCCGCGATCCCTATGAGCGTTCACAGCTGACGTCCAACACCTACTATGACTGGCTGCTGGAGCACTCCTTCCTGCTGGTGCCGGCCCAGGCCTACGTGGGTACCTTCCTCGAGACCTTCAAGGACTTCCCGCCCCGCATGAAGGCGGCAAGCTTCAGTCTCGACCAGGTCATGGAGGCCCTCGAGCAACCCGCCAGCGTTCAGTAACGCTGCATTGCCAGGATACAGGCCGCTCCCCAGGGAGCGGCCTGTTGCGTCATGACGACCGATCGCACCAGCGACCTGCCCTTCATCGAGGATGCTTCGCCATGAAAAGCTTCATTACCACACGCGTGCTGCCTGCCTTGCTGGTGGCCGCCCTTCCTTCCCTCGCTCAGGCGGATCCGCTGCCGTCCTGGAATGCGGGTCACAACAAGAGCGCTATCGTCGACTTTGTCGAGGCCGTCAGCGATCCCACCAGCGACGACTTCGTGCCACAACAGCAGCGCATCGCGGTATTCGATAACGACGGCACCCTATGGGGCGAACAGCCCGCCTACTTTCAGCTGATGTACGCGCTGGATCGCGCCAGCGAGGCAGAGCCGGAGCAGCTGACCAGCGAGCTGCACCAGGCCGCAGCCGAGGGCGATATCGAGACCGTTCTGGAAGCCGGCGAAGAAGGCATTCAAGCGCTGCTGTCCTTGTCCCACCAGGACGTCTCCCTCGACGAGTTCGAAGAAGATGTGTCCGACTGGCTGGCCAACGCCACCCACCCGGACACAGGTCGCTTCTACGCCGACATGATCTACCAGCCCATGCTGGAACTGTTGAGCTACCTGCGTGACAGCGGCTTCTCCACCTATATCGTCTCCGGCGGCGGACTCCACTTCATCCGCACCTTCGCCGAGGACGTCTACGGCGTCCCCCCGCAGAATGTCATCGGCAGCACAGGGGGCCTGGAAGTCAAGGATCTGGACAGCGACCCCAGCCTGTACAAGCAAGAGGGTGATACCTGGATCAACGATGGTCCTCTGAAAATCGTGTCGATCGAGCGTCATATCGGCCAGCGTCCGATCATGGCGGTGGGCAACTCCGACGGCGACGTGCCGATGCTGATCTGGACGACCCAGGGAGATGGTCCGCGTATGGGCGTGCTGGTCCACCACACCGACGCCGAGCGCGAAGTGGCTTACGACAGGGACAGCCATATCGGTCGCCTGGCCGACGGCCTGGACCAGGCAGAAGACCGCGGCTGGCAGCTCATCGATATGGCCAGTGACTGGCAGCGGGTCTACCCGCAAGCGCCCTGAGCGCCAGTTCCACGATTAAACACGTCATCCGTCGGTTCAACCAAACGACGGATGACGTGATGCACAGTCCCTATGTCTTGCGCCGTCAACCACTTTGCTCTAACATGCGCCCCCTCTTGACGTCACCACTCGTGTGACGACTGTGCGCCCGTAGCTCAGCTGGATAGAGTACCTGACTACGAATCAGGTGGTCGGAGGTTCGAATCCTCCCGGGCGCGCCACTTTTTTACTTCTCCCTTGTTTACTGCCCCCTTATCCCTCCTGCCATCTGCTCCGTCCCCTGCGTCTTTTCTCCTGCACCTTTTCCCGAACCGTTCTCCTGCACCTTTCTCTTAACCGTTATCCTGCTTGTGTCTCGTGCCTCCACGGGAACCGAGACAACACCGAGAGGAAGCCGAGAAAACTCGGAAACGTCGCGCCAATATTGATGTACATCATTTGAGCCTCAAGTCCGACCCGTGGCAGCAAGAAAACTTACATTTTGCTACCAAAAAAGACATTCCCATTATTTACCGCTATCGAAGATAACCACGGCGAACGTGTCGATAAACATGCGACAACGTGCGACATGTCGAAAACTCCCTCAGCAAGAGCCACGGATAACTCTCCCCTCTGACGTAATGACGTCAGCTCGGACCCTCTTATACTGCGACAGGCAGTCGACAGGATATGACGCGCCATAGTAGTTACCAGGGTAAATATAGTCCCGACAATAGTCCCGACACGAGGCATACTGAATCATTCTTCAGGTCGCGATGCTTCGCTCACCGGGATCAATAACGACGATAAAACGAGATGTTAGCGACACACCTGAACAGTAGCCTCAAGCTCGCTGATAACGCACTTTCTGACGTGCGGTAATCATCGCCACGCGAGGCCAAGCGGTGTCGGCATCCACGGTGGCCATATCGATGTGGTCGCGGAACGTGACCACTGTCTCAAGGATACGAGCACATGGGCGCAGCCAGTTACCTGCGGCAGGACCCTCTTCATACAAGCGCAGACGGTGATATCGCCTGCGCTCGGCAAAGCCTGTTCGGGCATCACTACAACATGGTCTCGACGAGGCCGCTGCACGCCATTGGCAAGTGGTCGACATGGCCACGGACTGGCAAACCATCTACCCGGAGGTTCCATGAGTCTGCTTGAGGATATTCGGGGGCTCGAAGCCGCCGTGGGAGAGTCCATCGTTGGCCAGCGCGAGGTGATCCGACGCCTGCTGATCGGTCTGCTGGCGGGAGGCAACCTGCTGATCGAGGGACTGCCGGGCCTGGCCAAGACCCGCGCGGTCAAGGCCATGGCGCGCAACCTGGAGGCTGACTTCAGCCGTATTCAGTTCACGCCAGACCTGTTGCCCTCCGACGTGACCGGCAGCGAGATCTATCACCAGAGCGAGCAGGGCTCGGTGTTCCGCTTCCAGCCGGGGCCACTGTTCGCCAACCTGGTGCTGGCCGATGAGATCAACCGGGCCCCAGCCAAGGTGCAGTCCGCCCTGCTGGAAGCCATGGAAGAGCGGCAGGTGACGGTGGCGGGCAAGACGCACCTGATGCCGGAGCTGTTCATGGTGCTGGCGACCCAGAACCCGATCGAACAGGAAGGCACCTACCCGCTGCCCGAAGCGCAGATGGATCGCTTCATGATGCACGTGCGGGTGGACTACCCGAGCCGCGAGGAGGAAGTCGACGTCATCCGGCTGGTGCGCCAGGAAGAGCAGGCCAAGGCCACCAGGGATGCCGCAGCGGAAGGTGATCGCCCCGTGGCGGCGACTCCGGCGCCGCTGGCCCAGTCAGCCATCTTCGCCGCGCGCCGCGAGATCGCCATGCTGCATGTGGCCGATGCCATGGAGCAGTACATGGCGACGCTGGTAGATGCCACCCGCCATCCCGCCGATTTCAGCGAGGAACTGGGCCGCGCCATTGAACTGGGTGCGAGTCCACGCGCGTCACTTGCCCTCGATCGCTGCGCGCGCACCCACGCCTGGCTCGAGGGGCGCGACTATGTGGATCCCCAGGACGTGCAGCAGGTGGCTCCCGATGTGCTGCGCCATCGAATTGCACTGAGCTTCGAGGCGCAAGGACAGGGCATGACCAGCGATGACGCCATCGCCACCCTGCTGGGCTGCGTCGCGCTGCCCTGAACCGTCCAAGGAAGGTCACCATGCGCAACCCACACACCGCCAGGAAGGCTGACCCTCGCACCGGCTCTGACCGGCGCGTGCACGTCGACCTGCAGCATCTGGCAGGCCTGGAGCCCCACGGCAACCGCCTGGCACTGCTGCCGCGGCAACCCGCGCGCAGTGTGCTCAATGGCCGCCACGGCTCACGCCTGCGCGGTCGCGGCCTGGACTTCCTCGAGCTGCGTGACTACCAGCCGTCAGACGACGTGCGCAGCATCGACTGGCGCGTCACCGCTCGCACCGGCTCCCCCTACGTTCGGGTGTTTACCGAGGAGCGTGATCGTCCTGCCCTGCTGGTGGTGGATCAGCGCATGTCGATGTTCTTCGGCAGCCGCCATGCGATGAAGTCGGTGGTCGCCGCCGAAGCCGCCGCTCTGCTCAGCTTCGCGGTGCTGCACCAGGGAGATCGACTGGGAGGCATCGTGGTGACCGATGACGGTGTCGAGGAGTTCAGGCCGCGCCGCTCGCGTGCTCAGGTCATGCGCTTTTTGACCTCTTTGGCGAATGCCAACCAGCGCCTGGAAGCCCGTCGTCCGGCGCCCTCGCCCACTTCTCTCGATCAGGTGCTGGTCTCGGCGTCACGCCTGGCGAGCCGCGATCACCTAGTCATTGTATTGAGCGACTTTGACGTGCCAGGGCCGCGCACCGAGGCCATGCTCAGCGCGCTGCGGCGCCATAACGATGTCATCCTGGTCGCGGTCAGCGACCCGCTGGCCGATGCCCTGCCAGACGACATGAGCTGTCTGGCCACCGACGGGCGCCAGCACGCGCGCCTGGACACCGCAGAAGCGGCCCAGCGTGAGGCGCTGGAAGGTGTCGCCCACAGGCGCCGAGCCGCACTGGACGCCTGGTCGCGCAAGTTCGCCATCAGCCTTGTGTCACTGTCCGCCGGTGCGCCGACGCTGCCCCAACTGCGCCGCCTATTGGGGCTCGCTCCGACCCAGGACGACAGCCAGACCTCGGGCAAGGAGAGGCGGACATGACGCCGAGCGCTGACGTAAACGACATTACCCTGCTGTCGGATTTGATCGATCAGCTGTCACCGGCGCCGGAACCGGCGCCGATTGCCTGGATCCCTCAGACCTGGGGCTGGGCTTTGCTGGCCGTGCTGCTGCTGGCCCTGCTGCTGTTTATCGGAGTGCGCCGGAGGCGTCACTGGCAGGCCAATGCCTATCGCCGAGACGCGCTGCGGGAGCTGGATCTTCGCCTCTCCCAGGAAGGCACCTCCGTCTTGGCGGAGGTGCTCAAGCGAACCGCCCTGAGCGCCTATCCCCGGGAGCGGGTCGCCGGGCTCAGCGGGGCCCGCTGGTGGCAGTTCCTGGACCAGACGCTGCCGACGACGCCCTCGCCCGCCTCTCGGCGTTTTGATGGTCCGCTGGGGCATGAGCTGTCGGCAGGAGCCTATCGCGACAGCGCCGCTTCGCCGTCCGCGGCACTGACGCAGCTTGCCCGTCAATGGATACGCAAGCACCGCACGGATGCCCCGACGCCGCATGACGACCAGGGAGCCGACCAATGATGGAGCTGGCCAATCCCTGGGCCTTCGCCCTGCTGCCCCTGCTATGGCTGGTCCGCTGGTTACCCGCCTATCGCCGCCCCTTGGCCGCCCTGCGTCTGCCCTTCTTTGATCAGCTGGTGGAGGCGGCGGGCAGCACAAAGGCGGGCGAACAGCGTCGCTCTCCCTTGAGCCGTCTTTTGCAGCTCACGATCTGGGTGCTGATCGTGGTGGCGCTGGCGCGCCCGGAAAAACTCAGCGAGCCCATTGTCTGGCAGAGTGCCGCCCGCGACCTGATTCTGGCGGTGGATATCTCCGGCAGCATGGACGAACGTGACCTGGTCGACAGTGAAGACCAGCCGCGCCAGCGCCTGGCGGCGGTCAAGGACGTCATCCGCGACTTTGTTGCTGACCGCGAGGGCGAGCGTCTGGCGCTGATCGTGTTCGGCACCCGCGCCTACGTTCAGGCCCCGCTGACCGAGGATCTTGACACCCTCACGGCGCTGCTCGACCAGACCGAGGTGGGCATGGCCGGCCCCCACACCGCCTTGGGCGATGCCATGGGTCTGGCGATTCGGCAATTCGAGGCCAGCGAGGTGGAACAGCGCCTGTTGGTATTGCTCTCTGATGGTGCCGACACCGGCAGCAGGATGAGCCCGATCAATGCCGCCAACATCGCCGCCCAGCGTGACGTTCGGGTGGTCACCATTGCGATCGGTGACCCTGACGGCAGCGGCGAGAATCGGGTCGATACCGACACCCTCAAGGCCATCGCCGACACCACCGATGGTGCCTTCTTCACCGCCGCGGACCAGCAGGCCCTGGCCGCGGTGTACCAGCGCATCGATGAACTGGCGCCGCGCAAGGTGGCGACCCATAGCTACCGCGAACACCGCTCACTCAGTCACTGGCCGCTGGCGCTTGCCGGCCTGCTGGCGCTGCTGATGCTGACCCTGGATCGTCGTTCGCACGCGCCTGCTACGACCCCGCAACCCGCGTCGGCAAGACCAGAGGAGGACGCCGCATGAACGATTGGATGGCGGGTCTCGCTGACTTCCACCTGCTGCGTCCGCTTTGGTGTCTGCTGTTGCCGGTGGTCGCCGCGCTGTGGTGGTGGCGCCGTCGCATACCGGCCGACCAGCTGGGTGGCGGCCATGTTGCACCACACCTGGCCGACGCGCTGCGCACCGACGGTAACCGCCGCAAGCGCCTGTCACCGGTGGATACCCTGGCACTGCTGGCCTGCCTGCTGATCCTGGCGGCCGCGGGTCCTTCCTGGACCCGCCTGCCAAATCCGCTGGTGGCCCATAGCGCTCCCCTGGTGGTGGTGCAGAAGGTGACGTCGAGCATGGAGGCCACCGATGTCCCGCCCAGCCGCCTGGAGCGCGCCAAGCACAAGATTCAGGACCTGCTGAAGCGCAGGGATGGTGCCCGCACTGCCCTGGTGGCCTACGCAGGCAGCGTCCACCAGGTCGTGCCCTTGACCGACGACCCCACCTTGATGGCGCCCTACCTGGAAGGGTTATCAACAGATGTCATGCCGAGCGGTGGCGGCGATGCGGGCGCTGATGCATTGGCCCTTGCCAGTGATATCCTCGCCAAGGCCCAGCAGAGCGACGGCAGCACGGCGGGTTCGGTGTTGCTGGTGACCGATACGCTTCCTGACGCGCCCAGCGCGGCCAGGTCCACGTCTTCGCCAGACTCGCTGAACCAACTGATCACCCTCGCCGTTCAGCCTAGCGGTGCGCCGTCCCTTGGCGACATGACGCCGGGCCCACTGTTCGCCGATGTGCAAAGCGTCAACCTGAGCACCGACGACAGCGATCTGGACCAGATCGTGGCCAGCCTGGATGCAACGTACCAGCAGGCGCTCAACAATGACGAGCGACTGTCCTGGGAAGATCGCGGCGTGTGGCTGGCCTGGCCGGCGGCACTGCTGGCCTTGCTCGGGTTCCGGCGTGGCTGGCACCTGACGCTGGCCGGCCTGGTGCTACTGCCGAGCCTGTGGTTGGGTCCCGTCCCGCAGGCCTTCGCCCAGGAGGCCTCCCGCGCGGTGGACCAGCATGTGGCGACGCCGCTGGAGCGCGCGGCGCAATCTGTCGCCAATGCGTTTCTGACGCCGGACCAGCAGGGCCGCTGGTGGGCAGATCGTGGCGACTATGGGCGCGCCGCCGAACACTTCCGGGATCCCGCATGGAAGGGCTATGCGCTCTATCGCGACGGCCAGTACGACGCTGCTGCCGAGTGGCTGGGACGCCAGGACAGCGCCGACGCCGCCTTTACCCAGGGTCTTGCGCTGATCAAGAATCGTCAGTATCGCCCCGCCATCACCGCCTTCGAGACCGTGCTCGAACGAGATCCCGACTACCCAGAGGGTGAGCGCAACCTGGCCCTCGCCAGGGAAATTCTCGAGTACGTCGAAAAGACCCGGGAACAGTCTGACACCGGCGAGGATCAGGGAATCGGCGCTGACGACGTGGTCTTCGACAACAAAGAAGCCCGCGGTGAAGAAACCCAGACGCCCGTCGATGAGCCCAGCGGCCAGATCAGTGCCGAGCAGTGGATCGAGACCCTCGACAGCGACACCAGCGACTACCTGCGCCAGCGCTTCGCTATTGAGGCGTTGCAGGATGGCCAGGCGATGATGTCGAGCGATACTCCCTTTCTGGACCTGGCAAGGACGACGCCATGACTGCCACGCAACGCTCAAGCGTGTCCTCCGCCCTGCTGCTGACGCTACTGCTCACCTCTGGCAGCCTGGCCATGACCGCCCTGGCGGCGCCTGAGCCTTCTGCAGACCCAGTGGCGGCATCAGCGGCAGCGGACAGCGCGGACGCCAGCCAGACAGCCGCTACACAGCCCCGCGTTGAGGCGAGTCTGTCCGAGGACAGCCTAGCCCCCGGGGAAGATTCAGCGGCGGCATCAGCGAGCCCTGACGCCGCAGCGGACAGCGCGGACGCCAACCAGACAGCCACTACACAGCCCCGCGTTGAGGCGAGCCTGTCCGAGGACAGCCTCGCCCCCGGGGAAAGCAGCGAGCTGCGCATTACCGTGCTGGTGCCCACCTGGATGCCAACACCGGTCGAATTCCCCACCCTCGACCAGCCTGGCCTGCGGGTGACCCTGGGCGAGCGCTCGACCACGCCCGTCAGCCAACAGGTCAACGGCAAGACCTGGTCTGGCGTATCGCGCCGCTATCAGCTGACGCCGCTGAGTGCGGGACGCTTTGAGCTCGGCGGTGGCACGCTGGATGTCAGCGTTGCCACCCCAGGCAGCCAGCAGGCCAAGGTTCAGCAGATGGTCCTGCCGCCTATCAGCCTCACCGCGAGCCTGCCCGAGGCCGCCCGTGGGCTGGAGCCCTACCTGGCGGCGACGCGCATCGACCTGAAGCAATCCCTCGAGATCACCCGTGCCGATGGCGATAGTGAGACGCTGGATGAGATTGACTCGGACACCCCCCTCGAGCTTGCCCCCGGGGACAGCATCCGCCGCACGGTAAGCGCCACCCTGGAAGGGGGCAGCGCCCTGTTGTTGCCCTCTCTGCTGGAGGCACCAGACAGCAATGATTCAGCCAGCTTCGCTAACCTGGGCGTCTATCCCCAGGCGCCGCGCCTGGAAGAAAGCCGAGGCGGCGGTCGCCGCACCGACACCCTGACCTATGTCGCCGAAGCCGGGGGACAGACAGAGCTGCCGGGCGTCACGCTTCGCTGGTATAACCCGATAGAGCAAGAGCTCGATAGCACCAGCCTGGCATCGGTCCCGGTGAGCGTTTCAGGTTCCGCCGCGATCGGCAGCCAGCTCAAGAACCGTGCCCCCCTCCTGATCGGCCTGAGCCTGCTGGCAGCGGTGCTGCTTGGACTTGCCGTCTGGCTCTATCGCCGTCTGGGACCCCGCGGACGCCTGTTGCTGGAGCAGCGCCGTCGCCGTCAGCAGGCACACAGGGAAGCCAACGGTCATGCCGACCATGAACGACTCAAGCAGGCCATCGCTGGCCGCGACCTGGTCGCCTGCCGGCGCCACTGGCAAGCCCTTGGCAGCAAGTTGCCGGTCGACAGTCGCGCCCACCAGCAGGTGAATGATGCGCTGGATCGCCTGTGCAGACGAAAGCTGGGCCCGGATACCACGGCGTCGTCAGACCCTGACCCAGGCGTGGCTGAGGACTGGCAACGTCTTGAGCAGGCGCTCCCTCCCGTGCGCGAGCTGGCACGGCACACGCAGGGAGCCTCCCCCTTTTCCCCTGCTTCCATGAAGCCCTTGAACCCGATGGCAGAAGTGACTCGACGTAATGCATAGACCCCGTGGCTATTTCTCGACGCGCCAGCCCCTCATTGTCGCTCTGCTCGGCTGGAAACAGCGCTCTATCGGCCTGCTGGTGGGGCTGACGGTACTGGTGGCAATGTCAGGACTGGGATTTCCCCCCACGGCTGCGGCCAGTCAACCCCAGGGGACCTTGCCCACCCTCGCCAGTGCCACCCAGGGCTATGCCCCGGAAGGCAGCTGCGCCTCCTGTCACGAGGCAGAGACCCAGGCGTGGCAGGACTCGGACCACGGTTGGGCCATGCGCGAGGCCACTCCGGCCAATGTGCTTGGCGACTTTGATGATGCGGTATTCGAGGATGGCGAGGTAAAAGCGCGCTTTACACGTGACGGCGAGACCTTTCTGGCGACCCTGGAAGGTCCCGGTGATCCCGCCGAGACCTTCGAGATTCTCTACACCTTTGGCTTCTCCCCACTGCAACAGTACCTGGTGGCTCAACCAGGAGGACGCTTGCAGGGGCTGACCATCGCCTGGGACTCACGCCCCGAGAGCGAAGGCGGGCAGCGCTGGTTCTCGCTCTACCCCGGCCAGGCCTTCACCCCGGACGACCCATTGCACTGGCGCGGGCGCTATCAGAACTGGAATGCCATGTGCGCCGACTGCCATTCCACCAACCTGGAAAAGCACTACGATCTGGAGAGCGACAGCTTCGCCACGACCTGGCACGAGCAGAGTGTGGGCTGCCAGAGCTGCCATGGGCCCGCCCAGTCACACCTGGATTGGGCCGAGCAGTGGAGCGCGGAGGACAACGCACTGGATGCACCTCAAGCATCGGCGAATGACGGCGACAAGGGCCTGCCGCTATCACTGAGTGAGATGCCTGGGCCTGAGCTGGTCGAGCAATGCGCACGCTGTCACAGCCGTCGCCAGATGCTCGGCGCCGGGCCGGTTCACGGGGCCCCGTTGACCGATGCCGCCCTACCCAGCCTGCTGAGCGACGGCATGTACCACGCCGATGGCCAGATCGAGGGAGAGGTCTATGTCTACGGCTCCTTCACCCAAAGCCGTATGTATCAGGAAGGGGTCAGCTGCGTCGACTGCCATGACCCACACACCAACAAGGTCAGGGTCGAGGGCAACGGTCTGTGCATGCAGTGCCACAACCCGTCACCACCGCCGCGCTTTCCGACGATGAAGGCCGCTCACTACGATACGCCGGAACATCACCATCACGAACCCGGCAGCCCCGGCGCTCAGTGCGTCAGCTGCCACATGCCGGAAACCACCTACATGGTGGTGGACCCCAGGCGCGATCACAGCTTCCGGGTACCGCGCCCGGACCTGGCCGCCGCCACGGACAGTCCCGATGCCTGTAGCCGCTGCCATGAGGACCTTTCCCCGGAACAGGCAGCCGACCAGATTCGCGACTGGTTCGGTGACCAGCGTCGGGCCGCCAGCGAATCCCACTATGGCGTGGCGCTGCAATCGGCCCGCCAGGGGCGTCCCGAAGCCCCGGACTACCTCAAGGCGCTGATAGATGACAGCGATACCCCTGACATTGTCAGGGCCACCGCCGTCGACGAACTGGCGCCATTTGCCAGCGAAGCGCTGCCCACCCTTGAACAAGCACTCAGCGATGACAGTGCTCAGGTCCGGGCTGCCGCCATCCCGGTCTTCGCCCAGGCGCCAGAACATGCTCGGGTCGAACTGCTGCTGCCGCTGGTCGACGACCCCCGCCTGGCGGTTCGCGATGAAGCCGTCAAGGCCCTGGCAGGGACCTCGTTGATGGTCATGCCCGAAGACCGGCGCGACGCCTTCCTCGAGGCGCGACGGGACTATGAGCGACGCCTGCGCGAAAACGCGGACCTGCCCGGCAATCGCCTCAACCTGGCGGTGCTGCTGGCACGTACCGCCCGTGAAGACGAGGCCGAAGCGCAGTATCGGGCGGCGCTGGAGATGGACCCCTACTTCCTGCCGGCCCGTGCCAATCTGGTGACTCAGCTCAGCGCTGAGGGCCGGCGAGAGGACGCCCAGGCGGTGCTGCGCGATGGCATCGATAGAGACGCCATGCCCGCGCCGGACCGTGGTCATCTGGCCTACCTGCTGGCCCTGTCGTTGTCGGAGAGCGGCAATATGGAAGAGGCGGTGGAGTGGCTGGAGAAAGCCGCCGAATGGCGCCCGGGACACGCCAGAACCCACTACAACCGCGGCCTTATGCTGGACCGTCTGGGCAGGAAGGACGAGGCCCGGGATGCGCTGATGCAAGGGCTTCGCCAGGCTCCCGGCGATGCCGACCTGCTGTACGCGCTGGTCTACGTCAACGCTACCAGCGGCCGAATCCCCGAGGCCTTGGCCGCACTGGCGGAGTTGCGAAGGCTGCGACCTGACGACCCCCGGCTTGGCCAGCTGGAGCGCCAGCTAAGGGCCAACTGACGGTCAGGCGTCGACAGACCTCATGAGCGAACAAAGCGAGCGAACAGGGTGAGCGAAAAAGGCGAGCGGAGACGACATACTCCGCCGCCTTGGCACGCGCCTCAGGCGCTGCTGGCATCGACCACCAGTCGGTTGCGGCCTTCCCGCTTGGCGGTATAGCTGGCCGCATCGGCTCGCTCGACCAGCGCCGCGACATCGACATCACCAGGGCGAAACTCGGTGATACCGAGACTGGACGTCACCCGATACTCGTGGCCTTCATGCACCACACAGGTCCCGTGAATGGCAGAAAGGATAGCCTCGCCGATGCGTCTGGCCTGAGCCAGGGAACAGCTTGGCAGAAGCACCGCGAACTCGTCTCCCCCCTGACGGGCAACATGATCACTGCTGCGCACACAGCCCGACACTTCCCTGGCGATACGCTTGAGCATCTCGTCGCCCAGGGGGTGGCCGCCTTCATCGTTGATCGGCTTGAAGCGATCCAGGTCGAACAGGATCAGCGCAGAGGGCGTCGACGTCTTGCGCCAGTCCACCATGGCCTCCTCCAGGCGCCGCTCGAAGCCACGCCGATTGAGTAGTCCGGTCAGCGGGTCATGCTCGGCCTCCCATTGACTCATGGCCTCCTGCTGGCGGCGAGCCGTGATGTCCTTGACGGTACCCACGAAACCGAAGATATCGTCGTCAATCGCCACCTGGCTGGCATGCACCTCAAGCCACAGCAGCTCTCCGTCTTCACGCCAGTAGCGATACTGACGCAGGAAGGTCTGACCAGACATCAGGCTGTAGCGCCACAGCTCGATGGCGGACTCGCGATCTTCTGCGTGGATGGCCTGAACCCAGGCCGAACGGTCCATGTCATCCGGCGAACGCCCGGTCAGCTGCACCAGGGCATCGTTCACATAGGTGATACGACCCTGGGTATCGGTCACGAACATGCCGATGGGGGAAGACGCCAATACCCCGTCCAGAAAGGCTTCACGACCGCGCAGGTCGGCCAGCGCCTTTTCGCGTTCCACCTCGACGGCATTGAAGGCCGAGGCCAGCTGGACCAGTTCCTTCATCTGGGTATCCAGCACCACGCGACCGCGGGTGCCCTTGCCCACCTGGGCGATCTGCGACTGCAACTGGTACAGCGGTCGCAGCAGCAGCCAGACCATCCATCCCAGCAACGGCAGCAGTAGCAAGGCAATCCCGATGCCCACCGCTCCCAAGCGCTCGAGTAGTCCTCGTAGCGGCGCGAGTACCTGGTTTTCCGGCAGGAAGACTCCCACCACCCAGTTGGCAGGCCACACCTGACGATAGGACTGGAAGGTCATCTCACCACTGAAAGCGGGACCGTAGCGCTCTCCCTGCCAACCATACAAAGCAAGGTCGAGGGCCGGATTATGATTGAGATCTCCCTCGCGCCCCAATTCTCCCATTACCTGGCGTTGGTCCGGGTGGTAGAGCACCTGACCGGCGGCGGAGAATACCGCAGCGTAGCCGTCATTGCCGATTCTGACTCGACTCAGGCGGCGAAAGATGCCTCCAGCGTTGACTTCCACCACCCCCGCCAGAGCGCCCTCGAAACGCCCATCGTCGGACACCAGCGGTACCATGAGCAGAACCAGCGGCAGCCCGATGACGCGTCCATAGATGGGCTCACTGACGTAGGGGCGGCGCACCTCGCGCATAAAGCTGAAGTACTCCCGGTCACTGATATCAAGGCCCTGGCGCCCCGGCGTAGGCGGCCAGTCGGCGGCTACCTTGCCGGTTGCGTCCATCACGACCAGAGCATCGAACAGCTCGAGCAGGGCCCCACTATCGCGAAGGGCCTCACTGGAGGCGTCCAGCAGAGCCCGGTTATCACGCAGCGCTGCCAGTCGACCGAGCATATCGAGCCGGGTATCGATTTCCTCGGTCACCTCATCGGCGATCAGTCGGGTTTCGTAACGCAGGTGGGAAAAGTTGACCTCGCGAACCAGATCCTTCCCGGTGTACCAGCCCCAGACCAGCAGAATCGTGATCACTACCAGCCAGGTGGCTGCTAGACCGATCAACATTCTCACTTGTAGTGACAGCGTTGCCACGACACTGAACAGCTTGGCCACGAAGGTTGGTCCTCAGGATATGTCAGCGAGTTATCACATCCGTCGTGAATAACATAAATACTACTCCTAAACACTCATTTCCTATAACCGAAATAGAAAGGAATCATTGTTCCCATGAGACATCAGTCTCTATCTTTAAGACGTAGACCGTGATCAGTGAACAATGGAGACGCCTCATGACCCGCAAGACCATGACCACCAGCGCCGGAGCTCCCATCGGCGACAACCAGAACAGCCTGACGGCCGGTCCGCGTGGGCCCTTGCTGCTTGAGGACTACCAACTGCTGGAGAAGCTCGCCCACCAGAACCGCGAGCGCATCCCCGAGCGTACCGTGCACGCCAAGGGCTGGGGCGCCCACGGCACCCTGACCATTACCGGTGACATCACTCGCTATTCCAAGGCCAAGGTCTTCACTCCGGGCAGCCAGACGCCGATGCTGGCGCGTTTCTCGACCGTTGCCGGTGAGCAAGGCGCAGCCGATGCCGAGCGCGACGTGCGCGGCTTTGCGCTCAAGTTCTACACCGAGGAAGGCAACTGGGACCTGGTCGGCAACAATACGCCGGTCTTCTTTATCCGCGACCCGTACAAGTTCCCGGACTTCATCCACACCCAGAAGCGCCATCCCCGCACCAACATGCGCTCCGCCACGGCAGCCTGGGACTTCTGGTCACTGTCGCCTGAGTCACTTCATCAGGTCACCATGCTGATGTCGGACCGCGGTCTGCCCACCGATGTGCGTCATATCAATGGTTACGGCTCGCACACCTATTCATTGATTAATGCTGACGGCGAGCGCGTGTGGTGCAAGTTCCATTTCCGCACCGCCCAGGGACACCAGCACTTTACCGATGCCGAGGCGGAGGAAGTGGTCGGCAAGAGCCGTGAAACGACTCAGGAAGATCTCTACAACGCACTCGAGAACGGTGATTACCCGCGCTGGAACGTCTTCATTCAGGTGATGACAGAAGACGAGGCCAAGCGCTGCCCCTTCAACCCGTTCGACCTGACCAAGGTATGGCCCCACGGCGACTATCCGCTGATCGAGGTGGGTCACTTCGAGCTCAACCGCAACGCCGATAACTACTTCGCCGAAATCGAGCAGGCCGCCTTCTCACCGTCCAACAAGGTGCCGGGCATCGGCTTCTCACCGGACAAGATGCTGCAGGCCAGGGTCTTCTCCTATGCAGACGCCCACCGCTATCGCCTCGGCACCCACTACGAGGCGCTGCCGGTGAATCAGCCGAAATGCCCGGTCCACCACTATCACAAGGATGGCCCGATGCGCTTCTTCGCCAATGGCGAGGAAAACCCCGACGCCTACTACGAGCCCAACTCTTTCGGAGGCCCGCAGGAAGACCCCAGCGTGGTCGAGCCGCCGCTGCCGCTGGAGGGTGACGCCTGGCGCCACAACCATCGTGACGGCAACGACGACTACAGCCAGCCGCGAGCCCTGTTCGAGCTGATGAGCGACGACCAGAAGCAGCGTCTGTTTGGCAACATCGCCCGTCATATGCAGGGGGTTCCAAGCGAGATCAAGGAACGCCAGCTGGGCCACTTCGAGAAGTGTCACCCAGAGTATGCTGCTGGCGTACGCGAGGCTATTGGCAGAATCGGGGACTGATTAACAGTCCTGACGACGCATTCACCACTAAAAGGACGGGCCCCGAGGGGCCCGTCCTTTTATTACTCTTTGCCACAACCGGCCCATCGGGGCTTAGTTGTCGAGCACAACCTTCAGCTCGTAGTTGTTGGGGCCATCCATCGAACTGCCGAACTTCTGTCCAGTGACGCGGATGTGGTAGGTGCCCGGATCCAGCTGGGTGGACAGGTCCACGTTACCGTTAAAGCCTTCACCAGCGCCTTCGGCAACAATGCGACCGGAGCCATCTGCCACTTCCATGGTCAGACGATAGGTGTCTTCATCTCCCGGCGGGAAGGTGGAGGTCGTGATGCGCACCTGGCTTGGCTCGGCCACGTTGAAGGACAGCACCTCACCACGGGCACGAATCTTGACGTCGGTCTTGACACTCTGTACCTGACGTTCGTCAGGGTCATCACTGCGTGCTTCACTGCCGCTGACGCTTTCGGAGGCCCCGGCAACCGCCGCCGTACCGGCCACCGCAGCACCGCCGGCCGCTGCACTGGTGGCTCCAGCACTGGAGGCAGCCGCACTGGAAGCCGTCGCGCTTGACGATGCAGCCGCCGCACCGCTCGCCGTCGCGGAGGCAGAAGTCGCAGCGGCAGATTCGCCACCCAAGGTCACCACGGCGTCACGGCTGGTGACAAAGGCGCTCTGATTGCCGTCACGATCAGCCCCCACGAACTGCAGCCCGACTCCATCATCGACTTCGATCCGGTTACCCTGGCTATCCAGGCCCACCACAGCAATGCTGTAGCCATCGCCGGCGCGGCCGCGACGGCCAAAGCGGGTGCCCTTGACCTGCAGTTCATACTTGCCAGGGGTCAGGCGGCTTTCGAGCTGCAGCCCGCCTTCCTGGCCGTAGCCCTGACCACGAGCGATCACATTACCGGCATCGTCTTGCAGTACGGCTTCAATCTGGTAGGTATCCTCGTAGCCGGCGCTGACGCGGCTTTCGAAACGGTAGACACCCTCTTCCTCTACCTCGAAATCATGCGCGTGAGGAGTTCCGAACAGAAAGGTCTGGCTGCGCGCGTCGCTTTCCGGCTTGAAGAAGCCGGTCAGGTCGAGCTGACGATTCTCCTCGCGGAAGCGCTCGGTCATGACGCTATCGGATGCCTGGACGGTGGAGCTGGCCAGAGCAACGCCAAGCGCCAGCAGCGCCGCGGGTAGGGTGACGTCTTTCATGGATCCTCACATGCTTGCGGTAGAGTGCAGAAAAAAGCCGATCCCGGAGGATCGGCTTTCGTTTATAGCGTCACAACGCTAGGGGGGTCAAACCTGTTGGATTAGAACAGGTAGGTCAGACCCACGGCGTAGCCGTCACCCTGGTCGTTGTCACGGTCACGCCAGGCGCCTTCCACGTAGGTGTACATGGCGTCGGAGATGTTGTAAGTCACGCCGCCAACCACTTCGTTGAAGTTGTCGTCGTCGTTCTCGTCATCGTTGGCGCTGGCCAGGTCGCTGAAGCCGCTGCCGCCGAAGTCGATGTACTGGTAGGCGCCGTAGACATCGCCCATGCCGTTGCCGTAGCCGTAGCGGGCACCGATGGCGTAGTAGTCAGCGTCCTTCAGGAAGTCGTTGTCAGACTCGAAACGCTCGTACTTGAGGGCAACGCGCAGGCTGTCCCACTGGTACTGCATGGTCACACCGTACTGGTCGCCCAGATCTTCGTCATCGATGGTGACGGTGTTCTGAGTGGTAGTGACGGTGTTGTCAGCTGCAACAGTAGTAGTGTTGTAGGTGACGGTCTGGTCTTCGATGTCGTAGATGCCCAGATCGTCGTACACACCAGCGATAGAGAAGCCACCGTAGGTGTACTTCAGACCACCGAAGAAGGAAGCTTCGCCGCCGTCAGACAGGTTTTCGTTCTCGGCGTCGCCCTTGTACTGGCTACCGACCGCGAACTGGAAACCGCCCCAGACCGGAGAGGTGTAGGTGATCTTGTCGCCTTCGGGATCGCCAGCAACAACGTCGGCGTCGTCAGCATCTTCACCCGGAGCACCCTTGAAGGTGTTGGAGTCAGAAGCGTCGAAGTATTCGTTGTTGGTGATCGGATCCTGGATCCAGTCATCCAGCAGGGAGTCGTAGGAACCGACGCGAGCGTCACCGAAGTTGCCCTTCAAGCCGATGTAGGCGGTGTCGCCTGCATCACGGCCAGCAACTTTCATCTCGTCGGCCTTGAAGTCGTCGATTTCGATCTTGGCGTAACCGATCAGACCGTTGTAGATGACGTGCTCAGCGGCGAAACCGAAGGTAGAACCGTTGTCGGCGATTTCGTCACGAGTCTCGCCGTCTTCGTCTTTAACGCCGGCGTAAACCAGCTGGACGTTACCGTAGATGTCGAGCTTGGTGCCGTCTTGGTTGTAGACGGTAGCAGCCTGGGCGCCAACGGCGGTGAAGGCAGCAGCACCAGCGATGGCAGTCGCTAACAGTGTCTTTTTCATTGCTGAGTTCCTTTTGACTAGCTTGCTGTTTCGATCGTTGCTGCGCTTGGCAGCCTTGGCTTGCCGGTCATTGCCGGCTCGTATTTCTGTCCTGACGGGTTCCTGGCAGGGAACCTGAACAGCGAGCCTGACAGCGGCGAAGCCTTGTTATAGTCCAATGCTCGCAAGGGCAACCATATACCGGGTTTCTCAGGAGCGCAACAAGAAAAAAACACTGTTTTCGTTCCAGCTGCCCATCGCTTCGACACCGATCCCTGCGAAAATGCTACCCGAGCAGAAACTGCAAAAGGCAGTTAACGAACAATGTTCGCCAACTGTTTACCGATTCTGCATAGAAAGCTGCATCGGGCGTAGCGCTAACATCATGCCCCGCTGATGTGACGCTTTCAAGTCAATGAGAGAGCAAACGGGTTGAACAGCCGGTCCTGCTATCAACGGCATTGGGCTACCATCGCAGCGACGCCAGCACCGGCGCGTCACTGCGTTGCGTTGTGTTGTGCTGTGTTAGTGCTTCACGGATAGGCTGGTGCTGGGCGGCAGGGGTCAGGCATTGCTCGACGGCTGCCGTCAGCGCTTCTTTAGCGGCTGCTGTTGTGACGCGCCAGCAGTTCATCCAGCTTTCGCTGAAGGCGCGTTTCCTCGCCATCCCCCTGACGATCCGGAGTGACGGCAGGTATATCGCTGTCTGCAGGACGAGCGGGCTTGGCGCTCACACTGTCAGTGTCCCGGTGGCCAGCGTGAGTCGACGCCTTGGCGGATGCGGAGGTGTCGCTGTTGCCGGTGCCTGAAGGCTTGCCGGAATCGGAACCCTTGTCGGAGTCTGAGTGGTTGTCGGAGCCTGAGGGCTTGTCGTTGCCGTGCCCCTTGTTGCGCCGACGGCGCGACATTGTGCCGCGCCCACGCTGCTCCGCCTGCAGTCGGTCCAGCTTGCGTTTGGCATGCTCCGCCGCCTGGGCATCGACCTGGCCGACCAGTTCGCCGTCCAGGCCAATCCGCTCCGCCCCTTCACGCACGGACTTGAGGTAGCGAGGCAGGTTCACATAGCAGGCCAAGGCCCGGCGGACGAGCTTTTCCGGCCAGGGTTCCCGGACGGCCAGCTCCTCGTGGATGCCCACCTTAAGCGGCCGGGTGTGGCCCTTGAAGAAGGTCTGGTCATAACGACGATACCAATCCCCCAGCAGCGCCTGGGGGGATGGCGCCTTGTCAAAAGCGAGGTCGCCCTGCACTCCCACCTCTGTATCAGGCTTTTCTGCGACCTGGTCATCGCTGTGACTGGACAGCGCAGCCGTGTCGGCCGTCGCCGTTGGGGGGTTCTCGGTAGCAGTCACCTCGGCAGCAGTCGACTCCTGTGCCCTTTCATCTTTCACCGGCTCGCTACCATGGCCCGAAGAGGCCGGGCTGTCCTGGTCGGGCTGTGACGCGATCGTCGGCGCGCTGGACGAAGCGCCCTGCTCTCCTTCATCGCTGGCAGGGCTATCTATGGCAGGGCTATCTATGGCAGGGCTATCGATAACGGGGCTATCGCCGACAGGACGTGGACGATGCTGCATCAGGGCAGCCAACCCCTGGGCTCGGCGCTGGGGGGGACGGAAGGCAGCGATGTCAGGTTCGTGATCCGGGTGCTCGACGCGGTCACGCAGTCGGGCATTGTGCGCCTCAAGCTCGCGATTCTGCTCATCGAGCTCGCGATTTTCTTCCTTGAGCTCGCTATTTTCCTCGAACAGCGCGGTGCGCTCTTGGGTCAACGACGTGCGTTCCTCAATCAGCGACGCGCGCTCCTCGATCAACGACGTGCGCTCCTCAAGCAGCGACTCACGCTGGGACGCCAGGGCACGATGCTCGGTTTCCAGGGTCTGCTGCGCTTGCCGCAGGGCGTCGAGCTGTGCTTCCAGATCACCCAGGCGCTCCCGTGCAGCGTTCAATTCGCTGGCCAGGCGCTGCTTGTCATCCAGCAGCTGGCGCTGCTCGCTGGACAGCTGCCGCTCGCGTAGGCGACCTTCACGCAGTCCGTCCAACAGCGACGCCGTTCGTTGCTCAAGCGCCTCCAACGGGTGTTCTGCGCGTGTCTCGCTCACGTCGACTCCTCCAGGCTCACCAGGTTACTGCGATGACGGGGCCGCTAATGTCAGCGCCCGCTATTGTCGGGATTATCGACACAGTCTGTGCCAGGCCCGGCGATGTGGCAATTGTCGCCTGTCTGCGACGATCGGCACCCACTCTATTTACCGCGCGTTCAGGCTGACATGCCGTCTTGCGAGCGGGACCGCTCGTAGCGCACAAAACGATAGTGGGGCTGGCCTTCGGCGGGCGTACCGGCGTCACTTGCCTGTTCGGTCCAATCGTCATCAAGAGCCGGGAAGAAGGCATCCCCCTCGATCTCGATATCGACCTCGGTCAGATACAGTCGCGACGCCAGCGGCATGGCCTGGGCATAAATCTGAGCGCCCCCCATCACCATGATTTCCTCAGCGGCCTCGATGGTGGCCTGCTGGTCTGCCAAGGCAATGGCGCTGGCCAGATCGTGACATACCCTGACGCCGTCATGGGCGAAGGTCTTGTCCCGCGTCACCACGATGTTGAGACGATTGGGCAGCGGGCGGCCAATGGACTCGAAGGTCTTGCGCCCCATCACCAGGGGCTTGGCCTGAGTCATGCGCTTGAAGAACTTGAGATCCTCCGGCAGGTACCAGGGCAGCTGGTTATCCACACCGATCACTCGGTTGCGCGACATGGCGGCGATCATGGCCACCGGCACAAAGGTGTCGAGCTCCGCGATCCGCTGGACATCACTGTCAGGATGAGACTGTTCCGTCATCGGCGCCTGGGTCATACCGCCACCTCTGCCTTGATATGGGGATGTGGTTCATAGTCTTCGATGGCAATGTGTTCGAAGCGGAAATCGAACAGGTTGTCGACGCTCGGGTCCAGCACCAGCCTGGGTGCGGACGTCGGCTGTCGACTCAGCTGCAGCTCGGCCTGCTCCAGATGATTGAGGTAAAGGTGGGCATCTCCCAGGGTATGCACAAAGTCGCCGGGCTTGAGCCCAACCACCTGGGCAATCATCTGCGTCAGTAGCGCATAGCTGGCGATATTGAACGGCACGCCCAGAAAGATATCGGCGCTGCGCTGGTAGAGCTGGCACGACAGCTTGCCGTCAGCCACATAGAACTGGAACAGGCAGTGGCAAGGAGGCAGCGCCATCTCATCCACCAGGGCAGGGTTCCAGGCAGAGACAATCAGGCGACGGGATCCGGGATTCGTGGCGATCTGTTCTAGCAGCGTTTCGATCTGGTCCACATGGCCGCCCCGCGGGTCGGGCCAGCTGCGCCACTGATAGCCATACACAGGCCCGAGGTCGCCATCCTCATCCGCCCACTCATCCCAGATACGGACACCGTGTTCCTTCAGGTAGGCAATATTGGTATCACCCTTCAGAAACCACAGCAGCTCGTGGATGATCGAGCGCAGGTGAAGTTTCTTGGTCGTCACCAGCGGAAAACCACGGGACAGGTCAAAACGCATCTGGTGACCAAAGATCGAGCGGGTGCCCACGCCGGTGCGGTCTTCCCGCTCGACGCCGTTGTCCAGCACGGCGCGCATCAGATCCAGGTACGGCTGTTCCAAGGCGGGCAGAGAGGCGGTTTCAGGGGCGACGACAGACATGGGCAATCACTCGTTGGAACGTTTCAAGACGAAGCTGGCCGGTCATTCTACTGACCGGCCAGCCGTGATACCAGAAGCGGCAGCGCTCATCCCGAAAGCGCTTCGTCAGCGCAGATCGTCAAGCAACAGGCGCGCCCTCATCCGGCGCTCGGGCTAAGCCTGGCATCCACTGGCTGACGACGGGACCAGGCCACCAGCAGCACACCAAAAACGATCATCGGCAGACTGAGCAGCATGCCCATGGTGACCCAGTCGAAGGCAATGAAGCCTAGCTGAGGGTCGGGTCTGCGCACGAACTCCACCGAGAAGCGGAAGGCGCCGTAGCCCAGCAGGAACAGACCCGATACCAGGCCTCGACGTCTGGGCGTGGCCGACACCCACCACAGCACCACAAACAGCACCACGCCTTCCAACAAGGCTTCGTACAGCGACGATGGATGACGCGGTTCAGGGCCATAGCCGGGAAACGGCATGCCCCAGGGCAGGTCAGTGACGCGCCCCGGCAGCTCGTGATTGATGAAGTTACCGATACGTCCTGCCCCAAGGCCGATCGGCACCAGCGGCGCGACGAAGTCGGTCAGCGTGAAAAACGCCAGCTGCTTGCGGCGGGCGAACAGCAAGGCTGCCAGCAGCACCCCGATCAGGCCGCCGTGGAAGCTCATGCCGCCATCCCACACCTTGACGATCCACAGCGGATCCGCCAGCCACTGGTCCAGTCCGTAAAACAGCGCGTACCCCAGTCGTCCCCCTGCCACGACACCAATGGCGGCGTAGAACAGCAGGTCGCCCACATCGTCACGGGTCAAACCGATCCGATGCGCTCGGCGACAGCCCAGCCACCATGCCGCGACAAAGCCGACGACATACATCAGTCCATACCAGTGGACCTTGAAGGGACCCAGCGCGATGGCCACCGGGTCGATTTGAGGGTATGACAGCATGCTCGGTTATGTCCCTGATCAGTAAGAGAGTGAAATCGATATGGCGGAAGACTCATGTGACCGCGAAACCCTGGTCAGGTTCGCTACAGCAGGAAGCCGAGTCCGACTACCGTCAGCAGCAGTGCGAATGACAGCTTGAGCACCCGTGCCGGCAGCCGGTGGGCCAGGCGCACACCCAGCCTGGCGCAGGGGACGCTGGTCAGGGCGATGCCGAACAGGGCAGGCAGCATGAGAAAGCCTACCGCCCCCTGAGGTAGCCGAGGATCGCCCCAGCCCACCGCGACAAAGGTCAGGGCCCCGACCAGCGCAATCGGCAGGCCACAGGCAGCCGAGGTGCCCACCGCCTGGGTCATGGTGGCGCCACACCGAATCAGCCAGGGTACGCTCAGAGTGCCCCCGCCGATACCGAACAGTGCAGAAATCCCCCCGATGACGCCGCCAGCGACGATCATGCTGCGCCGCCCCGGCGCGCTGCTGCCGGCCTTGGGTGAGCGCCCCAGTACCAGCTTCAGGGCAACCAGCAGCAGGAACACCCCAAACAGCGTTCCCAGCATGCCGCCGGACAGGGCTCCCGCCACGAAGACCCCTGCGATGGCCCCCAGCACCAGCCCTGGAAGCAGGGCTACCAGCCAGTCGCGGCGAATGCTGCCGCGCCGATAGTGTCCCAGGGCCGAGGAAGAACCGGTGATGACGATACTTGCCAGGGAGGTGCCTACGGCCAGGTGCATGGAAATCTCCACAGGCACTTGCTGCAGTGCAAACACGGCCATCAGGCTGGGAACGATGATCAGTCCTCCGCCCACGCCATACAAGCCGGCAAGCGCCCCAGCGACCGCCCCGAGCGCCAGATAGGACATGATGGCCATGAGCATCAGGACAGCCTCGCGGATTGAGGCAGCCAGGTGTCGAGCAATTCGAGCAATGCCTGGGGACGATACGGCTTGGCCAGGAAGGCATCCATGCCGACCTCCTTGAAGCGCTGTTGGTCTTCATCGCTGGCATTGGCCGTCAGCGCGATCACTACCGCACGAGGGCGTTCCGGGTGAGCGGCCTCGACAGCGCGCAAGCGACGAGAAGTCTCGATACCGTCGATATCAGGCAGCACGATATCCATCAGCACCAGGTCCACCACATGGGCATCTAGCCACTCCAGGGCCTCTTCGCCGCGGGTTGCGGTAACCACGTCCACCCCACGGCGTTCCAGCACTTCGCGTGCCAGCATCAAATTGACCGGGCCATCGTCGACGATCAGAACTTTCGGTGCCTGGTGTCGCGGGGATGAATCCCGAGCGGCGCTTCTCTCTTCCTCGTCGCCCGCCTCCAGATTGTCCAGCAGCAGGCGTATATCGCCCAAGCGGCGCAGCAGCTCGCCGGAGGGCCTTGCCACGCCATCGACGGTCTCAGTGTCGGCTGCCCGACGGCTTTCCTGCTGACTGTCGGCCTGCGCCTGCGGTGAAGGGGTGCCATCTGCTTGCATCAGTGATTCCAGCTCGACCACCAGCGGCGCCAATGCCTTGCTCAGGTGGCTCAGATAGCTCGACTTCAAGCGCGATTCCTCGCGAGCACGGGATAGTGCAGCTTCCAGCCGGCGACTTTCCTGCTGCCAATTGCTGACTTGATCGGCATGAATGATCGGCCCCAGGCCAACCATAGGGGGCGGAGCTTCCGCCACGGGAGGAGCGCTGGACTCGAAGGCATCGAGCAGCGTTTCGACTCGGTCAACGGGAGCGCCGGCAGCCTCAGCGGGCTTTCCTGTCCTCGTCTTGAGTACCTGATGCAGGCATGCCTCGACTCTGTCGAGCAGCCCGCCAAGATCCCGCTCCACCTCGGCTAGTCGATGCTTGAGCAGCACCAGGAACACCATGATATTGAGCGCGGTGCCCACCAGCAGCCCCGTGATCATCCACAGCGTCGTGCTCCAGCTGGATGCCGCCGGCATCAGCCAGTGCAGCGATAGCGCCAGCACCAGGCATAGCGCCAGCAGTACCCCCTGGGCAGCTGCCACTGGCCACAGGATGGGAATGACCAGCCTGCGCCACAAGCGTTCCTTGCCGTCGTCGCCTAGCATCATCCCTACCGTTATGTGAAGGAACCACGAGTTTACGTCGCCAGCTGCCGACTGTCATGGTGGCACAGACGACGACATAAACGCTGTCCTCGCGGATTCCCATCGGCGACATATGCCGCTACCCTGCATCGATGTGTCTTATCGCCCTGCACCACGCCCCAGCTGACAGCGCCCCCGACAGTCGGCACGCTGTTGTTCTCATCGCCAATCGCGATGAGCTGCACGCTCGCCCGACCGCCCCGCTGGCGGCCTGGGACGATGCTCCCAGTCTGGTCGCAGGACGTGATCTCGAGGCCGGAGGCACCTGGCTTGGGGTCCACCGCCGCGGGCGCTTTGCCGCCATCACCAACGTCCGCGACCCCGACTTTATCCCCGAGCCTCCGGTGGCGAGCCGCGGCCTACTGGTGCGACAAGCACTGGAAACCGACGACCTAGAGCACTGGCTGCACCGTCAACAGTGCGACCATGCCCTGGCATATGCCGGTTTCAACCTGCTGGTCGGTGATGGGGAACATCTCTGGCATCTGCGCCGGGATCGTCATGGCGCTACCCTTGACCGGGTCACGCCAGGTACCCACGGGCTGTCCAATGCGTCACTGGATACGCCATGGCCAAAACTCGAGAAAGTGACGCAGGCCCTGACTGACGATGTCATCCACCAACGGGTCGAGACACTTCCTCAGGCCCGTCGAGGGTTCAGTGACCAGCGGCGCCCGGAGGACGAGCGCCTGCCCGACACCGGCGTCGGGCTCGACCTTGAGCGCTTCCTGTCACCTGCCTTTATCGTCGGCGATGACTACGGCACCAGGGCGACCACCAGCGTGGTGCTCGTGCGGGGCGATGTGAACAACGGCGTCGATGAGCACTTTGTCATCCACGAACAACGTTTTGGCCCTGGTGGCAGCTTCCTCGGGGAAACGCGGCTGACATTGCCCATCAGCCGCCGCTAACCCAGCGCAAGCCAGCAGGTACCTGGCACTGCGCCTGAGCATCTCGATCCCATGGAGGCCTCAATCCCGTGGCGGCAGCAGATGGGCCAGCTGCCAATCTTCCATTCGCTGCGTCAGGTGGGCACGCACCTGGGCCGGGGTATCCAAGGCCAGCGTCTGCGTGACCAGCTCTGCCGCGTCCTGACGGGTCACGCGACGGATGGCAGCACGCACCCTGGGCAGGTTCGGGCCGTTCATGGACAGCACCCTGAAGCCCATTCCCATCAGCAGCAGTGCTCCCGCAGGATCACCGGCCAACTCACCGCACACCGATGTTGGCACACCCAGCTCGTCACTTTCTGCTGCCAGACGATACAGTGCCGACAGTACCGCCGGATGGCAGGAGTCATAGAGATCCGCCACGCGTGGATTGTTGCGATCCACCGCCAGCAGGTACTGGGTCAGGTCGTTGCTGCCCACCGAGAAGAAGTCGACCCGAGCTGCCAGTGCCTTGAGCTGATACAGGGTCGCCGGCACTTCCAGCATCACTCCCAGGCGCGGACGACGCACATCGACGCCTTCCTCGCCCAGCTCGACGATGGCACGCTCGATCAACCTCAGGGTGTCGTCCACCTCGTTGACGTTGGTCACCATCGGCAGCAGCAGCTCCAGGTTGTCGAGGCCCTGTGAGGCTCTCAACATGGCCCGCAGCTGCACCATCAACACTTCGGGGTGATCCAGGGTCACGCGGATACCGCGCCAGCCCAGGAACGGATTGGCTTCCTCGATCGGGAAATAGGGCAGATCCTTGTCGCCACCGATGTCCAGCGTGCGCATGACCACGGGCAGAGGGGAAAAGCTCTCCAACTGCTCGCGGTAGAGGCGTGTCTGTTCCTGTTCGCCGGGGAAGCGCTCGGTGATCATGAAAGGCACTTCCGTGCGATACAGCCCCACCCCGCCGATGCGCGTCTTCAATGACGCCACGGTATCGACCGTCAGGCCGGTGTTGACCATCAGGGTCATGGCGTGGGCATCCGGCGTCACGCTGGGCAGGTCCTGCTCGTGCTCGAGCATGGCCGCCAGGGCCTTCTCCTCATTGATCAGGCTCTGATAATGGGCCACCAGCTCTGGCCCGGGCCGCACGAATACGCGCCCGCGGTGGCCGTCCATGACCAAGGGGGCACCGTCCAGGCGAGGCAGCGGCAGGTCGACCATCCCCGACACCAGCGGAATACCCATTGCTCGGGCAATGATGGCCACATGGGAGTTGCTGGAACCCCGCACCGAAATCAACCCACCGAGGCGCTCCCGCGGGACCTCGCCCAGCAGGGCAACGCTGATCTCGTCACCGATAAGAATGGCGCCCTTGGGATAGTGCTCCGGCAGGCGTGGGGATTCCTCCTGGAGGTGCGCCAGCACGCGCCGCCCCAGGTCACGCACGTCCGCCGCGCGCTCCCGCAGGTAGTCGTCATCCACGCGCTCCAGGTACTGCACGTGACGGCGGACCACGTCGGCCAGCGCCCCGGGCGCCCATTGCCCCTCTCGGATGCGCTTTTCGACTTCCTGGGATAGCGCCGCCTCTCCCAGCATCTGCTGGTACACATCGAACAGCGCCAGCTCCTGGGTAGAGATACGATTGGCGAGGCGCTCGCCTGCCGCGCGAATCTCGTCACGCACCCGCGCGATGGCCTCCTTGAGGCGAGCGATCTCGTACTCCACATCGGTGGGAATCAGGTCAGGCACGCTATCCAGATCCGCCGGGGGTGACAGCACCACCGCTTCACCGATGGCCATTCCCGGGGATGCCGCCACCCCGACAAAGGTTGCCTGGACACCGGGAAAGGCCGGACAGGTCAGACCACCGGTGGCCAGCGCAT
This sequence comes from Halomonas sp. DP5Y7-2, assembly GCF_019802025.1. Taxonomy (NCBI): domain Bacteria; kingdom Pseudomonadati; phylum Pseudomonadota; class Gammaproteobacteria; order Oceanospirillales; family Halomonadaceae; genus Halomonas; species Halomonas sp. DP5Y7-2. The sequence goes on along the minus strand of NZ_JAHVHY010000004.1, from coordinate 481,335 downwards.
GGGCCAGCACACCCGCCAGCTGAGCGCCCATGGTGACCAGAAAGGCCTCATCGGATTCGTCATAGCGTCGTCGTTCGGTCTGCTGCACCACCAGTACGCCGAGCATGCGCCGCTGGTGAATGATGGGAACGCCAAGGAAACTGGAATAGCGCTCTTCGCCGGTGGCCTCGAAATAGCGGAAGCTGGGATGCGCCTGGGCATCTTCCAGGTTGAGAGGCTCTTCCCTGCGTGCAACGGTACCCACCAGCCCCTCGCCCACCGGAAGCGCCACCTGGCCCACAGCCTGGGTACGCAGGCCGATGGTCTCCATCAGGACCAGGGCTTCACGTTCGCTGTCGTAGAGATAGAACGAGCAGACGTCGGTCTGCATCGCCTTGCGCGTGCGCCGAACGAGGGTCGCCAGCGCAGCGTCCAGGCTGCGCGCGCTGTTGACCTCTTGAATGATGCGTTGAAGGACCTTGAGCATGAAAGGCCTCACCCCTGTTCTTGTACTGGTCCGGTCAAGGGGCGACCGAACAATGATTGGGGACCATCTTGCCAGGTCAGCGGGCTCGCCGGACAAGATCGCCACACGCGCCGGATCATCCTTTCTCCAGCACCAGGCTCTGGGCACGGGGTAACAGTTCCCGTAACGCCCTGCGGTAGACCTCCCTCTTGAACGGCACTACCTGTCCTAGCGGATACCAGTAGCTGACCCAACGCCAGCCGTCGAACTCCGGCTTGGCGGTGCCATCTACACAGATGCGGTTTTCCTGACAGCGGATACGCAACAGGAACCACTTCTGCTTCTGTCCAATGCACACTGGGCGCGAGTGTGTGCGAACCATGCGTCGCGGCAGGCGGTAGCGCAGCCACCCCCTGGTGCAGGCCAGAATCTCCACGTCCTCGGCGGTCAGGCCGATCTCTTCATGAAGCTCTCTGAACAAGGCCTGCTGTGGCGTCTCATCAGACTTGATGCCTCCCTGGGGAAATTGCCACGCGTTCTGCCCTACCCGACGCGCCCAAAGCAGCTGCCCCAGGTCGTTGACGATGATGATGCCAACGTTGGGGCGAAAGCCGTCTGCGTCGATCACGGGCTTCACCTTTTTAATCGGTATTGACTGCATTCTTCCACAATGGCTTGAAGCGCATCAATACGACATCTCGAACCCCTGGCGACCTTCTGACATAATCGCCCCTTTTGCGGCCTCCCCGAACCACACGGCCATGGGTCCCTTGAGCGCTATCGTCGCGGGCGGATCCACCCACAATGCCGGGGCAGGAGGCCATGTCACGCATGCGCTGGGAGACACCGAGTGAGTCTGGCGATCTTCGATTTGGATAATACCCTGCTGTCGATCGACAGCGATCATGCCTGGGGCGAGTTTCTGCTCGAACAGGGCGCCGTGGACCCGGTGGCTTACCGCGAGGCAAATGATCGCTTCAAGGCGGACTACGATGCCGGACGCCTGGACATGATGGCGTTTCTCGAGGTGGCACTGAAGCCACTGGCGGACAATTCCATGGAGCAGCTGGCCGCCTGGCACCAGCAGTTCATGGTCAGCAAGATCGAGCCCAACATCCTGCCCCTGGCGGAGGAGCTGATCGCCCGTCATCGCACCCGCGGTGACACTCTGTTGATCATCACCGCCACCAATCGCTTCATCACGGCTCCCATCGCCGAGCGCCTTGGCATCGACGAGCTGATCGCCGTCGAGCCAGAAATCCAGGATGGCCGCTACACCGGGCGGGTCAGCGGCACGCCCAGCTTTCAGCAAGGCAAGGTCACCCGGTTGCAGCAGTGGCTCGATACCCGCGACGACACCCTGGACGGTGCCTGGTTCTACAGCGACTCCCACAATGACCTGCCGCTGCTGGAAATGATCGACCATCCTGTGGCGGTGGACCCGGATCCGGCCCTGCGCGAAGTCGCCGAGGCCCGCGGCTGGAAGATCATCAGCCTGAGAGACTGAACCGACCGGGCCTTTATCTCAGGGGGGCTGTCTCAGGGGTTCTGTCTCAGAAGCCCTGTCTGAAGGGCCCTGTCTCCGCCCCCTGCCGCTCTGGTTTCCGCCGACAGGCACGCCCTTCAGGCAAAAAAAAGCCCCATCGCGATGCGATGGGGCTTTTGCGTATCAGACAGTGCATCCAAGACAGTGCATGGCTGACGGGCACCGCCTGGGGCTGATCAGCCCAGCAGGTGCTCGACAGCAGCGCGCTCTTCGCGCAGCTCGTCTTCGGTAGCCTTCATCTTGCCACGGCTGAACTCGTCGACTTCCAGACCCTGGACGATCTCGTACTTGCCGTCCTTGCACACCACCGGGTAGGAATACATGATGCCCGGCTCGACGCCGTAGCTGCCGTCAGCGGGGATACCCATGCTGACGATGCCGTCGCTGCCCAGCGCCCAGTCGCGCATGTGGTCGATGGCGGCAGAAGCTGCAGAGGCAGCAGAAGACGCGCCACGGGCCTTGATGATGGCCGCACCGCGCTGCTGTACGGTGGGAATGAAGTCGTTCTCGTACCAGTCACGCTCGACCAGATCGAATGCCGGCTTGCCGTCCACCTTGCAGTGGGACAGGTCGGGATACTGAGTGGCGCTGTGGTTGCCCCACACGATCATGCTGTCGACGTCGGTGACGTGCTTGCCCGCTTTCTGGGCCAGCTGGGTCTTGGCACGGTTGTGATCAAGACGCATCATCGCGGTGAACTGACCCGGATCGAGGTCCGGTGCGTTGCAGGATGCGATCAGTGCGTTGGTGTTGGCCGGGTTGCCCACCACCAGCACGCGGATGTCACGGCTGGCGCTGTCATTGATGGCCTTGCCCTGGGCCGAGAAGATGGCCGCGTTGGCTTCGAGCAGATCCTTGCGCTCCATGCCCGGTCCGCGCGGACGAGCGCCGACCAGCAGAGCAAAATCAGCGTCCTTGAAGGCCACGTTGGCATCGTCGGTGGCAACGATGTCCTGAACCAGCGGGAAGGCACAGTCATTGAGCTCCATCACGACGCCATTCAGCGCTTCCATGGCCGGGGTGATCTCGAGCAGCTGCAGGATGACCGGCTGATCCGGGCCGAGCATGTCGCCGGCGGCAATACGGAAAGCGAGAGAGTAGCTGATCTGACCGGCGGCGCCGGTGATGGCAATACGGACGGGGTCTTTCATTTTGGCTCCTTGGGATTGTCGCCGTGGAAGGCCCGGGATCGGCAGGGACATCCTCGGCCGTCACCGGCGGCAAAGGCTGCTGACGGTCACTGCGATAGATGCCCTGACTGCCCAGGCGGCGTTCAGGACGCGGAAAATCTTATGCCTGCAGTGCACAAAACTCAATCGACCCGGTACGAATGGACCACAAACACCCCGACTTGACCGGCAGCATGACGCCGCCAATGGCAGCGGGGCGTGACCGGCGGCCACGCCATGGCCACGCTTCATGGGGTCAGGAAACACCCTCGGCAGGCGCGTGAGCGTCGTGCAGGCGCGATATCAACTGATCTTCCAGGCCAAAGCGCTCGGACAGGCCCTTCTTCAGGCGCTCGAGCCAGGCCGGCAGGCGCGGCAGGAACCGCTGACAGCGCACCGGGGTAGAGTAATCCTCGTCAAACGACAGCACCAGTTCGGTGGACATTTCGAGCCGTTCCAGCAGACGATCCGCGAGATTGAGGGCAGCGGTGTCATCGAAGGCACGGGCCTCTTCCCGCAACTGCGGATAGACCTCGAAATGCCCCGCGCTGATGTAGTCCATCAACGTCTCGCTGAAACTGTCGATACGCTCCTTGGTGATGGTCTCGAGATCTGCATCACAGGACTGTTCGAGCTCGCTTAGCACCTCCAGCAGATGCTCGCGCTGCTCAAGCCAGCGATCGATCAGCTGATGGACTCCTCCCCAGCGTTCGCTGGCAGACTTGCAATCTTCCAACATGGCGGCCTCCCTAGCGCTGCCTCACCACGAAAATGCGCGGATCAACAGACTCACTCCAGAAGACCGCCCTGTCAACGCATGCATGCCAAGTACCTGATTGGCCGTTGCCGATTCCCCCTGCTCGGCACAACAGCACCGCTCAACTTGTCCGCAAGGGGACCGGGCGACGAGCGCTGTCAACCGTTCCAGCGATAGCCGGTAGAGCTTCTGCGAAGGGTCGTCAGCATGGCAATCGGCACCACCAGCAATACGACAAAGCCGATCAGCGTCCACCCGGGCAGCGACAAGCCCAGCAGCCGCCCACCCACTTCAGCGCACTCACCAGAACCGGTCAGGACCATGGACACCACCTGGGAAAGCGGCAGGATATCCACCATGTAATCGAGGCCAGGCCCACAGCTGGGCACCTGGTCAGCAGGCAACGATTGCAGCCACAGATGGCGCATGGCCAGCCCCGCCCCCGCAAGTACCGCGATGGCCGCCACGATGCTGTAGACAGCCCCAGCAAGACGCCCCTCGGGCCCATGCATCGCAGCAATGGCAAACACGACCCCCGCCGCGATGACCGCCACTCGCTGGAACACACACAGCGGACACGGCTCGAGCCCCACCACGTGCTCCAGCACCAGCGCTACCGCCATCATCAACACGCAGAAACCCAGCCCCACAAGGCTCCACTGCCGCAGACTCCATTCGCTCATTTAAGACGTTCTCCAGTCGGTGGCGTCATGTCCATCGGGGTCAGGGCACGGGTTTCTCGAGCCCGTGCAAAGTAATCTTCCAGAAAATCGGCAAAGGCCGTGCTGTCGTCCGCCTCGATGTCACGCTGCTGTTGATGCGAGGTCTCGACCAGCTCGTCCAGCATTCCCTGGCGCGAGCGATTGAGCGGTGTGCTCGCCAGCGTCTCGGCCTGCTCTCGAGCGATCGCCAGCATGGCATCGACGAACTCCTCGCCGGTCTCTTCCAGACGGGCCAGCAGGCGCGCCGACGGCGTCAGCGAAGGGTCGTCAATGCGCGGTGCAAAGGCATCGACGGCGTCCAGGTGAGGACTGCCCTCCTCCAGCTGGTCGAGCAGCCTGGCGACCTCACGCATGTCGGCGATGATCCCATGGCTCCACTCGGCCATTTCTCGGACCTGCCCTCGGTCATTGAGTTCAAGTCCCGGCTTGCGCCCCTGCTCCACCACCAGACGACGATTGTCATCCAGGTGATCGCACTCCTCATCCGAAATCCACGGGCTGTCCGACACCAGGCACCAGACCAGGAAGGTATCGAGGAAGCGCGTCTGTTGCGCATCGATTCCCAGGGTCGCGAAGGGATCGATATCCAGGCAGCGCACCTCGATGTACTCGACGCCCCTGGCCTCGAGCGCCTGACTCGGGGTTTCGTCGTGGCGCGTCACCCGCTTGGGTCGAATATCGCTGTAATACTCGTTTTCGATCTGCAGGATATTGGCGTTCAGCTGGTTCCAGCGTTCCCCGTCACGAACACCAAGGGCGGCGTAGTCTGGCCAGGCGGTGGAGATCGCGTGGCGCAGCGTGTTGACGTAGTTCGACAGCGAGTTGAAGCAGATCTTCAGCTGATCCTGGACCTTGTTCTGATAGCCCAGATCCGACATCCGCAGGCTGGTGGCATAGCGCGATACCAGGGTATTCTCACCCAGTCGCTCTAGACCTTTCGGCACGCTGCCATCGGGCAGGAAACTGGTATCGAGCGCCGGCGAGGCCCCAAACAGGTACAGCAGCAACCAGCTATGGCGGCGGAAATTACGAATCAGACCGAAATAGCGCGCCGAACGGTACTCGCCCATCGACATGGCTTCCTGCTCGTCCAGCGTCTTGAGCAGAGTCCACAGGTCATCCGGCAGGGACACATTGTAGTGAATCCCGGCGATCGACTGCATGATGCGTCCATAGCGGGCGTCCAGGCCACGCCGGTAGACGTGCTTCATGGTGCCGACATTGGACGTGCCGTAGTCAGCGATCGGCACGCTGTCATTGCCCTCCAGCCGGGACGGCATGCTGGCAGGCCAGATCCACTCCCCATCGAGCTGGCGATAGGTATAGCGATGGAGGTCGGCCAGAAATTCCAGGGCCTCATCCGGACGGCTATAGACCGGCGTGATGTACTCCAGCAGCGATTCGGAGTAATCCGTGGTGATATGCGGATGGGTCAGTTTCGAACCCAGCGCCCGTGGGTGGAAGGTCGCCGCGATACGACCGCGGTCATCGACCCTTAGCCCCTCTTTTTCGATGCCTCGGCGCAGACGGCCGAAGCGTCGCGCAGCCGCGGGGCCGCGCAGTCGTTCGAGGAGCGAGGAAAGCTGAGTGGACAAGGTGAACACCCCGTGTCATGGAAGGGCCCGGGGGCCTGCTTCGTGTGGCGGCGACGGCAGCGGGCGCTACTGCGCCCGCCCTTGTGGTCGCCAGATTATGGCGATCCGTCGACAGGATTCAAGAACGCCCCTGCTTGGCCTTGAGCAAGGCGGCCCCCAGTGCGCCCATCGGCGCAGCGGAAGCGTCCTCCTTGCCGCCACCGTTGCCCCGCTGGCGGCGCCCCTGTCCAGGGTGGCTCTTGCCACCGCCTTCGCGACGACGAGGTGCCTGCCTGGAGTCGCCTGCCTCGGCGTCCGGGGTGTCATCCAGGCGCATCGACAGTCCAATGCGAGCGCGCGGCAGGTCGACGTTCATCACCTTGACCTTGACGATATCCCCGGCCTTGACCACGCTGCGGGGATCTTCGACGAAGCGGTCGGACAGTGCCGAAATGTGCACAAGGCCGTCCTGATGGACGCCGATGTCGACAAAGGCCCCGAAGTGGGTGACGTTGGTCACGGTGCCTTCCAGCACCATGCCTGGCTCCAGATCCTTCAGCGTTTCGACGCCTTCACGGAACTGCGCCGCACGAAACTCCGGACGCGGGTCGCGACCCGGCTTGTCGAGTTCCGAGATGATGTCGCTGACGGTGGGCACACCGAAGCGCTCATCGGCGTAGTCGGCGGGTTTCAACGACTTCAGCGTCGCGCTGTCACCGATCAGTCCAGCCACCTCTCGACCACTGCCAGCGGCAATGCGTTCAACCAGCGGATAGGCTTCCGGGTGCACTGCGCTTGCATCCAGCGGATTGCTGCCGTTCATGATGCGCAGAAAGCCGGCACACTGCTCGAAGGTCTTGGGCCCAAGCCGGGACACCTCCAGCAGGTCGCGACGATCGCGGAAGACACCCTTGGCATTTCGCTGCAGCACGATGTTCTCGGCCAGCCCCGGATTGAGGCCCGCCACCCGTGACAGCAGCGCCGACGACGCGGTATTGAGGTCCACCCCGACCGCGTTGACGCAGTCTTCGATAACCGCTTCCAGACTGCGGGACAGCTGCACCTGGGACACGTCATGCTGGTACTGGCCGACACCGATGGATTTCGGTTCAATCTTGACCAGTTCCGCCAGCGGATCCTGCAGACGACGGGCAATCGACACCGCACCACGAATGGTCACATCGAGATCCGGCAGCTCTCTGGCGGCGTATTCCGACGCGGAATAGACCGAAGCCCCGGCCTCGGACACCATCACCTTGGACAGGCCAGGATCCTTCATCGCCTTCAGCAGATCGCCGGCCAGGCGGTCGGTCTCCCGGCTGGCGGTGCCATTGCCTACCGCGATCAACGCCACATCGTGCTTCTTGACCAGCTTCGCCAGTTCAGCCAGAGAGGCGTCCCACTGATTGCGCGGTGCGTGAGGGAAGATGGTGGCCTGCTCGAGGAACTGCCCCGTCGCATCGACCACCGCCACCTTGCAGCCGGTACGCAGGCCCGGATCGATGGCCAGGGTCGCCTTGGGCCCCGCCGGCGCGGCCAGCAGCAGGTCCTTCAGGTTGGCGGCAAAGACATCGATGGCCTCGCCTTCGGCACGTTCGCGCAGGCGCCCCATCAGCTCTGTCTCGAGGTGGGTATACAACTTTACTCGCCACGTCCAGCGCACGACTTCGGCAAGCCAGCGATCCGCCTTGCGGCCCTCATCGGTGATGCTGACATGCTTGGCGATGGCCACCTGCGCCGGATGCACCGGTGCCTCGTCCTCTCCTGGCAGGCGCAAGGACAGCGCCAGCACGCCCTCGTTGCGGCCGCGGAACATGGCCAGGGCCCGGTGAGAAGGCACCTTGGCCAGGGCTTCATCATGCTCGAAGTAATCGGAGAACTTCGCGCCTTCCTGCTCCTTGCCGGCAATCACCCTGCTGGACAGCTCGCCTTCGCTCCACAGGCGCTCACGCAGGCGACCCACCAGTTCCGGGTCCTCGGCAAAGCGCTCCATCAGGATCTGCTTGGCGCCATCCAGGGCTGCCTTGGCATCCTCGATGGCGGGCGTCTCGCCTTCCGCCGGACGCAGATAGGCCTGAGCCTCGTGCTCGGGGTCCAGGGTAGGATCCGCCAGCAGGGCGTCAGCCAGTGGCTCAAGGCCAGCCTCACGGGCAATCTGGGCCTTGGTCCGACGCTTCTTGCGATAGGGAAGGTACAAATCTTCCAGGCGCTGCTTGGTGTCGGCCGAGCGAATGCTGGCGGCCAGCTCGTCGGTCAGCTTGCCCTGCTCGTCGATGGCGGCGAGCACCGCTTCCCGGCGCTCCTCGAGCTCACGCAGGTAACCTAGCCGTTCTTCCAGCGTGCGCAGCTGAGTATCGTCCAGTCCGCCGGTGACTTCCTTGCGGTAACGTGCGATGAAAGGCACCGTCGCGCCGCCATCCAGCAGCTCGACGGTAGCAGAGATCTGAGATGCCTTGACCGCGAGCTCTTCGGCCAGGCGGGCAATGATCTTGGCGTTAGCGTCCATGAAATCCTTGGCAATACGACGTCAATGATCCCGCCAAGGTATCACAAAGCGACTGTCGACGCCGCCGCTACCCACTGCCGAGGATCAAGGACAGAAACCCTGATGAAACGGGCGCCGGGGCATGCCGCCAATGGCTATCCGGTACACCCCGGCAGCCTCCCTGGCATGCGCCCAGTCGCCTCGATGGGAGGTCAGGCGGGCACGAACTTCAGCGCGACGCCATTGTTGCACCAGCGCAGACCGGTAGGATCCGGGCCGTCCTCAAAGACGTGACCATGGTGACTACCACAACGGGCACAGTGATATTCGGTGCGCGGCCAGAGAATCTTGTAGTCCGCGCTGGTCAGCAAATGCCCTGGCACATGGTCAAAGAAGCTTGGCCAGCCGGTACCGGAGTCATACTTCATCGCACTGGTGAACAGCAGCAGGTCGCAGCCGGCACAGCGGAACTCTCCCTCACGCTTCTCGTTGTCCAGAGGGCTTGAGCCTGCAGGTTCAGTGCCCTCCTCGCGCATCACGTCGAATTGTGCAGGTGTCAGGCGCTCGCGCCATTCGTCCTCGCTCAGCTCCAGCGGCTCGATATCCGGGCTACGCGTCAAATCCAGCTCAGGGCGAGCGTTAGCCACGGCTGGCACCATACTGGCCAGGCCACCAAGCCCGATAAGCGCCAAGAAGTTGCGTCGTTTCATTGTGCTGTCTCCTGCGTCAGGGTCGCTGCTCAGTCGCACCGATATCACTCGACCTTACAGCCGCACGGTCATGCCGTTGTCATTATCGACTCACAAAAAAAGGAGAAGGCCTTCGCCTTCTCCTCTCTCGACCGCGCCGCTTACCCAAGGTTCCTCTCTGGCAAGGTTCCCGCTGGCTGCGCCGGTGCAGCGTCTAGACCAAGCTCGGCCCGGCCTTGACGATGGCGTCGCTGACGCCGTCGAACTTCTTGAAGTTCTCGACAAACTTGGCCGCCAGCTCATCGCGCTTGCGGTCGTAGGCCGCGAGGTCTTCCCAGGTCTGACGGGGATCCAGCAGACGCGACTCGACGCCGGGCACCGCCGTGGGTACAGACAGGTTGAGGCCGTCGATCTGGCGAGTTTCGACGTCGCGCAGTACGCCGGATTGAATGGCGTGGATGATGGCGCGTGTCGTGGGAATGGAGAAGCGCGAACCGCCTTCACCATAGGCACCACCGGTCCAGCCGGTGTTGACCAGGTAGACCTGGGCATCCTTCTCTTCGACGCGCTTGATCAGCAGGTCGGCATACTCGCGCGCAGGGCGCGGGAAGAACGGCGCACCGAAGCAGGTGGAGAACGTCGCCTCAAGGCCGCTGGAAGAACCCATTTCGGTCGACCCTACCTTGGCGGTATAGCCGGACAGGAAGTGATAGGCAGCAGCTTCCTTGGACAGCACGGATACCGGCGGCAGGACGCCGCTCATGTCGCAGGTCAGGAAGACGATGGCGCTTGGCTCGCCGGCACGGTTTTCCGCCACACGCTTTTCCACGTGCTCCAGCGGATACGCCGCCCGGGAATTCTGGGTCAGGCTGTCGTCGGCGTAGTTGGGCTCACGACGGTCGTTGAGCACCACGTTTTCCAGCACGGTGCCGAACTTGATGGCATTCCAGATGACCGGCTCATTCTTCTCGGACAGGTCGATGCACTTGGCGTAGCACCCGCCTTCAAAGTTGAACACGGTACCTACGCCCCAACCATGCTCGTCGTCACCGATCAGGAAACGCCCCGGATCCGCCGACAGGGTGGTCTTGCCGGTGCCGGACAGACCGAAGAACAACGTGGTCTCACCGTCCTCACCAACGTTGGCGCTGCAGTGCATCGGCAGCACGTCGAGCTCGGGCAGCAGGAAGTTCTGCACCGAGAACATGGCCTTCTTCATTTCACCGGCGTAACGCATGCCGGCGATCAACACCCGGCGCTTGGCGAAGTTGATGATCACGCAGCCGTCGGAGTTGGTGCCGTCACGGCTTGGGTCACACACAAAGTGCGGTGCGTTGAGAATGGCCCACTCGTCCTTGCGCGAAGGGTTATAGGCCTCGGGACGCACGAACATGGTACGGCCGAACAGGTTGTGCCATGCCGTTTCCGTGGTCACCCGCACCGGCAGGTAGTGAGTCGGGTCGCTGCCCACGTGCAGCTCGCTGACGTAGCTGTCCTGCTCACCCAGATAGCCTTCCACTCGCGTCCACAGGGCATCGAAGCGCTCGGCGTCGAAGGGACGGTTGACGTTGCCCCAGTCGATCTTGGCGCTAGTGGACGGCTCATCGACGATAAAGCGGTCCTTGGGCGAGCGACCAGTGCGTTCGCCGGTCTTGACCACGAGGGCTCCGTGGGAGGCCAGACGGCCCTCGCCATTGGCCACCGCGCGCTCGATGAGCTCGGCAGTACTGAGGTTGACGTGAACGACGGGAGACTGCTGGGTGGTGGTCATAGGATTCCTGGGCCTTCGGCTTCTCTCTCGTGGACTGGCACCGCCTGGTCAGAGGAGCGATGCGTTGGATCCGGCGCGTCGGCTACGCGGTTAAACCGTCTTCTGCGATGACGTGGCATCGTCCGAGCAACGACACGGGCAGGATCGGCGGCGATTATGACAAAAAACTTCAGCGCAGGAAATGCCCATTTTTCAAGACGTTATTGTAGTTTAACTACAACATCATGAAGCTTTTCGGGCATTTCCTGTCATTTGACTACACGCCCTGTTCCGCTACGAGCAGCCGTGCCCGGTGCCGCCCCCCAAGGCCACAGCCTCAGTGCACCGTGGCAGTATCCGCGTCGGGGTTCTCCAGCAGCGACTCCACATCGGCAGCAGTGAACACGTAGCGGGTGTGACAGAAGTGACATTGGGTCTCGATGTCGCCCTGCTCCGCGACGACGTGTCGCAACTCGTCTTCCCCGAGGGACAGCAGCCCCCCGGCAATACGTGCCCTTGAGCAGGTACAGCCGAAGCGCAACGCCTTGGCGTCGAAGACGCGCAGAGATTCCTCATGGAACAGCCGTGTCAGCAGCGTCGATGCCTCCAGGGACAGCAGTTCCTCGTCCTTGAGCGTCTCGCCCAGATGGCAGGCGCGATCCCAGGCGTCATCATCCTGATTCAATGATTCATCGGGCAACCGCTGCAGCAGCATACCGCTGGCGTTGACCCCGTCCGCTGCCAGCCACAGACGGGTAGGCAGCTGCTCCGACTGGGTGAAGTAGGCTTCCAGGCATCCCGCCAGGCTGGCGTGCTCAATGCCAACGATGCCCTGATAGCGGCGTCCCTCACGAGGGTCCAGGGTGATCACGATCTGGCCGTCGCCTACCAGCGAACGAAAGCCTTCCTGGTCTCCAGGCAGGGCCGCCCCCTCTGCCAGGCGAGCGATGGCCCGAAGCTCACCGCCGGGGTTGGACTCGGCCATGAGCAGGGAAACGTCACCGCTGCCACGCACTTCGATGGTCATGGTGCCGTCGAGCTTGACGGTGTCGGTCAACAGCGCGACCGCGGCCAGCAGCTCGCCGAGCTGACGATTGATGGCAGCGGGATACTCGTGCCGTGCCAGTACATCGGCGTAAGCCTGTTCCAGGCGAGTCACCTCGCCGCGCACATTGGTGTTATCGATGATGAATCGCTGAATCTGATCAATCATGTAAAGCGTCTCGGTAGGCGCGCCTCACAGGACGCGCTTAGAAAAAGAAGGATGGACCGTGCGTTCGGACATTTCGAGCTGACGCTCCACGGGGCAGGCTCAGGACCCGCCTTCACGCTGAAAGCGCTTGATGTCTCTGCGGGCGCGTTTGTCCGGCCGCTTGTGGGGATGCTGAAAGACCTCGTTGGCCTGACGGCGCTGCTCGGCCTCGCGCTCTCTGCGCTCACGGCTCTGCTCGGTCTCCTGATACAACAGCCTTGCCTCGGGTGCACCACGACGCTGCTCACTGACCTGAACCACCTCGACCTCCCAGACATCCCAGCCCTGGGGCGCACGAATGCGCATCCCGGGGCTCACCAGCTTGCTGGTCTTGGCCTTGGCCCCATCGACTTCCACCTTGCCGCCCTCGATGGCCTTCTTGGCCAGCGCGCGGGTCTTAAAGAAGCGTGCCGCCCACAGCCATTTGTCGAGTCGAACGCTATCCACGAGAAACGCCTCCCGGGACCTCAGGCATGATCTCGGCAAAACGACCAAGCGCCACGAAATCCTTGAGCGTCTTCTCGGGCCGGCGGCTGTCCGGCTGACGAATCCCCAGCAGATGACGGATGCCGTACTCACGTGCACTTTCCAACACGTGAGCGTTGTCGTCGATGAACAGCGTGCGTTGACGGTCGAAGGGTTCGATCTCGTTCAGCGCATGCCAGAAGGCTTGCTCTTCCTTGGGTTCACCAATATCGGCAGACGACACGATGGCATCAAGATACTCGTCGAGGCCAGTCAGCGGCAGCTTGAGCGCCAGACTCTCGCGGTCTGCATTGGTGGCCAGCACCACCCGCGGGTGGGCACTCTTGAGCCAGCCAAGAAAATCCAGCGCATCGCCACGCAGGCCAATGAGATGCTGAACCTCTCGCTTGAGCGCGACGATATCCACGTCAAGCTCGCGACTCCAGTAAGACAGGCTGTACCAGTTGAGCGTGCCCTGCTCGCGGATAATGCGCTCGCGCACGACGTCCTGAGTCGCTTCGTCCAGCTTGTGCAGTTCCACATAACGACGCGGCAGGTGCTCGAGCCAGAAATGGCTGTCGAAATGCAGGTCCAGCAGGGTGCCGTCCATATCCAGCAATACGGTATCGATGGTGTCCCAATCGATCATTACGTCTCTCCAGCTCGTGTGCCGCCCGGTTGCCGTGACCCGGCCGATACCGCCAGGCAAAAGGCTTCCCGGAAGACCGTCAGCGTAACGTGTTAGTGTACCTCAAAGGCATTCGGGCTCGCATGCGCTCCGGCCAAGGCCGGACCCTGTGGCCAAGGCCGGACCCTGTGGCCAAGGCCAGGACGATCGACTCGGCCAGCACGAGAGCCCCCGCCTTCCCATTGACGCCAGGAGAAGCCATGGAAGACCGTACCCGGGAGAAACCCCACATTCTGTCGCGCAAGACCGTCGCCGAAAGCCGCCTGTTTCGCGTGGAGGAGCTCGACCTGCGCTTTTCCAATGGCGCCGAACGACGCTTCGAACGACTGTTGGGTAATGGACAGGGGATAGGCGCGGTGATGATCGTGGCCATGCCCGACCCTGAACATGTCCTGCTGATTCGCGAGTACGCCGCAGGGTTCGAGGACTACGTGCTGACCCTGCCCAAGGGCGTCGTCGATCCAGGTGAGGACATCGTCACCGCGGCCAATCGGGAGCTGATGGAGGAGTGCGGCGTCGGCGCGAGACGCATCGAACCGCTGATCGAACTGTCACTGTCACCCAACTACATGCGACAGCGCATCCAGGTCATGCTGGCCAGCGACCTCTACCCCCAGCGCCTCGAGGGAGACGAACCGGAGCCGCTGATCGTCGAAACCCATGCCCTGGACAGTCTTCCCGCCCTGCTGGCCCGGGAAGACTTCCATGAGGCGCGTGCCATCGCCGCACTCTACATTGCACGGGACCGGCTGCGCGGCGATCAGCCTGACAACCGGCTCTGGTGAACGCTGCTGGAGGCAACCTCAGCGCCTGGCGTGCAGACGCCTCAAGTTGCTGTTGCCCTCTTTCAGACGTACCCAGCGCCCTTGACGATAGCTGTCGAGCCCCGCCTCAAGCAGCGTCATGACATCCACCGCCTGCTCTCCGGTGACGGGGGGCGGGTCGCCATGCAGCAGGGTCTGAGCAATGCCGGCGTAGAAAGCAGGATAGTTGCCGGGCACCGACGGACAGGATTCGCTGATCAACTCAGGCTCCTCGGCGCTGCCGCGGTTCAGCGTCAGCTGACCCGGAGAGTCGTCGACACCCCAGTTGTCGCTTGGCGCCATCCCCTGCTTCAGCCAGCCCTCCTGAGGATCCAGACCGTAGACCGAATAGCTGCCCTCGGTGCCGTGCACCACGAAGCGCGGGCTCGCCTCGGCCACCAGGGAGCTGGCCTGCAGCGTCACCCTCAAGCGGTCGTACTCGAGCAGCGCAAGAAAGTCATCATCGACCTCTGCTCCCTCTCGCGCCGTCGCCAGCTCCAGCAGGATCGCACGAGGCATTCCGAACAGCTCCCTGGCCTGGTCCAGCAGGTGGGGGCCAAGGTCGTACCAGATGCCGCCTCCCGGCTTGTGATGATCGCGCCAGCGGTTGGACACCGCCGGGCGATAGCGATCAAAGCGGGACGTGAACGACGTCACCCTCCCAAGCCGTCCTTCCTCCAGCAACTGACGCACCGTCAGAAAGTCACAGTCCCAGCGACGATTGTGAAAAACACTGAGCAGAAGTTCCGACCGGTCGGCCTGGGCCCGCAGCTGACGCGCTTCAGAAGCTGAAACGGTCACGGGCTTGTCCACTACCACGTGCTTGCCAGCCGCCAGCGCCGCCTTGGCCATGGCGTAATGCTGTTCATTGGGCGTCGCAATGACCACCAGGTCCACGTGGCGCACATCGAGCAACTCGCTGAGCTTGCCATACACCGTGACATCCGGCAGGTCGTTCAACACCTTGGACGCATCGGAGCTCACCACCGCCGTCAACTCAAGTCCAGGCGCAGCCTGGATCAAGGGCGCATGGAACGTCCGTGACGCCATCCCGTACCCCACCAGCCCCACGTTAAGCGTCTGTGTCTTCATGTTCGGCCCCTGTGCCCGCGTTGCGCCCGTCTTGTCGAGGGCTTTATTGATCCGTCGATATCTATTGCTCCCAGCATGACCAAATCCTCGGAATTAATCGAGTTCCAGCACTCACGCTAGCCCCCGGGCGAACGCATGACGCCGGTCGCCGCCCTCCAAGGCAGCCCACTGGGGTAGAAGGCTCAGTAACGTTGAAGGCCGGCATCAGCCGGCCTTCGATCACCTCGAATACTTGCCAGCGGCCTGGATCAGGCGTCCAGCTTCTCGAGGTCGCGAACCGCGCCCTTGTCGGCCGACGTCGCCAGCAGCGCGTAGGCCTTGAGTGCCGGTGTCACCTTGCGCAGTCGCGTGATACGAGGCGTCCAGGCCTCCTTGCCACGCTCATCCTGACGCTGGCGGCGGGCGGCAAGCTCCGCATCATCCAGCAGCACGTTGATGGTACGGCTGGGAATGTCGATGCGGATCAAATCGCCATTTTCAACCAGACCGATCGCGCCACCCGCCGCCGCTTCAGGCGATACGTGGCCGATCGACAGTCCCGAAGTGCCACCTGAGAAGCGGCCGTCCGTCAGCAAGGCACAGGCCTTGCCCAGCCCCTTGGACTTCAGGTACGAGGTCGGGTACAGCATTTCCTGCATGCCGGGACCGCCCTTGGGTCCTTCGTAGCGGATGACCACGACGTCGCCTTCCTTCACTTCACCGCCAAGGATGTGCTCGACCGCCTGGTCCTGGGACTCCACGACGTGGGCCGGCCCTTCAAAGACCAGAATGCTGTCGTCGACACCGGCAGTCTTCACCACACAGCCGCTTTCGGCGATGTTTCCGTGCAGCACGGCCAGACCGCCTTCCTTGGAGAAGGCATGGGCGTAGTCACGAATACAGCCGGTAGCGCGGTCGCCATCGAGACTCGGCCAGCGCGCGCTCTGGGAGAATGCCGTCTGGGTCGGGATGCCGCCGGGCCCGGCCTTGAAGAAGTTGACCACTTCCGCCGAGGGATTGCGCATGATGTCCCACTCGTCCAGTGCCTCGAGCAGGCTGTCGCCATACACGGTGGGCACGGACGTATCGAGCACGCCAGCCCGGTCAAGCTCGCCGAGAATCGCCATGATACCGCCGGCACGATGGACGTCTTCGATGTGGTACTTCTGGGTGTTGGGCGCCACCTTGCACAACTGGGGCACTTCACGGCTCAGACGATCGATATCCGGCATGTTGAAGTCGACGCCTGCTTCCTGGGCCGCGGCCAGCAGGTGCAGAATGGTGTTGGTCGAGCCGCCCATGGCGATGTCCAGGGTCATGGCATTCTTGAACGCCGCCTTGGAGCCGATGGCACGGGGCAGCAGGTGCGCCTCGTCACCTTCGTAATAGCGCTTGGCCAATTCCACGATGCGCTCGCCGGCGGTCTCGAACAGACGACGGCGATCCGCGTGGGTTGCCAGCACCGTACCGTTGCCGGGCAGCGCAAGACCCAGCGCTTCTGTCAGGCAGTTCATGGAGTTGGCGGTGAACATGCCGGAGCAGCTGCCACAGGTGGGGCAGGCGCTGCGCTCGACCTCGTTCAGGGTTTCTTCGTCCACCGAGTCGTCGGCGGCCATGACCATGGCATCGACCAGGTCGAGACCGTGATCCAGCAGCTTGGTCTTGCCGGCTTCCATCGGACCGCCGGAAACAAAGATCACCGGGATGTTGAGGCGCATGGCGGCCATCAGCATTCCCGGGGTGATCTTGTCGCAGTTGGAGATGCACACCAGCGCATCGGCGCAGTGGGCATTGACCATATACTCGACACTGTCTGCGATCAGGTCACGGCTGGGCAGTGAATACAGCATGCCGTCGTGGCCCATGGCGATGCCATCATCCACGGCGATGGTGTTGAATTCCTTGGCCACGCCGCCGGCTTTCTCGATCTCGCGGGCGACTAGCTGCCCCATGTCCTTGAGGTGCACGTGGCCCGGGACGAACTGGGTGAACGAATTGGCCACAGCGATGATCGGCTTGTGAAAGTCGTCATCCTTCATGCCGGTGGCGCGCCACAGGGCGCGGGCGCCGGCCATGTTGCGACCGGCGGTAGTGGTTCGGGAGCGATACTCTGGCATGGAATCCTCGTCATTTTTTGTCCACCTGTGGGGCCCTTGGCCGCCAGGCGGTGTCTCGTGTCCAGACCATCGATTCTGTCACGCCGGGGCAGCACTGGAAAGCCTTGCGCGGATACAACGCGTCGCCCCCGGCAAGACACCGGGGGCGAGTAGACATGCTGGAAGCAGCAAAGTGATTGACGTGCCGTTGATCGTCCTCGACACCGGACAAGCGCTGGCTACGAAGGCGCTGGGGCCTGTCAGACAGAGCCCCAGCGTCCTCGCTCAGTCCATTAACCGAACACGACCTTGGCCACGTCCTGATAGCGGCCGGCAAAGTGTACGGTCATGCCCTCCTTCAGATAGTCGGGCAGCTCGTCATAATCACGCCGATTGGCCTCGGGCAGAATGACTTCGAAGATCTCGCTGCGTCGAGCGGCGATGACCTTCTCCCGAATACCCCCCACCGGTAGCACCTGCCCCGTCAGGGTCAGTTCACCGGTCATCGCCAGATTGCGGTCAATCGGCTGCTGGCGGGCCAGCGACAGCAGCGCGGTAGTCATGGTCACCCCAGCCGAGGGACCATCCTTCGGGGTCGCCCCCTCGGGCACGTGCATGTGCACGAAGCTGGCGTCAAAGAATCCGGCATCCGCACCGTATTCGCTCAGGTGCCCCTGCACGTAGCTGTAGGCAATGTTGGCGGACTCCTTCATCACGTCCCCAAGCTGGCCGGTCAGCTTGAAGCCGCGATCCAGCCCATGCACCTTGCCCGCTTCGATGGATAGAGTGGCGCCGCCCATGGACGTCCAGGCCAGTCCCGTCACAACGCCCTGCCCCTTCATCACCTTTTCCTTACGGAACAGCGGCGCACCGAGAAATTCCTCCAGGTTCTTGAGCGATACCTTGACGGTTTCCTGGTCATTCTCGAGCAGCTTTACCGCAGCCTTGCGCACAATGCGGTGAAGCTGCTTCTCCAGCTGGCGTACTCCCGCTTCACGGGCATAGCCCTCGACCACCTGGCGCAGCGCCGCCGCTGTCAGGTTGATGCGCTTCTTCGGGATGTTGTCCCGCTTCAGCAGCTTGGGCCACAGATGATGGCGGGCAATCGCCTGCTTTTCCTCAGCGATATAGCCAGACAGCCGAATCTGCTCCATCCGGTCCAGCAGCGCCGGCGGAATCGAATCCAGCGTATTCGCGGTACACACGAACAGCACCTTGGACAGGTCGAGGCGCACGTCCAGATAGTGATCGAGGAAGTCGACGTTCTGCTCAGGGTCCAGCACCTCCAGCAGTGCCGATGCAGGGTCACCCTGGAACGACTGACCCATCTTGTCGATCTCGTCGAGCATGATCACCGGGTTCTCGACCTCGACCTCCTTGAGCGCCTGTACCAGCTTGCCCGGCATGGCCCCCACGTAGGTCCGGCGATGGCCCTTGATCTCGGCCTCGTCACGCATCCCGCCGACCGAGAAGCGGTAGAACTCGCGACCGAGTGCCTCGGCGATGGAGCGCCCGATAGAAGTCTTGCCGACCCCGGGTGGGCCGACCAGCAGCACGATAGAGCCCCCGACATCGCCCTTGAACGTACCTTCGGCAAGAAACTCCACGATCCGCTCTTTCACGTCGGTCAGACCGTCATGATCGCGGTCGAGGACCTTGCGGGCATGGGCCAGATCAAGCTGATCCTGGCTCTGCTGGCCCCAGGGCATGGCGGTCAGCCAGTCCAGATAGTTGCGCGTGGTACCGTACTCGGGGGAGCCGGTTTCCAGCACCGACAGCTTGCCCAGTTCGTCATCGATACGCTCTTGAACCCGCTCCGGCACCTCGCGCCCTTCCAGGCGAGCCCGGAAGGTATCCACATCGTTCTCGCGATCGTCCTTGGAGATGCCCAGCTCGCGCTGGATCACCTTCAACTGCTCACGCAGGAAGAACTCGCGCTGACGCTCCTGCATCTGGGCGTTAACCTGCTCACTGATCTCGCTCTGCAGTTGCGCGACTTCAATCTCCTTGCGCAACAGCGGCAGCACTTTTTGCATGCGTGGAACCACTGGCAGCGTCGCCAGCACGTCCTGCAGCTCCCCCCCCTGCGCCGAGGTAATGGCCGCCGCAAAGTCCGTCAGCGGACCAGGCTCGTGGGGGCTGAAGCGATTGAGATAGTGCTTGAGCTCTTCGCCGTAGAGGGGATTGATCGGCAGCAGCTCCTTGATGCCATTGATCAATGCCATGGCGTAGGCACGGGTTTCGTCGTCCTCGGTATCCACCGGCTCGCGGGGATACGACACCTCGACCAGAAATGGCGGCTTGCGTGACAGCCAGCGCTCGATCTTGAAGCGCCGGACGCCCTGGGCGATGAACTGGATCTGCTGATCCTCACCCTGCAGCTTGTGCGCTTTCACCGCCGTGCCGATGGTAGGGAAGTCTTCGTAGGACAGCTCTTCCACGCCCGCTTCCCCGACAAACGCAAGGCCTACGGTGTCGTGGGGGGTATTGGCCACCCTCTCGATGGTCTCGGACCAGCGCTCGCGGTTGATCACCAACGGCTGAACCTGGGCCGGAAAGAAGGGACGATTATGGATCGGCAGCAGGTACAACCGCTCCGGCAGACTCGCACTGGCAGGAATCACCGCATGGCTTTCAAGCTGGGACTGACTGTCATCGTCATCGTTCTGACCGTCGTCAGCAGCACCGCCAAGGGGAATCCAGTCCAGCTCATCAGACCGGGAATCACGATCATCGCTCATGGTCACCTCATCCTGAAGTTGGGGCCTTGCCCATATGCTACTCAGGAATGTGGGCGATCGACGCCAAGTTCAAGGCGTGGGGTGACAACCAGGCGCGTTAGTGCGTGCCGTTGCGACAACGCTGGGAGCCATCATCTGGTGTCAGCGGCCCAGCAGCGGCGGCAGCGGGCGTCCATTGATGCGCAGCTGGCCCTTGACCACATCGATGCCCAGCATCGACGTATCCAGCGGCAATCTCAGCCACAGCGCCACTACGGCAGGAGGTTCACGCCACTCGAAATCGCCGTCCAGGCGTTCCCGAAACTTAGCGCGCATCGAGGGGTCATCCAGCGCCAGGGGACTCAACTGATCCAGCTCACGCGGATCAAACACGACAACGCCATCCCCATGCAGGCTCAGCCCGAGCATGGGGCTATCCAGGTTGACGTCGACCAGGTCCAGTCGCGGGGAGTCCTTGAGCAGCTGAGCCAGCGCCCGATCCATGGCCGAATCCGCCGCGGCGTCGTCCAACGACACCGTGCCCAATGCCGTCTTGTGTCGCGCCAGCTCAACGACAGAGCGCAGCGCGTCGGCATTGATCCGGGACAGCTCGATGCTCAGCTCGCCATCCACCAGCATGTCGTTGCCGGAGCGAATTTCGCCAAGCGTCAGATTGCTCTTCAGCCTGAGTTCACTGTCATCCAACTGGGTGTCGGTCTGCAGCACGATCGAGGTGCCGTCCAGATTGACCTGCGGATGACGCAGGCTCAGCGCCTCGATGGTCAGACTGTCCTGCTGATTGAAGTGAAGCGCCCCCGGGGTGTAGGCATAGCGGCTCTGATACTGAAGCGGACCGACCTCGAGTCGGGCCTCACCATCACGCAACTGTACGGAATCAACGGTCATGCGGGTTCGCCAGTCACCGTAGATGCCATCGAAGGCGATCCGCGCACCCGAGAAATGCAGCGAGCGGGGGCCGCTGCGAGGGGGCGACTGGCTGACAATGAAGGGCGCCAGCGCCAGCTCACCCTGGAGGGTACCGCCCAGGGTGCGATAGTGGGCTTCCCAGCGCGGCGGGGCAGCGGGAATGGCATCGCCAAACAGCCGCTCGTCGGCCTCGCCGACATGCAGCTCCACGGTACCGATGACACTGGTATCGAGGACGCCGTGGCGCGCATCGTAGGGCAGCGACAGGTGCCAGGCGTGGCCGATGAGGGGGGCGATATGCAGTACGCCGGATGAGCTCAGCCAGCCTTGCCGGACATCGCTGCGCGAGATGCGCAGGTCGCCCCTGGCTTCCAGGTCGGCCAGCGCCCGCGCAAGCTCACGCTCGAACAGCAGGCTGGCGAGGTACTGAGCCACGGCCCAGGCCACCGCCAGCACCACCACTACGGGTACGATCCATCGTTCCTTGCGCATGTTCCTTCCTCTCAGCCAGCGAACGTCTTCCTCTGACGCACCGCTCGCTCAGTGCAACCAGAACCACAGGTGCATGGTGCACCAGGAGTAGACCCCCGCCAAGACGTCATCGACCATGATGCCAAAGCCGCCGGCAACACGCCGATCCGCCCAGCGAATCGGCCAGGGCTTGATGACGTCGAAGACCCGGAAGACAACAAAGCCCCACAGTGCCGCCTCCCATGAGAAGGGCACCGCCGCCATGGTCAACCAGTAGCCGACGAACTCATCCCAGACGATGCCGGAGTGGTCGTGGACACCCAGATCGCGGGAGGTCTTGTCGCATAACCAGACGCCCCACACGAAGGTGATGGCGATCATCACCAGGTACCAACCGAGGGTCAGTTCTGACAATAGCCAGTAGAACGGAATGGCCGCCAGGGTGCCGAAGGTACCTGGAGCAAAGGGCGCCGCCCCACTGCCAAGCCCGAAGGCAAGAAAGTGGGTCGGCCGGTGCCAGACGCTAGCCGGTGCTTTGTTCACGATGTCCCTCCGTGGAAATGTTGCCAGCCAGCCCTGGATGGGATCTTCACGCCCTGTATGCCCGGCGTCTCGGTCAAATGACCGATCGGCGTCAGCTCGATGCCCAGAGCCAGCAGCGAAGCCTTCGCCTGGGCGACCCGTGACGGGGGCAAGGAGACCAGCAACTCATAGTCATCCCCGCCGCATAGCGCCGCCTCAATGGCGGCATCCTGGCCCAGCCTCGCGGCCAGACCGTCGGCCAGAGGCAGCGACGCGCTGTCCAGGACAGCACCGACGCCTGAGGCGCTGAGCACGTGATCCAGGTCAGCCAGCAAGCCATCGGACACGTCGATGGCCGCATTCGCCAACCCGCGCAGGACTTCACCGGCCTGCCAGCGCGCTTCGGGCAGCAGGTAACGCTTCAGCAGAGGCTGCTCCATATCTCGCGCTCCGCCTTGCCATGCGGCAAGACCGCCGGCGCCTCCGCCGAGGGCTCCGGTCACCGCCAGCACGTCACCGGCCTTGGCCCCATCACGGCGCAGTGCCTGCCCGGTCGGCACCTCGCCCATGACGGTGACACTGATGGCGCGCTGACCGCGGGTCACATCTCCGCCGACCAGCACCATACCGGCGCTATCGCACACAGCATGGAAGCCACGAGCGAATTCTGCCACCCAGTCGTCGTTGGCGTCAGGCAGGGTCAATGCCATCAGACACCAGCGTGGTCTGGCGCCCATGGCCGCCAGATCACTGAGACTGACAGCCACGGCTCGATGCCCCAGCGCAGCGGCGGGCGCACCTGGCGGAAAGTGCTGCCCCTCGACCGACGTGTCGACGCTGACCACCAGCTCATGGCCCGGGGTGGGCTGCATCAGGCTGGCATCGTCACCGACGCCCAGGCTTACGCCGGACGCGTCAGCAGACCCGCGTCTCGCCGGTGCCAGCCAGCGCTGGATGAGTTCGAATTCTCCGTACATCAGCAGCGACCTTCAGCGGCGACGGGCACTGACCTCGGCACTTCTCAGCTTGATCGCCAGCTTGTCGAGAATGCTGTTGATGTACTTGTGCCCATCCGTCGCACCGAACGACTTGGCCAGCTCGACCCCTTCGTTGATGACCGCACGGTACGGCACTTCGAGGCGCCGCGACAGCTCGTAGGCACCGAGGCGCAAGATGGCCAGCTCGATCGGATCGATGTCCTCGAGACGACGGTCGAGCAAGGGAGCGATGTCCGCGTCGAGCTCCTTGCGATAGCGAGCGACGTTGTGCAGCAGCTCATGGAACAGCGCCAGGTCGGCGATTTCCATCACCTTGAGCCAGTTCTCATGGGTTTCCAGGTCATCATCCGGCACCTGGCTGCGGAACTCGGCTTCCACCGCGCTGATCGATTTCTCGGTCATCTGCCACTGGTAGAGTCCCTGCACCGCCAGCTCGCGGGCGGCACGACGGGATTGCTGAGCCTTGGTCGGCGCACGCTGTTCACGGCTCATGCGGAGGTCTCCTCGCCATCGTCACCAAAGTGGCGCAACAGGGAGACCATTTCCATGGCGGCCATGGCCGCTTCGGTTCCCTTGTTGCCTGCCTTGGTACCGGCACGCTCGATCGCCTGCTCGATGGAGTTCACGGTCAGCACGCCATTCGCCACCGGCGTGTCAAAGTCGAGCTGAAGACGCGACAGGGCCGAGTTGCACTCGCCGGCCACGTGCTCGAAGTGAGGCGTGCCACCGCGGATGACGGCGCCCAGGGCGATCACCGCGTCGGGCTTGGCCACCTGCAACACCCGCTTGACGGCCAGAGGCAGTTCCCAGGCGCCAGGAACATGAACGATATCGATCATCTCCATGTCCACGCCATGGCGCACCAGGCTGTCCACAGCGCCTTCCACCAGAGAGTCCACCACATGGTGGTTGAAGCGGCCCACGACGATCACGTAGCGGCCCTGAACCTCGACAAAGCTGCCTTCGACTTGGGAGATAGGTTGCATCTTGAAATTTCCTGAATTCGCCGGCACCTGGCCGGCAGTCGGGGATAATCCCCTAATGGATAGCCGAATCCCCAGGTGATGCCTTGGGGCATCGCCTGGGAATCATCATGCGTCTAGATCAGTGGGCGACACGATGTCCACCACTTCCAGGTCAAAGCCTGACAGCGCCGAAAACTTCCAGGGGGAGCTAAGCAGGCGCATCTTGCCCACTCCAAGCTCGCGCAGGACCTGGGAGCCGGTGCCGATGGTCAGGTAGTTGCCCGACCCGTCCGACTCACTGCCGCGGGCAGTGCGGCGGCGCTCGAGAAAGACCTGTAGCAGGTCGTTGAGGTCCTGGCGGGAGCGCATGTCATCGAGTAGCACAAACACGCCGTGCTCGGCTCGCGCCACCTCTTCCAGGGCCTGATGCGCACGCCAGGATGCTTCTTCACCCTTGACCAGGCACATCAGGTCACGCATCTCGTTGGCCAGATGGACGCGCACCGTGGTCACGCCATCCGGTGTCGGGTGTCCCTTGACCAGCGCCAGATGGTGCACCTTGTGGATGCGGTCGGCAAAGACGTGGGCCGTCAGCTCGCCATAGGCAGTGCTGACCGGCAACCGCTCTACCTCTTCCACCGTCTGCTCGTTATGGATGCGGTAGTGGATCAGGTCGGCGATGGTGCCCATCTTGATGCCATGGGTCTCGGCGAAGCGCTCGAGCTCCGGCCGGCGGGCCATGGTGCCATCTTCGTTCATGATTTCACAGATCACACCGCTGGGGTCACACCCGGCAAGCGCCGCCAGATCACAGGCCGCCTCGGTGTGGCCGGCACGCCGCAGCACCCCACCCGGCTCCGCCATCAGCGGAAAGATGTGGCCCGGCTGAACGATGTCCTCGGGGCGCGCATTGCGAGCGCTGGCCGCCTGCACGGTGCGTGCGCGATCCGCTGCAGAGATGCCGGTGCTGACGCCCTCGGCGGCCTCGATGGACAGGGTGAACTTGGTGCCGTAACCAGAACCGTTATCCTGCACCATCAGCGGAAGCTTGAGCTGCTCGCAACGCTCGCGGGTCATCGGCATGCAAATCAGGCCGCGGGCGTGAACCGCCATGAAATTGATATGGCTGGCCTCTACCTTCTCGGCCGCCATGATGATGTCACCTTCGTTTTCCCGGTCCTCATCATCCATCAAGATGACCATGCGGCCTTGACGGATATCCTCGACGAGTTCGGCAATAGGGGCCAGGCCCCCGCTGGAAGACTGCGACATGTGTGCTCCCTGGATCTGAAGTGGCC
This sequence comes from Halomonas sp. DP5Y7-2, assembly GCF_019802025.1. Taxonomy (NCBI): domain Bacteria; kingdom Pseudomonadati; phylum Pseudomonadota; class Gammaproteobacteria; order Oceanospirillales; family Halomonadaceae; genus Halomonas; species Halomonas sp. DP5Y7-2. The sequence goes on along the minus strand of NZ_JAHVHY010000004.1, from coordinate 455,922 downwards.
ACACGGCGACGGCGGCCAGAAACGGCCGTCAGGGTACCGTGGGACGCGGCTGGGCGCCAGTGGCGGCGAATGAGAGGGTATGCGGATAACCACGTATCCACGCGGGCACCTGCACCCGCCCCGTATCGGGGCGCTAGAATAATCAGGGCTCTAGGTCATCAGGGCTCTAGGTTATCAGGGCTCTGTCATTTTCAGGGCGTTAGCTCAGCGCCCTGTGCAGGCAGGCAGTGCGGGGCGAGCCAAAATTCGCCAGTCCTGGCCCAAGGCGCGAATATCGATGATCTCGAGCGGTCGCTGATGAGCCATCTGGTCAATCCCGCTCAATGACATCAGTCCACGGGCCTCGGGTCCAAGCAGCGTCGGCGCCATGTAGAGGCGCAGCTCATCCACCAGACAGGCATCCATCATGGCACCGGCAAGGGTCGCACCGGTTTCGACCAGCAGCTCGTTGCATCCTTCTTCACGCCCCAGCCAGTCGAGCAGCGTCGGCAGATCTACGCGACCGTCCTCGCCGGCCGGCATTTCCAGTACTCGGGCCCCGCTGCGCTCCAGCGCTTCCCGGCGAGGAGACTCGACGCCTTCGACGCAGACCACCAGGGTCTGACCGGGCTCGCTCAGACAGGCAGCCGCCAACGGCATGCGCAGACGCGAATCGACCACCACGCGCAGCGGCTGGCGACGGGCAATGGTGTCAGCCTGATCGAGCCCCAGTTGCTCGGCTCGCACCGTCAGTCGCGAGTTATCGAAGATGATGGAGTCGACGCCAGTCAGAATCGCGCAGCTCTGGGCACGCAGGCGCTGCACATCGCGGCGTGCCGCAGGGCCGGTGATCCACTGGGACTCGCCGGAGGCCATGGCGGTACGCCCATCGAGGCTCATGGCCAGCTTCAGGCGCACCCGCGGGCGCCCCTTGGTCATGCGCGATACGAAGCCCGCATTCAAGGTCAGCGCATCGTCCTCAAGACAACCGACCAGCACCTCGATACCTGCCTCACGCAGCCTCTGGATGCCACGCCCAGCGACCTGTGGGTTGGGGTCCTGCATGGCCACCACGACCCGGGCGACGCCCGCCTTGATCAAGGCATCGCAGCAGGGGCCGGTGCGACCATGATGCGAGCATGGCTCCAGCGTCACATAGGCGGTTGCACCACGGGAGCGCTCACCGGCGCCGTTCAGCGCATGGATTTCCGCATGGGGCTCACCGGCACGCTCATGAAAGCCCTCGGCCAGCCACTCGCCGTCCTTGACCAGCACGCAACCGACACGCGGATTCGGCATGCTGGTGTAGCGGCCATGCTCAGCCAGGCGAAGCGCCCTCGCCATCCAGTGGGCATCATGGCCAGGGGCTGACGCCGGAGGTGCATCGTCGCGGCTCATGACGGCTCCTCATTGTCGGGGGTGAAGCTCGGCTCCTGAGCCAACCGGTCAATCTCGGCACGAAACTCGTCGATGTCCTGAAATCTGCGATACACCGAGGCGAAGCGAATGTAAGCCACCTGGTCCAGGCGCTTGAGCGCATTCATCACTTCCTCACCCACGACCCGCGCCTGGACCTCACGCTCCCCTCGGGCCCTCAGGTTCTGGCGTATGCGCTCCACCGCCGCTTCGATGGATTCCGCACTGACCGGGCGTTTTTCCAGAGCCCTCAGCATGCCCGCTCGCAGCTTGCTCTCGTCAAACACCTCACGGGAGCCATCGGCCTTGACGATCCGCGGCATCACCAGTTCGGCGGTCTCATAGGTAGTGAAGCGCTCCCCGCATCCCGCGCACTGCCGACGTCGACGCACCTGGTCGCCTTCGGCAACCAGCCGGGAATCGGTCACACGAGTCTCTTGAGCGCCACAGAAAGGGCAATGCATAGCGGGCAGTCCGGCAGGAGAAAATGTCGCCATAGTGTAACGGTTGCGGCCTTTTTCGCCCAGCGCAACCGTCCGCCAAGCCCTTTGCGCGATGCCAGTTGGCACGCCCTGTGCTTGATGTTGTGCATTATCCTGCCAATAAGACGTCGGGCACAGGCGCAACCTCCCGCCTCGCCCGCCCAAGGAGGACGCCATGGCCCCACCACTCACAGCGATGGACGCAGACCGCTTCCAGCAGCATGCCAAAGCCTTGCTGACACCTCTTTATGGAGAACGTAGCGAGGAAGTGCTGCGCCGCCTGCTGCGCCTGATCGAAGCGCAGGGCGCCCGTCTTTCGCACCGTCATGGTGCAAGAAACGAACTGTGGAGTGAAAAGGATCAATGGCTGATTCTGTACGGTGATTCGCTGATCGATGAGCACGAATCACGCTCGGACAGCGGTCAGGAGACGTCGCCCAAACCTCCCCTGGCCGTGCTCGATGACTTTCTTCACAGCCGACTGGCTGGCGTGTTCAGCGGGGTGCACGTGCTGCCCTTCTTTCCCTGGAGCAGCGACGATGGCTTCTCGGTCATTCACTACCGCGAGGTCGACCCGGCCCTGGGCGAGTGGCGAGACATCAGGCGGCTGGCCAGCCGCCACGACCTGATGGTGGATCTGGTCTTGAATCATGTCTCAAGGGAGTCGCTGTGGTTTGCCGACTACCTGGGCGGCAACCTGCCCGGTCGCGACTACTTCATCGAGATGGACCCGGAAACGGATCTCAGCGACGTCGTACGGCCACGCAGTTCTCCACTGCTGGTACCGGTCAGTACCCGTCGGGGGGTACGCCATCTGTGGGCCACCTTCTCGGAGGACCAGATCGACCTGAACTTTGCCAACCCCGACGTGCTGATCGAATTCATCGGCATACTGCTGTTCTATCTTCAGCAGGGCGCGCGGATCGTGCGCCTGGACGCCGTCGCCTTCCTGTGGAAACGGCCCGGCACCCGTTGCATTCACCTTCCCGAAACCCACGCCGTGGTGCGTCTGCTGCGCGCCATCGTCGATCATGTGGCTCCCGGCACCTTGATCATCACCGAGACCAACGTGCCTCACGCCGAGAACATCAGCTACTTTGGCCTGGAGCGTGAGCACACACCACCGGATGAAGCCCATCTGGTCTATCAGTTCCCGCTGCCCCCACTGCTGCTGCATACCCTGACCAGCGGTGAGGCCGGCACCATCGCCCGCTGGCTCAACACGCTGCCCGAGCTTCCAGAGGGCTGCAGCTATCTCAACTTCACAGCCAGCCACGACGGCATCGGGGTACGACCGCTGGAAGGCTGGCTCGAGCAACACGAAATCGATGCTCTGGTTGGCTTGATGCAGCGCTTCGGTGGCTTTGTCAGCATGCGCCGCCAAAGCGACGGCAGTGACAGTCCCTACGAACTGAACATCACCTGGTTCGATGCCATGAGCGGCACCCGCCGAGGCCCCGACCCCTGGCAGGTCGAGCGCTTCTTGTTGAGTCAGCACCTGATGCTGGTCCTGAAGGGCATTCCCGGGGTCTACATTCACTGTCTGACGGCTACCCAGAATGACCATGATGGCGTCGAGCGCAGCGGGCGCCTGCGCTCCATCAACCGCAAGCGCTGGCAGCGCCAGGAACTGGGGATGCTGCTGGACAGCCGGCACACGCCGACCCGTGAGGTATTCGTCGCCCTCACGCGTCGCCTTGAACTGCGCCGCCGAGAGCCTTGCTTCCACCCCGACGCCGCTCAGACGGTGGTGCCAACCGCGCCACAATTGCTGGCCATTCAGCGTGGGCCGATTGCCAGCGGCCGTCGCCTGCTGGCGATCCATAATGTTACCGACCGCCCGCAACCTCTGGTCATGGCGGAACTCGAACGTCCTGGCTGGGAGGACCTGCTGGAGGGCGGCGAATGGCGCCATTGCGATACCCTGGCGCCCTATCGCTCACTATGGCTGGTGCGTCATGATTGAGCATTCAGGAAACACTGCATCACTGCCTGCACCAACGATTCGCTGCGTTGCGCGCCCCTCGATCGCCTCACCTGTAGCGCAAAGGCTCCGGCGCCTGCGCTGCGGGCGCCTGGCGCCGCTCGGCTGATGACTTCAGCGTTTCCTTTATCCGTAACCCCACCAACCGGGCCGGCCACCGAACTGACCTCTCATCCTGTTGTCCCAGCTGGTGTCACAGCACTGGCCGCCCTACCACCGGGATGATCAGGTCACCTCTGCGCGCCCCTCCGACAACGACATGCGAGCCCGAACACCGATGAGTCAGGACACCCCCCGCCGCCCCGATGCCCCATCGCGCCCGCGTTACCCGCGATCCTTCATGACCCTTGCTGCGGTGGCCTTCGGTCTGCTGCCGCTATCCAGCGTCGAAGCCAAGGATTACCCCGCGCCTATCGAGGCCCTCGAGAAAGAAGGCCTGGAAGTGCATGGAGAATTTGATGCCCCTGGAGGCCTGGAGGGCTACGCTGCCAGCCACCGAGGCCAGCCCATGACAATCTTCGTGACTGCCGATGGCGAGCACGCCATTGTCGGCAACCTGATTGACGGTGAGGCCAACAACCTGTCGGAAGAGCCGCTGGAGCGACTGGTGCAAGGACCTCAGGATGAAGCGGTGTGGCAGGACCTGGCTGACAGCGCCTGGATCGCTGATGGCGACCCGGACGCGCCGCGCACGGTATACGTCTTCACCGATCCCAACTGCCCATACTGCACCCGCCTGTGGCAGATGACCCGCCCCTTCGTGGAGAGCGGAGAGGTCCAGCTACGCCACGTCATGGTGGGCATACTGGATCCAGCGAGCCCACGCCAGGCGGTCACCATGCTGGCCGCGGACGACCCCTCTGCCGCCCTGGCCGCTCACGAAGGGGGTGATCCAATTACGCCGATGCGCCAGCTACCCCGCGACCTGGAACAGCGTCTACAGAGCAATCATGAGCTGTTCCGAGGCTTCGGCATGGTGGCCACCCCAGGCATGGTCTATCGCCATGATGGCAAGGTCGAAATGACTCAGGGACTGCCGGGACAGGCCCTGTTCGAGACCATCATGGGAAGCGCCAGCCCCTGAGGGGCTGGCACCACAGCGGATCAACTTTGTCATCACCGGGGCCTTGCCATGGCGAGCCCCCGTGACAGGCACTCTCCCTCCTAGACATCTCCGGCGTTGTCGGCTTCCACCGCCTGATAAAGGCGCTGTGGAAGATCCGGCAGCGCCGCTCTTACCCTGTTCCAACTGGGAATGAAGGGCTTCTCCCGGGGGTTGTCGAGGAAAGCATTTCCCGCCTCGATCAGATTCGCCGCAAACAGCTCTACGGCCTGCTCTTCGGCGTGGCGATCGAGGCTCAGGCCATTCATGGTGGCATCGTGGTCGTAGGACTCGATCAAATCCAGAGCGAGTCGGTAGTAGGTCGCCTTCAGCGTGCGAAAACCCTCGGAGGAGAACCCCACCCCCTGCGTTGCCAGCTTGCGATACAGCGCCTTGGCAATATCCAGACTCATGCGGTTGAGCCCCGCACTGGCATCATCGGCAGAGACCGGCTGATGCTTATGATCGTAGACATCGGCAATGTCGACCTGACACAGACGGTTGGTCGAATGGTCACGGTGCACCTCGGACAGCACCCCGATCTCCAGTCCCCAGTCGGCGGGTATGCGCAGGTTGTCGAGCACCTCCGTGCGCATGGAAAACTCGCCTGACAGCGGGTAGCGATAGCTATCGAGATAGTCCAGATAAGGCAGCGGCCCGTGCATGATCTTCAGCGCCCGCAGCAGCGGCGTGACCAGTAGCCGGGACACCCGTCCGTTCAGCTTGCCTTCGGCGATGCGCGAGTAGTAGCCCTTGCAGAACGCGTAGTTGAAGCGTGGATGCGCCACGGGGTACATCAGTCTGGCCAGCAGCGAGCGGTCGTAGGTCAGAATATCGCAATCGTGCAGTCCCACCGCTGCTGTGCGCCCCGATGCCTGGACATAGCCCGCACAGAACCAGACGTTGCGCCCCTTGCCCGGCTGCTGTGGGGCAAGCCCCTCGGCAGACAGGTCTGCGTCGAGCTCGCGCAGGCGAGGTCCATCATTCCACAGGATGCGGTGGTGCTGAGGCAGGCGGGAGAAGAATTCCCGAGCACGCAGAAACTGATCGCGGTCGGCACGATCCAGGCCGATGACAATCTCGGACAAGTAGTCGGCACTCGACAAGGTCTCGACGATCGCATCCAGTGCCGGTCCTTCCAGTTCAGAATAGAGCGACGGCAGGATCAGCCCCAGCGGCCGCTGTCTGGCGAACTGCTCAAGGTCCGCCTCAAGCTCTTCGGCAGAACGACGGGTCAGGTTGTGAAAATCGGTAATGATGCCGTTCTGATGGAAATCGCTCATGCGTCGTCCTCTTTTCCGCCAAGATGGTGATGCTGATCGTCTGTCTGCACGCCCTGGTCACCCCTGGCCGCTGCCTCGAGGGCCTGAGGGTTCGCTCCCCAGCAATGGGCTACCCCTTCGGCCCAGCCCCGTGGCCCCATCGCTTCACTGCGGTAGAGGTTTGGCTGATCCGGCCGGACATCCAGACCATGCTGGCCGCGAATGACCACCGCGGCGTCGGTTGCCTCCAGCATGGCCACGTCATTGGGGCCGTCGCCCAGGGACAGGGTGGTCGGTCGTTTGCCCTTCAACGCCTCGTAGCGCGCACACAGCCAACGCACCGCCTGGCCCTTGTCGGTGTCCCCCAGCACATGCCAGAAGCGTCCGCCACGGGTCATGCGCAGGCCATCGCCTGCCAGCCCTTCGCGAAAGCGTTGCAACAGCGCATCGTCGTCTTCCCACAGCAGCGGCTCGCTGCCTTCGCGCAGGCGCGCCAGGCGTGCCTCCTGTTCATCCAGGCCGGTGAACGCCACGACGTCCTCCAGTGCCATTTCACTCATGGTCAGAAAGCGCGCCGACAGACGCTCCCGCCAGATCGCCACGCGCCGACGAATCAGTCCGATATCGACACCCAGGGTGCGAATGACCAGGCCATCGGGGCCCACTGGACCCTCGCGCCTGGCATGGCACCAGCTTTCGGGCAGGGCGATGACCGCTCCGTTCTCGGCAATAAAGGGCTGATCAGCAAGTCCCAGCGCCTGGCGCAAGCCAAGCAGCTCACTGCGCGTCTTGCTGGTCACCGGAATCACCCCGACACCGGCCTTGCGCAGCGTCTCGAGCCACGGCTGGGCAGGCGCCCAATCGTAGTCATGGTGGTCAAGTAGAGAGCCATCCAGATCGGTAAACAGAAGGCGGGGTTCAGCGCTGTCGCCCAGGCAGGGCGTGGCAGTGGCGTGCATGGCAGGGCCTTCGCATCAAAAGAGTTCACCTTGACTCATAGCAAGGGGTACGCCACCGCGTTAAGGAAGATAAATAAAACAGTCACATGCAAAAACATGTGCACAACGAAGCATCCACCGAGGTCAGGACAGGTGCACACCCAGGCACCAACATGGTGCAGCAGCACCCGGCAGGCTTGGCCGGCCCCCTGGATGAGCCTGCCGCCAGCATGAAAATGCCCCCACGAGCAGGGCTCATGGGGGCATTCCGTCGTGCAGGCTACGTCATCAGGCTACGGTTCCTGATGGTGCTTACCCTGCCGCTATCAGGCGTAGACCGGAAGACGAGCGCAGACTGCCTCGACCTTGGCTTTTACGTCCGCTTCAACGGCTTCGCTGGACTCACCGCTGGCCATGACGTCGAGAATGTCGCAGATCCAGCCGGCCAGGTCGCCGCACTCGGCCTCGCCAAAGCCGCGAGTGGTCACCGCCGGGGTGCCGATACGCAGGCCAGAGGTCACGAACGGGCTCTGGGGATCGCCAGGCACGGCGTTCTTGTTGACCGTGATATGAGCGCGACCCAGAGCGGCATCCGCATCCTTGCCGGTCAGGCCTTGCTTGATCAGGGAGAGCAGGAACAGGTGATCTTCGGTGCCACCGGACACCACATCGTAGCCGCGCTCGATAAACACCTTGGCCATCACCTGGGCGTTCTTGACCACCTGCTGCTGGTAGGTCTTGAACTCGGGCGCCATGGCTTCCTTGAAGCAGATCGCCTTGGCCGCGATCACGTGCTCGAGCGGCCCACCCTGGCCACCAGGGAAGACGGCGGACTGCAGCTTCTTCTCGATGTCGGCATCGTTCTCGGCGGACAGGATCAGGCCACCGCGGGGTCCGCGCAGCGTCTTGTGGGTGGTCGTGGTGACCACATGGGCGTGGGGCAGCGGCGTCGGGTAGACACCCGCCGCCACCAGACCCGCCACGTGGGCCATGTCGACCAGCAGGTAGGCGCCCACTTCGTCAGCGATCTTGCGGAACTTAGCCCAGTCGATGATCTGGGAGTAGGCAGAGAAGCCTGCAATGATCATCTTCGGCTGGTGCTCGCGGGCCAGACGTGCCACTTCCTCGTAGTCGATACGTCCGGACTCGTCGATGCCATACTGGACGGCATTGTAATGCTTGCCGGAGAAGTTGGGACGTGCGCCGTGGGTCAGGTGGCCCCCAGCGTCCAGGCTCATGCCGAGGACGGTATCACCCGGCTTGACCAGCGCCTGGAAGACCGCGCCGTTGGCCTGGGAGCCAGAGTGCGGCTGAACGTTGGCGTAGCTGGCACCAAACAGCTCCTTGGCGTAGTCGATGGCCAGCTGCTCGACAATGTCGACGTACTCGCAGCCACCGTAGTAGCGCTTGCCGGGATAGCCTTCCGCGTACTTGTTGGTCAGCTGGCTACCCTGAGCCTCCATCACGCGGGGGCTGGCATAGTTCTCGGAGGCGATCAGTTCGATGTGGGCTTCCTGACGAGCCACTTCCTTTTGCATGGCATCGAACAGGGCATCATCGAAACCGGCAATCTGCATATCACGGCTGAACATCGGCGGCATAACCTCGCGGCAGGGGAAAGACGACAGAGAATCGTATAAATCGGGCCGCCATAATAGCGCAGCCCATGACCGCTTTCACATGAAAGACCGTCATGAGCTGTTCCATGATTTCTCATCTTGGGGTTAGTTTTACTGAACCACGCCTGAACAGGCCGGTTATTTGGACGCCGACGACGTGGCCGCCGTCGGCGCAGCGACTCATCCTTCCCTTGCGATGCGCCGCTTTACCGCGATTACTCCACCGTGACCTGCATCGACAGCGCGTCCGGCAGACCCATCGGGTCTTCCTTGGCCAGTTTCTGAATATGCTGGCTGGGCGGAAGCTCGGTGGTGATCTGCATGCTGCTGGCTTCGCCCGCCATCATCTTGACGATACCGCTGAGCACCGCCCCGATCTGGGGCCCCATCATGATGCCGAAGCCTTCCGCCTGGGTCCGGAACTGCTCAAGCAGCGCGTCCTCCGAGACTCCCTGGGTCGCCGCGATCACCGGGGCAATCCGTCCGAAGACGCCGAGATCGCCGATATCGAGCGACACATCGCCGCCCTGCAGATCCAGCTCGGTCCAGTCGTTCAGGCCCGCGAAATAGGTCGCGGGGTCCTGGCCCTTGGGAAGATTGACGGGCAGGTCGCTATCGAAACCGATACGCAGGGCGTCACGGGCCGTCATGGTAAAGCGACTGGCCACCTGGCCATTGGATCCCTGTGCTTCCCAGGTGCCGTCCATGTCGGCATCCAGGGTCAACTGCCCGGTGCCTCCGGTCAGCACATTGGCGACCATGCGCAGCTGGGTGCGCTCATCCGCCGGCGCCAGCTCGATCATCTTCGCCAGGTCCAGGGCCAGTCCTTCCATGCGACCGCTGTAGGCCCCATCCGTCATGTCGCCATCCGCCACCAGGCTGGCCAAGGAGGCCACCACACGATCGGAATCCAGCGAGAAGTCGGACAGCTCAAGCACGTCGACGGTCGGCGAATCGCCTTCCATTCCCTTCAAGCCGGTCAGGCTCAGCGACGGCAGGGCAAAGGTCCCGGTGCCCAGGTCTTCGTCCCCCTGGAACGCCCCCGTCAGACCCGACAGCACCAGACTACCGATGGCATCCTGGCTGAGTTCAGTCGCTTCCAGGCTGTCGATATTGATCTGTCCGGGAAACTCGCCCCAGGGCAGGTCCGCGCCCACCGATCCTTCGCTCTGGTCCATGACCAGGCCTTCCAGACGTAGCCCCGCCAGGGGATTGTCCTGGCCCCAGGGCAGTTCACGCAGGTCCAGAACCGCCTGACCGGGCTCCTCGAAGCTTAACCGGGTGAGGGTCATGCTCGCGCCACGGTCAATCAGTTCCACCTCTTCCAGCACGACTTCGTCGGGCGACTCGTAGTCACCTTCGACCAGATAGCGAGCAACACTGAGCCGCTCTCCATCAGGGCCCGTCAACACCAGATCCTCGGCGCTGGTGGTGCTGCCGAAGAGTTCATCGGACACGTCACCGATCTCCAGCGTGCCCTCGCCTCCCAGCATCGTCTTGAGGTCCGCCTCAAGACGCTCGGCATCGGCCTGCGCCATACCGGACCCCAGCGCCAGCAGTAGCGCAAGTGGCGCCCCATGGCGCGGTTGAATCAGATACTTCATCGAGGTTCACCTCCCCTGTGAATTCGGTTATCAGCCTTTCAGCCATCTCAACAATTGGCTGTCGCAACGTCTGTGTCGTCCGACCGGTCCATCCGTCCGGTCGCCAGCAAGATGGGCCTGAGTGAATCACTGTAGCCTGTCGTCATGACCGCCGACAGCCTTGTTATGACGCCAGCCCTGACGCCACACTGCTATCACACCACTCTTACACCTCTCGACGACACCTCTCGACCGACTCAGGCACCGTCGCTGTGGTACCCGGTAGACCCGAAGGGATAATCATGCCAAGGGCAGCCTGGCGGCAAGCCGCCGACTGACTTCCTGGATCACCTCCAGCCGCGCCCTGCGCTTGTCATTGGCGTCGATCAGCGTCCACTCGGCACCGGGCACATGAGTCTGGCTGAACATCTCGTCGATCGCCTGCTGGTAATCGTCCCACCGCTCGCGGTTACGCCAGTCCTCATCGGTCAACTTGTGGCGCTTGTGGGGCGTGGCGGCGCGAGCCTCGAAGCGGGCCAGTTGCTCATCCTTGTCGATGGCAAGGAACAGCTTGACCACTACCGCCCCATGCTCCAGCAGACGCGCCTCGAACTGGCGTATTTCTTCGTAGCCTCTACGCCAGTCATCTTCCACGGCCAGGCCCTCCACCCGCTCGACCAGCACGCGGCCGTACCAGGAGCGGTCGAACACCGCGACCCTGCCATCCCTGGGGAGTCGCTGCCAGAAGCGCCATTGCCAGGGATGCAGCAACTCTTCCTCGGTCGGTGCCGCGATCTGGTGCACCTGATAGAGCCGGGCATCCAGGGCAGACGTCAGGCGGTGAATGCCACCGCCCTTGCCCGCCGCATCGTGGCCTTCGAACATGACCACCAGCGGGACTCGCTGGCGCGCGGCGCTGCGGGCCAGTTCCGCCAGGCGGGCCTGAGACTCGGACAGGCGTTCAACATAGTCGCGCTTCTTTAGCCGCTCAGGTGCTTCTCGCTGCACCAGCGCCGCCAGGGAGGGAGGCTGAACCGCCTCCAGCGCCGGTGACGACTCCGCTTCCAGGGCGGGAGGAGGCGTTGTCATGACGTTCTCGAGAAGCGTGGCCACCTGGGGCAGCAGCGAGTCGCCAGAACTGGCGTCCAGCTCAATCCAGGGACTGTGGCGGCGGTGGGTGCGCTTGCGCAGGTCCCGCGCCAATTCATCCAGCAGCCCGTGCTGAGCGTGCCGCCGCCACTTGTCTTCGGTGACCTGCCAGCGAGTCGCCGGGTCTGCCGCCAGCATCTCGAGCCGTCGGCGTTGACTCTCGGCGTCGATCTGCAGCCACAGCTTGACCAGCTGCACCCCATCGGCCGCGAGCTCGGCTTCGAACTGGCGCATCTGCTCGATACGGTCACTGTAAGCGCCTTCGCCCAGCGCCCTGGAAGCCCGCGCGAGGACCGCGTCGCCAACCCAGCCGTGCACGAACACTCCCAGCCGTCCGCGCGTCGGCAGGCGATGCCAGAAGCGCCACCAGTAGGGACGACAGCGCTCCTCGTCTCCTGGCGCCAGGGCGTGCACCTCCGTCAGCCGGTTCTCCAGCCAGTGGTTGAGCTGATTGATCAGCTCGCCCTTGCCGGTCGCCGCATGTCCCGCAACCAGTACCAACACCGCCCGATCCGCCTGCTGAGCCAGGGTCAGTTGCGCAGACAGCAGGCCGAAGCGCAGCCGCTCTTCGGCCGACATCTTGTTGCTGGCCTGTCGTTTGTCCGGCTTGGCGCGCTTGCGCTTTACGCTCGCCCCTGAAGCGCTCTGCATACCATCGCCACTGGCTCCCTTCTCGGTCGTTCCCTGCGCAGACTTGCCCATGTTCACTCCTTCGCGGCGGTCGCGACCGCTGCGCTGATGTCGCTTGCCCAGGAACCACTGTGCGCCCTGCCCTGCTCGACAGCTACTCAGCGCTTCCCAACAGCCCAAGGCTTGCCGCAGGCGCTTGGCGCCGCAGGCCTCGAGACAACAGGTGCCCTACCGCCCCCAGGATCAACGCGCCAGACAACGGCACCACCAACCAGATCCATAGATGAAAGCGGGGAGGAAGGTCCAACCACAGCAGGTATAACGCCGCAGTGGCGACCTCGGCCAGCAGTGCGGCCATCAGTCCACTGGCCAAGCCCAGAACGGCAAACTCGGACCACTGCACGCGGTCCAGCAGCCGTCGTCCCGCGCCAAACACGCGCAGTAGTCCACTTTCGTGGGCCCTTACCGGCTGACTGGCAATCAGAGCGGCATAGAGCACGCTAACCCCCGCCAGCAGCACGAACGCCAATACCACCTCGACGGCGCGAGTCACCTGTCCCAGCACGTCGCGCACCTGGCCCAGCAGCGCATCCACATCCAGCAAGGTCACGCCGGGAAAGGACGCCACCAGCTGCCCCAGGTCAGCCTTGCGATCCGCCTCCAGATAGAAGGCGGTGATGAAGCTGTGTCCGAAACGCTCCAGCACTCCCGGCGGGAAGATCACATAGAAGTTGGGCTTGAAGCTGTCCCAATCGAGATCACGAAGGCTGGTGATTTCTCCGACCAGGGTGTCGGCCCCGATACTGAAACTGAGTCGATCCCCAAGCGTTAGTCCCAGGCGCTCTGCCAGCTCACGTTCCACAGAAATGGGGGCTGTCACTGTCTCGGGAGACGACGCGGCTGGCTCAGCGTCCACCTGCGACAGCCAGTCATCTGCGTTGGCTGACGCGGCGAACCACTCACCAGCCACCAGCCGATTGCCGCTTGGCAGTGACGCTCGCCAGGTCAGGTTAAGCTCCCGGCGCAGCGCATTCTCTCCCTGAGCTTCGGCGGGGACGGCCTGCCGCGGGGGCTCGCCATTGATTGCCGTGATTCTTCCTCTGACCATGGGATAGAGGTCACTGGTGGTCTGGGCAATATCACCAAGCTGTCGTTCGAAGGCATCTCGCTCGGTCGGCTGGATATTGATCGCAAAGTGGTTGGGCGTGTCGTCGGGCAGTTGGGCCTGCCAGGTGGTCAGCAGATCCCCTCGCACCAGAGCAATCATGGTCATGGCAAAGAAGGTGACCGCGAAGGCGAGCATCTGTCCAAGACTCGCGGTGCGGCGACGGGCCAGCTGGCGGGCGCCGAGACGCAGGGCATTGGCGACGCTGTCAGGTCGGCCATGTTGCCACCGGGAGACGAGCTTCAGCACTCCGTCAAGTATCAGCCCGGCCAGCCCCCACAGCAGCGCCAGTGCCAGCATCCCGCCCACCAGTAGTCCTGCCGCCAGTCCCAGACTGCCAGAATACAGCCACAGCAATCCGCCAAAGGCCAGCGCTGCCGCCCCCAGCAGGGTCCAGCCGGAGGCCGGCAAGGGGTCAAGCTCACGCCGCAGGACCTTGAGTGCGCTGACACGCTTCAATCGCAGCAGCGTCGGCCCGGCGAAGCCCGCCAGCACCGCGACGGCGGTCAAGATGCCAAGCCATAGCGGCAAGATGCCAGGAGGCGGCAGCTCCAGCGGCAGAAAGCGTTGCATCAAGGCGAGCAGCGCCGCCTGGCCTGCCAACCCTAATGCTGCTCCCAACGTACTGGCGACAACAGCCAAGCCCGCCAGCTGCAGCGCAAAGACACGGGTCAGGTCCTGCTGCGACGCGCCGAAGCAGCGCAGCAACGCAGCGGTATCCAGATGTCGGTCCACATAGCGACGGGTGGCCATGGCAACCGCCACGCCAGCCAGCAGGACAGCAGCAAGGCCGGCCAGGCTGAGGTAGGTCTCCGCCCGCTCCAGGGCCGAGCCAAGACGCGGTCGATCCACCCGCACATCGCGCACCTCGACACCTTCGGCGCGAAGCTGCGCCAGCCAACCGGACAGGGAGGCCACTGCATCAGGCGAGCCGGCCGCCAGAATTTCGTACTCGATACGTGAGCCTGGCTGAATCAGGCCGGTGGACTCGACGTCATCGACGTGCATCATCACCCGGGGATTGAAACTGCCGAACCCGGCGGACTGATCGGCCTCGCGTTCGATCCAGCCAGATACGCGAAAGCTCCCCTGCCCCAGGTCCAGCTGGTCGCCAAGTTCGATATCGAGCAGGGTTTCGAGCCTGGGGGCCAGCCACACCTCACCCGGAGCCGGGCCCGTGGTCAGTTCCTCGGTACCCTGCCCCTGGTCGACCCGTGACGCCCCGTAGAGGGGGTAATCCTGATCAACGGCCTTGATACTGACGGGCTGAAAGGCACCGTCACGACTGGCCATGGAGACCAGGTCGACCTGGTCGCTCAGCGTCATTCCTGCCGTTTCGAGGCGCTGACGCACCTCAGCGGTAAAGGGATCGGACTGCTCCAGCACCACGTCCCCGCCCATCATCTGGCTGGCCTGGCGGGTCAGGCCTCGCTCGAGACGATCGAGAAAGAAGCCCATCATGGTGGAGGCAGCCACCGCCAGGGTGAGTGCCACCAGTAGCGCGCGCACGTCCCCGGCCCGCAGATCACGCCGCAGCGAGCGCAGTGCCATCAGGCACTGCCGCATGAACACCCGGGCATGACGGCTTCCCATCCCCTCGGCGGCTGACGCCGATGCTGTGCTGCTTGGCTGGTGGGAGCCTGCACTCATGACGACACCTCCGCGGCGGGACCCAGCTGCGACAGGGGCATGTCGACCAGCTTGCCGGAGGCCAGCTGCAGGCAGCGATCGCAGCGCCGTGCCAGGGCATGGTCATGGGTGACCAGCACCAGCGTGGTTCGCTCGGAACGGTTGAGCTCAAACAGGGTCTGAATGATGCGCTCCCCGGTCTCGGGGTCCAGATTTCCCGTGGGCTCGTCCGCAAAGACCAGCTCGGGCCCAGTCACAAAGGCGCGCGCCAGGGCGACACGCTGCTGCTCGCCACCGGACAGCTGCTTGGGCAGGTGAGCAAGCCGCTCACCCAGGCCAACCCGCTCGAGCCACTGGCGGGCACGCTGCTCGGGGCGATCCAGCGGGGTTAGCTCGGTAGGCAGCAACACGTTTTCCAGCGCGGTCAGGGTCGGCAACAGCTGAAAGTTCTGGAACACGAAACCGACCCGGCCGTTGCGCAGCGCCGCTCGGCCGTCTTCATCGAGCGCGGTCAGTGACGTACCGAACATGTCGAGCTCGCCAGCACTGGGCGTATCGAGACCGGCGAGCAGCGCCAGCAGCGTCGACTTGCCGGCACCGCTTTGCCCGAGAATGGCCAGGCTTTCCCCGGGCTGTACCTCAAGCTCCAGGTCGCGCAGGATAGTCAGTTCGCGACTGCCGCTAGCGACATGCTTGGACAGGCCACGCGCCAGAAGGACCGGAGCAGCAGCAGAGTTGACGGATTCACACGTGGGAGACAGCGACATGGTGATAGCAATTCCTCGGACGATGGCAAGAATAGGAGCGTCGTTCGCCGGCTCTTGCGTGAGGGCCACCAGGCGCAGGTGGCTGCCGGTCTTGTCGGGACTTGTGCTGGCGCTGCCCCTGTCGGGGGCACTATGGGCCCAGTCTGACACAGCACCACCGACTCTGCTGGTGGTCGGCGACAGCCTTAGCGCCGCCTACGGCATAGAGCGCGAACAAGGCTGGGTGGCCTTGCTGGCACAACGCCTCGATCAGCGCGCCGATGTCGTCAATGCCAGTATCAGCGGCGAGACCACCAGCGGTGGCGCCACGCGTCTGCCCGAACTTCTGCGACAGCATGACCCGGATTTGGTTCTGCTGGAGCTCGGCGGCAACGACGGCCTGCGAGGCCTGCCCCCGGCCCAGATGTCCGCCAATCTCGAGAGCATGATTGAACGTAGCCAACAGTCTGGGGCCGAGGTCCTGCTGCTGGGTATCGACATTCCCCCCAACTACGGTGATGCCTATCGTGAGGCCTTTACCGGTGTGTTCAGAGAGCTGTCGCAGCGTCATCAGGTGCCTCTGGTCCCATTCCTGCTCGAGGGGGTAGCGCTGACACCGGAACTGATGCAGGACGACGGCATTCACCCCACCGCAGAGGCGCAGCCCATCATGCTCGACAACGTCTGGCCGGCCCTGTCACCGTTGCTGGATGGCGCCGCCACGACCAGCGAAGCGGGCGACCCGGCGTCAGCGGAGACCTCATAGGCCAGTCCGGCATCACCGCCAGCGCAGGCGAATCGCTGCCTTGCCTCATTCGCTGTCTTGCCTCACTCATTGGCAGTGGCGACCGCTGGCGCCTTCTGCCACTGCTGCAGGCCGAGCCCTCCCAGAATCAGCACCAGCCCCAACAGGGTCGACGCCTGGATAGGCTCTCCGACCACCAGGTACAGCAGCATCAGCGATACCGGCGGCGATAGAAAGATCAAGTTGGACACCTTGGCCGTGCGCGAGACCCGCTGTATGGCCGCCTGCCACAGGACGAAGGCAATCCCCATCTCGAACAG
Source organism: Halomonas sp. DP5Y7-2 (assembly GCF_019802025.1). NCBI lineage: Bacteria > Pseudomonadati > Pseudomonadota > Gammaproteobacteria > Oceanospirillales > Halomonadaceae > Halomonas > Halomonas sp. DP5Y7-2. Next base: position 439,173 of record NZ_JAHVHY010000004.1, on the reverse strand, counting down.
GCCCACGTAGATGCCGGCGGCGAAGGACACCGTGCCATGCCATTGCATCCCTGGCCCCAGCACCAGCAGCACGGTCAGCACCGGCACCCCAACACTGAAGTTCTGCCATTGCGCCACCAGCGGAGGACGCTGATCGCGAGCATTGAGCAGCCAGTAAAGGGCCCAGATCAGGGTTGAGGCCAGCGCCAGCGCGACCCCCAGGGGGTCGGCAAAATCCACATTGAAGACCTGGCCGCGGGTGGCAATCACCCACACGCCGGCGTAGGCCACGAGTCCGGCTACCATGTCCATGCGGGTCAGGCGCTGCTTGAGGATCGGCACCGCCAGCAGCGCCATGGCCAGCGCCCAGGTGTAGTTGAGCGCCATGGCTTCCTGGCCGGGCAGTCGGTCATAGGCGGCGAACAGCACCAGGTAATAGGCCACCGGGTTCATCAGTCCTGCCCAAAACGCCGTCTTCCAGCCCCTCTTCAGCGCGTGGCGAAGCTGACCGCGATAGATCACCAGCCCCCCCATCAGCGCCCAGGACACCAGCGCCGCCAGCCACATCAATTCCAGCGGGCTCATGTGCGTCAGGGCCAGCTTGAAGGCAGTGGCCACGGTGGACCACAGCGCTACGGCGCCCAGCCCAAAGGCCATCGCCTGTCGATCAGAAGTCATTGCAGTTCCTTGCATCATGGCGCAGCAGTGGCAGCGACAGCGGGGCTACGCAAGATCACACGCAAGATCACACGCGAGACCACACGCGAGACCACGCTGATCGCACAGCATTCACAGCAGCAGGCCGGTTTCCCATGGCCTTCGGTGATTAGGCGGGGGCGCACCCGCGCCCCCCCTGCTAGCGGTCGATATGTCCCAGGTCGCGCCCTGGGGCGATGGCATCCCGAACACGCTGTTTCAGCGACTTGATATCCGGGAAGCCGCCATCTTGCTTGCGCTCCCAGATTACCTCGTCATCAACATGGATCTCGAACTGCCCCCCATGAGACGGCACCAGGGTGACTTCTGCCAACTCCTCGCCAAAGGTGGACAACAACTCCTGAGCGTACCAGCCGCTACGCAAAAGCCACTGACATTGCGTACAGTAGATAATTCGGATTCGTGCCAAGTTCAGTCTCCCTGTTCAAGCACGTGGATACCTTTAGCATCTTATCAGCCAGGAACCCTCACATGGCCATAGGCGAGACCCAGACCCGACTCTACGAATGGCTGACCGGCGACGAGGACAGCCGGCTGTGCAAGGACATCCCCGACAGCGCCTGCAACGAACAGCCCCGCAACTTCTTCCTGCACCTGTTCGCCGCTCTCGGCAACAAGCTGGCCGACGAGCTGTCCAGCGCACGTCTGGTACTGCCCTGGCTGCTGGGCGCGATTGGCGCGCCGACCTGGATGGTCGGCCTGCTGGTGCCCATCCGCGAAGCGGGCGCCCTGCTGCCCCAACTGTTTGTGGCTGGCTTCATTCGCCTCAAGCCCCAGCGCAAATGGGTGTGGGTGGTCGGGGGCTTGCTGCAGGCGATCGCCGCCGCCGTCCTCGCGGGACTGGCACTGTGGGGGTCCGGCAGCCTGGGCGGCAGTCTGGTGCTGCTGACCCTGATCGTGCTGTCGCTGGCCAGGGGGCTCTCCTCCATCGCTACCAAGGATGTGCTGGGCAAGACCATTTCCAAGCAGCGGCGCGGCACGTTGATGGGCTGGAGCGGCAGCGTAGCGGGCGCAGTGACACTGGCAGCGGGTGCGGTGCTGGTCCTGTTCGATGACCGGCCAGGTCAGCTGGCCCTGGCCATTCTGCTCAGCGTCGCTGCACTTGGCTGGACGCTCAACGCCTTGTGCGCGGCGGCCATCGAGGAAGCCGAGGGGGCCACCGACGGCGGCGACAGCGTCTGGCACTCGATCAAGACCGGGTTAGCGCTGATGCGTGACGACGTCGCCTTCCGGCACTTCAACCTGACTCGGGCATTGCTGCTGTCCAGCGCCCTGGCACTGCCCTATGTCGCGCTCATGGCCCAGAACAATGGCAGCGCCGAGCTGGGTGGCCTGGGCCTGCTGATCCTGGTATCCGGTGTCGCCGGCATGGTCGCGAGCCCCATCTGGGGCAAGCGATCCGACGCTTCCAGCAGAACCGTCATGCGCGATGGCGCCATCGGCACCACACTCTGCTGTCTGCTGGGCGCGGGGCTGGCCTGGGCGCCGGCGGCCGTTGCCGCCAGTACCTGGCCCTATGCCCTGGTCTACGGACTGCTGGTCATCGTCCACTCCGGTATTCGGCTCGGCCGCAAGACCTACGTGGTAGACATGGCTGGCGCCGATGACCGGGCACTGTACGTGGCACTCTCCAACACCATCACCGGTGTTCTGATGCTGGCCGTCGGTGCGTTCATCGGCGGCCTGGCCCAGTGGCTCGGCACGGGGCCATTGATGCTGGTACTGGCAGCCACGGCAGGCCTTGCGGCGTTAAGCGCACGCAGGCTCCCTGAAGTCGAGGAGTGACGAGGGGTTGCTTTGCTCTGGGTGACCCACAAGATGTCTTCGACAGACATTGATTTAAATGACATGCATCCCCATGCTAGGGACCCAACTATGCTGAAAGTGACACCACTTCCCTCGGCCTTCCGGGTGAAGCCCCCGTGCAGCCTTTAACAGGACGTCCCATGAAACGACCCAGCATGATCGACCCGGAACTGCTTGAACGCATCATCAATGCCTCTGAGGACGGGATCGTGGTGGCCGAAAAGGAAGGCGACGAACACATCCTGATCTACGTCAATCAGGGCTTTGAGCGTCTTACCGGCTACAGCGCAGACGAGATTCTCTACCGCGACTGCCGCTTCCTGCAGAATGACGATACCGACCAGCCTGGCCTCGATGCGGTCCGCGAGGCGCTGCGCGAGCTGCGCCCCTGCCGGGAAGTCCTGCGCAACTACAAGAAGGATGGCACCCTCTTCTATAACGAACTCTCATTGACCCCCGTCTTCGATGAAAGCGACGAACTGGTCTACTTCATCGGGGTCCAGAAGGACGTCTCGGAGCGCGTTGCAGATCACGAGGAGCTGGGACGCCTACGTTCAGCCGCCAGCGGCGCCTGACAGCCCATTGCTCTTCCCCTCTTGCACTTTTCTCGATTCGCGCTTATATAGCCAACAGAATCCAAGGATTCTGTTGGCGCTTTCCGGGTACCGGAAGCATGGAGTGATATTACGCGCCCCGGCGCTCTGGCCATGGGAGACTCCACATGAGCCGCGATTCCCTTCTCGATGATGCCTATCTCGACCTGTCCGATCAGGACGCGGTCAACGACGAAGACTACTCACGCAGTCGATCCTCAAGCCGCAGTGATACCCTGCGCGCCAGGCGACGAGTCGAAGCCCTGCTGGAAGAACGCCGATTGCGCCAGGCCATCGACGATGACTGGGACTACGACGAGGAAGAATAGGGCAAGTCTCTGACGCGCAAGTTGCCAAACGAGCCACCGAGGCCATAGGGATGCCGATCGGGCTTGCGCGTACTGCTCTTGCGTCTCTCTCGGTGGGGCTTGCATAAGCCCTTCCGCTGTCGGCAGGCGGTGAATCTTGGTTGGTGGCTGGCGTTCGCTGTGCTCCGGCTCTATCATCTGTGGCCAGCATTTTTTCCGCGAACCCAACTGAGGAAGCCGGACAACATGAGCGCTGACGACGTCCAGGTACGCCGACAGCCCTGCATGGCACCGCTTCCCAACTTTAGCGAGTTCCCATGGCGCAATACGTCTACACCATGAACCGGGTGGGCAAGGTCGTGCCCCCCAAGAAGCAGATCCTCAAGGACATCTCTCTGTCCTTCTTCCCGGGGGCAAAGATCGGCGTGCTCGGCCTGAACGGTGCCGGTAAATCCACCCTGCTGCGCATCATGGCCGGCGTGGATACCGAGATCGAAGGCGAGGCTCGTCCGATGCCCGGCCTCAACGTTGGCTATCTGCCGCAGGAACCCGAGCTCGACGACAGCAAGAACGTGCGCGAGACCGTCGAAGAGGCACTGGGCGAGATCAAGGACGCCCAGACTAAACTGGACGCCGTCTACGCTGCCTATGCTGAACCGGATGCCGACTTCGACGCTCTGGCCGCCGAACAGGCCAAGCTGGAAAACCTGATCGAAGCCGCCGACGCCCACAACCTCGAGCGCAAGCTGGAAGTGGCCGCCGACGCTCTCAGGCTTCCGCCCTGGGAGGCCAACGTCGGGCACCTGTCTGGAGGTGAACGCCGCCGCGTAGCGCTGTGTCGCCTGCTGCTGTCAAGCCCAGACATGCTGCTGCTGGATGAGCCGACCAACCACCTGGATGCCGAGTCCGTGGCCTGGCTGGAGCGCTTTCTCCACGACTATTCCGGCACCGTGGTGGCCATCACCCACGACCGTTACTTCCTCGACAACGTGGCCGGCTGGATCCTGGAGCTGGATCGTGGCCAGGGCATCCCCTTCGAAGGCAACTACTCCCAGTGGCTGGAAGCCAAGGAAAAGCGCCTCGAACAGGAAGCCAAGGCCGAGGCCTCTCGCCAGAAGGCGATCAAGCACGAGCTCGAGTGGGTGCGCTCCAATGCCAAAGGCCGCCAGGCCAAGAGCAAGGCGCGTCTTAACCGTTTCGAGGAAATGCAGTCCGGCGATTTCCAGAAGCGCAACGAGACCAACGAGATCTATATTCCGCCTGGCCCGCGCCTCGGCGACAAGGTCATCGAATTCCACAATGTGACCAAGCGCTTCGACGACAAGCTGCTCTACGAAGACCTGAGTTTCACCATCCCCCAGGGTGCCATCGTCGGTATCGTCGGCGGCAACGGTGCCGGCAAGTCCACCCTGTTCAAGCTGATTCAGGGCAGCGAGTCACCGGACGCTGGCGAAGTGGTCAAGGGTGACACCGTCGATATCGCCTACGTCGAGCAGATGCGTGATGCCCTCGACGACAAGCAGACCGTGTGGGAGGCGGTGTCCGACGGACAGGACATCCTCAACATCAACGGTTACGAGGTGTCTTCTCGCGCCTACGTCGGTCGCTTCAACTTCAAGGGCAACGATCAGCAGAAGTTCCTGCGTGACCTGTCCGGCGGTGAGCGTGGCCGTCTGCAGCTGGCGCAGACACTCAAGCAGGGCGCCAACGTGCTGCTGCTTGACGAACCGTCCAACGACCTGGATATCGAGACCCTACGCGCCCTGGAAGAAGCCCTGCTGGCCTTCCCTGGCTGCGCCATGGTGATCTCGCACGATCGCTGGTTCCTGGACCGCATCGCGACGCATATCCTGGCCTTCGAGGGCGACTCGCACGTCGAATTCTTTGATGGCAACTACACCGAGTACGAGGCGGACCACAAGAAGCGTGTCGGCGACGACACCCCGCACCGCATGAAGTACAAGCGCATCGACGCTTGATCTGACAGGTTGTTGACCTGACGCCTCGACGCCACCGGTAGCTCCGGTGGCGTCGCTGTTTGTGACCGGCTCACTGCCTCTGCAACACCCCCTGCCTTGAGCGCTCACTCCCCCTGAAACAGATAGCGCTTGCCAGCTCCCCCCTTCCGGCGCCATAAACGTCAGGGTAAATGCATCATTGCCTCGTCCTGACGCCGAGGTGATACCAAGGATCCGCCGGGACGCTTCCATGTCATCTGTCAGTCTGAATCCGGTGCGCCTGTTGCGTGCCTTCTACACCAGTATCGCCTATCTGCCGACACTATCTGCCTTGATCTATGGCGCACTCGGCCTGCTGGCATTGATGCCGCCCATCAGCGATACCTCCTTGCCCGACGTCATTCAGCGCTTGAGCCTGACCGCGCCAGGAAGTGCTCAGTCGCTGCTGGCTGCGCTGCTGGGGGGCATGATCTCGCTGATGGTGTTCAGTTTTTCGATGGTCATGTCCGTGCTCTCCCAGGCCGGCGGAAATTTCTCCCACAAGCTGGTCTTCGGCCTGGTGACCGAGCGCGCCAATCAGTGGGTGCTTGGCCACTATCTCGGCACCATCCTGTTCATCCTGATTCTGCTGATCGTCCCGGAGGTCGATGAAGGCGAGGCCGCCTGGCGCTCACTGGCTCTGTACCTGGCCTGCGCCATGGTCCTGCATTGCCTGGCACTGTTCGTCTACTTCATCCATAACGCCTCGCAGTCGATCCAGGTCGACGCGGTGATCTCCGGCCTGCATGCCGCCACCCAGCGCAGCATGGAGCGCAAGCGTCAGACCGAAGCCTCAGACCCCTGGCGGTATCTGCCCGCCAGCGCCCCCGCTCAGGGGGCGTGGCATCCCCTCAGGGCCCAGATGACCGGCTACGTGCAGAACGCCAATCTCGAGCGCCTGGCAGCGCTGGCGGAGAGCATCGGTGGCACCCTGCACCTCGATTTTCGCTTTGGCGACTACGTGGTGGAAGGCACGCCGATCATGATTCTGGAATGCGACGATGCGCCCAACGAGGAGTGGTGCAGCGAGGTGCTTGCCACGCTGACCTACCTCGACGGCGAATCCATTGATGAGCACTTCGTGCACGGCATGACCCAGATGATGGAGGTCGCCATCAAGGCGCTGTCACCGGGTATCAATGACCCTGGGACCGCCAGGCTCTGCCTGCATAGGATGACGGATCTGCTATGCCGCTACATGTCCTGGCAACCTGCCAACACCTTGGTCGATGCCCAGGGCAGGCGCAGGGTCTGCTGGCCGGTGGAACGCTTCGATAGCCTGCTGCATCGCCTCTTCGTGCCCCTGCTGCACTACGGAGCAAACGACCAGAGCATTCTCCTGGGGCTGCTCAAGTCATTGAAGTCGCTATCGCTGTTTGCAGAACCTCATCATCTCGAGACCCTGCAACTGATGACACAAAGAGTTGGCCAGGCGCTGGCTCATGACAGCGCCCACCGCATGGACCTGACGTTCGTTCTCGAGCGGCTGGATCAAGGGGCCCACCGCCTCGACATGGCCCCGGTTCGGGACCAGTTGACGGTGCGACTGCATGAGATTGCGTGAGGCGTGGGCTGCCGGCCAGGGGCACTGTCCTGGCTAGCCTGCCTAGGGCTTCTACGAAAAGTGCCTGCGCTTGGTGATCCGGCGTTAAAAATCGCATCAAAATGCTCATTTACACCTCGTAAACTGCGCTTTCTCACCGATTTTTGCCTTGTCTAACCTTCGCTCGTCGACTTTTCGGACAAAGCCTATCGAATCAGTAGATCTTGGCCTCGCCCCTGGGCCTGGTCTTGAAACGTCGATGCATCCACAGATATTGCTCCGGGTGACGGCGAATCGCCTGTTCGATCACCTGATTGATCCGGGCCGCATCGGCAACTTCATCTCCGCTGGGAAAGTTATCCAGCGGTGGCAGGTATTCCAGACTGTAGGTCCGGTCGTCGGGATTGCGATGGAAGATCAGCGGCATCACCGGCGCCCCGGTCATCTTGGCGATCTTGGCGGTCAACTTGATCGACGCCGCCTCGACGCCAAAGAAGGGAGCAAACACGCTGGCATCGCGGCCGAAATCCTGATCAGGGCTGTACCAGACGTGGTGTCCCGTCTTGATCCGACGCACCACGCCACGCAAGTCATGGCGGTCGATGGCCGTACCAAAGATGCCGTTGCGCGCCCGGGTCATGAAGCGTTCGAATACCGGGTTGTCATGGGGACGGTAGACCACATCGGCGGGGAAAAACAGCGAGTGCAGGGCACCGCCAAGATCCAGCGTGGAAAAGTGAATGCCGATGATCAGCGCGCCCTTCCCCGCCTCCTCGACCCGAGCCATATGCTGCTGGCCCTTGAACGTCACGCGGTGGCGCAGGTGCTCGGGATCGCGACACCAGCCCGTCGCGGTCTCGAAGATGCCGATACCGTTGGCCATGAAGCTGTCCTTGACCAGGCGGGCCTGGGCCGCCTCGTCCAGCTCGGGAAAGCACAGACGAATATTGGTCTCGGTGATCTGGCGACGGCGCTTGGCAAAGCGCCAGGCGGCAAGCCCCGTCAGGCGCCCAAGCCCGAGCTTGACCCGCCAAGGCAGCCAGGCACTGACACGCATGCCGGCAATCGCCAGGTAAGTCGGCCAGTAGCGGGGCTGGGTCCAGTAGCGTGGCTTGGTCGATGTGTCCTCTGACATGCGATCCCTCGTCGGTCGGTCCAGGCGACCAACGGAGGCAGGCCGTCAGTCGATATGGCCGCCATTGTAACGCCTGGGCACCCTGGGCAGCACCCCGGTCAGCAAGGTATAGCTGATGGTATCGCAGTAGGTCGCGACCTCATCCACGGAGAGCACAGTACCAGTCTGGCTGCGCCCCCACAGCACCACCTCGCTGCCGATATCGGCCTGAGGCATGTCGGTGAGGTCCACCGTCATCATGTCCATGGATACCTTGCCCGCCAGACGACAGCGTTGACCATCGACCAGCACAGGGGTGCCATCTACCGCGTGTCGGTCGTAGCCATCACCGTAGCCGCAGGCCACCACACCGATGCGAGTCGGCGCAGAAGTGACAAAGCGGCCGCCGTAGCCAACCGGTTCACCTGCGCCAAGTTCGCGCACCGCGATGATCTCGCTGCGCAGCGTCATGACCGGAGACAGCTGCTGGCTGGCGTCATTGGCCTGTTCGAGGGGATCGGAACCATACAGCATCACCCCCGGCCGGTTGATCGCCCCGTGGGCCTCGACGTGGGCCAGAATGCTGGGAGAGTTGGCCACGCACAGCGGAGCATCAAGCTGTTCCGCGAGCGCCATGATGATCTCTCGCTGCTGCGCGAAGTAGCGGTCGTCGCGACTGTCGGCGGTGGCAAAGTGGCTCATCAGATGCAGGTCCCTCACCACTTCAGGTGCCGCCTTGAGCGCCTTCCACACGGCGGCGGCGCGGTCGGGAGAAAAGCCGAGCCGATGCATGCCGGAGTCCACCTTCAGCCAGGTCATGACCGGCCTGGCCGGCCGCCAGGCCAGCACCGCTTCGAGCTGCCAGTCACTGTGAATGGCCATACCCAGCTCCAGCGACTCCACCAGCGCCAGCTCATCGGCGCTGAAGATTCCCTCGAGCAGCACGATAGGCTCGCGAATACCGGCCTCACGCAGTGCCATGGCCTCCTCGATCGCCGCCACAGCGAACATCGGCGCCAGGCCCGCCAGCGCCTTGGCACAGGTCACCGCCCCGTGACCATAGGCATCCGCCTTGAGCACCGCCACACTCAGGCTGTCGGGAGCAAGCCCGGCCGCCAAACGGTAGTTATGACGCAAGGCGTCCAGGTCGATATGGGCGATGAGCGGGCGGGACATGGGGGCTCCGATGACAGGATTCAGGGATGGTTCGCCACCACATTATGCTCGATACTCGGAGCCATTTCATGGCATTAAACGCCATTAAATCCTGTGTACCTAGCTGTTCTTTCTCAACAAATAGAGCTCTTTAGAAAAATCCCATAAAAAACGCCGGGAGTGCATCTGGAGTGATCCAGAGCAGCGCCCGGCGCTTGAGCAAGTCGGTTGATGTTTCCACGCCGCACTGGCGTTCACTGAGCGATCTCTTCGCTCAACCGCCGTCCATCCGGCGGCGTCAAGCGACTCGGCTTACTCGAAGATGGCGTCCAGGGACAGGCCCTGCTTGTCGAGCATGCGACGCAGCTTCTTGAGTGCCTCGACCTGAATCTGGCGCACTCGCTCCCGGGTCAGGCCAATCTCTTCACCGACCTGCTCCAGAGTTGCCGCCTCGTGCCCGCGCAGGCCAAAGCGACGTACCACGACCTCGCACTGTTTCTCGGTCAGCTCGGCCAGCCAATGATCGACGTGGGCCTTGACGTCGCCATCCACCAGCGTCGACTCGGGCCCCTGATCGTTGTCATCGGTCAGGGTCTCGATCAAGGGCTTGTCGCTCTCGCCGCCCATCGGGTAGTCGACCGAGGATACGCGCTCGTTAAGCCCCATCATCTTCTTGACCGTATCCACCGGCTTGTCCAGATGCTCGGCGATCTCTTCGGCGGTCGCCTCGTGATCCAGCTTCTGGGTCAGCTCACGGGCCGCGCGCAGGTAGATATTGAGTTCCTTGACCACGTGGATGGGCAAGCGAATCGTGCGGGTCTGGTTCATCAGTGCCCGCTCGATGGTCTGGCGAATCCACCAGGTGGCATAGGTCGAGAAACGAAAGCCACGCTCGGGGTCAAACTTCTCGACAGCGCGAATCAGACCGAGGTTGCCCTCTTCGATCAGGTCGAGCAGCGTCAGCCCACGGTTGAGGTAGCGGCGCGCGATCTTGACGACCAGGCGCAGGTTGGACTCGATCATGCGAGCCCGTCCCTGGGGGTCTCCCTTGCGCGCCAATCGCCCGAAATAGACCTCTTCCTCGGGCGTCAGCAGCGGGGAAAACCCGATCTCGTTCAGATAGATCTGGGTGGCATCCAGACTCTGGCGCGCGTAGCGATCCTCACGGCCCAGAGCCTTCTCGAAGGCCTCGGAATCGTCATCGGCGTCCTCGATGTCATCGGCCTCGTCTGTCACATCCTCGACAGCGTCATCATCGGCCTCGTCTACGGTATCGAGGTTCACATCCTGAAGGTCCCGTTCAAGCATGCTCATCGTATAACTACCCCGTGGTTGCGACCCGGCGTTGTCGTGAACCTCCACGATCAACGCCAAAGATTATTATTGTGTGACGCTCATCCGGGAGAAACGTGGAGTTTCTCAACGGGAAGGAAGATATTTCGTCGGATCCTGTGGTTGGCCATCCTTGCGCACTTCAAAGTGCAGGCGAACATCCTCGGCGTCGCTGTCTCCCATCGTGGCGATCACCTGACCGGCCTCGACGACGTCATTCTCGCTGACCTTCAGGCTGTCGTTATGAGCGTAAGCACTGAGATATTCGTCGTTGTGCTTGAGCAGGATGAGCTTTCCATAGCCCCTTACACCGCTGCCCGCGTAGACCACCTTGCCTGGACCCGCCGCTCTGACAGGTTGCCCCTTTTGACCGCCGATATCAATGCCAGCGGTGATGCTGGAACTTTCGCCAAATTGGCTGACTACCTGGCCATCGGCAGGCCACTGCCAGGGCACCTCGTCCACTGGCGTGTAGGTACGCGTGGTGCTGGCTGAAGCGCTACCGGAGCCGCTGCTGGACGCTTCCTCGGAGGCGGCTTGAGCAGTGCTGGAATCCGCTTCACTGGCCGAGCCAGATTGTGCAGATTCGCTATTTTCAGACATCTCACGCGCCTCTTCATCGGCGGCGGCCACCACCGACTCCTCGGCCTCGCGTCTGGCCCGCTCGGCCTGGTCACTGTCGCTCAGGCCTTCGGCTCCGGGGCTGTCATAGTCATAAACAGGACCCGGGCTGCCAGCGCTGGCTCCCGCCACACCGGCAGCGCCCTGCACGGCCGCTGACGATACCTGCTCAGCGCCATTGCTGACCGTTTCCGTGCTGCCGTCCGGCAACAGCCATTCGAGATCTTCACCGGAGGGCTGGCTGGCCGGAGTGGATTGGCCCAATGGCGTGGCCACGGCGCCCTCGTTGGCGCTGGCGACAGCACCGGTGGCCGCCATGCCTCCTGCCTGGGAGCCATCGGCGGACAGGCGCAGCGTCTGGCCGACGTCGATCCGATAGGGCGGTGTGATGTTATTGAGACGTGCCAGCTCACGAAAATCCATGTCATGCCGCCAGGCGATACCGTAGAGCGTGTCGCCGGACTGCACGGTGTACTGAGCCGGCACCTGGGCCGCTCTGGCCGAGGACAGGTCCTGGACCTGAACCGGTTGACTGGCGCCCTGCTGATTGGCACAGCCTGCCAGGGCCAAAGCCAGGCTGGAGATGACGAAAATCTTGTGCATCGTGTGATGTCTCCTTGTCGGCAGTCCGCTAGTGGCGGCCGGCGATAGTGTCTTTGCGAGTGGCTGAGGTGTCTCCGACCCTGGCGACGATGATCACCAGCAGCATGCCGAAGATAGCCAGCGCGGTCACCCCCACCAACTGCGCGGAGTCTCCGGTAACCGCAGAATAATCCCAGGGCGCCAGATAGCGGTAGTCCAGCGGTATGACCTGGCCATCGGATCCCAGCTGATAGCGGGTCAGCTCGCGCCACGGCCACAGAATCGGCAGTGAACCCACGATAAATCCTACCAGCAGTTGCAGCGTGGCCGTGTGATGACGTTGCAGCAGCCAGGACAGGACCCGGGAAAAGGTGAACAGGCCAATCAGACAGCCCAATGCGAACAGTCCCAGCAGCGGAATGTCGAATCCGCGTATCCCCTGCATCACGACATCGTAGAGGCCCATGCTCAGCAGCAGGAAGCTGCCGGAAACCCCGGGTAACAGCATGGCGCTGATGGCGATGGCACCGCCCACGATCAGCACCAGCGCCGGCGTGCCCAAGGCATTGACCAGCGGCATCAGCGACGGCAGAGCCTGGGCCAACACCAGCCCGAGCGCCAGCGGCAAGATGTGCCACCAGCGCCAGTCGGCAGGGTGCTTGCCCACCACCAGCGCGGAGGCCGCGACCAAGCCAAAGAAGAAGCCATTAAGCAACAGCGGGTGCGCGTCCAGCAGCCATACCACCAGGTGGGCCACCGTGATCAGGCTGGCCAGGATGCCCGCCATCAGCGGAAGCAGGAAGCTCAGGTTGAGATGAACCACCAGCCCCTTGAGGCCACCGCTACGCAGCGCACCGAAAGCGCTCGGGCCGAAACGCTTGATGGTGTGGATCAGTTCTTCATAAATACCGGTGACGAAGGCAATCGTGCCCCCCGAGACTCCCGGTACGGCATCTGCCGCCCCCATTCCCGCCCCTCGCAGGAACAGGCCAAGCGAATGTTTCAACGAATCACTCCTTCCAATAAGGGCACGAAGCGCACCGGCTCCAACCGTTCGTATTCATAGCGTTCTCCATGGCGGCGCACCCGCGTCAGCCACTGCTGTCCGTCCTGCCCCTCCAACGGAGCGATCAGTACCCCCTGATCGACCAGCTGTGACAGCAAGGGCTCCGGCAATTCGCTGGCACAGGCGGTCAACAGGATGACATCAAAAGGGGCCGCTTCCGGCCAGCCATGCCCACCGTCGGCCAACCGCAGCCTGGCGTTGTGGGCTTTCAGCAGGCGCAGTCGAGATGCCGCCACGCGATGCAGAGCATTGATCCTCTCCACCGACCAGAGTTCCTCGACAAGGCGCGCCAGGATCAAGGTCTGGTATCCCGACCCGGTACCTACCTCGAGCACCCGCCGGGGAGACTCCTGCAGCACCAGCTCGCTCATGCGCCCGACTATCCATGGCTGGGACAGGGTCTGACCGTGACCGATGGGCAGCGCCGTGTCCTCGTAGGCGCGGTGCGACAGCGCTTCATCAAGGAAAAGATGGCGCGGCTCGCTAGCCATCACCTCCAGCACCTGGGATGCACACACCCCTTGATCGCGAAGCCGCTGGACCATCCGGTCCCGCGTTCGCTGGGAGGTCATGCCGACGCCTTTGAGATCAGGTGAGCGCATCAAGCCAATCCTGCACATCGTTGCGCGCGGCGTGGCGCGTCAGGTCGGTCTGCAGCGGGGTAATGGACACGTAGCCCTGCGCCACGGCAGCAAAGTCGGTGTCATCGGCATCGTCTGCGTTGTCCCCGACAGGAGCAATCCAGTAGCGCACGCGGCCGCGGGGGTCTCGCGCCTCAATGGGACGCTCGGCGGGTCCACGATAGCCCATGCGGGTTACCCGGAAGCCCTTGATCTCCTCCCAAGGGAGATCAGGCACATTGACATTAAGCAAGCTGCGCGGCGGCAGAGACAGTTGCTCGAGCCCTCCCACCAGGCTCGCCGCGACCCTTCCCGCAGTGGCAAAGTGGTGCTCGCCGACCAGTGACATGGCAATCGCCGTCATGCCGAGGTTTCTGCCTTCCATGGCGGCAGCCACCGTGCCCGAGTAGAGCACGTCATCGCCAAGGTTTCCGCCATGATTGATGCCGGAAATGACCAGATCCGGCGTCTCGTCCCACACCCCATTGGCGCCAAGATAGACGCAGTCGGCGGGGGTCCCATCGACACTGTAGAACCCATCATGGGTCGGGGTCAGCGACAGCGGCCGCGACAGCGTCAGCGAGTTGCTGGCTCCACTGCGATCACGGTCAGGGGCCACGACCCTGAGCCTGGCGCAGGGCACCAGCGCGTCATGCAGCGCCTTAAGGCCAGGCGCATGGACGCCGTCATCGTTCGATAGCAGCAGTCGCCTCATGGGGTATCTCCTTGTTCGTCAGCGATGTTCCGCCCACCTGCGGTGGCCTCTGACGCAGTGCGAAACTGCAGGCTCGGGTGGGTCATCAACTCGCGCAACACGGCGGTGGCAAAGGCACCGGCGGGTAGCCGAAAGCTCAACCACACGGCCTCCCCTTCCCGCACCAGGCTGGCCTCACCAAGCATCACCCGCAAGGCCCTGCGCGATGCCTGCACGCCCGCCTTCTCCAGGCCCTGACACAGTGCGGAGGCGGCGCCAAGCACGTCCTTCTCCCACGCGCCGGCATCGGCCCGGGCGCGGCTTCCGCCGCGGCCCCACAGCACTGCAGTAGGATGAATGTCACCCTGGGCGAGCCGCAGGGACAGGTCATCATCCGACGGCCCCTCGCCACTACCTGAGTCGGCGCTCGCTGCGTGGCTGCCTGCTGGCACGCTATCTGCTGACGTGGCTGCGAGCGCCTCGCTGGCGCCGACCTCGAACAGACTGCGGCTGCCTTCCAGCATCATCACGTCACCCGAGAGAACCTGACGCCACTCTCCCCGGCGCAGTCGTTCGGCGAGCTGGGCGTTGAACAGGTAGCTGCGCGCGGCGGACAGCAGCATGCCATCGCGATCATCACGCTTGCGCCAGCCTCGCGCCAGCACCGCCACGGCGCGGCTGAGGTTACGTCCCTCTGGACCAAAGCGCTGCGGGCCAAAGTAGTTAGGCACGCCATCCTTGATGACCGCGTCAAAGCGCGCCGCCAGCTGTGTATCGTGCACCACCGGCCCCGTCACCTTCAGTCGAAACCGGTTGCCGCGATGCACGCCACGCTTGAGCTTGCGCGGGTGACGGGCGCGCGCTTCCACCTGGTAGCCCTCGGCGGCCAGGCGCGCTTCCAGGTCGGCGGGAGCCTCCTTGCCGGGCAGGTGCACCGAGAACCACTGGCGCGTCACCGCCACCCGGTCCTTCATGCCGGCATACCCCACGTCACGGCGAGTGACGCCGCATAGATGGGCCAGGGACGAGGCGACCCGGGAGGTGGTGGCATCACGCTTGGCGATCCACAGCCAGAGATGTTCCCCCTGCCCTTCCGGCGCAAAGCCCAGGTCCTCCTCGACCAGGAAGTCGTCCGGCGTCTGCCGGTACTCACCCGGCTGGGGTGCACCCAGGCGATCATCCAGATAACGAGGCCACTCTGGCGGCCAGACAATGGCGTCGGTCATGGACGCTCCTGTCCCTGAGCCCGCTCCCGTTCTCCCTGCTGGTCGATACCGACCGCCTCGATTGCGGACAGCAGCACCACCGCCTCGGCGGCGATGCCCTCGCCCCGGCCGGTAAAGCCAAGGCGCTCTGTCGTGGTGGCCTTGACGTTGACGGCGGCGAGATCGATTCCCAGGTCTTCCGCCAAGTGCCCCCGCATGGCCAGGAGATGAGGCGCCATCTTGGGCGCCTGAGCCATCAAGGTGGCATCCAGGTTGGCCACCTGATACCCCGCAGCGGTCACTTCCTGCATCACGCGCCGGAGCAGGTCGCGACTGTCGGCACCCTTCCAGGCCGGATCGGTATCGGGAAACAGGTGGCCAATATCTCCCAGCGCACAGGCTCCGAGCAGCGCATCACTGACGGCATGGAGCAGCACGTCCCCATCGGAGTGAGCGACGAAGCCGTGAGCAAACGGCAGGCGCACGCCGCCGATCATCAGATGGTCGCCGTCGCCAAAGCGATGTACGTCAAATCCGTGGCCTATCCGCAAAGGCAGTAGCATAGTCGATGAGTCTCTTACGTTTCCCGCGGCGCGCCCGCGCTGGAGAGCAACAGCTCTGCCAGACGCAGGTCCTCGGGATGGGTGATCTTGATGTTGTCGCGGCGTCCTGACACCAGCCGGGGCGAGAGGCCCAGCGCTTCCACCGCCGAGGCCTCATCAGTGATGCGCGCAACGCCGATGCCATCGGCGGACAGCGCCTGCCCCAGCGCGCGCTGCAACAGCGCAAAACGAAAGGCCTGCGGGGTCTGGGCCTGCCACAGGCCGCGACGATCTTCGGTGCCGGCGATGTGCCCCTGACCGTTGTCACGCTTGATAGTATCCGCCACCGGCGAGGCCAGCAGGGCACCCTCCGTAGCCTCCAGTGCCGCCTGATACAGATGCTTCAGGTCCTCGCTGCTGACACAGGGACGAGCCACGTCATGCACCATCACCAGGTCATCCGGCTGGCACTGGGTCTGGATCGCTGCCAGCGCATTGACCACGCTGTGCACCCGTTCGGCACCGCCAGGAACACGCTGCCAGTGTGGAAACGGCACCAGCGCTGGGTCGAACCAGACATCCTCCGGCGACAGGCAAAGACACAGGTGGGCATCGGGAAAGGCCTGATACAGGCGTTCAAGGGTATGCGCCATGACCGGACGCCCGGCCACCTCCCGGTATTGCTTGGGCATATCGCCCCCGACTCGGCGCCCGACGCCGGCGGCTGGCACGATCAACCACAGTCGTGGAGCGGCAGCACTCATTGGCTACTCGCTCCCTGCCCGCTGCCTGGCTCAGGCTGGGGAGACGGCGCGACGTCCGTCTCGACCCCGGGCACCCAGAAGAACTGCTCGTCGGTGCGCACCATCCCGACATCGCTGCGCGCACGCTCTTCAATGGCATCCAGACCGGTCTTGAGGTCCACCACCTCGGCGCTCAGCCGCGAGTTACGGTCACGCAGCGGCTGATTCTGGGCTTCCAGTGCTTCCACACGCCCGCTGACTTCATTCATTTCCATGACACCACCCTGGCCCAGCCACAGTCGATACTGAAGCAGGGCGAGCAGTGCCAGCAGCACTATCGCCAAGGTCTTGAGCATGAGGGTACCGTCGACATTCGATTCGGCGCCTAGTATGCCATCGCCCGCCCATCCGGGGCGAGCCGCAGGGCCATCCGGAGCGTGCGGCGGCTATCCCCGGCTCGATGTCGCCACAACACACCGCGGCCACAACCGCTCGCTACCGCAGCAGACGGATATGACAGGGAGTCGATATGCCAGGGTGCCGATACGACAGCGGCCGCCATATCATGGCGGCCGCTGGGTCACGGGTCCGACTACTGTTGCATCCGACTACCGTTACAGCTGGAACGGCATGCGGAAGGTCAAGCTGATGTCCGAGGCGTCATCGGTCATGCCGATGCCCAGGTTGGTGACCACCGAGGTGGAGTCGGACATGGCGTAGGTACCACCAATATTGAACACACCGATGTTGGCATCACTGCCGATGACGTCGGTCTTGCGACCGCCATCCGGGGTGATCTCGGTCTTGCGGATGTACTCATGTGAATACGACAGCGCAAGGCTCAAGCGCTCGTTCAAGGCAAACGCCGTACCAAAGCCCGCGCTGATGCTGTCCCCCAGGTCCACTTCGGCCTTCTGGTCTCCCTCGCCTGCCGAAATGTCGTCGAACTCTTCCTCGATATTGTAGGTGTACCCCAGGTTGGCAAAGACGATGGCGGGATCCAGGGTCTTCAACACCGAGACCCCAGCCGTCACGCCCCAGACCCCGTTACCGGTAGGCAACTCCTTGGGCACCGAGAGGTTACCCGCCGAGTCGACCTGCTCGATCTCGATCCCGTAGGGGTCCTTGCCGGTCGGTGCGCGCACTCCGAGACTCACCACCACGTCGGGCCGCTCCGTGGTCTCGGGCAGCAGGCGATAGGACAGACTCGCCGAGATGTCACCCAATCCGGCCTCGTCGACATCCTCCTCGACATTCTGTTCGGTGGAAAACTCGCCACCGATGGACTGGATGGTGGTCGTCCGATAGACGAAGGGCACGTTGATGCTGGCCTCCAGCCTGTCGGTCAAACCATAGCGGGTGTTGATATCCAGCGTGGTGATATGGGTCTCGACATTATCCAGATTGAGCTCGCCGAGGAAGATCGCATCGAGGGCCAGAAAGCCGCGTAGGGCCAGGCTGTCGCGATCAGAGTAGGTATAGGTGATGCCCGGCTCGATGGTCAGTCGGTCCGAGAACAGCGCGTGTTCCTCACGGAAGATATCCTGCACGCTGCGCGAGGCTTCCTGAGACTCCAGCGCCTGCTGCTGCTCGGCACCCACGGTCTGCTGGGCGAAAACCGGTGTCGCGGCACCGGCAAGCAAAAGGCCCGCCAGGGGCGGGCAGAGCGTCCTGTTGATGACGATATTCACGTCGTTCTCCTTGTCCCCGAAATGGTCGCTTGTCGTTCTTCACTCTTTCTCGAGGGGCTACCTGCAACCGGTCGTCTGGCGCGCCCGTCAGGGGGAGGCCTGGCCCACCTGCATGCCAGTACCAGCGTGCCTCCCGTGCTCCTCTCCCGGCAGGAGTTCCCTGTCACCCCTGCTCAAGCGTAGTTAATGTGTACGTTAAAAGAGTCTTAAATACCGCGATTCGGGCATTTATTGTCAACGCAAGGCGGCTGCCGCCTTGATTCCACTCAGCATGCCGGGCGTCGCACGATCCCCCACGCCGGACTGATTGCCCATATACAGCTGCAGCCGGGTGAGGTTTCGCACCTGCTGCAGGCTGCTGGACAGCTGAATCGCCTGACTAAGCCCACTGCCTGGCACGATGGCCTGACGAATGTTGCCCATGCCCGGCATGTCGATGGACACGCTCATGTCGTTGCCCACCGCGGACACCGCGATGGTGCTGCCAGCGACCTGGCGGGTTCGGGTACCTCCCCCACTCGCGCTGCTGGTGCTGAAGCTGGAGGCATCCAGCACATCGATCACCAGGTCATTGGCGGCCACGTTGAAGTCACCGCCGGCCTGGATCGACTGCACGACCCCGGAGGCATTGGCGGTCCCCTGGTCGACCACCCGGGCGCCATTGCCAAGTCGCGCCAGACCCGCTCGGCTTTCCACGACGGTGATCGTGGGTTCAAAGCTGACACTGGGCTGCTGCCGGCTGAGATCCCCCAACATGCGAGCGCCCGCGGCCAGCTGGTCACCGGCGGCGGTGCGCCACTCACTGACCATCTGCACGCCAAAGAACATCAGCCGCCCCTTGTCGGCAAAACGGCCTCGCTGCACGCCAAGCTCGTTATCCGAAAGCTGGCGTGCACTGGCGAAGCCTTCAAAGGTGGTAAAATCGGTGGTGGCGGCCTGTGCCGCCGGTATCGACAGGGACAACGCCAGCGCCAACAGCATGGCGCCCCTGCCTGCCCCTGTTCCCTTGTCCTGTCCCATCATGTTCGTGCCCCCTGATCGACGGCGCCTCACCACGCCGCAGAGCCTTGCCGCTTTGTGATCGTTGTTGTCAGAACAGCTCGGCGTGACGGAAACCGAAGTCGATCATCTGTTCGCGTGATACGGGAGAAAACACGTCCTTCATACGATGCGCCGTCAACGGCTGGCGCGGATCCAGCAAGGCGGTATAGCGGTCGAAACCGTCTCCCACCACCGCGAAAATGATGTTGTTCCAGGCGGCCAGGAAGTCGTCACGGGTCATTACCCGATTGCCCAACGCCGGATCGCCGATGTAGACGCGATCCCCGCTGGCCTTCTTCATGACCACGAAGTGTCTGTATCCGTTGAGGTCCAAAAGGACGATCACCGGTATCGATACCTGGTCCAGGGTGTCGCCATCGACTTCATAGCCGCGGCCCCTGAGACCCAGCGTCTCGACATAGTTCTTGAGATCCAGCAGGGAGAAGCCCTGCTGCTGCACCAGCTCCAGATCGGCCACCTCGAGCATGCCCGCCAGGACATCGTGCTCGGTGGTATCGGACATCTGGTAGGCGTACTTGAGAAGCGTGGCTAGTGACGCGGCACCACAGGAAAAGTCGGTGCGCTGCTCCACCAGGTTCTCGTAGCGACGTTCACGGATGGACTGGACGTCCTTGTTGATCACCGTCCCCGGCACAATGCCGCCCAGGCGGATGGTGGCGGCGTGCCCGTCGAGGGCGGGCAGTGCCAGGCCAAGGGCGATTGCCGTGGCCAGCGACCAGCGTGGCAGCGTCATGGTCGGTCTCCCTTCGTGCTGAACGTCGTGGTGAAAGAACCCCGGCCCGCAAGGGCCGGGGAGTATCACGAGAGTGATGTTGGCTTAGTTCTCGCCACCGCCACCACCCATGGAGGTGCCACCCATGCTGGAGGCAATGGACAGCGAGTTGCGCTGCATGTTGCCGCCGCCAGCGGCGATGTTGACGCCGATGTTGCCGGTGGCCCCGGCCAGGGCGTTGGTGCCGAGAGAGGCGTTGTTTTCCTGGTAGACCAGGCGCTGGCGTGTATCGATGCTGAAGCCAGCGGAGACGCCACCCAGGCTGATCCGGCCGCGCTCGCGGAAGCTCAGAGTGCCGCTTTCCTCACCCTCGAACTTGCCTTCGTTCTTCAGGCCGCCAATGGTCGGACCATTGTCGTCGAAGTCGATGTGGCCCCACAGCACCTCGCCACCAGAGTGTCCAGCGCCGCCCTGCCAGATTTCCGGATAGACGTCGTTGGTCTGTGCCCAGTCACCTTCGTAGGAGCCGCGACCGCCACCCACATAGCCACCGCGCAGTGCGGTCTTCTCGAGATAGGCAGAGGTGTTGGTCAGAGTCACGACTTCGCCGCCTGTCATAGAGGTGTTGCCAAAGCTGGCCTGGACGCCGCCGGATGTGGCATCGGCGCTGCCGCTGGCAGTGTTGACCGACGCGGCCAGACTGTTGTGCTGGGCGTTGCCGATACCGGCGGCCACGTTGACACCCACATTACCGCTGGCATTACGCAGCGCGTTGGTGCCCATGCGTGCATTGTTCGGGCTGGCGCTGATGTCGGTAGTGTTGTTGGAGGCGGACTGGAAGGAGAACGACGCAGACTGGCCGAACACGGTGGCGGCGTCAGAAGATGACAGCGCGGCATCGTTGGCCTGCTGGTTGTTGTCACCGGCCGCCACGTTGACGCCGACGTTACCCGAGGCGCCCTGGAGGGCACCGCTGCCCAGGGTGGCATTGTTCTTGGTCAGGCTCTGAGAGGCTTCGTTGTCGTCGCTGAACTGCTTGCTATCCACAGTCGCGCCAGAGTAGTTGGGATCATAGAAGATCGACCCGCCCAGGGCGCCCAGGCGCTTGTAGGTGTGGGAGTCGTTCTTGATATGAACGTCGTAGCGGTTGTTGACGTCGGAATCCATGTAGGAATCGGTGTCGAAACGGTTTTCCGCCATTGCCGCGGGCGCGGCCAGAAGTGCAGAGATGGCCAGAGCGAGCGGAGCTTTTTGGAAAGTTTTCATGGTCGTTCTCCTGAATGAACCGTACTGCCTATTCACTGCTGTTATTGACGTCACCCTTTGCTTCGTATCTTGACGCTATTGGTTGAAGCGAAAGCTGAAGCTATTGCGAGTGGCGTTCCCCGTGCCGGCTGACTGGTTGACTTGAATCACTCCTCTGGCCCCCGCAAAACTGCTCTCGTCAATGTCGAGATTGCGGGTCACGCCGTTGGAGTCACTGCCGTCCCCCCCGTTCAGCCCCTGCCTTGGAGCCAGCACCTGTTGCAGACTGTCGTCGCTCAGGCCGCTGACCGTGCTCCCCAGAGCCATGCCGAAGCTGTTGCTCTGAAGGTTGCCTACTCCCGCCGTCTGGTTGACGGACATCCATCCGGAAGATTGCCCAAAGGCCCCTTCTCTGATGGCCGTCCCTACCTCCATGTCGGCGAGTCGCTCGTCGATGCGCACCTGCTGCACCAGACGATTGTTGATCGTGGCAGCGTCACCGGTTGCCAGTGAGCCGCTGCTGGATTGAAGATTCTGACTACCGGCGGCCAGATTGGCCGACGTCACACCGCTGACACCGCTGAGCGCCTGTCCACTGATGACGCTGCTGTTTCTCAGCACCCCCAGGTCTTGTCCCCTGGCCGAATCCGGGCTGACCATCACCAGCCCCAGGGCCGTGGCGAACATCACCACCCGTGTCAGCCGCAGCGGTATGGAGGACAACGCTGACATCTCGGCTGAGGCGTCCATCGCAGGCTTTAGTTGTTGAGTCAGCATGCTCAGCGCCTCCCGCCGGTCAGGGGCGCCAGCGCCCCGGTCACGGTGTTGGCGATACCTGAGGTGGCTCCGATCACGCTGCCACCGGTGGATCCGCCGCCCACGGATGTCGCCACTCGATTGCTCGAGCCGACGCCGCCACTGCCAAGATGGGTGCCGGTGCCGAGGGCGCGGTGCATCTGGTTCATGCCTTGCCCGACGCCGGCACTGATGCTCGCGGCCCGGGTATCGTCGAGAACGATGGCGGTGACGCCTCCCATACGGCTGTGGACGCTACCGGTCGCGCTGCGCGCCATATTGCTGCTGCGCATCAGGTCAGCCCGCGCTCGGATAGGGCCGCTGTCGCGATTGACGTATCCGAAGGGTGCTGTCTCGACTTCTCGCAGCACGATGATTTCACCCGGCTGGACCCCAGGGCGTAGCTCGGCAGCCTGACTCTGACCGGTCCCCACACCGGTCAGAGCCGCCACTGCTGCAGCAGCCAGCATCAGACGCCACTGGCAGGCCACGGCCACGCCGCCCCCTTGCCCTGCTTCCATCCCCTGCCCTTCGTTGACTTTCAGGTGTCCCATGGTGATCACCAGTCCCGTTGCGTAGTGACGGTGGCGCTCTGCCGGTTGTTCAGGCCGTTGGCGACACGATGGCTGCTATCGCCGCCACCGCCCCCTGCGCCGCGCCCTGGACGCTCGTCCCAAAGAATGACGCCGTCAGCGTCTATTGCTGTGTCGGGAACAAAGCGTCCGCGAATCTGGTCCAGCGCTCCGTCATTGACGATGTGCTGTTCTATCGGAGTGGCGAATACCTGGGTCGCATCCGTCAGCGAGTTGTCGGACTGGGCCTGACCTGCCGCGGCTAGCGCAGCGGTCGCAATGATCGCGCTGGCTACGCAGCGAAACTGAATTCGGCCTTTCGCGATCATCTGGTTCATGTCGGCATCTCCTGCGGATGTTGATCCCTGCGCCCCTTTGCTCCTCGCCAAGTACAGAGCAAACGGCGTGCCAACTTTTAAACCATTGATATTTAATAAATTTTATTTTCCACGCTGTCGGAAACTGTTAACTGGCTGATACAACGAGCCGAGACACCACCTGAAGGACCTGCACAAAATGAGATTTAATCCATTGTTTTTAAATGGATTTAAAGGATAAGTAACAGGACTGGTACAGCCTTGGGCGCGACCGAGCTCGCCGAGGCCAAACGCCAGGAGCTGAAAAGGAAGGGAGTGCACGCGAACCCGCACAAATCGTAGGTTTCAGCGCACAGGAAAAAAAATCGACACACCGGTGAACAGGCTGTTGGCATGCGTTACGCCAACGTCGCCTCCGAGTCAGCAAGGACGTACCCATGGGCAGCCGATATGCTGACCAATGCCTTCCGAGAACCAAAAGCCATCGGCAAGCAACTGTTTTTATTGGATGAAAAAAGAATCGAAGGACATGAGGCGGGATGCAATTATGCTGTTTCACTCACGATACAGTTTCTGTTTCGAGCCCCTTCAGGCTCACTTCAGCTCACTGCATGGCTTTCACTGCCTGGTTGTCACTACTTGGTTTTCACTACCTGGTTTTCACTACCTGGCTTTCACGACATGGCCGCCATTGGACGGCCTTCTCTCGGCGACCTCCATCCGGGGTGTCAGTATCAGCAGGTCAACCTCAGGAGAAAGTGGCTTGCCAGACACGCAAAGGCCCCGCCATCGCGGGGCCTTGCAGGGTATCGGCCCTGAGCCAGTGCCACCCTTGAAAGCCGAGACAGTCATATAGGCTCGGGGCATGGGAAAACGGCTAGACAGCGCCTGTGTGGCCTCACTGTCCACCGACATGGGGTTGAGCAGGCCTCAAGGAATCGACAGCTTCAGGCGAGAAAAGGGGCACCGCCTCCCTAAGAGAAGGCGGCCTCCTGGGGCGGGGTTCGGGAGATACCGTGCTTGTCGAGCAGGCGATAGATCGTCACTCGGGAGACTCCCAGCTCCTTGGCCGCGGCATTGACCCGGTACTTGTTGCGCCCCAGCGCCGAGAGCAGGGCATCCCGCTCGGCTTCTTCACGCACCTCTTCCAGGGTCATCTGGTGCCTGTTCAGGCCGCGACGCTCGATCCCGAGGTCTTCTGGCTGAATCAGCCGGTTTTCACACATCACCATGGCCCGACGCACCCGGTTGATCAGCTCACGCACATTGCCCGGCCAGTGGTAGCGCTGCATCACCGACAGCGCCTCGCGGGAAAAGCCTTTCAGACAGGAGGCCTTTTCGCTGGAAAAGCGTTCGAAGAAGAACCGCGCCAGGATCTCGATATCTTCGGAGTGCTCCCGCAGCGCAGGCACCTTGACCTGGAGCACGTTAAGACGGTGGTAGAGATCCTCGCGAAAGCGCCCCTCCTTGACCGCCAGGTCCAGATTGACATGGGTCGCCGCTACGATGCGCACATCCACGGGGATATCGTCGAGTCCCCCGACACGCTGGATGCAACGCATCTCCAGAAATCTCAACAAGTTGACCTGCAGCTCCAAGGGCAAGTCGCCAATCTCATCGAGAAACAGGGTGCCCCCGTCAGCGGCCTCGATGCGTCCAATCTTGCGCTGGGTGGCCCCCGTGAAGGCGCCCTTTTCGTGACCGAACAGCTCAGACTGAATCAAATGCTCGGGCAGGGCTCCACAATTGATCGCATGGAACGCTTCTCGTGACCTGGCCGAGCGCTCGTGGATGGCCTGGGCGGTCAGCTCCTTGCCGGTGCCGGATTCCCCGCTGATAAAGACAGGCGCATCGACCACCGCGACCTTGCGGATGGTCTTGAACAGATTCCACATGACCGGGGTCGTGCCGACAAACTCGTATTCGGAATCTTCTGCGCTGGTCGACATGCTCTGCTCTTCTCGATCGCGCTGCTGCAGGCGCGCCAACTCGGACGCATGCTCCAGAAGAATCGACAGACGCAAGATATCGACCTGGGGTGACACCAGCGAATGGCTAAGATGGGCCATGATACGGCGCTTGTCGGCATCGCCTATCTGTTCTTCCGAGCCCACCGCAATCCAGGGCCTTTCGCTCTTGAGAATCAGCGGCTCCAGGTGCCTGAGATCATGGCTGGACAGATCCCCCAGCACCATCACCCCTACCTGGCAAGGGTCATCTACCTGTAACCGGCAATCGGACAAGGGGGTGATCAGGGGATGCATCTGCCATCCACTGCTCTGCAAGCCTTTCAGCAGATGACCGGCGTCCCCCTCTGGATTGCCGATCCACCAACTGCACCGCGGCATCACATCCATCGTGTGTCCCCTGAACCCGACGCCTCGCCCAGCAGGCCATGATCACGGCAATCGCGCGATCCATGGCCCAATCGGCACAACCTTGACACGCTGCGCCGGCACCAGCCCCATGGACATCACGCTCGTTACCTTGCGACATCACGCCGGGTCGGTACTGCCGTCCGGTAAGTGACGGCCAAGATGGCCACTGGGTTGCCTGGATACGCTTCGTCGGTATGTCGTCGTTGTCTTACATTCTTATCGGTTGAATCATAGCACCGTATCACTCGCTGCCTCGAAACGGTAATCCACGCTCGGCAGCCTTGACGTAGCCGTCCACATGCAGGGCCTCTTCTCGACAAAAGCGCTGCACCGCGTCAGCAAGGCGCGGGTCGGCGATGTGATGCAGGGAGGTCAAACGCCTGGGGGCGAAGCCGCGAGCCACCTTGTGCTCGCCCTGGGTACCGGGATCGAAACACGTCAGACCTTGCTCCAGGCAATGTTCGATCCCCTGGTAGTAGCAGGTCTCAAAGTGCAGGCAGTCTGCCATGACCTCACTGCCCCAGTAGCGGCCATACAAGGTGTTGCCACCTTGCAGGCACAGCGCTGCGGCGACCGGGCGTTCGTCAACCAGCGCCTGAATCAACACCAAGCTGTCCGGCATATTGCGCCGTAGCTGCTGGAAGAAGGGTTCACTGAGATAACCGGCGCTGCCTCGCTCCAGATAGGTGATGCGGTAGCAGCGATAGAAATGGTGCATCGCGGTCTCATCGATGTCGCGACCCTGAAGCCGGCGCATGCGTATGCCCTGATCGGCGACCCGACGCCGTTCTCGCCGCACTTCCTTGCGGCGCCTTGAGGTCATGGCAGCAAGATAGCCATCGAAGTCGCCAAATCCCCGGTCGCGCCATTGAAACTGCTGTCCCTTCCTCGGGATGAGCTCAGGGCAGGCCTGTTGCCAATGAGCGATTTCATCGTCTTCGGCGAACAGCAGATGCCAGCTTGATAGGCTATCGTCGGCCTCCCACTGGCTGGCCAACAGCCTTATGGCGGCACCAGGGTCTTCGCCTTCGGCCAGGGCTAGTCTCGGCCCAGGAGCTGGGGTGAAAGGTATGGCGCTGATCGCTTTCGGATAGTAGCGACCTCCTGCTCGCTCCCAGGCATCGGCCCAGGCCCAGTCGAACACATACTCGCCCCAGGAATGCTCCTTGTAATACCAGGGCAACGCCCCGACGAGACGATCTCCTCGCCACAGGGTCAGGTGCGCGGGCAGCCACCCCGTTCCCTCTCCCACCGCCGCAGTCGCCTCCAGCGCATGCAGAAACTCATGGCGCGCAAAGGGATAGTCCGGCCCGACGACGGCGTTCCAGCGGTGGGCCGGTATCTCCGCCATGGCCGTCAGTCGGCGCAGCTCCAGCGCCGGTTCCTGATCGTTGCTGTTGGCCAGAGGGGGTATTGGCATCACAACTGCCTCCTAGCGCTTTGCGATTGCGCCACAGAGTGCCAGACTTTACGGCAGGACGCCGCTGCTCACCGGTAAAGGTGAGAAACCCACCCTTCACTCCCGTAAAATAACTACATATTCGACCAAAGCATTCGGTTAAAAGGGAGGAATGCGGTCAAATGTTTGGTAAAGTTACATACCTGACCCGCATCAACACGTTTGAGGTTGACCATGGCTAGCCAGCAAGCTTCTTCGCTCGATCCCACTGTTGCCCGCGTTACCGAACGCATCCGCGAACGCTCTCGTGAGAGACGTGCGCTCTACGTGGAGCGCATGGAGGCCCAGCATCGTCGCGGAGTTCATCGTGCGGAACTGTCCTGCGGCAACCTTGCTCATGGCTTCGCGGCCTGCGGTAGCGAGGACAAGAATCAGCTGAAACTGATGAACAGCGCCAACCTGGGAATCATTTCGTCCTACAACGACATGCTGTCCGCCCACCAGCCGTTCGAAACCTTTCCCGAGACCATTCGGGAGAGCGCTCGCCA
This sequence comes from Halomonas sp. DP5Y7-2, assembly GCF_019802025.1. NCBI lineage: Bacteria > Pseudomonadati > Pseudomonadota > Gammaproteobacteria > Oceanospirillales > Halomonadaceae > Halomonas > Halomonas sp. DP5Y7-2. The sequence continues at coordinate 411,837 of NZ_JAHVHY010000004.1, read as the reverse complement.
GATGGGGTCCACCGCACAATTCGCCGGCGGCGTGCCCGCCATGTGCGACGGGGTCACGCAAGGCCAGCCAGGCATGGAGCTATCACTGTTCTCCCGTGACGTGATTGCCATGGCGGCCGCCGTAGGCCTGTCCCACAACATGTTCGATGCCGCACTCTACCTCGGGGTGTGTGACAAGATCGTGCCGGGCCTGTTTATCGGCGCTGCGCGCTTCGGCCATCTGCCCACCACCTTCGTTCCCGCCGGCCCCATGCCAAGTGGCCTGCCCAACAAGGAAAAGGCGCGGGTCCGCCAGCTGTACGCCGAGGGCAAGGTGGGTCGCGACGAACTGCTGGAGGCCGAGTCCGAGAGCTATCACAGTCCGGGCACCTGCACGTTCTATGGCACCGCCAACTCCAACCAGCTGATGATGGAATTCATGGGGCTGCACCTGCCCGGGGCTTCCTTCGTCAACCCCGGCACCCAGATGCGCGAGGCGCTGACGCGGTTTGCCACCGAACAGACCATCCGTAACACCGAGCCCGGCGGCAACTACCGCCCCTTCTATCGGCAGATCGATGAACGCGCCATCGTCAATGCGATGGTCGGGCTACTGGCTTCCGGTGGCTCCACCAACCACACCATGCACCTGGTCGCCATGGCGGCTGCCGCTGGCATCACGATCACCTGGGACGACTTCTCGGAGCTGTCCTCGGCGGTACCCAGCCTGACGCGGGTCTACCCCAACGGCCAGGCCGACATCAACCACTTCCAGGCCGCAGGCGGCATGAGTCTGTTGATTCGCGAGCTGCTTGGCGCGGGCCTGATCCACGGCGACATTCCCACCGTGTTCGGCGACGACCTCACCGCCTACACCCAGGAACCCTTCCTGGAAGACGGCAAGCTGGTGTGGCGTGAAGGCCCATTGGAAAGCCTCGACACGGATGTGCTGCGTCCGGTGGCCAATGCCTTTGCCCCCACCGGAGGCCTGAATGTGCTGCAGGGCAACCTGGGCCGCGGCGTCATCAAGGTCTCGGCAGTGGAGCCCCAGCACCGCATCGTGGAAGCCCCGGTCAAGGTCTTCGAGGAGCAGAATGACCTGAAGGCGGCCTTCGATGCGGGGGAGCTGGATCGGGACGTGATCGTGGTGGTGCGCTTCCAGGGGCCAAAGGCCAACGGCATGCCCGAGCTGCACAAGCTGACCCCCTACCTCGGCGTGCTCCAGGACCGCGGCTACAAAGTGGCACTGGTCACCGATGGCCGTATGTCGGGTGCGTCAGGTAAAGTGCCGGCAGCGATTCACATGACACCGGAAGCACTGGACGGTGGCCCCCTGGCGAAACTGCGTGATGGCGATATCGTCCGCCTTGACGCTGACAAGGGCGAGCTGTCCGTGCAGCTCGATAATGCCGAGTGGCAGGATCGTCCGAAGCGCGTGGCCGAACTGGACCACTATCATGTGGGCCTGGGACGTGAACTGTTCGGCGGTTTCCGTCATCTGGCCATGGGCGCAGAGGAAGGTGCTGGCGTATTTGGCGGTTTCGAGGCCGACGACCTGGTACGCCAGCAGCAACAGATTCACGACGAGGACGCCTGACCACGCCATGACACGTCAAGCGCTGATCGGAGATATCGGCGGCACCAACGCGCGCTTTGCGCTGGTGTCGCCGGACCACCCTGCCCCCCACCACATCATGACGCTTCCCTGCGCCGACTATCCGGGAGTGGTCGAGGCCGTTCAGGACTACCTGGGCCAGGCAGGTGCCAGCGGCCAGGATGCGCCGAAGGAAGCCTGTCTGGCCTTCGCCTGTCCGGTACACGCCGAACGGGTCAGCATGTCGAACAATCACTGGGATTTTCTCAAGAGTGATGTACGACGCGAGCTGGGGCTCGATAACTTCAAGGTCATCAACGACTTCATGGCACAGGCCCTGGGCGTCCCCCATGTCGCTGCCCATGAGCTGGTCAGCATTCAGACGGGTGACGAGGTCGAGCATGCCGCGCGCCTGGTGATCGGCCCGGGCACTGGCCTTGGCATGGCGGGCGTGTTCCCGGCGCGGCGTGCCTGGGTGCCCTTGCCCAATGAGGGCGGACACGCAAGCTTTGCCCCCACGGATGAGCTGGAGCTGGACATCTATCGCCACTTTCACCGCCGCTACGGGCGGGTCAGCGTGGAGCGCATCCTGTGCGGCCAGGGTCTGCTGGACCTGTACCGCGTGCTGGCCGACATGGACGGCCAGCCGGCACTGGCGTCATCTCCGGCGGAGGTGACCAGCGCGGCCAACAGCGGCGACCCTCTGGGGCGTGATACCATCCTGCGCTTTCTCAAGATCCTCGGTGATGTGTCAGGCGATGCCGCCCTGACCCTGGGAGCCAGAGGGGGCGTCTATCTGTGCGGAGGCATCGTGCCGAGACTGGTGGACTGGCTACCCCACAGTGGTTTTCTCAGCGCTTTCAGCAGCAAAGGCCGTATGCGCCCCTACAACGAAGCCATCTCCATACAGGTGGTCAAGGCCCCCTGGACGGGCTTGCTGGGCGCCGCCGAGGCGCTCCACAACGAGGAGGTCGAATGATTCCGGCAACGCTGCAGAGTTTGATCAATGACGTGCAAGGCCAGGGCCGTATCCACTGGGCCGGTCGTGAGGTCTGGGTGGCCAACGAGTCCTGGGGGCAGCTGGCGATCTCGCTCCAGGGGGCCCAGGTACTGCACTTTTTACCCGCGTCCGACCCCACGCGAGCCGCAGGCGCTTCTTCTTCCGCGCCCGACCCCGCGCGAGCCGCAGGCGCTTCTTCTTCCGCGTCCGACCCCGCGTCAGCCGCAGGCGGCGAAGTCGATAGCGGTGCGGATGACGCGCTGGTGCCCGGGGGTTGGCTGTGGGTAACGCCGACGCCCCAGCAGGTGCCGGGTGCCATTCGCGGCGGGATTCCGCTGTGCTGGCCATGGTTTGCCGACGAGAACACGGCGGACGAGTCTGCCGATCGTTCTGGGCCGATGCACGGTCCGGCGCGCAAGGCTGACTGGCAGCTGGATGCGGTGGATGAGCACGAGGACGGCGTCGAGGTGCATCTGTCGCTGCCTCAGCGACTGCACAGCCAGCTTCATCCCCGCGCCGTGGTCCAGGCCAACGCCCAGCGCCTGCATGTCGAGCTGATCACCGAGCACCTGGGGGAAACCCCGGTCAAGATGACTGCCGCGCTGCATAGCTATCTGGCCGTGGATCAGGTCTTTGCCTGCCGCGTCGAAGGACTGGCTGGCGCCCGCTACCTGGACAAGCTCAAGGGCTTTGCCGAGAGCGAGCAGATCGGCGAGCTAGGCGTGCGCGAGGGCATTGACCGGATCTACCACTCCAACGCCGAGGTGGTGCTGGATGACGGCCACCGGCGCCTGCGCATCGCTCGTCAGAACAGCGACTCCGTGGTGGTGTGGAACCCGGGCGAGTCTCCCAACCCGGACACTCCCCTCGACGCCGCACGTCGCTTCCTGTGTGTGGAATCCGCCAACACCCGCCTTGACCCGGTGTGGCTGGTACCTGGAGCCCAGCACATGCTCGGCACCACCCTATCATTGGCCAACGACTGATCGCCGAGGAGCCTCCCATGACCCCTGTGATCGCCTTCGGAGAAGCGCTCGTGGATATGCTGTCCAGCCGGCTGGGCAGCAGCACGCAAGGTCCAGAGACCTTCACGCCCTACGCCGGTGGCGCACCGGCCAACGTCTCGGTGGCCTGCGCCCGCCTGGGTCTCACCAGTCGTTTTCTGGGCATGCTGGGAGACGACCACTTCGGTGACTTCATCGCTGCCGAGCTTCAGCACCACGGTGTCGATGTCAGCGGCGTTGCGCGCACGAAAGAGGCCCGCACCGCCCTGGCCTTCGTCTCACGTGATGACCAGGGTGAGCGCACCTTCGACTTCTATCGGCCGCCTGCCGCTGACCTGCTCTACCGCACGGAACACCTGCCCCAGGGCGTCTTTGCAGAGCCCGCCATCGTGCACCTCTGCAGCAACAGCCTGACGGATGAGGACATCGCCGAGACCTCGCTGGCCATCACCGAGATGGCCGCGCGAGCAGGCTGCCTGGTCAGTGTGGACGCCAACCTGCGCCATAATCTGTGGCCAGATCATCAGATCGACATAGGCCTGGTCACCCGCCTGCTGGACCAGGCGGACCTGATCAAGCTGTCGACCGACGAACTCGACGCCCTGCGTGGCGATCACCCCCGGGAAGACTGGTTGGCCGAACGACTGGCGGCCGGAGCACGCCTGATCGTGATCACTGATGGTCCCGGCTCGGTGGCAGCCCATACGATTCGCGGCGTGACTCACATGACACCGCCAGCGGTGACGGCGGTTGACACCACCGCTGGCGGCGATGCCTTTATCGGCGGCCTGCTGGCGGCCCTTGCCGACCACGACTGGCAGCAGCCCGACTGGGCCCAGGACGGCGCCTTTCTTGAGCGCGCCCTGACCCTGGCATGTCGCTGCGGCGCCCATGCCGTGACGCGCCCCGGTGCGTACTCGGCGCTGCCCCGGCGAGAAGATGTGATCGACTGAAGCGATCCGCTACGGTGACTGCCCGCCCCCGGGGCCGTCGCCTGTCGTTCCATCCGCGCAGCGTAGTGTCACGTCAGCGCATGGATGCAGATGCAGTGTTTGCTCAGGCCAGATCCCTGGCCTCGACAAGGTGACGCCCAGCCGGGGCCAGGACGGCACCGTCGACCAGCGCCTGGGCAATCCTTGATACCGGACTCGGGCGCCACTGCCTGGGCAGCAGCGGCCGCAGCAGACGCGACGCGGCCAGGCCCAGGCGCTCGCCGCGACGTACCTCGAGGCGCTGGCCATCGATCAAGCCAGGCCGCACTATCGTCAGGCTATTGAAGTCGAGTCCCCCTAGCGCGTCTTCCAGCTCACCCTTGACCCGGGAATAGAAGAAGCGTGAGTGGGGGCTGGCGCCCAACGCCGAATTCAGAGAGAAACGCTGGGCCCCTCCAGCTCGCGCCTGGCGGGCGAACCACAGCGGTAGTTCCAGATCGACCCAGCGAAAGGCGTCGCGAGATCCTGCCGCCTTGAGGGTGGTACCCAGGGCGCAGATGACGGCGTCGACGTGCCACCGTTCACCGCCTTGTTCGAGCTGGGCAAAGTCCACGACAGGACTCGTCAGGCAGGAGTGCTCGCGCTGCAGCGGTCTACGCACCGGCGCCACCACGGCACTGACCTGCGGATGATCCAGCAGCCTGCTCAGCACCTCCTGCCCCACCAGTCCCGTCGCTCCCAGTAACAGCACCTTCATGTCGCCGCCTCCGCCGCGTTGAGAATGCCCTGCATCTTGCCATGCCGGGACGATATCCGAAGCCATATCCGTGGCTATAGCGACATTGTGTGGACGAGCTCACGACGAAGCAAAAAAAATCCGGCCAGAGGCCGGATCAAGGACAGCACCAGCTGTCGAGAGAGAGCACATGGATCATCATCCAGTGCAGAGAGCTCAGTGATGGAAGCGGTCAGCGGCTTCCTTGGCCAGGGCGCGAATGGCATCCCAGTCACCGGCATCGACCAGCGACTTCGGCGTCAGCCAGGAACCGCCAACGCACATCACATTCGGCAGTGCCAGATACTCGGAGGCATTGCCCAGATTGATGCCGCCGGTAGGACAGAAGCGCGCTTCGCCGATCGGGCCACCGAAGGCCTTGAGCGCCTTGACGCCTCCGCTGGCCTCCGCCGGAAAGAACTTGAAACGACGGTAGCCATACTGCCAGCCGGTCATCAGCTCGGAGATGGTGGCGACACCGGGCAGCATGGGCACCGGGCTTTCCACGCCATAGCGATACAGTGCATCCGTGGCGCCGGGGGTGACCACAAAATCCGCACCGGCCTGCTCGACCTGACGATACTGGGCCGGGGTCAACACCGTTCCGGCGGCGATGCTGGCCTGAGGCAGTGCCTTCTTGAGGCGCGCGATGGCCTCGATGGCGCAATCCGTGCGCAGGGTGACTTCCAGCACGCTGAGACCGCCTTCCACCAACGCACGCCCCATCGGCACAGCATCCTCGATGCGGTCGATGACGATGACGGGAATGACCTCTGCCTTGAGGCAGATGCTGTCCAGTTCAGTGGTACGAGTGGAGGGAAGCTGTTTTTCAATGGTCATGAGTGACTCCAGAATTCAGGGTGCCCAGTAGACGGCCAGCGGGCAGCTCAGGAAGGCGCGGATGGGCAGTTCCCGCACGTCGTCTCCGGCCATGGCGGAGGCCAGCACCGAACGCTTGTCGTCGCCGGTAAGATGCAGCACGTGGCGACGTGCATGGTGCAGTCGCTCGGCACTGAGGGTGATGCGAGCCTGAGGCTGACTGGGGGTGCGCACCGCCACGGTCAGTGCATCGGTGCTCAGGGCCAGGTCCAGCTCGCGGCTATCGGGGAACAGCGACGCGGTGTGCCCATCACCGCCCATGCCGAGGATGACCACCGACGCCGGCCAGGACAGACCGGCCAGCCGCTCGGCCACCTCTTCAGCGCCCTGCTCCGGGGTGGCATGGTCTGTCGTCAGCGACACGAAGTTGGCGCTTTGAGCGTGATTGACCAGCAGATGTTCACGCACCAGACGGGCATTGGCGTCATCTGCATCAGCCGCGACCCAACGTTCATCAGCCAGCGTCACGTCCACTCGTTGCCACTCCAGCGACTGTCGCGACAGCGCATGAAAGAAGGGCACCGGAGTCGAGCCCCCGGAGACCACCAGCAGAGCCCGCTGCTGCACCGTCAGGTCTTCACGCAACGCCGCCGCCACACTTTCGGCCAGCTGATGGGCCAGTTGCTCGCGCGGCGACAACTCGGAACCTTGTGCACTCATATCAGTAGTCCTCGTACCAGCTGCGACCATCCTGGGTGATCATGGCGATCGAGGCCACCGGCCCCCAGGAGCCCGCAGGATAGCGACGCGGCGGTTCATTGCGGTCTTCCCAGGTGGCGATCAGCTCGTCGCACCAGCGCCAGGCATGCTCGACTTCGTCACGCCGCACGAACAGGTACTGCTGCCCCTTCATCACCTCGAGCAACAGCCGCTCGTAAGCATCCGGAATACGGGCCTTGGGGAAGGCGCTGTTGAAATCCAGATGCAGGGGCCCCCGGCGCAAGCGCATGCCCTTGTCGAGGCCGCTGTCCTTGGTCAGCACCTCCAGGCGAATGCCTTCCTCAGGCTGCAGCCGGATGATCAGCTTGTTGGCGGCGATCGCGCGCTGATCCGGGTCAAAGATGTAGTGCGGTTGCTGACGGAAGTGGATCACGATCTGCGACAGCTTCTCCGGCATGCGCTTCCCGGTGCGCAGATAGAAGGGCACGCCCGCCCAGCGCCAGTTGGCCACTTCGGTCTTCATGGCCACGAAGGTCTCGGTGTAGCTTTGGGTATTGGCGCCCTCTTCCTCGAGATACCCCGGCACACCCTGGCCGTTGCTGGTGCCCGCCGTGTACTGGCCCCGCACCACGTCGCGACCAATCATGTCATCGGTAAACGGCTTCAATGCCTTGAGTACCTTGACCTTCTCGTCACGAATGGCATCCGCGTCCAGGTTGGCTGGCGGGTCCATGGCGATCAGGCAGACCAGCTGCAGCAGGTGGTTCTGGACCATGTCGCGGAGCTGTCCGGCCTGGTCGAAATAGCCCCAGCGCCCTTCGATCCCGACCTTCTCGGCCACGGTAATCTCGACGTGAGAAATATGGTTCTGGTTCCACTGGGTGCCGAACAACGGGTTGGCAAAGCGCAGTGCAATCAGGTTCTGCACGGTCTCCTTGCCGAGGTAGTGATCGATTCGGTAGATGCGCGACTCCGGGAATACCGCTCCCACCGCATCATTGACCTCACAGGAGGACTCCAGGTCGTAGCCGATGGGCTTTTCCACCACCACGCGGCTCTCGTCATCCAGACTGCCACTGGCCTCGAGATGTCGACAGATATCCCCGTACAGGCTGGCACCCACGGCAAGATAGACCACCAGCGGGCGCTGCTGGGCCTGCTGCTTGCGCCAGTCGGCAATCGCCGTGTAGCCCTCCACCGTGGTGAAGTCGACGGTCAAGAAGGACAGGCGCTCCAGGAAGCGCGACACCACCTTGTCATCCAGCTCGCTGGCCTTGACGTACTCCTTGAGCGACGCATGGATGCGCTCCCGGAAGGCGTCGAGATCGATATCCTGGCGTGCCAGTCCCAGCAGCCGGGTATCCGGATGCAGCAGACCTTCACGATCGAGCTGGTAGAGCGCGGGAAACAGCTTGCGGCGAGACAGGTCGCCCAAGGCGCCAAACAGCGCCAGATCAATGTCGGTGCGCTCGGCGTCACTGGAGCGGGAGTGTCGTGTCATAACCGTCCTCGTGTGCTGGTAGACTCCTGACGGGCGGGGCCAAGGCATCTAATGGCTGAGTGACTCGCCGCAGGGATATCTAAGTTTACAAAAAAATAGTCGAAATTCCGCGGCGAGTACACACAATATTTTGTAAACTTACACAAAATTTGAGCTCGCTGCGCTTATACATTCGGTGTACATTGCGGGGACATCGAATGTGGATTGGATGTCGTCGGCGAGACAGCTAGGATAGCTGGCATTGTGTAGTTAAATCACCACATCCCCTGAGGGAGTCGCCCTGGCTACCCCTTCACCCCACCGTCCCATTCACCCACGCCGCTACGGAGCCACTGCCGACCATGGTTCGCCACGATCTTATCGAACGCATCCGCGCCCGCCTGGACGAGCTGAATCGCTCCGAACGCAAGGTCGCCGATGTCATTCTGGCCGACCCTGCCGCCGCGACCGGCATGAGTATCGCCAGTTTGGCTCAAGCCGCATCGGTCAGCGAGCCTACCGTCAATCGCTTCTGTCGCAACTTCGACGCCAAGGGCTACCCGGACTTCAAGATTCAGCTGGCCCAGAGTCTGGCAGGGGGCACCCCCTATGTCAGCCAGGCAGTGGAACCCGATGACAGCGCCGAGGCCTACACCGGCAAGATTTTCGGTGCCACCATCGCCGCACTCGATCTCGCCAGCCGCGAGGTCTCGCCCGAACGTATCGACCGCATGGTCGACTATCTGATCCAGGCCAAGCAAATCCATTTCTTCGGCCTTGGCGCCTCCGGAGCCGTCGCCCAGGATGCTCAGCACAAGTTCTTCCGCTTCAACCTCCCGGTCAGCGCCTACGTCGATGTGCTGATGCAGCGTATGGTGGCCTCGGCCTGCCACACCGGGGACGTCGTGGTGGTACTGTCCTACACGGGACGAACGCGAGAACTGGTCGATATCGCCGCCATCGCGCGGGAACATGGTGCCGTGGTGCTGGGCATCACCGCCCCGGATTCTCCCCTGGCTCGTCAGTGCACCGAAACCCTGACGGTCAGCGCACCGGAAGACACCGATCATTACATGCCCATGACGTCGCGGATGGTGCAGCTCGCCCTGATCGACGTCCTCGCCACCGGGGTCACACTGCGACGCGGCGAGGACTTCCTTCACCACCTCAAGAAGATCAAGGACAGTCTGCGCAGCACTCGCTACAGCGTGGACGACTGAGTCGAGCCGCTGTCGCGGCATGCGGCTTGCCTCAAAGGGGTATTGGCACAACAATAGGCGCCCTGCCCCGCGGGAATGCCCTCGCGATGGCTGACCATGCACCTCATTGCTCAAAGGCTGCCCCATGCGCTCACTTGCTTCGCTGACGTCGTTGCTGGCTATCGCCACCGCCGGCCTGATTGGCCTGCCCTCCGTCGCCGCCGCGGACACCTTCCGCTTTACCGCCATTCCCGACGAAGACGAGTCGCGCCTGGTTGAGCGTTTTTCCAAGGTAGCCGACTATCTCTCCGACACCCTTGAGGTGGACGTGGAGTATGTGCCCGTCAAGTCCTACGGCGCCGCCGTCACAGCCTTCCGCAACGATCAGGTGCAGCTGGCCTGGTTCGGCGGACTTTCCGGGGTACAGGCACGACGCCTGGTACCTGGCTCCCAGGCCCTGGCCCAGGGCGTCGAAGACGCGGCCTTCGAAACCTATTTTCTGGCCCACGCCAGCACCGGCCTGGAACCCGCTGATACGCTCCCGGACAGCATCGAAGGCAAGACCTTCACCTTCGGCGCCAAGACGTCCACGTCAGGCCGCCTGATGCCCGAGCACTACCTGCGCGAGCGCTTTGATGCCGCCCCGGAAGAGCTGTTTACCCGGGTGGGCTTCTCCGGTGACCATTCGCGCACGATTGCGCTGGTAGAAGCTGGCACCTACGACATCGGTGCGGTCAATTTCAAGGTCTGGGACGCGGCGCTGGCCAACGGCGACGTGGATACGGACAAGGTCGACGTGATCTGGTCCACACCCAGCTACCCGGACTACCAGTGGACCCTGCGTGGCGACGCCGATGAGACCTTTGGCGCAGGCTTCACCGACAGAGTGCGCCAGGCACTGCTGAGCATGGATGATCCTGAGCTGCTCGAGAGTTTCCCGCGCTCAGGCTTTATTCCTGCCGACAACAACATGTACGCCCCCATCGAGAGCGTCGCCGAGAACCTCGGCCTGCTGCGCTGATGTCACAAGGCCCCAAAGACACTGCCTCGATGTCCGAGGCAGTGGACTTCACTGGCCTGAGCCTTGACGGCGAGGATCTCGGTCACGGACAGCAGATCGTGTTAAGGGATGTCCGGCTGCGGCTGGAGCCAGGCCAACGAGTGGCGCTGCTTGGGGAGAGCGGTGCCGGCAAGTCCACCCTGCTGGCCACCTTGCGTCAGCGTCTGGGAGCGCACGCTGCCTGGTGTCCACAACACCATGGTCTGGTGCCCCAGCTCTCGGTCTACCACAACGTCTATATGGGACGACTGGAGCACCACTCGGCGCTGGCGAACCTGTGGAACCTGGTGCGGCCACTGGCCAGCTGCTGGAAGGACATCACCGCGCTGTGCCAAGCGCTAGGCCTCGACGGACTCGCCCGACGACCGGTGGGCCGCCTTTCCGGCGGCCAGCGCCAGCGCGTGGCCATCGCCCGGGCCCTCTACCAGCAGCGGCCGGTATTCATTGGTGACGAGCCCGTCGCCAGCGTCGACCCCCATCAAGCCATGTCCCTGCTGGACCGGATTGACGCCCAGCACACCACGACGGTAATGGCGCTGCACCAGCGGGAACTGGCCCTGAGCCACTTTGACCGGGTCTGGGGCTTGGCTGACGGGCGACTCGTGCTGGATGCCCCCAGCCATAACCTGAGCCTTGCCGACCTGGACGCGCTGTATCCCAGTGCGACGGCTGCGCCTGACGCGTCCGCCATCACCAGTGAGTCAGCGATCCCATGATGGCCAGCGGTGACTCCCGTCCCGGTCTGCTGGCCGGCGACGGCATCGGCGCTCGGCTGGCCCGGCATAGCCTGTGGCTGATCGCGCTGGCACTGATCGCCATTCCGCTGGCGGACCTCGAGATTCTCAGCCGTGACCCCTGGGCGGAGCTGGGACGCATGGCGCTGGGCCTGGCGCTGCCGGATCTCGGTGCCATCGAAACGCCGCTCCAGGCCATCGGCCTGACCGTCGCGGTGGCGTTCTGGGGAACCTTGAGCGGTGTCGTGCTCGGTTTGCCACTGGCATTGGTCTACTCGCGCTCGCGCTGGGTGCGCGCCGCCTCGGCGGGTGTGCGCGCGGTGCACGAGTTGTTCTGGGCCCTGCTGTTCCTGCAGGTGTTTGGCCTGTCGGCGCTGACTGCCCTGGCGGCACTGGCGATCCCCTATGCCGGCATCTTCGCCAAGGTCTACGCGGAGATTCTGGAGCAGACCCCGCGGGCCGCCCAGGAGGCCCTGCCGGAGGGCACAAGCCGGCTGGCCAGGCTGGCCTATACCGAACTTCCTCTGGCATTCGCCCAGTTGGCCGCCTATACCCGCTACCGCTTCGAGTGCGCGCTGCGTGCCAGTGTTCTACTGGGCTTCGTCGGCTTGCCGACGCTTGGCTATCAGCTCGAGAGCGCCTTTCGCGAAGGCCGGTATCACGAGGCAGGGGCCCTGCTGTGGCTGTTCTACGCCTTGATCGCCACCTTGCCCTGGTGGGCCCATCGCCGCCTGCTGCCGCTGGGTATCGCCAGTGTCACCCTGCTGGGACCATGGCCGGAGATCGATGGAGGGCTGCTGTGGCGCTTCGTCAGCCAGGATCTCTGGCCTCGTGCCCTGCTGACGGGAGATATCAGCGGCCTTGTCGACTGGCTGATGAGCTTGCCTGCCCTGGTGACAGCGGTCGCCAATACCCTGCTGCTGGGCTTGCTCGGCACGGTGGGCGCTCTGCTGATCGCACTGGCGCTGTGGCCGCTGGCATCACGTCACTTCGGCAACTCGCTGACGCGGGGCGCAGGGCGGGGCATTCTGATCCTGCTGCGCTCTACCCCAGAGCTCATGCTGGCCTTCATCTTTCTGCTGCTGCTGGGCCCGTCGTTGCTGCCCGCCTGGCTGGCACTGGCACTGCACAATGGCGCATTGATTGCCTTTCTGGTCAGCCGCCACGCCCATGCCATCGAGCCCGGCATGGCAGGGCTGCCGGCATCAGGACGGCTGGCCTACGAGCTACTGCCCCGGGTCTACCCAGGCATGCTGGCCCTGGTCTACTACCGGGCCGAAGTGATTCTGCGGGAGAGCGCGCTGCTGGGCATGCTCGGGGTGGCCACCCTGGGTGACATCATCGACGATGCCTTCCAGATGCTGATGTTCGACGTGGCCTTCGCCCTGCTGGTGGTGACGGCACTGCTCAATATCCTGGTCGACGCCCTGGCGAGGCGTCTGCGTCCCTGCGAGCCGCCCATCGACGACCCCTGCCTGCGCTGACCTCATGCTGGAAACGACGACGCCGACCCAAGGGTCGGCGTCGTGGCTCACGATCTGCTGCACAACGGGCTGAACCAGTGTCGAGCTCAGCCGTTCACCGCAGGATGGCTCACCCCTTGATGGCAGCGGTCACGGTAATCTCAACCTTCAACTCGCCCGCCGGCATCGGCGCACAGACGCAGGTGCGAGCCGGAGCGTGACCTTCCGGTACCCAGGCGTCCCAGACCGCATTCATGGCCGCGAAATCCTCGCCTTCTTTCAGGTAGATGGTCGCGGTCAGCAGGTGCTCGCGATCACTGCCGACTTCGGCCAGCAGCTCGTCCACGCGCTCAAGCATGCTGGCGGTCTGGGCGGTGATATCGCCCTCACGCGCTTCGGGGCCGGCTACCTGGCCACACAGGTAGGCCACTCCCTGATGAATGACACCACGGCTCATGCGGGTCTTGGTGTCATGACGCTGAATGCTCATCGCGCTCTCCAAAAAAAGTGATATCAACTGTAAATTAGCAACAAGGAAGATGTTTCATCCGAGGTCTTCCCGGTAGTCTCGCCGGCTGCCTTGGGCCGGCGTTCAATATAGCCAACTTTCGCCTGCACGAGATAGCCCGATCGGGCGTTTTTGGCGGCACAACAGTGTCAGGTCTCTCTCATGAGGACGACTGAGTGATGACAGCCCGGCTGTCACCTTGTCTAAAACATGAGGGTTTACCAATGAAGCGTTCCATCATGATGGCAGCAGTGCTGTCGACCGCCATGGCACAAGCAGGAGTGATCGCTACCGCCCAGGCCGCCGACGGCGACATGGAAAAGTGCTACGGCATCTCACTGGCAGGCGAAAACGACTGCAAGGCAGGCCCAGGAACCACCTGTGCGGGCACCTCTACCGTCGACTACCAGGGCAATGCCTGGACGCTGGTTCCCGAGGGGACCTGTACCGGCATCGAGACCCCCCACGGCAATGGCAGCCTGAGCGAAGTCGAACGCCCCTGACGTCGAGTCAGACCTTCGACCACCGCGGGGCCAGGCGGACATGACCCCGCGGACTTCTTCCGCTTGAGGCCAGAAGCCACGTGGCTGAAGACCTCAGCTCGCCGTAAGGTGCCGACCGTCATCGACAGCTGGCGCCATGCAGGCGGCAAACGCCGCCAACGCGGAGTTCATTATGACGACACCCTCCACGCCCCCCGCCAAGACATCCTCGCTCACAGACTCGGTGTCGTCAGCCTGGACGCCGCCAGGATCTTTCCGGGCGACGGCACTGGCCGCCAAGGCGAGCGCGCCAGCGGCGACCACCGGATTGCCGCTGCCACGGGCTGCCATGGGCATCGGCCTGAAGTTTCAGCATCTACAGGAACTTGCCGCGCTGGAGAGCGGGCCTGACTTTCTCGAGCTCCACGCAGAAAACTACATGAATGCGGGAGGCCCGGTACAGGAACAGCTGGCGGTGCTGTCGCGTCGCTATCCGCTATCGGTGCATGGTGTGGGGTTATCCCTGGGAAGCGCTGAAGGCATCGACCCGGAGCACCTCAAGCGCCTGACAACGCTGGTCGACCAGCTCAAACCGGCACTGGTATCCGAGCACCTGGCCTGGAGCCGCCTGGATGGGCACAGTTACAACGATCTACTGCCCGTGCCTCTGAACCAGGAGTCTCTCAGGGTGATGTGCGACAACGTGGCACGCACCCAGGACAGCCTGGGGCGCCAGCTGCTGGTAGAGAATCCGAGCCTGTATGTCAGGCTGGATCAGACCATGAGCGAGACACAGTTTCTGCAGGCCCTGGTGGAGGCGACTGGCTGCGGGCTGTTGTTCGACGTCAACAATGCCTTTATCAGCGCCGCCAACCTGAATCGTGACCTGGACAGCTATCTGGAGGAAGTGCCCTGGCACGCGGTAGGTGAATGGCACCTGGCCGGCCATACCCAGGACAGCACCAGCGACCTCTATATCGACGACCACGGCAGCCCGGTGGCAGACCCGGTATGGCAACGTTATCGGCAGGTGGCCCGCCTGCGCCCGGAACTTCCCACCCTGGTGGAATGGGACAACAGAGTGCCACCGCTATCTCGTTGGCTGGAAGAAGTGGCCCTGGCACAACGCCATCATGCCAGCGCCCAGGATGCTCCACCCTCGCAACAGGCGAGGCCTTTACCCGCTAGCGGAGCCTTGCCATGAGCCGCCTACAGGACTGGCAGCGCCACTTCATCGACGCTGTGCGCCAACCCCACCGCCCTTCCTCGCCGATAGCCGATACCCCAGGCCTCGATGTCTATCGCAATAACATTCGCTCGAGTCTGATCGAGGCGCTCAAGGACACCTTTCCCCACACACTGACCCTGCTGGGAGAGCGCTGCTTCGTCGGTGAGGCCTCACGCTTCGTCGCCCATCATCCTCCCAGGGACCCTCGTCTGGCCCACTACGGCGGTGACTTCGTCACTGCGCTCAGGCAGTCACCTGACGTGTCGCGCTATCGCTTCGTTGCCGATATCGCGGGTCTTGAGCATGCCCGACTCAGGGTCAGCCATGCCGCCGACAGTGTCCCACTGGAAGCCTGTGAACTGGGCGCCTGTCTCGACAGCGACAGCTGTCTGGTACAGGCCTTGCCCGCCAGTCGGTGCGTCTCTTGCGAGCACGATGTGGAAGGGCTATGGCAGGCCCTGGAAAGAGGAGAAGGCAGCGCTCCGCTAGGGTCACAGGGACCCAGACATTGGCTGCTGGTGCGCCACGGCCAACGCGTCCAGATGACCCCCATCGATGACGTGACCGCAAACCTCCACCGGCGGCTTGATGGGACGACGTCACTGGCTCAGGCCCTCGGCGAGATGGAGCAGGAGCTGGCCGGGGGGCTACGTGCCAGCGACTCACTGGACGACCTGCTGGGGCGTGCCCTCGGCACACTGGTGGGTCAGGGGGCGCTATGCAAGCCCGCTGAGGCGTTTCATCAACCCGTTGAGGCTTTTCATAAAACCGCTGAGGCTCTTCATAAAACCGCTGAGGCTCTCCATCAACCCGCTGAGGCTCTCCATCAACCCGCTGAGGCTCAACCACCCAAGGAAGCGTCACACAACGCCGGTGCAACACCGCCACTCGTCTGAGCCAGCCGACGTTCAGGTGTCGCTGACAGCGTCTTTCTCGACCGCCAATGAGGATCGCCATGAGCATTCATACCACCCTGCTGACCACCTACGGACAGGCCTCGCGATGGCTGGACCATCGCTCGCTGGATCTTGTTTTGGTCCTCATGCGACTGGTTGTCGGCACCGTCTTCTTTCAGTCCGCCCTGACCAAGGTGGACGGCGTTGGCCTTGCCGACAGCACGTTCTTCCTGTTCGAGCACGAATACGCGCTGCCACTGATCTCTCCCGTGCTGGCCGCCTATCTGGCGACACTGGCAGAGTTTTCGTTGTCGCTGCTGCTATGGGCGGGACTTGCTACGCGGCTTGCGGCCACGGGACTGCTGATCATGACGCTGGTCATCCAGACCTTCGTCTACCCAGAAGCCTGGGTCACTCACGGGCTATGGGCTGCCAGTCTGGCCACCCTGGTGCTACGCGGGGCGGGACGACTCTCGCTGGATACGCTGCTGTGCCGACAGCTGTGCAAGCGGCCGGAAAGTGGACAGCCGTAGTGTCGGGCACTGATGCCAAGAAGACGGGTCGGCAGGAGACAGAACGGAGGGAAACGGCAAGACGAACGACGGGAGCAGCCTTCAACAACAAGACGGCTCCCGGCTTCCTTCTAGGAACTTCTCTAGAAACGTAGCGGCCTAGCGCAGCAATAGCACCGGCAAGCTGGTACGTCTCAGTACGCTGGTCGTGGTGCTGCCCACCAGCAGGTGCCGAATACGCGAGTGGCCGTAGGCACCCATCACCACCATGTCGATAGCATGTTGCTGCTGGTAGTCGCACAGGGCCTCTTCAACGTCGCCCGCGTAGATGCCACCTTCGGCCTCATGACCGGCCTCTCGCAGGGTCGTCAAGGCCCACTCCAGCTGGCTGCGATGGTCGCCGGTATCGGCTCCCACCATCACCACATGGCAGTCAATGCCATTGAACAGCGGGCTACGCGCCAGCAACTCAACCCCCTTGCGGGTGGTGTTGCTGCCGTCGAAGGCGATCATCACTCGCTTGGGCACGCTGAACGACTCAGGCACCATCAGGATCGGCCGGTGCAGTCCGCGAACTACCCGCTCCAGGTTCGACCCAAGGTGTTCGCTGGCCTGTTGGGCGCTCTCGCCGCGCTTGCCAATCACCAGCAGACGAATCTCATTCTCGAGCTCGAGCACTGTCTCGACCAGGGTGCCATTACGCTGGCGACAGTTGGGCTCGGAGATGCCGGCCGCCATGACGCGATCCTTGGCCGCCTTCAGCATCAGCCGGCCATGCTCCTGGGCCACCTTGGCACGCCGCTCGTCCAGGCTCGCCAACTCTTCCAGCAGGTGTTCGCGGGCACCCAATCCCAGATTTCCAGACAGGTCTGCCTCTGCTGTCTGAGGGTGATTGTCCACCACATGAAGGAAGGTCAGCGGCGCACCCAGGGCCTGACTGGCCCAGGCGGCTACGTCGCACACGCTTTCGGCAAACTGCGACCCATCGATGGCAGCCATCACCTGTTCTGTCATGATTCTCATCCTGCCTGGCGTTGATGGATAAAGGGCCCCGAAAGACGGCAAGGCGCCCCGATGTCCTTGCATGATGCCGCGTGGCAGCGCGACCCGTCTCGTCACTCTCTCATGCCACACGTCCTTGTGTCTCGGTGCCCCACCTATCGTGCAGCACCTGTCACCGTGATCAGTGTCCGCCCATCAGCTTTTCCACCGCTGCGGGATTATCGTGGATGGCATAGCGATCAACGATGGTCGCGCTGGCTTCATTGAGACCGATCAACTCCACCTCGGTGCCCTCACGACGGAACTTGATGACCACCATATCCAATGCCTGCACCGCCGTGATATCCCAGAAGTGAGCGCGAGATAGATCAATCACCACTTTCTCGACACTTTCCTTGAAGTCGAAGGCAGCGGAGAAGCGCTGGGAAGAGGCGAAGAAGACCTGTCCAATGACCCGGTAACGGCGCCCCTGACGCTCGTCACCTTCGAGTTCCTCACTGGCAACGTAGAGGAAGTTGCCCACCTTGTTGGCGAAGTTGAGCGCAGCGATCAACACCCCTACGAAGACCCCAATGGCCAGGTTGTGGGTCCACACCACCACGGCCACTGTCGCGATCATGACAACATTGGTCGACATGGGGTGTTTCTTGAGGTCGCGCAGAGAACTCCAGCTGAAGGTACCGATGGACACCATGATCATGACAGCGACCAGGGCGGCCATGGGGATACGCGACACCCAGTCGGACAGGAACACCACCATCAGCAGCAGGAAGATGCCTGCCAAAAAGGTCGACAGGCGACCGCGACCGCCTGACTTGATGTTGATGACCGACTGGCCGATCATCGCGCAGCCTGCCATGCCACCCAACAGGCCTGTGCCGATGTTTGCCATGCCCTGGCCCTTGCACTCACGATTCTTGTCGCTGGGGGTGTCGGTCAAATCATCGACGATGGTGGCGGTCATCATCGACTCGAGCAGGCCCACCACGGTCAGCATGATCGCGTAGGGGAAGATGATGCCCAGGGTCTCCAGGTTCAGCGGTACGTCTGGCCACAGGAACACCGGCAAGGTATCCGGTAACTCGCCCATGTCGCCGACCGTGCGGATATCCATGCCGCTGAGCAGATACACGGCGGTCAGTACCAGAATGCATACCAGCGGAGACGGCAGCAGCTTGCCGATGCGCGGAACGTAAGGAAACAGGTAAATGATGCCGAGCCCCGCTGCCGTCATCGCGTAGACATGCCAGGTGACGTTGGTCAGCTCGGGCAGTTGCGCCATGAAGATGAGAATGGCCAGGGCGTTGACGAAGCCGGTGACCACAGAGCGCGACACAAAGCGCATCAAGTCAGCCAGTCGCAGGTAGCCCGCCACGATCTGCAGTACCCCGGTCAGCAGAGTGGCCGCCAGCAGATATTGCAGGCCATGCTCTTTCACCAGGGTCACCATCAGCAGCGCCATCGCGCCGGTCGCCGCGGAAATCATGCCCGGCCGACCGCCGGCAAAGGCAATGATGACGGCCATGGAGAAGGAAGCATACAGGCCGATCTTGGGATCGACGCCAGCGATGATGGAAAAGGCGATGGCTTCGGGAATCAGCGCCAGCGCGACGACGATGCCGGACAGCACGTCGCCCCGAATATTGGAGAACCAGTCTTGTGTGATCGATCGCATCATGAGGCGGTCCAGGGGATGAGTGTGAAATGAGGCCGCGGTCAGCCGGCGCCAGCCGCTTCTCCACGAGGAAGCAGCGCTCTAGGCATGGTGCCTGGCGCTCGCTGATCGTGTCTGACGGGAAGTGGCGCAGTCTACCAGAAGCACACCCGCAAGGCGACGCCAGGCACGCTGCAAGGCCTGACCTGCACGGCATCGCCCATTGGCCAGCGGCGAAAAAAACCTGTAAGGATCGAGCAGGTGGTTCGACTTATGACAAAACGTCCAAGGAACGCGACATGGAAAAGTGCGCCCCGCCCAAGCCTAGCGAGCGTGATGGCCCTCCCCTGGCAGCGCTCAAGCAGAGCTTGTCGAGGCACGGTTGGCCCTTGCCCCAGCCCCCTGCATGCACGGACTCACTGCTGCAACCGCTAGCCGATACCGGTCTGGCACATTGGCACGTTCGGCTGCCCCACGGCAGCGAAGACGGCGCCTGGCTGGCACGACTGCCCAAGCAGAGTCAGCTGGGTCTGGATGCCACCAGCAACCTCAACTACCAGGTGGCCTGCTTCACCCGGGCGCAAGCCAGTGGCCATACCCCAAGACTCAACGACTGGCTACCCTGCGACGAGCTGTTGCCCAGGGGTGGCCTGGTAGTGGAAGCCATTGACGGCCGCTCGGCCAGGTTACCCAGCGACCTGCCCGCCATGACCACCGCCCTGGCCAGCTTGCACAGCCTGCCGCTGCCTGCCCTTGAGCAACGATCACCGTTGATATCACCTGCCGCCCCCTGGCGGGATATGCTCGATGATGTGCGGGCCCAAGCTCGGCACCTGCCCGACGCCAACCTGAGCCGCCACAGCCTGCCGCTGATCGAAAAGGCCCTGTCACAGCTGCCCTCGCAACTCCCCGTCGCCAATGCCGCCGTGAGCCTCATCAGCTTCGACGCCCACCCCGGTAATTTCCTGATCACGCCAGAGGGCCGGGCAGTGCTGGTGGATCTGGAAAAGTGCCGCTACTCACTGCCGGGATTCGACCTCGCGCACATGAGTCTGTATACCTCTACCACCTGGGACCTGCACAGTCGCGCGGTGCTGTTCATCGAAGATCTGGTGGCGCTCTACCAGCGCTGGCGGGCGCGCATGACCGAAAGCGGGCGCGACACGCATTGGCGCAACCTGATGGCCTGTCGCCATGCCATGTGGCTGTGGTCACTGACCTGGTGCGCCAAGTGGCGCGCGCAGCAGCATCAGCAGATAGATCGTCGCCATCGCGGTGAAGACTGGTCCGCTCAGCTCAGCCAAGCCGCGCTGGTCGATCACGTGGCCGACCGCGTGGATCACTACCTGTCCGCCCCCATCATCCAACGAGTCACCGACGAGCTGGCGGAGCTGGCCGATGCGGGCTGACTCGACTCCAGCGTTTTCGCCCGCTCATTGCACAAGGATGCGATCATGACCCGCTTTGCGTCACGCACACCCCTATCCGCCGTTGTCCGTCGACTCGCCGTCACCATGCTGGCGCTGGCTCCGGTCCAGGCCACTCTGGCCCAAGAGACTCAAGCACCAGGCACTCTTGCCCAGAGCTCACCGCCACCCCACCCGCTGCTCCAGCAAGACTGGAGCGACGTCGAGCAGCAGGCTGAGGGTCAGACCGTCTACTTCAACGCCTGGGGAGGCGATCCCAACGTCAATGGCTATCTCGATTGGGTGGCAGGTCAACTCGATCAGCGATACGACGTGGAGCTGGTGCACGTCAAGCTGGAGGACACTGCCGCCGCCGTATCCCGCGTGTTGGCGGAAAAGTCCGCAGGCAACGTTGACCAGGGAGCCATTGACCTCATCTGGATCAATGGCGAGAACTTTTCTGCCATGAAGGAAAATGGGCTACTGCTGGGCCAATTTGCCCAGCGCCTGCCCAACTTTGCGCTGACCTCCCCCGAAGCGAATCCCGAAATGACCACGGATTTCACCGTGCCGACTGACGGCTACGAGTCGCCTTGGGGAAAAGCACAACTGACGTTCTACTACGACAGTGACCGTGTCGACTCCCCCCCGCAGTCTCTTGATGCACTGCTGCAATGGAGTCATCAACATCCAGGCCGCTTCACCTATCCGCTGGTCCCGGATTTCCATGGCTCCACGTTCCTCAAGCAGGCGCTTCTCGCATTGGTCGACGATCCCGCCGTGCTCTCCCGTCCAGCCAGCGAGGTTGATGCCGAGGCGGTCATGACGCCACTGTGGGACTATCTCGATGCCTTGCACCCGCAGCTGTGGCGTCAGGGACGTGACTTCCCCGCCTCCGGGCCTGCCATGCGCAGCCTGATGGGTGATGGCGAGCTGTCACTGGCGTTCACCTTCAACCCGGCGGAACCCGCGGCGGCGGTCAGCTCCTACCAGCTGCCCCCTTCGATCCGCAGCTACGTGCTGGAAGGGGGCACCATTGGCAACGTTCATTTCGTGACGATTCCGTTCAACGCCAGCCATGTGGCCGGCGCCATGGTCACCGCCAACTTCCTGCTGTCCCCGGAAGCTCAGGCGCGCAAGCAACAGCTGGATGTGTGGGGCGACCCCACGGTCCTCGACCTCGAGCGCCTGGACAGCAACCAGCGGGATGCCCTGACGCCCATGGATGACCAGCCTGCGCGCCTGCCCGTTGCCGAGCTGCAAAACACCTTGCCTGAACCCCATCCGAGCTGGATGGAAGCCGTCGAGGCCGGCTGGCTGGAGCGATATGGCACGCGTTGACCAGCGTATCCTGGCCGCCGACACCTGGTTTGTGAGATTGACACGCTGGGCGCCTTTGCTCACCGTGTTACTGCTTGTCGTGCCGGTCATGGTGGGCGTTGCTGGCGTCACGGCGCCAGCCTTTGGCTGGCTGCCTGCGCTGGGCGGGGAAAGCCTCAGCCTGGCGCCTTGGGTCGCGCTGTGGCACACCCCAGGCCTGGGCGAGATGATCACGATGAGCCTTTCCACGGGCTTGATTAGCACGGCGGTGGCGCTGGTCATCGTCATCCTGTTTCTCGGGGCCTTCGCCGACAGCGCGGCATTTGTCTGGCTCAAGCGCCTGCTATCACCACTGCTGGCCGTGCCTCACGCGGCAGCGGCCATTGGCCTGGCCTTTCTGCTCGCCCCATCGGGACTGGCCATGCGGCTCGTTTCGCCCGGTCTGAGCGGTCAACAGGTACCGCCGGACTACCTGTTCCCCGGTGATCCTCACGGCATTGCCCTGATCGCTGGGCTGGTGGTCAAGGAAGTCCCCTTCCTGCTGCTGATGAGCCTGGCGGCGTTGCCTCAATGCCAGGCCCATCACCGCCGCCATCTGGCCCTGTCACTGGGCTACTCTCCCGTCACCGCCTTTCTCAAGGGCGTCTTGCCGAGCCTGTATCCATTGATCCGGTTGCCGGTCTATGCGGTGATCGCCTTTGCTTCGTCCAACGTCGATGTCGCCATGATTCTGGGCCCTTCGACTCCTCCGCCCCTGGCCGTCAGCGTTGTGCGCTGGCTAGGGGACCCGGACCTTTCCATGCGTTTCATGGCATCGGCGGCAGCGCTCACCCAGCTGGCGGTCACGCTGATGGCGCTCGGCATATGGTGGTGCATCGAGCACGCTATTCGCCTGCTGGCCACACCCTGCTTGACCGATGGTCAGCGCCACCTTGGCCAGCGTTTGGGAGTGGTGCTGGGCGGTGGACTGACCTGGCTCAGCGCGGGCCTGCTGTGTGCCAGCTTGCTGGGGCTGGTGCTGTGGTCTCTGGCCGCCTACTGGCCGTTTCCTGCCAGCTGGCCAACCCCGCTGACCCTGGCCAACTGGCGCGCTGCACTGCCGGGACTCCTGCCCGCTGCAGGTACTACGCTGGCCCTGGCAGTGGCTGCAACCCTACTGTCGACGATACTGGTCGTTGGCTGCCTCGAAAGCGAATCCCTGCATCAGCGCAGCATGGGCAAGGGCGCCACCCTGGTGCTCTACCTGCCACTGCTGGTGCCGCCCGTGGCCTTTCTCTACGGCCTCGTTCAGCTTCAGGCTCAGCTGTTTCTGATGCCAGGATTTTTCCTGGTCGTGGTCGGCCACAGCCTGTTCGTATTGCCATATGTGTTTCTGTCCCTGGCCGAGAGCTACCGCCGCCTGGATCCCCGCTGGAGCCAGGTCGCTGCCAGCCTTGGCAAGAGCCACGCCAGCATCTTCCTGAGGGTACGCTTGCCCCTGCTGCTCGCGCCGATGGCGACCGCCATGGCGGTGGGTCTGGCCGTCAGCATCGGCCAGTACCTGCCGACCTTGCTGTTGGGCGCGGGCAGACTGACCACGCTGACCACGGAGGCGGTTTCTCTGGCGTCCGGCGGCGACCGCCGGCTGACCGCTATCTATGCCCTGGCTCAATTGGCACTACCCGCCATTGGCTTTGCCTTGGCCATTGGCCTGCCTCGTCTGTTGCATCGACGGCGGCGAGCCCTGTTGACCTGACTCCACACAACCCGCGAGACCGCTATGCCCGAACTACGAGACACCGCTGGTACGTCGCGCCGCCCGTTGATCTTTGACGGCGTCAGCATCAGCCTGCAGGAGACACCGCTCGTCTCTCTGTCGGCACGCATCGACGCCGGAGAGGTCGTCAGCGTGATGGGGCCTTCTGGTGTGGGAAAGTCCACCCTGCTGGCGTTTGCCGCGGGCTTCCTCGCTCCGGCCTTTCACGCCAGCGGGGACGTTCGCCTGGGAGATCAGTCGATCACGTCACTGCCGACGTCCGCTCGTCGACTTGGCTTGCTGTTTCAGGATGCCCTGCTCTTTCCCCACCTTAGCGTTGCTGGCAATCTCGCCTTTGGCATGCCTCCGTCTCGACATCGCCGCCAGCGCCGAGAAGTCATCGATCAAGCCCTGTCGGACATCGGCCTGGAAGGTTTCGGCGAGCGCGACCCCGCCACCCTCTCGGGGGGCCAGCGTGCTCGCGTCGCCCTGATGCGTACGCTGCTGTCGCGCCCCCAGGCCATGCTACTGGACGAGCCATTCTCGAAGCTGGATGCCACCCTGCGCCAGGAGATGCGCGAACTGGTCTTTGGCCGCATACGGGAATACGGACTGCCTGCACTGCTGGTCACCCACGACCGGGCCGACGCCGAGGCCGCCGCAGGACCGATCATTGAGCTGTCGAGTGCCAGCACGGGACAGACCACCAGCACATGGCGGAGCGCACAGCATGCCCGACGCTGAGGCACTTGCCACGATGCCGCAACTCACCGTCATCATCCCCACCCTGAATGAGGCCAACATCATCACCGCTAGCCTTGACCGACTGGATGGCTGGCGCCGCGCAGGGGCCGAGATCATCGTCGTCGATGGTGGCAGCAGCGATGGCACCTGTGCGCTGGCGACATCACAGGCAGACCGGGTGATCTCCGCCGCTGCGGGGCGAGCCCGGCAGATGAATGCAGGCGCCGCCTCGGCTCGCTCGTCGGTACTTCTGTTTCTCCACGCGGACACTCAATTGCCGCCCGACGCCATGCCAGCGGTGTTGAAGGCCGTTGAAGCCCGTGCCTGGGGACGCTTTGACGTTCGCATACGCGGCCACTCGCCGATGCTGCCGATAGTGGCCGCCTGCATGAACCTGCGCTCACGACTGACGGGCATCGCCACCGGAGATCAGGCCCTGTTCATGCAACGCGCCACCTTTGTCGACCTGGGCGGCTTCCCGGACCAGCCCCTCATGGAAGACATCGAAATGTCCAGGCGACTCAAGCGTTCCTCCCGTCCCGCTTGCCTCAGGCTAAAAGCCACCACCGATGGACGTCGCTGGGAAAAAAGAGGCATCGCTGCGACGATCTGGCTGATGTGGCGGCTGCGCTTTCGCTACTGGCGTGGCGCCAGTGCTGTAGATCTCGCCAAGGAGTATCACCATGTGCGATGACAGCGCGCACTGTCAGGGGCCGGGCACCACCGATGGCGACCTGCCTGTCATCTCGATTCTGGCCAAGGCCCCACTGGCAGGACTGGCCAAGACACGCATGATCCCTGCACTAGGCCCAGAGGGGGCGGCGCGCCTCCAGCATCGATTGATCGAGCACACGTTGAAAGTGGCACTGGAGGCGACTTCTGCAAGTCGGATTACCCTATGGACAGCACTGGATCATCAACATCCCTGCTTTTTGCAGGCGCAGGATCGCTACGGTATTCGCCTTGCCCGCCAGCCCGACGGCGACCTGGGAGCGAGGATGTATGCGGCACTGGCCGCGACTGACGCCCCAAGCCTATTAATCGGCACAGATTGCCCGTTAATGGATAAGAAATTACTGAAAACTTGTCAGAAACGACTCAAACAGGTAGACAGCGTCTTTCTTCCCGCGGAGGACGGCGGCTATGCTCTGGTTGGAGTTCGCCGACATGACCCACGGCTCTTTGAGGGAGTCGACTGGGGCACGTCCGGGGTCATGTCCCAGACGCGTGCACGTCTGGCGGAGCTTTCTTGGACATTTGAGTGTCCAAGCACGGTCTGGGATCTGGATACCCCCCAGGACCTGGCTCGACTAGCCGACATGGAAGCCCTCTCGCTGGAGATTATGCCGTGACCGAAGACACACTCACTGACCGACACAAGAAGCTTGCCGCGGTTCGCCCTCGCTTGCTGTCCTTTGCACGCATGCACCTGCGCGACCATGCCGCCGCCGAGGATGCGGTGCAGGAAGCGATGATCGCTGCCATCGAGAAAAACGACAGCTTTTCAGGACGCTCCGGCTACGAGACCTGGGTCTTCGGCATCCTCAAGTACAAGCTGCTGGATCAGATGCGCCAGCAGAAACGTCACGGTCGCTGGGAACCCTTTGACGAAGAAACGACGGATGATGCCATTGATCGCATGTTCCAGCAGGACGGGCATTGGACTCACGAGGCCAAGCCCCAGGCCTGGGACACGCCAGAGCAGGCATTCGAGAACGAGCATTTCTGGAAAGTATTTGACGCCTGTATGCTGGGCCTTCCTGACAACGTGGCACGGGTATTCACTCTGCGCGAATTAATGGGCCTATCTACCGAAGATATCTGTAAGGAAGTGGGCATCAAAGAAAACAACGCATGGGTGATCCTGCACCGGGCTCGCCTCAAGCTTCGCGCTTGTATTGAAAAAGGTTGGAAGGAGGATGCGGCATGATGATGTGCAAGGCCGCTACCAAGCTGATGTCGAAGCAGCTGGATGCGCCCCTGACGACGCGAGAGAAGCTCTCGCTTCGTTTTCACCTGATGCTCTGTTCGGTCTGCCGTCGATGTGACAAGCAATTCGAGATGTTAAGAAAGGCGGGACGAGCCTATGGGGGGGCCTCAGCTGACAAGGCTGAACACCACTGCATGGCTAGCGAAGAGGACATGAAGAAGGTTCAGGAAGCGATTGCCCAGGCGGAAGAACGCCGCCAGGGATAATCGCCAGCCTATCCCCCGGCGGACCGCGTAGCGCTCGAGCTTCGACGGCTACAGCGAAAGCTTCAATGAACTACAGCAGAAGCTTCGACGACTACGGTATCAGCCCCGTTTGTCACACTCTTGTGAACCCCGCCTCCAGGCTATCTCTCCTACCTGCTACCGAGACAGCCTGACGGCGGTATTCCGCATCACGCGTACCGCCAGCAATCAACCGCACGGATCTGCGCGCCGGCGACTGCTGGCTAGTCACCCGCCGCTTCCTGTGCCAGCCCCGACAAGGCTTCTGCGATCTGGTCGATGGGCAGTTCACAGTCACCTAGCCCATGCCGCTTTGCCAGGTAATGCGGGTCATTCCACTCGAGCACCAGGTGATCGTCCTGCTGGCGAACCACCATTTTCTGGGGCAGATCCAGTGCCGTGCTGCCGTGACACTGCATCAGGCGTGTCCCTACCTCGGGCTTGCCGAAGATGTAGGTGCGCGTCGGCGGCAGTTCAAGGCCTACACCCTCCGCATTAGCCTGGTGGTCTACCATCGCCATCAAGCCCATGCCACGCTTCTCCAGACCCTGCCTGAAGCGCGCATCGACATCTTCTACGCTGTCCTGTGACGTCAGGCTGGCCACACCCGACTCATCGATCTGGGACTCTGCCGCTACACTTCCTGATCCGGCCAATACCAGACCCATGATCAGGCCCCCGACCCACTTCCTGCTGTAGTGACGCTGCCTCATACGATGGTTTCCTTGTTCAACGAGTGACACTGTGAGCTTGCCCATTGCCAGCGTGGAGGACGCAAGCTTGATCAACGTAAGCATGGACGAGGTAAGCATGGACAAAATAAGTGCCGCCCGACAAGTCGACATATGCCAATGACGCTGCGTGGTCGTGTAAGGATCGCGGAGTGCCAACCGACTCTGCAAAGCCTACCAACACTGCAGAGAAAGTAGGCTTTTGGCTAGCCATGTTTGCCCTACCGTCGCTATGGAGCCCGCCATCTATGCCTATATCCCACCGCCGTGCCTCTATCACGCTGCTATTGACTGCCTGTGGCGCCCTCTCGTTCGCTTCGACGCTCCAGGCAGCAAGCTTTTCGCCCCAGGTCTTGCTCTCCTGGCCAACCCGATCCTTCGAAGGCGAGACGTCGTATCGCGTAACAGCGCTAGAGGGCACCCAGGCACTTGAAGCACGTGCCAAGGGACAGGCGTCGGCCAAGTACCTGGAGCGTGAGATCGACCTGAAGGAGACACCTTATCTGCGCTGGTGCTGGCGCGTCTCGGGGGTCTATGCCAACGTCAATGAGCGCAGCAAGGCAGGCGACGACTACCCTGCCCGCGTCTATGTCGCCAGAAAGACCGGACTGCTTCCCTGGCAGGTAGAGTCGGTCAACTACGTGTGGTCATCGAACCAGCCCCGTGGTAACAGTTGGCCCAATGCCTTTACCGATAGAGCCATCCTGCTGGCCTTGCAGGGCGGTGACGAGAAGGTGGGTCAATGGGTGGCAGAAGTCCGCGACGTGGCCGCCGACTATCGCAGGCTGTTCGGCACTCAGCCCGACAGTATCGATGGGCTTGCCCTGATGAGCGATGGCGACAACGCAGGCGGTGATGCCACCGCCTGGTTTACCGGCCTTGAAATGAGCGCCTCGGCCTCACCGCCCAGCTGTCCGTAGAACAGCATTTATCATCGCTGAAACACCACCGTGCGGTTGCCGTTGAGAAACACCCGCCTCTGCAGATGCAGGGCAACCGCTCGTGCGAGCGTCAGACATTCGATGTCACGCCCTCGGGCGACCAGGTCATCCGCTGTATCGGCGTGGGTGACCGGCTCGACGCCCTGGCTGATGATCGGCCCCTCATCCAGGTCGTCATTAATGTAGTGCGCCGTGGCACCGACCAGCTTGACCCCTTTCTCGAAGGCCTGGTGATATGGCCTGGCCCCCTTGAACCCTGGCAACAGCGAGTGATGAATATTGATCGCTCGGCCGGCCAGACGCTCACTCATGTCGCTGGACAGTACCTGCATGTAACGCGCCAGGATCACCAGCTCAGCACCGCTATCCTCGATAATCTGCCACACCTTCGCTTCCTGCTCGGACTTGGTGTCCGCGCTGATCGGGCAATGGTGGTAAGGCAGCCCGTGCCATTCGGCCAAGGGCGCGAGGTCCGGGTGATTGGACACGATGGCCTTGATCTCGACCGGCAGCTGTCCGGTACGATAGCGATAGAGCAAGTCATTGAGACAATGATCTGCCTTCGACACCATGATGACCACCGGCGTCAGTCGATCAGGGGCCGTCAGCTCGAAGGTCATGGCAAACTCGGCGGCACGCTCGGAAAAACGTTGCTCAAAATCCGTGGCCGAAAAGCCCCCGTCAGCCGAGCCGGTGCTGGATGGCCCGCCCCCACCCGGGGGGCGAAACTCGGTGCGAATGAAGAACCGGCTGGAGCTGGCATCATCAAAGGACTGCTGCTCAGTGATATAGCACCCTTGCTCGCGCAGGAAGCGGGTCACCACGTCCACGGTGCCTAGGCGGCTTGGGCACTGGGCGGTCAGAATCCAGTTGGCAAGGCCCGTCGGGCGGTCAGTGCTCATGAACGCTCCCCATCAACGGCATCATCGACGTCACGCTCGACGCCGATGGCAAACTCCTCACCAGCATCCAGCAGCCACCGATAAACGTAGTCGACGAAGCTCGCCCGAACCACCAGCTCCCAGCCTTTGTCGTCAGGCCGCCTGAGGATCACGCTGGACTTGGCGAACACCGTCGTCACCCCCTTGCCAGGGGGAAAGTGACGCGGGTGAACGTCGTAGACGACCGATTTCATCAGTAGCTCGCGCATGGCGTCGTCATCCCCGCTCAAGGCGATCACCGTCTGTCCTGCACTGACATCGGTGAAGGCGACGCTGGCATCCCCCAGCACCGCGCGCAGACCGAGCTCGACCCGATGGGCATCACCCGGGGGCAGTATCGCCAGCCATTCATCCGGCGACAGCCATTGCAAAGACGCCGCGTCACCCTGCACCAGTTCGTGGGGACGCGCCGGCAGCGCCAGCCCCAGCACGCTGCGCACGGCTTCATCCAGCAAGATGGCCCCACCCCGCAGAATGAGGTGGTCGTGCCGGCGTTCTCGCATCACGACGCGAGACGCCGTCGATGGTGCCGGGACACCGACATGCTGATAGGACCAGGCCAACGGAGACGTCATGACCGATCTGCTGTGGGGATAGGCATCAAAGACATGCACAGTAGGCATCACTTCAGACATTCTGGCGCTCTCCCTTCGGATCGAGGAACACGGTAGAGACGATGCGCGCCTCGTGAGTCTTGCCATCCACACAGGGAAGATAGACGGTCTCGCCCAGGCGCTGATGACCTCCCTTGACCACCGCCAGGGCGAAGCCGGTCTCGAGGGTCGGGCTGTAGTAGCTTGAGGTGACGTGGCCCACCATGGGCATCGGCACCGGATGCTGGGGGTCGAGCACAATCTGCGCGCCCTCTTCCAGCACCACCTCGGGGTCGACGGGGCGCAGCCCTACCAGTTGCTTGCGATCTTGCCGCGCGGTATCAGTGCGGCTCAGGGCGCGCTGTCCGACCCAGGAGAACGGCTTGTCATAGCCTATCGCCCACTGCATGCCGAGATCTTCCGGCGTCACCGAGCCATCGGTATCCTGGCCGGCGATGATGAAGCCTTTCTCCGCCCGCAGCACGTGCATGGTCTCGGTACCGTAGGGGGTAAGGTCATACTTTTCGCCATGGGCAAACAGCGTCTTCCACACATGCAGGGCGGCGTGGGCCTGCACGTTGATCTCGAAGGCCAGTTCACCGGTGAAGGAGATTCGGAAGATGCGCGCCGGCACCCTGGCCACCCGGCCCTCTCGCCACTCCATGAACTTGAACGCCTCGCGATCCAGGTCGATATCCTCTACCACTTCGCTCATCAGCTCACGCGCCTTCGGCCCCGTCACGGTCATGGTCGCCCAGTGATCCGTAACCGAGCTGAAGGTCACGTCGAGATCCGGCCACTCGGTCTGGTGCCACAGCTCCAACCATTCGAGAACGCCAGCGGCACCGCCGGTTGTGGTGGTCATCAGGAAATGGTTGTCGGCCAGACAGCTGGTCGTACCGTCATCCATGACCATGCCGTCGTCCTTGCACATCAGCCCGTAACGCACCTTGCCCACGCCCAGCTTGGCCCACTTGTTGGTGTAGATGCGGCCGAGGAACTCGCGGGCATCGGGGCCCTGGATGTCGATCTTGCCCAGGGTCGAGGCATCGAGGATCCCGACGCCCTCGCGGACCGCCAGGCATTCACGCTTCACCGCCTCATGCATCGTTTCAGGCTGGCCATTGTGGCGCCGTGGAAAGTACCAGGGGCGCTTCCACTGTCCGACATCCTCGAACTCGGCCCCTCGCTCCACGTGCCAGGAGTGCAGCGCACTGTAGCGCTCAGGATCAAACAGTGCTCCACAGTGGCGCCCCACCACCGCGCCGAAAGTGACCGGCGTATAGTTGGGCCTGAATACCGTGGTACCGACCTCGGGAATCGAACGACCCAGGCAGCGAGCGGCGATGGCCATGCCATTGATGTTGCCCAGTTTGCCCTGATCGGTGCCGAAGCCCATGGCGGTATAGCGCTTGACGTGCTCGATGGATTCAAAGCCTTCACGGGTGGCCAGCTCGATGCCGGCAGCGGTGACATCGTTCTGCAGATCCACAAACTGCTTGGGGGCACGCAAGGTCGGTTTATCGTGGGGCACCTGGAACAGCGCCACCGCCTCGCCCTGGCGCACTTCCGTCACTCTGGGAAGCCGGCCTTGCGAGCCAGCGTGGCTGTCATTGCCGTCAGTGTCGTCGCTGTCAGAACTGTGGTTGTCAGAACTGTGGCTGTCAGTACCGTTACTGTCAGTATCATTAAGCGTCGTACCCTGACCGCCGACATCCAGGTTCGCCTCTGCCGCCGCCTGGCGACCCGCCTCCTGCCCCTCGGCCAGGGTGGACGCCAGGGTAAAGGTGCCACCGGCACTGCCCGCCACCAGCATGCCCTGGGGCAAGCTGGGCACGAAGGCGATCAGGTCGTCGCGCCAGCTCGGCCGTGCCCCGGTATGCGACGCCAGGTGAATCACCGGGCTGAATCCGCCGGACGTCGCCAGCGTGTCGCAGGCCAGGGTCTCAGCGCTTCCGGCGAGGCCGAAGCCGTCGATATCGATGGCCGCCACCCGCACCGAGGCAACGCGCTGCTCGCCGCGTGCCTCGATCACTGCCGAGCCTGGCAGGATGCGGACACCTCGTGCTCTGGCCTGCTCGACCAGCTCGCCGTCAGGGGCAGAGCGGGCGTCCGCCACCGCGACCACCTCGCGGCCAGCGTCGAGCCAGTCAAGCACCGCACGATAGCCGTCATCGTTACTGGTAGACACCACCAGGCGCTGTCCCGGCACGACGCCATAGCGACGAATATAGGTCGACACCGCCGAGCACAGCATATTGCCTGGCACGTCATTACCGGCATACACCAGCGGTCGTTCGTGGGCTCCTGTGGCCAGCACCACCCGAGCGGCACGCACGCGATGCAGGCGTGAGCGCGCCTGGCGCCGCCCCTCGATTCGAGGAGCACAGTGCCCAAGATGTTCAGTGCGCCGCTCATGCAGCGTGACGAAATGATGGTCGTGGTAGCCATTGGCCGTGGTGCGGGGCAACAGGGTCACATCAGCACAGGCGGCGAGCTCTGCCACGGCCTCCTCGACCCAGGCGCTGGCCGGGCCATCATTGAGTCGCTCACGGCAATCCAGCAGCGAACCACCGAAGGATTCCTGCTCGTCACACAGGATGACCCGAGCCCCCGAGCGGGCAGCCTCCAGGGCGGCGGCAAGACCAGCAGGGCCCGCCCCGATCACCAGCACCTCGCAATGACGGTTGATGTGGTCATAAATGTCTGGATCGGCCTCCATGGGGCTACGCCCCAGGCCCGCACTCTTGCGGATATAGCGTTCATAGATCATCCACAGCGAGGCCGGTGCCATGAATGTCTTGTAATAGAAGCCAGGGGGCATCAGCTTGCCACCGACCTTGCCCAGCATGCCCATCAGGTCCCGCTGGACGCTTGGCCAGCCATTGGTGGAGCGAGCGTAGAGGCCATCGAACAAGGCCTGCTGGGTAGCCCGCACATTGGGCACCTGCTCTGCCTCATGCTGGCCAAGCTGGACCACGGCATTGGGCTCCTCGGCTCCAGCCGCAACGATGCCGCGGGGCCGCGCGTACTTGAAGCTACGATTGACGACATCGACCCCGTTGGCCAGCAGCGCCGACGCCAGCGTATCGCCCTGATAGCCGGTGTAGGACTTGCCGTTGAAGGTAAAACGCAGGGGGACGCTGCGATCGATCAGCCCCCCTGTCTCGAGGCGGTTGAGCTGGCTCATGCGCGCACCTCCCGGGTATAGGAAGAATCGTGGGACGCGTCGTGGGATGAAGCGTGAGACGAGAGCTGGGACGTGGCACGGCCCGCGCCGCCATGGCCGTCATCACCGGCGTCAGCTGGTGCCGTCTTGCCGTCAGGATTGGCCTGGGTGAATCGCGGCGCCTCGCCGATGCGGTAGGTCTCGAGAATCTCGTAGGTCTGGGTGTGGCGCGTCATGTTGAAGAACTTGCGACAGCCGACCGCATGAACCCACAGCTCGTGATGAATACCCCGCGGATTGTCACGAAAGAACAGATAGTCCCCCCAGGCTTCATCCGAGCACTGGGCAGGATCCTCGGGCCGCTGAATATGGGCCTGTCCCTTGGGGTGAAACTCTTCTTCCTCGCGCCACTCATTGCAGTGGGGGCAATGGATGTAAAACATGCAAACCTCCTGGACTCAGTGGGCGACACCCGCAGCGCCGTGCTCATCGATCAGGGCACCACTGTGGAAACGGTCGATGGAAAACGGTGCGGCCAACGGATGCATCTCGCCCTTGGCCAGGCTTGCTGCAAACACATGCCCAGACCCGGGCGTGGCCTTGAAGCCGCCGGTACCCCAGCCACAGTTGAAGTAGAGCCCTTTGATGGGGGTCTTCGACAAGATCGGACAGGCATCCGGACAGGTATCGACGATGCCCCCCCACTGCCGATTCATGCGCACCCTTGAGAAGATCGGGAACATCTCGACGATGGCCTGCAGGGTGTGTTCGATGGTGGAGTAGCTGCCGCGCTGCCCATAGCCGTTGTAGCCGTCGATCCCGGCGCCGATGACCAGGTCCCCCTTGTCGGACTGGCTGATGTAGCCATGCACGTGGTTCGACATGACCACAGTGTCCAGCACCGGCTTGAGTGGCTCGGACACCAGCGCCTGCAGCGGATGGCTTTCCAGCGGCAAGCGCAGGCCGGCCAGACCGGCCAGGACACCCGAGTTGCCCGCGGTCACGCAGCCTACGGTGGTGGCCTCGATGTCACCACGGTTGGTATGCACCCCGAGGATGCGCCCATCGCGGATCTTGAAGCCGGTGACTTCGGTCTGCTGCAGAATATCCACACCCAGGGCGTCGGCACCGCGGGCATAGCCCCAGGCCACCGCATCATGACGCGCCACCCCAGCGCGGGGCTGCCATGAGGCGCCCATGACGGGATATCGCGCGTTTTTTGAACAGTCCATGATGGGCACGAGCTGTTGCACACCGCGGGCATCCAGCACCTCGCCGTCGATGCCATTCAGCCGATTGGCATTGACCCGGCGCTGGATATCGCGCATGTCCTGCAGGGTGTGCCCCAGGTTGAGCACCCCTCGCTGGGAGAACATCACGTTGTAGTTGAGGTCCTGGGAAAGGCCCTCCCACAGCCCCATCGAATGCTCATAGAGGGCCGCCGCCTCATCCCACAGGTAGTTCGAGCGCACGATGGTAGTGTTGCGAGCGGTATTACCGCCCCCCAGCCAGCCCTTCTCGATCACCGCGACGTTACGTACCCCGAACTCCTTGGCCAGGTAGTAGGCGGTCGCCAGGCCGTGCCCGCCGCCGCCAACGATGATCACGTCATAGGCCGCCTTGGGAGTGGGGTTACGCCACTGTCGCTGCCAGTTCTCATGGTGGCTGATGGCATGGCGCGCCAGCGCAAATCCGGAATAGCGTTGCATGATGTCTCCTCAAGGATCTCTTTTTCCGCTCAGTGGCATCAGCCCAGTAACGTCAACCCAGTGCCACGGCCACTGCACCGCCAGCTCGCGCCTGGGGTTCCACTACCTGACTAGGCGGACTGCAGCTCGGATGGGTCGGCCATCGCGTAGACCGGGTGACGCGCACACAGCTCAGCGACCCGAGCTCGTACCTCGTCTTCGATGGCGGCGCTATCGTCGCCCCGGGTCAGGGCGTCCAGAACGTCACAGATATCACCGGCAAGCTGTGCACACTCCGCCTCATCGAAGCCCCGGGTGGTAACAGCAGGGGTGCCAATCCGCAGGCCCGAGGTAACGAAGGGACTTTGTGGATCGCCTGGCACGGCGTTCTTGTTGACGGTGATGTGGGCACGGCCCAGCGCCGCGTCAGCATCCTTGCCGGTAATGCCCTGGCGGATCAAAGAGACCAGGAACAGGTGGTCATCGGTGCCACCGGACACCACGTCATAGCCACGCTCAAGGAATGTCGACGCCATGGCTCTGGCGTTGGCGATCACTCGCTCTTGATAGCGCACGAAATCCTGGCTCATGGCCTCGCGGAAGGCGATCGCCTTGGCCGCGATGACATGCATCAGCGGGCCTCCTTGCTGACCAGGAAACACAGCGCCATTGAGCTTCTTGTAAAGCACCTCATCACCGCTGGCCGACAGGATCAGGCCACCGCGAGGACCGCGCAGGGTCTTGTGGGTCGTCGTGGTCACGACATGGGCATGGGGCAAAGGACTGGGGTACAGGCCTGCCGCCACAAGACCGGCAACGTGGGCCATGTCGACCAGCAGCCAGGCTCCGACACTGTCGGCGATGGTGCGAAAACGACGCCAATCCACCACCCGGGAATAGGCCGAAAAACCCGCCACGATCAACTTGGGACGATGTTCGCGTGCCAGGCGTTCGACCTCGGCGTAGTCGATGCGGCCCGTCGCTTCATCCAACCCGTACTGCACCGCCCGGTAATGCTTGCCAGAGAAGTTGGGCGCCGCACCATGGGTGAGGTGACCGCCATGGGCCAGACTCATGCCAAGTACGGTGTCACCCGGCGAGACCAGCGCCATGAAGGCGGCAGCATTGGCCTGGGCACCACTGTGGGGCTGAACATTGGCATAGTCCGCCCCAAACAGGGCACAGGCTCGCTCCATCGCCAGGCGCTCGACCACATCCACGTGCTCGCAGCCACCGTAGTAGCGCTTGCCGGGATACCCCTCGGCGTACTTGTTGGTCAGTTGGCTGCCTTGGGCCTCCATCACCGCCGCACTGGCGTAGTTTTCCGACGCGATCAGCTCTACATGCTGCTGCTGGCGAACCTCCTCCGCGGCAACGGCCTCAGCTATCTGGGAATCGAATCGTGCAAGACAGAGCGACGTCCGCGATGAATGCGCCGTGAACAGATGGGACATGGGGTGCCTCCCGCTATGGCAAGCAACGGTTAAGCGACCGCACTCGCCTGATCAGATTTATCGTTGTCATTGCAGGCACGGGCCGGCAGTCTCACTCGCGAGGTCATCTTCAACCTCCAAGGTAAGCTGCTGCCACAACGCAATCGTTCTGAAAGCGACATCGACGTCTTCAACAAGGACATCTGTCACTCCCGCATGGGTGTCGGCGTTGTCGGCAAGGTCACCGCCTGCTGCCTGGTGCTGTCATTGAAGCCGACACGCCCCGGCGTGACTTGAACAAATGCGACAGCTTTATTGGACGCGGGTGACCGAGACGGTCTGTGTTTGCGAGAGGGTCAGGCTGGGTCGAGAAGGTCAGGCTGGGTCGAGACGCTCAGCCTTGGCCGAGACGAGTGCCAATATGCAGAAAGAAGGGGTCGACGCCGGCTTCCTCGCGCCCCTTGGGATCGCGGCGCAACTGGGAGGGAGACTGGCCATAGGCGGCGCGAAAATGGCGGGAGAAGTGTGCGGTGTCGGCGAAGCCACAGCGTTCACCGATATCGGTGATGCTGTGCTCGGTGAAGTACAGTAGCCACAGGCCATAGCGCAGTCGCAGGTCACGGGCGAACTTCTGTGGCCCGATGCCAAAGCTGTCCTGAAACTTGCGCTCGAGGCCGCGACGGGAGGCGCCTACGCGGCTGGCCAGCTCATCCACGGAAATGACTTCCCCCAGATGCTGCTCCAGGATCGTCACCGCCCGGCGCACGATGCGGTCCTCGATACGCTCGAATACCACGGGCTGTGGCTGGCCATGCTCTCCGCCGCGGTGCCCATCCAGCAGCATGATGTTCAGACTCTTGCGCGCCCAGGCGCGGCCCAGATGACGCTCCACCAGGTACGCCGCCAGATCGGCCGCCGCGGCGCCACCCGCACAGGTCAGACGATCGCCATCATCCACATAGAGCCGATCGGCCACCGCATTGACCTGGGGAAAACGGCGCACCAGGTCCGCATGGTGATACCAGCTGACACAGCAGCGTCGCCCCGCCATCACGCCAGCCTGGATCAGTGACAGCACACCCGTACAGACGCCGACCAGGGGCACGCCAAGCCGAGCCGCCTGACGCAGGTACTCTGACGCCGCAGGATCGTCCGTCGGTGAGCCGTCGAGCACTCCGCCAATGACCACCAGATAGTCGAACTGACGCGGGTCACAAAAGGGCGTGGCAAAGGGTTCACAGGGTGAGATGACCGCACCGCAACTCGACGGTGCATCCTCCCCATCTGCCGTAAGAAAGCGCCAGCGGCAGCGCAATTGACGACTGCGGTCGCCCTCATCGGAGGCCAGTCTGAGGCAATCCACAAAGGCAGCAAAGGGCAACAACGTAAAACGACGCAGCAACACGAAACCTACCGACAGCGCCGGCGGTTGGGCCACCGACGTTGACGCCTCAGACTCAGCCTCAGACAGGGGGGAGGAAGAATCGGTAGGAAACATATCGCTCGTATGCCAGCGGAGGTGGCTGACCAGCGTACCCGATTCCCCCCGACCGCCTCCACTGGGCGTGGATTTTGCTACTGGCACGCCTCGCTACCAGTCGACAGTGACATTGCCTCGGGGCCGACTGCAGCAGGACAGAATGTAGCCCTCGGCCACGTCTTCGTCGGTGATGCCGCCGTTGTGGTCCATCTCCACCTCGCCTGCCACCAGCGGCACTCGACAGGTGCCACAGATCCCCATGCCGCAGGCCTTGGGAATGTGCAGCCCCAACTTGGCGGCCGCTGCGTGCACGGTCTCACCTGGCTGGATACGCACACTTTTCCCTGCAGCCGCGAACTCCACGCAGTGCATGTCCGCGACATCCAGCTCCTCGGCGAGCGCTTCGGCCTGCTCGGCCAGCTCGTGCACGTCCTCCTGAACATCCACCGGCGTCGCGCCAAAGGACTCCTCATGGTAGCGGCTCATATCGAAGCCGCGCTGAACCAGCAGCCGTCGCACCGCCGCCATGAAGGGTGTCGGCCCACAGCAAAAGACCTCGCGATCCATGAAGTCCGGCGCCATCAACTCCAGCATGGCCTCTGACAGGAAACCGCGGTATCCGGCCCAGGACTGGTTCAGATCACTGTCACGCTCGCACACGATGTGCAGCCGAAATTCAGGAAGTCGAGAGAAGATATGGTCGAGCTCTCGGCGAAAGATGATATCCCTGGGAGTTCTGGCACAGTGGACAAAGTCCAGATCCACCGCCGCATTGGTGTCGAAAAACCAGCGCGTCATCGACATCAGCGGCGTGATGCCCACCCCACCGGACAGCATCAGCACCTTGTCGGCCGCATGATCGATACAGTTGAACTCGCCCACGGGGCCGTGCACCGCCAGTTCGTCGCCGACCTTGAGCGACTCATGCAGCCAGTTCGAGACACGCCCTCCCGGCACCCTCTTCACCGTGATCGAGAAGCTGTAGGGAACCGAGGGGGCACTGGCGATGGTGTAGGAGCGAAACACGCACTCATCGTCGATCTCGAGCTCCAGGGTGACAAACTGCCCCGGCTTGAAAAAGAACATGACCGGCTGCTCCGCCATGAAACAGAAGGTGCGCACGTCCCAGGTTTCCTGAATCACCTTGACGCAGCGCACCACGTGGCGTCCGTTGGACCAGGTCTGGGTCGTCACCGGGCTGAGAAAATTCGTCACCATGGCGTCGTCGCTCGCAGCTAGTGGTGGCTCTGATGACCGGGCAACGGCTACCGGCCAGGCTAATGAGGGAATTCTGCCCCTCGTCCTCCCGCCATCACTTGTCTAATCACGACATCAGCATGCTCGATTCCCCCGGGCATGCTCGTCACGGCAGCGATAGCGTCGCAACGGCATCATCTGGTGTCGTCGCCAGACAGCCCTGCTTCGAGCCCTTGTTCCAGACTGCCAGCACGCCACGCCCCACATGCCAGCCACCAGAGGCGTCCATCGCCCGTGACCTGCACGCGCACTGGGCCGTCACCCAGTACCCATTCGATGAGCAAGGACGACGTTCACCGCGAGCGTCTGCCGCATGACCTGGAGAGCAACATGGACCCCATTGCATCACCCCGTCTGGGGGACCCTCTGGAAGAGGCCCGCCACTTCGCCCTGGAAACGGCCATGCATCATCCTCACGGATTTTCGCTGCCCCAGGCGTTCTACAACGATGACCGCCTGTTCAGACTGGACATGCGAACCATCTTTGAAAGGGAGTGGATCTTTGCCGGGATGAGCTGCGAAATCCCAGCGAAGGGGCAGTTCATGACCCTGGATATCGGCGACAATCCGATCATTATCGTGCGCGGAGACGGCGGCAGCCTGCATGCCTTCCACAACACCTGTCGCCATCGAGGCTCACGCCTGTGCGCCACTCAAAGCGGCAAGGTGGCCAAGCTCGTGTGTCCCTACCATCAGTGGACCTATGAACTCGATGGCCGCCTTCTGTTTGCCGGCACGGAGATGGGCGCAGACTTTCGCCTGGAAGACCATGGTCTGGCCCCTGTTGCCCTCACCGAAGCCGGTGGCTATCTGTTCGTCAGCCTGGCCAGCGAGCCACCGGATGCCAGCGATCTCAAGGCCGCCTTTGACAGCTACCTGAGCTTCTACGACATGGATAACCTCAAGGTGGCGGTTACCACCACCATCGAGGAACAGGCCAACTGGAAGCTGGTGCTGGAAAATAACCGTGAGTGCTACCACTGCAACGGCTCGCACCCCGAACTGATCAAGACGCTCTACGAGTTCGACGATACCGAGGACCCACGAGCGACCCCGGAATACCGGGCCCTGGTGGAACGCAAGCAGCAGGAATGGGATGCGCTCGGTATCCCCTGGAAAATGCGCTGGGCAGGCGGCAAGCGCAATCGGTTGACCCGCACGCCACTGGTCGAGGGCACAGTGTCGATGACCATGGATGGACGTCCCGCCTGTTCAACGCCGCTGACCCACCAGGGAATCGAGGACATGGGGTCACTGCGTCTGCTACATCTGCCCAACAGCTGGAATCACTTTGTCGGCGACCATGCGGCGGTGTTTCGTGTGTTGCCGCTGGGCCCCCAGCGCACCCAGGTCACGACCAAATGGCTCGTCCACAAGGACGCGGTGGAAGGCATCGACTACGATCCCGAGAACCTGCGGCGAGTGTGGGATGCGACCAACGCTCAGGACCGTCGCCTTGCCGAGGAAAACCAGCGTGGCATCAACTCACTCGCCTATCGGCCGGGACCTTACTCCCCCACCTACGAATACGGAGTGATCGACTTCATCGACTGGTATCGCAGCACCTTGACCAGCAACCTCTCGGACACCCCGGAACTGAGCCTGGTACGCGCATGATCGAGGTATCCAGGACCTGACCAGCAGGCGGCCTGGCTAAGGCGGCCTGACTAAGGCCGCCTGACTAAGGCCGCCTGACTAAGGCCATCTGACTAGGGCCGCCTGACTAGGGCCGCCTGCTGTCCGTCGCCACCAGCGGGATAACCTCGCCACTCTCGGCGGCCGTTGGTGGCGTCAGATGTTCACGGCGCAACAGTGCATCAAGCTCACGAAACGGCACCGGTCGCGAGAACAGATAGCCTTGGAATGTGGCGCAGCCCAACTGCTTCAAGGTGTAGCAGTGTCGCGCGGTCTCCACGCCCTCGGCCAACACTTCCAGGTCCAGCTCTCGGGCCAGTGAGATAACGCTCCTGCACACGGCAAGGTCTGGCTCGCTATCGAGACAGTGAGCGACGAACCCACGGTC
Source organism: Halomonas sp. DP5Y7-2 (assembly GCF_019802025.1). Classification (NCBI taxonomy): domain Bacteria; kingdom Pseudomonadati; phylum Pseudomonadota; class Gammaproteobacteria; order Oceanospirillales; family Halomonadaceae; genus Halomonas; species Halomonas sp. DP5Y7-2. The sequence goes on along the minus strand of NZ_JAHVHY010000004.1, from coordinate 371,121 downwards.
AATCTTGATCTTGTCGATGGGCAGCGACTTCAAGTAGTCAAAGCTGGAATAGCCGGTACCAAAGTCATCGATCGCAGCCGTCACGCCGCGGCGGGACAATTTTTCCAGGGTCTTGGCCACACCCGGCTTGTCTTCCAGCAGCATGCCTTCGGTGATTTCCAGCTCCAGCCAGTCCGATGGCAGCTGAATGTCATCCAACGCCTGGCACACACTGGACAGGAAGTCTTCACGGTGGAATTCCAGTGGCGACAGATTGACCGCCACCCTGCCTGGCGATAAGCCCAGCTGTAACAATCGCTTGGCGTCCTGACAGGCTCTACGCAGAATCCAGCGGCCCAGCTCGATGATCTGGCCGGTTTCTTCCGCCAGAGGAATGAACTCGGCAGGCGACACCCAGCCCAGGTCCGGGTGACACCAGCGCGCCAGTGCCTCCAGTCCCGTGACACGACCAGCACCATCCACCTGGGGCTGGTAGAAGACCTGCAACCGCTGCTGGTCCAGCGCCACCCGCAGTGCATTGCGCAGCATGACATGTCGACCGGAGGCTCCCTCCAGCGTGCGCGAGAATAGCTGGCACTGGTTTCGTCCTCGCTGCTTGGCCTGGTACATGGCCAGGTCCGCCTGCTGGATCAACCGCTGAGAGCTCACCGCCGACTCACTGTCCAGCATCGCAATCCCGATACTCGCGGAGATATGCAGCTGGTGGCCATCCACGCGGAAAGGCTCATGCAACTGCTCAAGCAGCCGTTCGGCCACCACCACCGCTTCCTCTCGCCCACCAATGTCCACCAGCACCATGACGAATTCATCGCCACCGAGTCGTGCCAGGGTGTCCGAGCGGCGCTGTCCTCGCCCCAACCGCTTGGCGACCTGCACCAGCACGCGATCACCGGTTTCATGGCCAAGGCTATCGTTGATCGGCTTGAAGGCATCCAGATCCAGGAACAGCACGGCCAGCCCCTTCTCATGCCTCTGCGCAAGCGCCACATCATGCTCCAGACGGTCTGACAGCAGCAGTCGGTTGGGCAGACCGGTCAAGGCATCGTGGGTGGCCTGATGGGCCAGCATCTCCTCCTGGGCCTTGCGCTGAGTGACATCGTCGACAATGCCGATGAAGTGGCTGACACCCTCACGACTGGCGTGTACCGGAGACAGGGTCATGTCATACCAGCGGCAAGCCCCCACGTCCTGCGTTGCCAGCACCGTGACGGAGCCGGCCTGCCGAGTCTTCATCCAATGACAGATTTCGCCTTCCGTTACCGGGTCAAGTCCCATACGCCGCGCCAGTTCACTGGCCTTGAGGCCGATCAAGTCAGCGTTGCGCGCACCCAGCATGCGACACACCGCGGCATTGACGTAGATGACCGGCCCGCCCCTGGCGATGGCATCGAAAATGACCACGCCATTGGTGCTTTCGGTCAGGCAGCGCTCCATGATCGAGAGCCTGGCCTGCTCCACCTGACGCTGGGTCACGTCGGTAAAGCTTGCAAACAGGCCTGCACAGGCCCCCTCGACCCGAATCTGCTGCAGCCTCACCAGGAAGCAGGAGTGCTGCGTATAGCACTCGAACTTTACCGACTGCTGGCGCCCGGACATGACCTCGTCGAAATGCTCATGCAGCTCAGACGGTGGCGTGTCGCAGCCCATCAACCGGCAGGCGATGTCACCAAAAGGCTGACCGATGGCAGTGGTTTCCGATGAGCCTGCCGACACCGAGACGGCGCCTACCGATGCATGCTGATTCAGGGCACGCTCTGCCGATGCATTCAACTCGGTGACCAGTCCCGAGCGACGTACCTGCAACATGGGATCAGCGCTCAGCCCGAACAGGGAGCGGAACTCCTGCTCTCTTGCCGCCAGGGACATGGCCTGACGACTGCGGATCTTGGCCAGGGAGATCCACACCATCAATTGGTAAGTCGCGAACAGCCCCAATGCCGCCAGCATCGCCGGCAGCAGGACGCCCACCAGCTTTAACGGCAGCGATGCCTGAATACGCAAGGTGCCGCCACCAGACATGGCGATGTCCTCCCGCATCAGCCCAGCAAGACGACCGTGCTCTACCCAGACCTCGCCGGGCCTATGCTCCACCAGCATGCTTTCATTCCAGCCGATCAGCGTCATTCTGGCTTCCAGCCCCTCACTCATGCGATCGAGCCATGGCCCCATACTCACCAACGTCACCAGCCTGGGGCCGAAGCTGCCAAAGCTATTGACCTCCAGCAGGGCGTCTCCCTCGGCGAGTATCCACCAGCGCATGGGTTCATCACGCCGGCGAGCGAGCCAATCGCGAACCTGAGGCATGTCGAGCAGCTCCGCCAGTCGGCTGTCGGCCGAGCCTGAGTCAGGACCAAGACGACGCAACACCTTGCCATCCTGCCACCAGACATAGTCGACGATCTCTTCGTGGCCTGAAGACCCTGTCGGTTCAGGCGACCCTCCGGCCTGGGTCAGCGGCATACTCCATTCGCTCCAGCCTTCGCTGTAGCGTTCCTGCCATTGCGCAATACGACTCCCGAGGATATCCAGCTGGGAGGCGAGATTGTCACTGAGACTGCGTGAATAAAGGTGGTATCCCCCAAACGCCACCAGCAGACTGAGACTGGTGCCTATCAGTCCAGCCCATACGGCACGAGGAGCAAGAACACGGAAGTTGATCACATCAGGGCGTGGCATCAACAGCAAGATCACCCCGAAAATGATGATCATCAGGGTCCCCAGGGGGCGCGTCTCGAACAATAGCTGCCGCCAGCGCGGCACATCCTCGGCATCGCTGATCATCAACAGGGTCAGGCTGCCGCAAGCAATACTCGTCCCGCCGAGGCACTGCAGCAACCATCGCTTCCAGCGATCCGAAGACTCAGTCTCCCGACTGTCCTGCCACACCGAAACGGCCAGCAGCATCAGCAGCAGCGAGGACATGCCCGGCTGGGCGGTCACTCGCCCCGGGTGTTCCCATGCCTGGTCCAGCAGCCATAGCGCCTGGAACAGACCATAGCCAAGCAGCAGCAACGCTGCTCCACGCTTGATGACGCGACGCTGCTGGATCAGCGCAATGATGCCAGCCGTCGCCAGCAGCGACGCCAGGGCCCCCGAGCGACTGAAGGTCAACAGCTCGAACAGGAACAAGGCTGGGGATGGAGGCGCAATCAGCGCATGCAGGGCCACCAGCCCACCAAACGTCAGCAACACCACCACCAGCAGCGTGGTCGCCAATCCCGCTCCTTCTTCCTTATGCCGATCCATCATTCGTCAACCTCGCTCGCGGCTGACTTTCCCGGCGATCCTGCCTGCTGGCTTCCTGCAAACGCCAGCATTATCTGCCATGGCGCCCCTGCTTCAGCGGATACATAGCTTGCGCGTCGGAAAGTCCATCGTTATTTCTGCCTTTGCTAACTATCCTGCACAAGTTGGTGACGTCGCTCTTGGTAACAATATCGTAAACTCATGTAAGAATAATGCTACAAACTTTACAGTCACATCCTACTTAGGGGGAACAACGCCTGACGGCAGTGAGGCCCTATCACTGCGGTCATGGAGCGTTGCTGTGAGCCGGCAGTCATGTGGCCAGGAGCATCGAGCGCCTTGCAAGAGGCCATATGCAGGCGAAAAAGGCAGGTAAAAACAGCAGAGACACACAGTAGGTACTCACCATCGGTACAAACAACAGATAAAAAAGAGGGCAGGCCATTGGCCTGCCCCGTATCGGATCATCGTGACGTGCAGTTAGAGCATCACCAGTGACAGCAGATAGACCAAGGCCATCGCCGTCACCCCCTGCACCAGGGTCGCCAGGGTCTGGGCGCGATAGGCCAAGCCCACGCTCATCCGACTGAACTGAGACACTACCCAGAAGAAACTGTCATTGGCATGGGATACTGTCATCGCCCCTGCGCCGATGGCCATGACGGTCAGCACCCGTCCCATGTCACTCTCGAGACCGAGATCTCCCAGCATCGGGGCCACTAGGGCAGACGTTGTCACCAGCGCCACGGTAGAAGACCCTTGGGCAGACTTGAGCGCCGCAGACACGATAAAGGGCATGAAGATGCCAACCCCCAGTGCGGAAAGCGTCTGCCCAAGGTATTCGCCCAGCTCGGTCGCCTTGAGCACCGCACCGAAGGCACCGCCGGCACCGGTGATCAGCAGAATTGGCGCGGCAGCGACAATACCTTCACCGATACGCTGGCTAAACTCTTCGATCTTGCTCTCACTCTTGAGCAGCATTGTGGAGAGCAGCAAACCGATGACCAGGGCAGTCAACGGCTGTCCCAGGAAGCTGAGCACGGTCAGCACATCACCCTCACCGAAGGGAGCCGCCGGCAGGCGCGCCACCGAACCGATGCAGATCAGCAGGATCGGGATAAAAATCGGAGCAAACGCCGCCATCGGGCTGGGCAGACGGCCGTAGCTGGCACGCAGCGCCTCCCAATCCTGATGGTGGTCGCCGTCCTCGAGGGCCGGATTGGCCACGTCCGGCTCGGTATGACGGAAGCGACGCGCCCACAAGGTGCCAGCCAAGGCGGCAACCGCGGCGACGAAGACCCCCACACCAATCACCAGGCCCAAATTGGCCTCAAGCCCAAGGTTGCCCGCGGCAGCAATCGGACCGGGAGTCGGCGGCACGAAGGTATGCGTGGCATAAAGCCCTGTTGCCAAAGCGACACTCATGGCAATGGGCGATGTCGTCAACTTGCGGGCCAGGGACTCTTTCAGCGAGTTCAGAATCACGAATCCGGAGTCACAGAAGACAGGAACCGAGACGATATAGCCGATAATCGACATGGTCAGCGTCGGAAAGCGATCCCCGAGCTTGGCGATGATCACATCCGCCATGGTGATCGCGGCCCCACTCTTTTCCAGAATGATGCCGATGATGGTGCCCAACACAATGACCAGGCCGATATAGCCAAGGATGCCACCAAAGCCCGATGTGATCGTACTGACCACCGAATCGAGTGGCAGCCCGTAGGCAAAGGCCGCGATAAAGGCCGACGCCAACAGCGCCAGAAAAGGGTGAACCTTTAACTTGCTGGTCGCGATCACGATGAACGCAATCACCAGCAGCAGGATGACAACCAGACTCATGGCGTCTTTGTCTCTCTATGTGGATGAATGGAAGACACCGCCAGCGGACGTGGCAAACGCTCACATCCCGCGACTCACGAGGTGTCCTGCTCCCTGAGGGCCCGGGACCTGCGGAGCTGAGGGGCCTGAGGCCTGACAACGGAAGATCTGATCCCAGTGGGCCAGCATTTCCCCGTGGGAGTATGCCTGATCCGGCCGCGGATAACGCCGTCATCTTGCACAAAATCCGCTGAAAATTGACCGCCCAGGTTGTGCGGATCACCAACTATCCATCATCGATGGACAGCTGAAGTCCCAGGTACAGCTCCACCAGGCCGGTGAAGCGGTGAGGAGAGATGCCGGTGATGTCGTGGATCCGATCGAGACGATAACGCAAGGTATTGCGGTGTATATGCAGCGCGTCGGCACAGCGACTCAGATTGCCCTGGTGCTTGATCAGGCTGTTCAGCGTCTTGAGCAAGCGCCCGCCGCTGTCGTTCTGGTGAATCAGGTCAATCGCAGAGCGAAGCTCATGCCCTTGCCACCCATCCGCCAAGGGCGACAGCAGCACCGGCAGGTGAAGGTCATCGTAGTAGTAGGTCGTTCGCTGCGGGTAGTGCTGCTTGCCGACCTGCAACACCTGCTGGGCACTTTCCACCGACAGGTGCAGGTCCTGGGGGGCATCGAAGGCCCGCCCTACGGCGACCCTGACATCGTCGATGCCATGCCCCCGCAGTCGTTCCAGCAGGTCATTGATCCGCCGCTGTTCATCTGCCATGCCCTCCGCGCCGCCGGACGCCCTGCCGCGCCCCCGATTCATCATCGGCCGTGGCTGCTCTGTCGAGCTCTCACCCCTCGAGCACTGACCCCTCGAGGACCGGTCTGACACAGGCTTGGAGCTAAGCGGCTTGAGGACGAGGATACGGTGCGACGACACCAGCGACACCAGGTTATCCCGCTGAGGTGTAGCCAGCAGCTCCATCAAGCGCTGCATATCGGTCAGGCGCGACGTGGGACTAGCGCGATCCAGCTCAATCAAAACCGCCACCCGAGGCACTCTTACATCAATGCCTAGGCGCTCGGCCCAATCCAGCAACTGGTCGGGAGCAAGCTCATTGTTGATCCAGGAAAGGATAAACCCTTCGCGGTGGCGCTTGGCCCATTCCAGTCGCGCCAGCATATCGGCTTGCTCCACCAGCATTTCAGCCGCGACCTTGACCAGTCGCGCAGACTGGCGGACCCGTTCCGGCTGGCCCGTGATGCCCAGCACACCGACCGTTTTGCCGGCACACTCCAGCAACAGGTTGATGCCAGGGCGCGCGCCCTTGAAGGCCGCCACGTCGGCATCACCGATCTCGAGCGCATTGCCACGTTTCAACGCCAGCACCGCTCCATCATGCAGCGTCCCCAGCCGAGCGGCATCGCCACTGGCGATGATGACCCCGCGTGCATCCATCACATTGATGTTGGCATCGAGGATATCCTGGGTCTTGTCGATGATCTGCTGTGCGAGCTCAGCGCTCAGAATCATGGGGCCACCTGCCACCGTTGGCGAAGAGCCTCCATCTTCTCCGGCGCTTTAGCGAGCTGCAAGCCAGGTGTAAACGCTCAATGGGGGGCAACCAGTCCCCCTTCGTCGTTCAAGCCCATCAGGTGGGCATGGATGGCCTGATACACGGATGGCAGTACGATCTCACGCTGGCCCAGCAGCTCCGTGACCAGGGAAGCCAGTCCGGGCAGGCCGCCTTCACGGGCCTTGAGCCGCGCCATACGGGCGCAGGTCTCGGGACAGGCGTCTTCCGGCAATCTCAGCCCAAGAGCCACCAGGCGATCTCGAAAATCACGGCCATCCACCAGCTCGGCAATCATCATGTTCGCGCCCTCTTCTTCATCAGCTCGGCCACGGAAGCGAGGCATCCGGAGTGGATCGCAACAGCACAGGGTCCGCTCTCGCCGCCCAGACCCAGTACGAGCCCTCAGCCCTCAGCCCCAACAAGACCCTAGGACTCTACGGTATCAGCGACAGGCTCGGCGCGGGTCAGACGACACGCTGCATACTTGAACTCCGGAATCTTGCCGTAGGGGTCGAGCGCCGGGTTGGTCAACAGGTTCACCGCTGCTTCAACATAGCAGAAGGGCACGAAGACCATGCCGTCCGGCATACCGTCATCAAGCCGGGCCACCAAGGTGATGGCACCCCGCCGGGTGGAGATCGTCAGCCGCTCACCTGGTTGCATGCCCAGGCGTGCAAGCTCTCCCGCCGACAGGCTGGCCACCGCTTCGGGCTCGAGCTCATCAAGGACACTGGCTCGTCGGGTCATGGACCCGGTATGCCAGTGTTCGAGCTGACGCCCGGTAGACAGCACCGTCGGGTAGTCATGGTCGACAGGCTCGTCGGGGGGCATAGGTAGCGCCGGAGAGAACGTTGCCTTGCCATTGGCCGTAGGGAAGGCGTCAGAGAACACCACATCGGCACCTTCGGCGTCCGGTGCCGAGCAGGGATAGGTGACCGCCCCTTCCTGTTCGAGGCGCTCCCAGCTGATGTTATCGAACGAGGCCATGCCCTTCTGCATCTCGGCGAAGACGTCACGGGGGTGCTGATACTGCCAGTCGAGCCCGAAACGTCGCGCCATTTCCTGAATGATCCACCAGTCCGGTCGGGCATCTCCTGGCAATGGCAGTGCCTGACGCCCCAACTGCACCTGGCGATTGGTGTTGGTCACGCTGCCGTCCTTTTCCGGCCAGCTCGAGGCCGGCAGGATGACGTCGGCGAACTGAGCGGTCTCGGTCACGAACAGGTCCTGCACGACCAGGTGCTCCAGGCGGGCCAGCGCTCCCCTGGCATGAGCCAGATCCGGGTCGGACATGGCCGGGTTCTCGCCCAGGATGTACATGCCACGAATAGTACCGGCGTGAATGGCATCCATGATCTCGACCACGGTGAGGCCCGGCTCGGGATCAAGGCCGCTGCTGTCCAGGCCCCACAATTCCTCGAAGGATGCCCGTACCTGAGCATCCGAGACCGGCTGATAGTCGGGAAGGACCATGGGAATCATGCCCGCATCAGAAGCCCCCTGAACATTATTCTGGCCACGCAAGGGGTGCAGTCCGGTACCTGGACGGCCGGTGTGGCCACACGCCAGCGCCAGGGAAATCAGGCAGCGCGCATTGTCGGTGCCGTGGGTATGCTGGGAGATCCCCATGCCCCAGAAGATCATGGCCCGCTCGGCGCTGGCATACTCCCTTGCCGCCGCCCGTATCTCCTCGGCGGGAACCCCGCACAGGTCCGCGACCGACTCCGGTGTCTGGCCTCGCACGGCATTGGCCAGCCGCTCGAAGCCCTCGGTATGGTCGCGAATATAGTCCTCGTCGAACAGCGCTTCCTCGATGATGACCTGCAGAATGGCATTGAACAGGGAAACGTCGGCACCGGGGGTAAACCGCAGCACCCGGTGGGCATGCGCACCCATGGCCTGACCACGGGGGTCGATAATGATAAACCGGGTACCGCGCTGGGCGGCCTGCTTGAAGAAGGTGGCCGCCACCGGATGATTGACCGCTGGATTGCAGCCGGTAAGGATCACCACATCCGCCTGCAGCGCCTGCATGAAGGAGGCCGTTACCGCACCAGAACCGATACATTCCATCAGGGCCGCAACGGAGCTTGCATGACACAGGCGCGTGCAGTGATCGACATTGTTGCTGCCGAAACCAAGACGCACCAGCTTCTGGAACAGCCAGGCTTCTTCATTGGAGCACTTGGCGCTCCCGAAGCCCGCCAGCGCCCGCGGACCGTGGCTTGCCTTCAATTGCGTCAGGCCACCCGCCGCCAGGGCCAGCGCCTCTTCCCAGGACGCTTCGCGGAAATGGGTCAGCGGATTGGCGGGATCAAACGCCAGGTCCAGCCCCTTGGGCACGCCCTCACGGCGTATCAAGGGGCGCGTCAGGCGCGATGGGTGACGCGGATAATCAAAGCCGAAGCGCCCCTTCACGCATAGCCGCCCCTGATTGGCCGGCCCGTCACGCCCCTCGACAAAGGCGATGGCATCGTCCTTGATGTGGTAGGTCAGCTGACAGCCAACGCCACAGTAAGGGCAGACCGAGTCGACCTGGCGATCGATATTGGCACGACTGCCCCTGCCGTGGTCGTCGACCATGGTCGCGGGCATCAGGGCACCGGTAGGACACGCCTGGACACACTCACCGCACCCCACGCAGCTGCTGTCGCCCATGGCGTCGTCAAGGTCGAACACGACCTTGCTGGCAGCCCCACGATGGGCCATGCCAATGACATCGTTGACCTGTACTTCTCGACACGCCCGAACACACAGGTTGCAGGTGATACAGGCATCCAGATTGACGGTCATGGCCGGATGACTGGCATCGTGACCCGCCGCCCCTTTAGCTGGCGTCATCGGTGATGTGGGAGGTGAGACAAGGTGCCGCCCTTCGGCCCCATCGCATCGGCCAGGCGGGGTCGGTAAGTGCTCACCGGGGAGGCGATAGTCAGGGGCGTGTCGCACCACATCGCGGCGCCTGCGCGGATAGCGCGCCCGCGCCTGGGTAGCGTCCACCGCCAGCCGCTCGGCCATGTTCCACAGCTGACTCGAGCGATCAGGGCTGTCTTCCTGGGCGGGCTGATCGCTGAGCAGCAGCTCCAGCACCCCTTCCCGCGCCAGGCGGGAACGCTCCGAGGTGAGGCTCTTTACCACCATGCCTGGGCGTGCCTCGCGCAGGCAGCTGGCGGCGAGTACTCGCTCACCTTCAATTTCCACCATGCAGGCACGGCAATTGCCATCAGCGCGGTAGCCGGGGGCCTCCTTGAAACACAGATGGGGGATCGTTTCACCGGCGCGCTTGGCCACCTGCCAGACAGTCTCGCCTGGGTAGGCGCTCACTTCGGCGCCGTCCAGCGTCAGCAGAAAGGCCTCTGGCAGCGCCTCGTCCGCGGCGGTGGAAGCGCCCGCGGTCTTGGTGACCTTGGTCATGATGTGGCTCCTTCCGCTGCGTCGCTGACAATGATGTCATGGCGGGAGAGGTCATCGCGGAAATGCCGCAGCAAGCTCAGCACGGGATTGGGGGCAGCCTGCCCGAGCCCGCAGATGGAGGCGTCCTGCATGATGCGCGAAAGACGTTGCAGGTCTTCCACCACCCAGTGCTTGCGCTCCAGCAGGCTCAGCATCTTCTCGCTGCCTACCCGACAGGGCGTGCACTGGCCGCAGGACTCATCGGCGAAAAACGCCAGCAGGTTCACGGCGACGGCGCGCAGGTCATCCTGATCGGACAGCACGATGATCGCCGCAGAGCCGATAAAGCAGCCTTCTGCCTGAAGGGTATCGAAGTCCAGGGGAAGGTCCGCCTTGGACGCGGGCAGGATGCCGCCTGAAGCGCCCCCTGGCAGGTAGCCGGCCAGCCGGTGACCGTCAGCCATGCCGCCGCCGAATTCCTCGATCAGTTCGTTCAGGCTGATCCCGGCGGGAGCCAGATAGACGCCGGGACGACGCACCCGTCCTGACAGCGAGAAGCTCCTCAATCCGCTGCGCTGGCGTCGTCCTTCCCGCGCGTACAGCGCCGCCCCTTCACGCCACAGCACCGGTATCCAGTAGAGCGTTTCGACGTTGTTGACCAGGGTCGGTCGACCGAACAAGCCCTGCTGGGCGACCAGCGGCGGACGGTGGCGCGGCTTGCCGGGCTTGCCTTCCAGGGATTCGATCATGGCCGACTCTTCGCCACAGATGTAGGCACCGGCCCCTCGGCGCAGTATCACCTGCCCAGGGTTGATCAACCCCTGGTCCTCGAGTTCAGCGATGGCCTCGCGCAGCACCCGATGCGCCCCCGGGTACTCGTCGCGCAGATAGATATAGACACCTTCCGCCTGAACCGCCCAGCAGGCCACCAGGGCGCCTTCCAGCATCTGGTGCGGGGCTCGCTCCAGGTAGTAGCGATCCTTGAAGGTGCCGGGCTCGCCTTCATCGGCATTGACGGCACACCAGCGAGGTCCGGGCTGTTCGCGCACGGTGCGCCACTTGCGGTGTGTCGGGAAACCGGCACCCCCCAGCCCGCGCAGGCCTGAGCGCTCAAGCAGCGTGGCCAGGTCCTCGAAATCGACCTGCCCCGCCTGGCATCCCTTGAGCAGCTCGTAGCCCCCTTCCTGCTGGTAGCTGGCCAGGGTCTGCCACACCACCGCCTCTGGGTGGGTACGCCCGGTATCCAGCAACACTTCCACCGCTTCCACGCTGGCATGCCCCAGATGATGATGCCCTACTTCCACTACCGGGGACTGATCGCAGCGACCCATGCAGGGAGCACGGGTCACGCGCACCTGTGCGGGATCCAGGCCGTCCGCCAGTGCATCAGCGAGCCGCTGTGAGCCCGCCAACTGACAGGAAAGCGAGTCGCACACTCGAACGGTCAAGGCAGCAGGCGCTGGCTCATCGTCGTGCACCACGTCGAAGTGGGCATAGAAGGTGGCTGTTTCATACACGGCCGCCATGGGCAGCGACATGTAGCTGGCCAGCGCTCTCAGCCACTCCAGCGCAAGATAGCCATTGGCATCCTGAATCGCGTGGAGGTGCTCGATCAACAGCTGTCGCTGGCGCAGCAGGGGTTGCTGACGCTCGTCCCCGAGCAGATGGCGCAGTGCTTCCAGCACCGAGGGAGTGGTCTGGCGCCCCTTGAGCGTCTTGCGGGTTCGCCTGGCAGGACTGGCGGTCACGGTTTCTGCGGTCATTGTTTGACTCTATTTATGTGGCGTTAAGGTCACCTGGTGACATGCTGGCACCAGCGGCTCTCAGCGTCCATTACCTTGTCGCGCATTAGTGACAGCTGCGCGACTAACCACACCTTCGGCATCAAGAAAGTCAAGAATCGCCGTCGCGCCCTCTGTGGCGGACACCTGCTCGAGTACCCGCCCGCTGCCCGACTCTGCCTTTGCCGCAGCTGCCTTGAACCGTTCGCGCGCATTGGCCGAGGTGACGATCTTCAGCCGCTTCGGCCTTGGCGTGGCAGGCATCAAGGGCCAGGTCGCGCCGGCGGGGTCTATCGGCGGCTCTGCACCGCTGTCGAGCTGCAACAGCTGCCCTCGCCGGGCCGGGCCGAAAGCGCTCTGGCGAGGCGCTGGTGCCGCTGCCTCGACCCCGAGAATGGCCGGGAGCCTGACCGCGATGCGCCGACGCTGCCCCCTTGGCAGGGCCTGCAGCACGACGGCCTGGGCCACGCCGGACGATATGGGCTCGATGGCCTCGATCGCGACCACCCCTGGCACCCAGCGCCAGTCCAGACGCTCGGCCAGGGCGATCGGCAACAGACCACTGCCCTCCCCCTGCTCGGCGTGCATGCCACACAGCACCAGTCGTGCGTCGGCGTCGACGGGTGCCCGCAACGCCTCATGCAATGGTGCAAGGGCATCCCCTGCTGCCGCCATATGCATCCAGCGAATGGAAGGTAGCCCCATGCCCAGATAGGCGCGCAGTGCTGTTTCGGTATCCTGTTCCGCCGGGCCAGCGTGCCAACAGGACAGGGTGGTATTGCCAGGCTTGCCCTTGTGCTGGAAGGTCAGCGCCATCTCCAGCGCACGCGCGTCCAGATCGGCCCTTCGAGGGCGCTGAGTCAGGCCATGACGGCCCAGCGACAGCAGCACGTCCAGGCATATCGACGCCGGCTCTACAGCTGCCGGGGCTCGCGGTTCAAGCGACATGGCGGCTCTCCTTGATACGGTCGGAAAGAAGCGAAGGCATGTCGGGGCTCTCGGTAGGGTCTGTCGGCGACGGTGCCTCTGGTCCCTCCCCCAGCTGCTGCCGGCTGTCCCTTTGTTCGACCAAGGAGGGTTCGACCAGGGAGACCAGCTCGGCCAGGATCGCATCGCCGTCACCGATCACCGAGAGGTCCGCACGCTTGACCATGTCGCAACCGCCATCAGAGTTGATGGCGATCACCTTCTCGCAGCGCTGAATTCCCTGCAGATGTTGAATCGCACCGCTGATGCCGACGGCCAGATAGACGCGGGCACTGACGAAGGTACCCGTGGCGCCCACCTGACGCTCTCGCGGCATATGCCCTTCATCCACCGCGACCCGCGAGGCGCCTTCGCTGGCCCCTAGCACCCTGGCCGCATGATGGAAGCCGTCCCAGTCACCGACGCCGTTTCCACCCGCAAGAATAAAGGGTGCCTCGGCCAGGGCAATCGCCGCCGGATCCACCGCCACGGCACCGAGATCTTGCATCGGCAGCGGTGCCTCCGGGTGATCGCAGGACGTTCGAGACAGCGGCCATTCACGGGCTTCGTGCCGGGTCGCCGTCACCGGCTCCGCGCATTGTGCGGCAGCCACCACCACACGCGGCAGCGGACGCGCCAGGTCCTGGCGGCCCGAGCCCGAGCGGCATAGGCAGGACCAGCCGCTGTCACTGGCGTCATCCGGCTCCACGCGCCACAGCCCGCAGGCAGGCCGCTCGCCCAGACGTACCGCCAGGCGGCGGCCCAGGTCTCCGCCCTCCAGGGTAGCGTCCGGGAACAGCCAGTGCCGCGGTGACAGCGCCCGGTCCGCCGCCAGACAGGCTGCAAGGCGATCCTCAGGGGAATATCCCGGCGCTACTGGCAGCACGATGACCCGATCTGCTCCGGCCTCGGCCAGCGCATCGTGCAGGGCGCTTTCGAGGGTTGCCGACGGCGATGGCAGCAACAACAGCGCCGTCACGGCAAGCGAGCTGCCGTCGATGTCAGCCCTTTCATCGGTCCTGTCATCGGCCCTGTCATCAGCCCTCTCATCAGCCCTCTCATCAGCCAGTCGTCGGGCCAGGCCAAACACGTCGCGGTCGTGTTCGCTCAACCGACCTGAGGCGAGATCCGGCACCACGGCAATGACCCCCGCGGGATCGGCCACTACCACGTCGCGACGCTGATCTCGCTGCGTTGCTGTTCGACCCTGTTGTGGTCCGGCGGCGCCGACCAGAGCACCACTGCGATCAATCCGCCGCCGTCCATTGGGCCCCATGACGCCGACAAGGTGGGGATCGCGGCGCATGCGTCCGTTGGGCCCCATCCAGGATGCCTGGCCCTCACCGCCTTGACCGAGGGCCGCCAGCACGGCGAGATGCTCCGGGTGACGTCGATTGCGAGCAATCCCTTCCAGCCTGGGATCTCGGCGGCGGCGAACATCGTGTTGCTGATGCTGGGACGTCGAATGAACATCACTCATTGGCTTGCCTCCTCGACGAGTCGACCAGGATGCCCCGTCTGGCGGGGCCGCCGCCGAGGACCTGTGGCGGTCGACGATGCCTCGGACACCGATTGCTCTAACACCAAGGCCTCAGCCACCAGTTCGGCGATGTCCCGAACCTCCGCCTGGCGATCCACCACCCCCTCCAGCATCACCGTACACTGGGGGCAGCCCACCGCTACCACATCGGCCTCTACCTCGGCCACGTCGGCCATGCGCATGTCGGGAATCCGCCGTTCACCAGGGATATCGGTGACCGGGGCTCCCCCTCCTCCTCCGCAACAACGCGAGCGAAAGCCAGAACGCGCCATCTCGGTCAGCTCGATGCCCAGGACAGCCAGCACCCGCCTCGGCGCATCAAACTCACCGTTGTAGCGCCCCAGGTAGCAAGGATCATGGTAGGTCACACGGGACCGCGGGCGTGGCGCTATCTTGAGCCTTCCCTGCTGCAACAGCTCATCCAGGAAGGTGCTGTGATGACGCACGCAATAGTGGCCGCCAAAGGCTGCGTATTCGTTGCCAAGAACATGAAAGCTGTGAGGGTCACAGGTGACGATGGTCTGGAAGCCATAGCGCGACAGCGTTGCCACATTGTCCCTGGCCAGGCGTTGGAAGGTGGCCTCATCGCCGAGCCGTCGCGCCACATCGCCGCTGTCACGTTCTTCATCCCCCAGCACCGCAAAATCCACCTGGGACGCCCGCAGGATCTTCACCAAGGCTCGCAAGGTTCGCTGGTTACGCATATCGAAGGCTCCATCACCGAGCCACAGCAGAACGTCTACCTGCCCCAGTTCACGCATCAGCGGCAAGTTCAGGTCTGCCGCCCAGTGCATCCGCGAGTCCGGCGCGAAGCCCCCGGGATTGTCCGTCGCGATCAGGTTGTCGAGCACCGCCGCCCCCTTGCCCGGCGTGGCGCCATGTTCCAGGGTCAAATGGCGACGCATGTCGACGATGGCATCGACGTGCTCGATCATCATTGGGCACTCCTCCACGCAGGCCCGGCAGGTCGTACAGGACCACAGTGTGTCCGCATCGACCAGCGCCCCGCCCGAGGTCACGACCATCGGGCCGCCAGGCTGGCCACGGTGCTCACCAAGCGGCTTGCCCGGATAGGGCGAGCCATGAAAGCCTGCGTCGCTGCCGCCGGTCATGCCAAGCACCATGTCCTGGATCAGTTTCTTGGGGTTGAGTGGCTGTCCCGCCGCGAACGCCGGACACACTGCCTCGCAGCGACCGCATTGCACGCAGGCATCGAAGCCCAGACGCTGATTCCAGGTGAAGTCCTCCGACGTTTCCACCCCGAGCGGAGCATCAGGGTCGTCAAGATCAAGCGGCTTTAGCCCCGTCGACCGCGGCGATACACCGTCGCGATCGCTCTGCCGGGTCGAGAAGCGTTCGGCACGCCGATGCCACGCCAGGTGCAGTGCGCCGGCAAAGGCATGTTTCATCGGACCGCCCCAGGTCATGCCGAGAAACATCTCGCTAAGCCCCAGCGCCAGCCCAGCCAGCAGCACCAGTGCCAGCGTCCCGCCGAGCACCCCCGTGAGCCACGCCGCAGGCAGCCAAGTGACCATCAGCATGATCAGAGACAGGCCTGCCACGCTGGCGGCAAATACCGTCAGACTCCTTGGCAGTCGCTGCCAGGGGCCGCGGGATAGCCGCGACGGCGGACGTCGACGGCGCCTGGCTACCCGCCGGGCACCGCCCAGCATGACCAGACTCATCACCAGCATCAGCCCTGTCAGTAACGTCTCTCCACCCTCGGGCAGGGGCGCCAGGGTCACCAGCAGCAATAAGCCTGCAGCAGCGACAAACCCGCCTGCGGTAGCCACATGGGTATGAGCAAACGCCTTGTCTCGCGCCACCACATGATGCAGGTCCACCAGGTAGCGACGGGGCATGGCAGCAAGTCCCCCGAGCCATGGCACTGGCGACGGACGACCACGGCGCCACAGCAAAAAGCGCCTGGCGGCCCCCACCAGCGCCAGCAGCAGAGCAGCAAGCACCAGCCCCGTCAGGGAACCGTAAAGAAGCGTCGCGGACATGGGTGGCCTCCTGAACAATGTGGTGACGAAAAGCGGTGGTGAAGAAAGGCGGTGATGAAGGGCGGCGAAGAAAGACGCTGAGGAAGGGAAGCGCCAGAGAGGCAGCGACATGGCGACAGAGACAGGGGCGAGGACCCGCCGACGGCCTCTGCCGAGGTGCCGCCTACACGTCCTTGCACAGGCGGAGCGCATCATAGATGGCGGCATGCACGTTGCGCGGGGCGACCCCATCCCCCAGCCGGAACAGCACGTATCCACCCTTGTGCTCGTCGGCCTCCAACTCCGCCAGACACGGCTGGGGCTGGGCGGCATACAGCGCATCCAGGTCCACCTGTCCACGGTTCAAGGAAGCGGCCTTCATCGCCAGGTACAGGGTTTCGTCGGGCCGTACCCCGTTTTCCACCACGATCTGATCGACTACCCGCTCTTCCTGCACACCGCTGTACTCGTTCTCCAGCACCGCGATCAGGTTGCTGCCCTCTCGGTACACCTCATGGAGCATCATGTCCGACGTCATGATGACCTCCTTTTCATAGAGACTGCGGTAATAGGTAGGAAAGGTGGTTCCCCCAACGGCGGCCCCCGGCTTGATGTCATCGGTGACGATCTCGACCTTGGCGCCCTTGTCGGCCAGGAAATCTGCCGCGGACACCCCGGCGAATTCGCAGATACTGTCGAACACCAGCACGTTCTTGCCCGGGGCCACCTTGCCTGACAGAACGTCCCAGGTGCTGACGATCAGGCTTTCCTCGGCATCCGCGGAAAACCCCCAGGCCGGATACTGGTCGAGGAACGGTCTTCCCCCGGTCGCCAGCACCACCAGATTCGGGCGCAGATCGTCGATGGTGGCAACGTCGGCGCGGGTTCCCAGACGCAGGTCGACCTTGAGGCGTGCCAGCTCGAGCTGATACCAGCGAGTGATGCCAGCGATCTGATCCCGCGCAGGTGCCTTGGCCGCAAGGGTGATCTGGCCACCGAGGCTGTCGGAGGCTTCAAACAGGGTCACCTGATGGCCTCGCTCGGCCAGTACCCTGGCGGACTCCATGCCTCCGGGGCCTCCTCCCACCACGACCGCGCGCCGTGTCGGTCCCTCGCTCGGCGTGATGATGTGCGGCAATCCCATGTATTCCCGCGAGGTCGCGGCATTCTGGATGCACAGCACATCGAGCCCCTGGTACTGACGATCGATGCAGTAGTTGGCCCCGACGCACTGGCGTATCTGGTCCACCGCTCCCATCTTGATCTTGGCGATCAGGTGGGGGTCGGCAATGTGTGCTCGGGTCATGCCCACCATGTCCACATACCCACCCTCGAGAATGCGATTGGCCTGGGTCGGGTCCTTGATGTTCTGGGCGTGTATGACGGGCACGCTGACCACTTCCTTGATGCCCGCCGCCAGGTGCAGGAACGGCTCCGGTGGATAGGACATGTTGGGGATGACATTGGCCAAGGAGTTGTGGGTATCACAGCCAGACCCCACCACGCCAAAGAAGTCCACCTGGCCCGTGGCGTCATAGAAGGCGGCGATGGCCTTCATGTCATCGTGAGTGAGACCGTCGGGATGAAACTCGTCGCCGCAGATGCGCATGCCCACCACGAAGTCGTCGCCGACCTCGGCGCGCACGGCCTTCAGCACCTCGAGACCGAACCGCATGCGCCCTTCAAAGCTCCCCCCCCATTCGTCCTCACGCTTATTGACCCTGGGACTCCAGAACTGATCGATCAGGTGCTGGTGCACGGCGGACAGTTCGACACCATCGAGGCCGCCCTGCTTGGCGCGACGAGCCGCCTGAGCAAAGTCACCGATGATGCGCCAGATTTCCTCCTCCTCGATGGTCTTGCAGGTGGAGCGATGGACCGGTTCGCGGATACCCGAGGGGGACACCAGGGTGGACCAGTGATGGCCATCCCAGCGGGAGCGGCGCCCCATGTGCGTGATCTGGATCATGATCTTGCCGCCGTGGCGATGGACCGCCTCGGCCAGGTTCTGGAAGTGCGGAATGATCCGGTCAGTGGACAGGTTGACCGAGCTCCACCAGGCCTGTGGACTATCGATCGAAACGACAGAAGATCCGCCGCAGATACACAGGCCGCAGCCCCCTTTTGCCTTCTCTTCGTAGTAGCGCACATAGCGCTCGGTGGTCATCCCACCCTCGGTCGCATAGACCTCGGCGTGGGCAGTGCTGACCACCCGATTACGAATGGTCTGGCGGCCGATGGTGATCGGCTGAAAGATCGCGTCGAAGGCCATGAGAAGGCTCCTCTGCCTGAACGAGGACGACAGGGGTGGCGTACCCGATGGACACCTTGCCTGTGCGTTCTGTGGGAGATGTGGCGTGATGCCCAACCAGCGGGTTTCGCGACGGGAGCGGGCCCGCCTGGCGCCCCGCTCGGTCAGTCTCGACGAGGCTCTGGCCTCACCTCGAAACGACCGACGTCGCAACCCGGTTCGGCGGCGCTCTGGGTCTGTTCGGCACGGGTACGCAGGGGGGATCCCGACGCTGCCAGAATCTGGTCCATGGCGCCGGCAAACCAGCCGGTGAACATGTAGTCGACCCGAGTTCCGGTCTTGCCCAGCTGCAACACAAAGGCACTGTGCTCCAGTCGCACCGTGGCGCTGCCTTCGGTCAGCGCTATGGCTTCAGTGACAAAGCGTCCCCAGCCACGCTGGGACAGGCGACTCATGTAGTGCTGAAAGACCGCCTCACCGCTCAACCCATGCAGCTCGGCTTCCTTCTCGCACCAGTGCCAGGCGCTCTTGTAGCCGGCGTGGTACAGGATGTCGGCATAGGCCTCGACCCCAAGGGCCTGTTCCACCGCCATGTGGTTGTTGATAAAAAAGTGGCGCGGCACGTAGAGCATCGGCAGGGCGTCGGTGGTCCAGACCCCGGTATCGGCGTCTACCTCGATAGGCAGCTCGGGAGCGATGGTCGTCACGGTAAAGTCCTCGGCAGCGGTCAGTGGTGTGGTCTTGTAGCTGTCGTTGTGGTTTTCGTTGTGGTGTTAGCTGTGGTGTTCGTTGTCGTTGTCGTCCGCAGTGACGATGGGGCGGGGAGGTCTACTCTCCCCAGACATCTGCCAGTACCCGCACCCAGTTCTCGCCCATGACCTTGCGCACCTGGGTCTCGCTCAGCCCATGGCGCAGCAGCGCCTCGGTAAGGTTGCCGAACTCGCCGATGGTGCGAATCCCCTTGGGATTGATGATCTCGCCGAAGGAGGTCAGACGACGGGCGTACCCCTTGTCGTGGGTCAGCCACTCGAAGAAGGCCTGATCTTGCCCCTGGGTAAAGTCGGTGCCGATGCCGATGGCATCTTCACCCACGATGTTCATGACGTAGAGAATGGCTTCGACGTAGTCATCGACGGTGGCATTCACCCCCGCCCGCAGAAACGGCGTGAACATGGTGACACCGACAAAGCCGCCGTGATCGGCGATGAAACGCAGCTCTTCATCGGACTTGTTGCGCGGGTGCTCCTTGAGGCCCGACGGCAGACAGTGGGAATAACACACCGGCTTGTTCGAGGCTTCGATGACTTCACGGGAGGTGTTGGCCCCGACGTGGGACAGGTCGCACATGATCCCGACGCGATTCATCTCGGCGACGGTTTCGTGCCCAAAGCCGGACAGTCCGCCGTCCCGCTCGTAGCAGCCGGTTCCGACCAGGTTCTGGGTGTTGTAGCAAAGCTGGACGATACCGACGCCGAGCTGCTTGAAGACCTCGACGTAGCCGATCTGGTCCTCGAAGGCGTGGGCATTCTGAAAACCGAAGATGATGCCCGTGCGGTCCTCCTGCTTGGCCTTGCGAATATCGGCGGTGGTACGTACCGGGCGCACCAGATCGCTGCATTGCTCCATCAAGGTCCGGGTCGCCACGATATTATCCACGGTCACCTGGAATCCTTCCCACACCGAGACCGTACAGTTGGCCGCCGTCAGGCCGCCTCGTCGCATGTCCTCGAGCAGCTCTCGCTGCCACTTGGCAATAATCAGGCCATCGATGACCGTGGCTTCGCGGTGCAGCGAACGAGCGTCAATGGAACGAGTGTCGGATTGCGTCAGGGGGGAATTCATCGCGATAGCCCTTGCCCGGTGGACGAATGGACCGGACTCGAGCCGGCGTCATGGAGGCAGGATAGCGCTGCCGGAAGCGGCCACGACGCCTGATTGCGACGGCAAGAATTCCAAAAGCGTCACGTCATTCCGATAACGACAACAGCCCCCGACGCATGGCGTCAGGGGCTGTGCAGGAAGGATTATCTGGCGGGTTCAGCATGGCGGTCGGGAAAGACGCAAGGACAGGGATTGAGAAGAGGTCTTGAGCAGAGCGCTGACGCCATTAGGCCAGGCACTCCGTGCTTCCCTCACGCCAGTGATTCCCTAGCGCCAGTGATGCCCTAACGCCAGTGATGCCCTAAAGCTTGTCGAGATACCTGAGCCCCAGGTTATTCATCTGGCGCTGAATCCAGGCGGCGCGGTTGGCGGTACGAGGCCCGGGACGAGAGGCGCTGCGTTCGAGGGGATTAGGCAGCACAGCCGCCAGACGGGCAGCTTGCACCGCATTCAGTTGGTCGGCACCGACCCCAAAGTAGTGCTGGCTGGCGGCCTCCAGCCCGAACACGCCGCGATCGAACTCGACGATATTGAGGTAGACCTCAAGGATACGTTCCTTGGGCCACAACAACTCCATCAAGGTGGCGAACCAGGCCTCAAACCCCTTGCGCACCCAGTCACGCCCCGTCCACAGGAACAGGTTCTTGGCGGTCTGTTGGGTAATGGTGCTGGCACCGCGCAGCGATCCCCCGTTTCTGGCGGATTCCACGGCACGTTTCAGCTCCACCAGGTCGAATCCGTTATGCTCGGGGAAACGCTGGTCCTCCGCCGCAATCACCGCCAGCTTGGCGTTGTCCGACAGTTCGTCCCAAGGCCGCCACTGCTGCTGAATGTCCAGCGGTTCCCCCGAAAACCAGGAAGACACCTCTCGCTCCAGCATGACCATGGAGCCAAAGACCGGCACCACACGAAAGAACAGCACCAGCACAACGGACCCCAGCACAAAGGCAAGAGTGGCGCGAAGCAGAAGTCGTAGGATGGGGCGCCACCGGATATGCATGCCTTGAGCTCTGTTGAAGGACGTGCCCGCAGTATATCAAGGCATTGGGCCAGCGCGACAAATGCGGCGCAGGCTGCGGCGACAGCCTGGCCAAGGAGAGCGACAGACCAGCGAGACGAGCCTAGATGACACCCCGCTGGCATGCATCAAGCGTTCTCGGACTCAGGCTCTCTCGTGTTCAGGCTCGCCTGGACTCACCTCTCCTGAACTCACTTCTCTGGGCCTTAACCTATCTTTGACGTGACCCGGAAGCTGCCATAGGTTGGCTCTCCCCGGGCTTCTTCCAGCGCCGACAGGGCGCGGGATACCGGTTCCTGCACCGCTCCCGACACCAGCGGGGGTGCCAGGGTGCCCGCCACGACAGGAGAAAAAGCGCTCCATCCCAGGCGCTCTTCGCGGGGAGGCAGCCCGAAGCACTCGCGGTAGCACTTCGAAAAGTGGGGCGTCGAGACAAACCCGCAGGCGGCGGCGATATCGATGATCGACATTGAGGTCTGCTTGAGCAGTTGCCGAGCCCGGTTGAGGCGCAGCCGCATGTAATAGCGTGAGGGTGAGCAGTGCAGGTTACGCTGGAACAGGCGTTCGAGCTGGCGCCGGGACAGGCTGACATAGCAAGCCAGTTCGTCCAGGTCGATGGGTTCCTCCAGGTTGTTTTCCATCAGGGCCACGATTTCCTGGAGCCTTGGCTGGGCGGTCCCCAGCATATGCTTGAGAGGCACCCGCTGCTGGTCCTGCTCACCACGCACCCGGTCGCACACAAACATGTCGGAAATCCCGGCCGCCAGCTCGCGCCCGTGGTCCCTCCCGATCAGCGTCAGCATCATGTCCAGCGGCGCGGTCCCGCCGGAGGCGGTACAGCGATCCCGGTCCATGGAAAACAGCTTGGACGTCAGGCCGATACAGGGGTACGCCTCTTGCAGGGCCGCCTGACATTCCCAGTGGGTGCTGACCTCATAGCCGTCAAGCAGCCCGGCACGTGCCAGCGCCCAGGCACCGGTACAGATGGAACCAAAACGCTTGAGATGTCGCGCCTGGGACTTCAACCAGCTGACATGGCCCTGGTGCACGTGACGGGTGGGTGCCACCCCACCGCACACCACGACCATATCCAACGACAGGGGGACGCTGAGCGACGAATCCGGGGTGACGGTCAGCCCGTCGCTGGCTTCCAGCGGCGCACCGTCGAGACTCAGTGTGAACCAGCGATAAAGCTCCTGGCCGGACAGCTGATTGGCCATGCGCAATGGCTCGATCGCCGACGCCAGCGAGATCAGGGTGAAGTGTTCCAGCAACAGGAAGCCGATGGTCTGGGGTCCTTCGTGGCCCCCCTGGGATACAGCCCGTCCGGGCTTGTTGGGCAAGCTCATGGTCACCTCCTCGACACGGTCGGTCTGCCCCTCGTCTGATCTGCTCCGCAGAAAGAGGCACCGCCGCGATCCATTATTGTTATGGCGGCATCATCTAGATGTCAGCACCGGCACTGAGCCCCGACATCGAACCCGGTTTTACATGACTTTAGGTCGTACCGACGTGTCATGACATCACAATAATCGCTATCGACATGCCCTTGACCAGTCGTCTGCGACAATGATGTCGCGAATAGCTACGTCAATGTCGCCATGGCGCACAAAAGCGACGATCTCTTCGTCGCATGACGATTTTCGCGACATGCCTGGTTCCCAACGCGACCCCCTCGACCAATGGCGACTTTGCAAGGGGCGTCAATTGCGCCTGGCCATTCTTCGGCCAGATACAACGCGGCCCTCGTCACAGGACGAGGGCCGCGTTGTCCGCGCTCTTTCGCGTGCAGCTTGTCGCTGCTGTCAGCGCTTGGCGTAGAGCTTCTCCGCGTGGTAGCGCAGGTGGTCTTCGATGAAGGTCGCGATGAAGAAGTAGCTGTGATCGTAGCCGGGCTGACGACGCAGGGTCAGCGGATGATCGCGCTCAGCGCAGACGGCCTCCAGGCGCTCCGGGCACAGCTGCTCTTCCAGGAAGTCATCGGCATCCCCCTGATCGATGAACAGGGGCTGGCGGGACGCCCCGCGCGCTACCAGTTCACAGGCGTCGTACTGGGTCCACTTGCTGGTGTCCTCCCCCAGGTAAGCCGTAAAGGCCTTGCGGCCCCAGGGGCACTGGGTCGGATTGACGATAGGCGAGAACGCCGAGACCGAGCGATAGTGGCCGGGCTTGCGTAGCGCCAGAATCAAGGCCCCATGACCGCCCATGGAGTGGCCGCTGATGGACTCACGCCCATTCAATGGGAAGTGCTGGCGTACCACCGACGGCAGCTCCTCGGTCACGTAGTCGTACATCCGATAGTGGGCCTTCCAGGGCTCCTGGGTCGCATTGACGTAGAAGCCGGCACCGGAACCCAGGTCATAGCTGTCGTGCTCGCCAGGCAGGTCCGTGCCTCTCGGGCTGGTGTCCGGGCACAGGATGGCGATACCCAGTTCGGCGGCCAGACGATGCGCACCCGCCTTCTGCATGAAGTTCTCGTCGGTGCAGGTCAGCCCGGACAGCCACCACAGCAGCGGAACCTTCTCGGTCTCGGCCTGGGGTGGCAGGTAGATGGCGAAGGTCATCTCGCAGTCCAGCGCCCGCGAGTGATGACGATAGCGCTTGTGCCAACCGCCGAAGCTGCGGTTGGCGCTGACCAGTTCCAGATGCTCGCTCATGGACATGGCGAATCTCCTTCGACAATGATGCCCCGCCAGGCGGGGCCGTGAATCGACAAGGGCTCGAGCGAACCACAGCATCGCCATGGTGGCTCGAGCGCCTGTGGCAAAGCGCCGCTAGCCCGGCGTCGACCGAGCCAGCAGGCGTGGGCGTCAGTAATGCAGCACGGTACGGATACTCTCGCCCGCATGCAGCAGGTCGAAGGCCTCGTTGATCTTGTCGAAGGCCATGTTATGGGTGATGAAGTCGTCGATGTTGAGCTCGCCGTTCATGTACTGCTCGACGTAGCCAGGCAGCTGGCTGCGCCCCTTGACCCCGCCAAAGGCCGAACCTTTCCAGACACGCCCGGTGACCAGCTGGAACGGACGGGTGGAGATTTCCTGACCGGCTCCGGCCACACCAATGATGATCGACTCGCCCCACCCTTTGTGGCAGCACTCAAGCGCGGAGCGCATGACATTGACGTTGCCGATACATTCAAAGGAGTAGTCGACGCCGCCATCGGTCAAGTCAACGATGACCTGCTGGATGGAGTCGCTGTAGTCCTTGGGATTGACGAAGTCGGTCGCCCCAAACTGCTTGGCCAGCTCGAACTTCTCGGGGTTCACATCGATGGCGATGATACGGCCGGCCTTGGCCATCACCGCGCCCTGGATGACAGCCAGGCCGATGGCGCCCAGACCGAACACGGCAACGGTCGCGCCCGGCTCCACCTTGGCGGTGTTCAGCACCGCACCAATGCCGGTGGTCACGCCGCAACCCAGCAGACAGATCTTGTCCAGCGGTGCCTCCTGGGAGACCTTGGCCAGGGACACTTCAGGCACCACCGTGTATTCGCTGAAGGTCGACGTGCCCATGTAGTGGTAGAGCGGCTTGCCCTCGAAGGAGAAGCGGGTAGTGCCGTCAGGCATCAGGCCCTGGCCCTGTGTGGCACGCACGGAGCTACACAGGTTGGTCTTGCCAGAGCGACAGAACTTGCACTCGCCACACTCAGCGGTGTACAGCGGGATCACGTGATCACCCGGCTTCAGGCTGGTCACGCCCTCGCCCACCTCTTCGACAATACCGGCGCCTTCATGGCCCAGTACCGAGGGGAAGATGCCTTCAGGATCCGCCCCGGACAGGGTGAACGAATCGGTGTGGCAGACACTGGTGGCAACGATACGAACCAGCACTTCCCCCGCCTTGGGACCTTCCACGTCGATCTCTGTCAGGGTTAGCGGCTTGCCGGATTCCAAAGCAATGGCGGCACGTGATTTCATGGCAACATCCTCGAATAACGTCGATTAACGCAATAGGGCGCGTGTCCCCGAGCAGCGATGGTGGCACCAAGTGGCAGTGCCGACACGATATGGCCGGCCGCCACCGCTGACGGTAGTGGCATCAGTCTAGACCTCGCCACGGGCTGGGATAAAGCACGCAGACGACATAACATTGTTGCCATATAGCAATAATGGAGACGACCATGCACCCATGGGCCGGTATCGAAGCGTTCATTGAAGTCGTGCGGCTCTCGTCGTTCGCTGCCGCGGCAAGGCGCCTGGGCGTGTCCAGCTCCCACATCAGCCGCCAGGTCGCAGCGCTCGAAAGTCGCCTCGACACTCCCCTGCTCTACCGCACCACGCGCCAGATCAGCCTGACCGAGGCCGGGCGTCTCTACTACCAGCAATGCGAGGCGCTGGTAGACGGTTTTCGCGAGGCCGATGCGGTCGTAAAAGACTTTGAGGCCCAGCCCCGAGGGGAACTCGCCCTGACCTGCGCGACCACCTTTGGCGAGCGCTACGTGGCCCCGTTGATCAATGACCTGTTGATACAGTACCCGCAGCTGGGGGTACGCCTGCACTTTACCAACCGGCAGGTGGACCTGATCGAGGAAGGCTTTGACATCGGCATACGCATGGGCACCCTGGAAGACAGCACCATGCTGGCGCGCCGACTGGCTGACCGGCGCGAATACGTGGTCGGCTCTCCGGCCTACTTCCAGCGCTTTCCCCAGCCCCATGCCCTATCGGAATTGAAGCACCACCGCTGCCTGCATGGCTCACGTGATCGCTGGCGTTTCGCCGTCGACGGCATACCCCGGGAAGTGTCCATCAAGGGGCCGTGGCAGGGCAATTCAGGTCCGGCCCTGCTGGACGCCGTGCTCAAGGGCGTCGGCCTGGGACAATTGCCGGATTATTACGTCGAGCACCATCTGGCCAAGGGTGAGCTGGTCTCGGTGCTCGACACCTACCGACACAGTGATACCGGCGTCTGGGCCGTCACCCCACACCATCGCCAGCGCTCGCCCAAGGTGCGCGTCGTCATCGACTACCTGGCAGAACACCTGGCCAACCAGCTGCCACCCCGCTATCACAACCGCCGGGAAGTGGACGAGCCAAAGACACAAATCTAAAGTTACCCGCACAATGAAGAAGCCCGGTACTTTTACCGGGCTTCTTTAATGCCAATCATCAATACCAAAGTGCAGCTACTTGAAGTTCTTACGCACCATACGCTGAATCTCACCTACGATCCCGCTTCTAAAACTCAGCACGCAAAGTACGAAGATGGCGCCCAAAATGACGCTGACCCAATTCCCCAGCGGTGACTGCGCCAGCTGAGTCTGCAGGCTGACCACCAGGCCAGCGCCCACCAGCGGGCCAAACAACGTCCCGACACCGCCGACCAGGGTCATCAGAATCACCTCTCCCGACATGTGCCAATGGGCGTCGGTCAGCGATGCCAGCTGAAACACCACTGTCTTGGTCGCGCCAGCAAGCCCGGCAAGTCCTGCCGACAGCACGAAGGCCACCAGCTTGTAGGCGTCCACGTTGTAGCCCAGGGACACCGCCCGCGGTTCGTTCTCGCGAATGGCCTTGAGCACCTGCCCGAAGGGTGAATGCACGGTTCGCTGAATGATGGCGAAGCCGATCACGAAAATCGCCAGCACCACGTAGTACATCGCCAGGTTGTTCGACAGGTCGATCAGTCCGAACAGCATGCCCCGGGGTACACCGTGAAGGCCGTCCTCGCCGCCGGTAAATGGCGCCTGAATGTAGAAAAAGAACATCATCTGCGCCAGCGCCAGCGTTACCATGGCGAAATAGATCCCCTGGCGGCGAATCGCCAAGGCACCAAACAGGGTGCCAAGAATCACCGCAGCGACAGTGCCAACAATGATGCCGAGCTCCGGCGTCAGGCCCGGATAGCTCGACAGCAGGAAGCCCGTCACGTAGCCCCCTGTAGCGAGAAAGGCGGCATGACCGAAGGACAGCAGCCCCGCGAAGCCAAGCAGCAGATTGAAGGCACAGGCGAACAGTGCGAAGCACAGGACCTTCATCAGGAACACCGGATAGGCGAACAGGGGAGCCACCAGCGCCAGTGTCAGCAGCGCCACCAGCAGCATGCCCCTGCGGCGGCGGGCGGCGCGTGCTCTGGCCTTCCCCGCCACCGGGGAAGCCGTTGTCGTCGTTGTGGTCATGTCACGCCTCCTTACCAAACAGGCCAGCAGGCCTGAGCATCAATACCATGATCATCACCAGGAAGATCACGGTATTGGCCGCTTCCGGGTAATACACCTTGGTCAGTCCCTCGATCAGCCCCATGGCGAGACCGGTGAGGATAGCCCCGAGGATGGAGCCCATGCCGCCGATCACCACCACCGCAAAGACCACGATCAGAAGACTCGATCCCATGGTCGGCGACACCGGGTACAGCGGCGCCGCTAGCACGCCGGCAAAGGCCGCCAGCGCAACGCCAAATCCGTAGGTCAGGGTGACCAGCAGCGGCACATTGACGCCGAACGCCTGCATCAGCGCCGGGTTTTCCGTGCCCGCACGCAGGTACGCCCCCAGCCGAGTGCGTTCGATGATGAACCAGGTTCCCAGGCATACCACCAGTGCCGCCACCAGCACCCAGCCACGATAGGTGGGCAGGAACATGAATGGCAGCTTGATGCCACCCGCAAGGGCCTCGGGAACCGGATAGCTGGCCCCAGAAACGCCGAACAGGTTGATCAGGCTACCCTCGAAGATCAGCGCCAGACCGAAGGTCAGCAACAGCCCGTACAGATGATCGAGGTGAGCGATGCGCCGCAGCACGAGTCGTTCCAGCAGAGCGCCGAAGGCACCGACGACCAGTGGTACCAGCAGCAGCGCCAGCCAGTAATTGATGCCCAGATACTGGGCTCCCAGTAGAGCGGCGAAGGCCCCCAGCATGTACTGGGCCCCGTGAGCAAAGTTGACGATTTTCAGAAGGCCGAAGATCACCGCCAAACCAAGGCTCAAAAGTGCGTAGAAGGCGCCGTTGATCAGCCCCAGCATCAGCTGGCCCATGAATACCGCCAACGGTACGCCAAAGATCATGGTCATGAGGACATCCCTCGAGAAGGGGCGGTAGCGAGACCGCCCCGGAATGATTCAGCGCTTCCTGGAAACACCGTGGCATCGTGCCAACTGACACGGTTTAGTTGCTGACCAGCTTGCAGGAGCTTTCCGACAAGGGGCGATAGGCGTCTTCGGCAGGAATGGTTGCCTTGATCTCGTAGAGATCCCACTCACTCTCGGAATCGGCAGGCGCCTTTACCTCAGCCAGATACATGTCATGGACCATGCGTCCGTCTTCGCGAATACGTCCATTGCGGGCAAAGAAGTCATTGATGGGTGTCTCACCCAGCTTGGCGCGCACCGTGGCAGGATCATCGGTACCCGCCGCCTCGACCGCCTCGAGATACTGTGTGGTGCTGGAATAGATGCCCGCCTGAACCATGGTTGGCATCTTGCCGACCCGTTCGAAGTAACGCTCAGCCCATTCGCGGGAGGCGTCGTCCATATCCCAGTACCAGCCGGTCGTCAGCAGCAGTCCCTGGGTGGTTTCCAGACCCATGGCATGTACGTCATTGAGGAAGATCAACAGGCCCGCCAGCTGTTGCCCGGTCTGCGTCAGGCCAAACTGGCTGGCCGTCTTGATCGCGTTGACGGTATCGGAACCGGCATTGGCCAGGCCGACAATCTTGGCCCCAGAGCCTTGGGCCTGAAGGATGTAGGAGGAGAAGTCGCTGGTCGGGAAGGGGTGACGGACGCGATCAACGATGGTGCCACCGTTGTCCGTGACGACCTTCTCGACATCGCTTTCCAGCGCATGACCGAAGGCATAGTCCGCCGTCAGCATGAACCAGCTGTCACCGCCCTGCTCTACCACCGCCTTGGCCGTTCCGTTGGCCAGGGGATAGGTATCGTATACATAGTGAATATGGTTGGGAGTGCAGTGCTCGTTGGTGATGCTGGAAGCCGCAGAGCCTGAAATGATCGCCAGGCCGCCGGCTTCTTCCAGTACCTTGGTCACGGCGATGGAAACCGATGAGGCCACCATGCCGGCGACCAGGTCCACGTTTTCCTGATCGACCCAGCCACGCACGGTGTTAGCGCCCACATCGGCGCTGTTGCGGTCATCGGCATTGAAGATCTCGATAGGTGCATCACCGACGCTTCCACCGAAATCTTCCACCGCCATCTTCATGGCTTCAAGACCACCCGGGCCAGCCAGGTCGCGATAGGTGCCTGACATGTCCGCGAGATAGCCGATACGGATCTCGCCATCGCTGATTCCGTCCTGGGCCAGCGAGGGTGCGGCCATTCCCAGCATACCGGCCACCAGCAAGGTGTTGGCGGCAACGGCACGAGCCAGCGGCAAACGGCGGAAAGAACGGGTCTGTGACATCATGGAAGGCTCCTGGGCCCATGGCCCTTGTTGTTGTTGAATATGTCGCTGTTGAGTATGTTGTTGAACGTGTTGTAGAGCAGGTGCTGAGACGTCGGTACTGGCCGTCCACACAGCGCCGTCCGCGCTGTGTGCACGGGCAGTGGGAACGGCTTCGCGAAGGGATGGGTGACGCGCCTGGCGAATAGCACGCTAGACCCCCAGCAGTGCATTGAGGTCGTCGCGCCGGGCGTCGAGATCGGCGGCTTCGATGGTATCGATGATGCGGCCGTGCTCCATGACGAAGTGGCGATCGGCTAGAGGGGCCGCGAAGCGGAAGTTCTGCTCCACCAGCACGATGGTCATCCCGCGGGATTTCAACGTCACCAGCACCTCGGCAAGCGCCTGATTGATGACAGGAGCCAGCCCCTCGGTAATTTCATCGAGCAACAGAATGTCGGCACCGGTGCGCAGGATGCGCGCCATGGCCAGCATCTGCTGCTCGCCACCGGACAGGCGGGTCCCCTGACTGCGCCGGCGCTCGTAGAGATTCGGAAACATCCCGTAGATATCGTCAAGGCTCATGCCACCGGAGCGTACCGTAGGCGGAAGCAGCAGGTTCTCCTCGACGTCCAGGCTGGCAAAGATACCCCGCTCTTCGGGGCAGTACCCCACGCCAAGGCGCGGTATGTGGTGGGGCTTCATGCCCAGCGTTTCCTGGCCATTGATGACAATGGAACCGCTGCGCGAGCCGACCATGTTCATGATCGTCTTCAGCGTGGTGCTGCGGCCTGCGCCATTGCGCCCCAGCAGCGTCACCAGTTCACCCCGCTTCACCCGCAGGTCGACGCCGTGCAGGATATGTGATTCACCGTAGAAGGCGTTGACGCCCGCCAGGCAGATCGCTTCATCGCTGCTGGTGCTGATCCCATGGGGGGAGCGGGTAGCGTTCATCACAGAGGTCATGTGGTGGCCTCCTCGGCAACGCTGGCTTCGCTGCCCATGTAGGCCTCGCGCACTGCTGGGTCCGCCGAGACGCTGGCATAGTCACCCTCGGCCAGCACAGCGCCCCTGGCCAATACCGTGATGCGGTCGCATAACCGGCTGACAACGCTCAGGTTGTGCTCCACCATCAGCACCGTTCTGCCCGCCGAGACCCGGCGAATCAGCGCGACGATGCGATCCACGTCCTCCGCCCCCATGCCTTGGGTGGGCTCATCCAGCAGCATGACAGTGGGCTCAAGGGCCAGGGTGGTGGCGACCTCCAGCGCTCGCTTGCGGCCGTAGGGCAGTTCCACCGTCAACACATCTGCGACGTCCGCCAGACCGACCTCCTCCAGCAGCTCCATGGCGCGCTGATT
Source organism: Halomonas sp. DP5Y7-2 (assembly GCF_019802025.1). Classification (NCBI taxonomy): domain Bacteria; kingdom Pseudomonadati; phylum Pseudomonadota; class Gammaproteobacteria; order Oceanospirillales; family Halomonadaceae; genus Halomonas; species Halomonas sp. DP5Y7-2. The sequence continues at coordinate 339,967 of NZ_JAHVHY010000004.1, read as the reverse complement.
CAGCGGCTCCAGCGAACGCTCCGACTTCCAGAAATGAAAAGAGGTACCGAGCTTACGCTGCAAGGCGACTCGTACGTTTTCCAGCGCCGTCATATGGCCAAACACGGCAGAAATCTGAAAGGAACGCACCAGCCCCAAGCGCGCGATTTCATTGGCACGCATGCGGGTGATGGGCTTGCCGCGGTAGAGGATATCGCCCCTGGTAGGCGGCAGAAATTTCGTCAACAGGTTAAAGACCGTGGTCTTGCCCGCTCCATTGGGGCCGATCAGAGCATGAATATGCCCCTCCGTGATCTTCAGATCCACGCCGTCCACGGCGGTAAAGCCTCGAAACGACTTGGTCAGGCCACGGGTCTCTAGCACGTACAGCTGGCTCATGTGGCGTCCTCGCCGGGACCGTAGCCCCTGTCTTGAGGTTGTTGTGGTTGTTCGACTCAGTACTGGAGACGCTTAACTTTACGTTTACGTAAGCTAGAAGAGACGTGCGTCCGACGCAATTCGCCATGCGTTGAACTCGACCAAAGATGTATCCCACCGAATTTCAATAGGTTGCTTACTTAAAGCCCACAAGGTTTCCGCTCAGGTCCTCTGCGGCAGGACACAACACTTCGGTACGTCGCTGACACTAGGGCAAAAAAGCGCGGCCCGGGGAGCCGATCCCCGGGCCGCTGCTGGCATACGAATGGTCAGGTGGACGTCAGCACTCGATGACGTTGACGGCCAATCCTCCCTTGGAGGTTTCCTTGTACTTCTCCTGCATGTCGGCGCCGGTATCACGCATCGTGCGAATCGCCTTGTCCAGAGACACGAAATGTTCGCCATCCCCACGGCATGCCATCAAGGCGGCATTGATGGCCTTCACCGCCGCAATCGCATTGCGTTCGATACACGGCACCTGAACCAGCCCGCCTACGGGGTCACAGGTCAGCCCCAGGTTATGCTCAAGGCCAATTTCAGCGGCGTTCTCGACCTGAGGAACGTTGGCCCCCATCACCTCGGCCAGACCGGCAGCCGCCATCGCGCAGGCAGACCCCACCTCCCCCTGGCAGCCCACTTCGGCCCCGGAAATGGAGGCATTCTTCTTGCACAGGATGCCAACGGCACCCGCCGTCAGCAGAAAATTGACGACGTCCTTCTCCGATGCGCCAGGCTGAAACTTCATGTAGTAGTGCAACACGGCAGGGATGATGCCAGCAGCGCCATTGGTAGGCGCCGTCACCATGCGCCCGCCGGCGGCATTTTCCTCGTTGACGGCCAACGCATACACATTGACCCAGTCCATCGCGGAAAAGGTCGAGGCGATCAGACCCACATCGTCAGACATGGCTTCCAGGCGACGATACAGCGAGGCGGCGCGGCGCTTGACGTTCAGCCCGCCAGGCAGCACGCCCTCTGCCTGGATGCCCTGGTTCACGCAGGCCTGCATCGCCTGCCAGATGTCCCACAGGCCCGCGCGCACCTCGGCCTCGCTGCGCCAGGCCTTTTCGTTCTCCAGCATCAGCTCACTAATGCTCAGACCATGCAGACGGCACAACGCCATCAACTCAGCGCCGCTGTTGAAGTCATAGGGCAGCGCCGTGTTATCGGCGTCCAGCGCGCCATCTTGTGCCTGGGCCTCGTCCACCACAAAACCCCCGCCGACCGAATAGTAGGTCTCGCGCCGGATGTCACCTGCGTGCCCCTTGGCGACCAGGGTCATGGCGTTGGGGTGATAGGGAAGACTCTCCTCATGCCAGACAAGATCACGAGCCCACAAGAAGGGCACGGCGACCTGCCCTCCCAGCATCAGGGTCTGGCTCTCCAGTAGCTCCTCGATGCATGGCCCGATCACCGCGGGATCAATGCGGTCAGGGCGCTCCCCCATCAGCCCCATGACACAGGCACGATCCGTGGCATGCCCCTTGCCCGTGGCAGAAAGTGACCCATAAAGGTGAATCTCGACCGCTGCGACCCGCTCCAGAGCGTCATCGCGTCGTAGCGCCTCGACGAAATCATGGGCTGCCTTCATCGGGCCAACGGTATGCGAGCTCGATGGGCCGATGCCAATCTTGAAAAGGTCGAAAACGCTGATGGCCATGAGGTGCCTCTTGAAAGTAGATTCGCGTCTTGAAGGGATGCTGGTAGCCGACGATAGAACACTGCGCTGTCAGACGTTCCGATCAGTCTCGCTAAAGCGACAGGATGTCGTCGCATGCCATTATGGGTATGCTGGCTGCCAAAAAGCCCTGGGACAAGGCAGAATATCTTGTCTTCAATATAGCTCAGCTAAATCATAAGCCCACAAGAGCGCATCCATGAGCCGACTTCTCAATGCCCAGACCCATGCCTGGCTCAAGGGCTTTGCGGTCAGTGCAAGACACCTCTCGTTTACCCGCGCAGCAGAAGAGCTGCATGTCACCACCGGGGCGGTCAGCCAGCAGATCAAGCAACTGGAGGACAGGCTGGGATTCAAGCTGTTCCGGAGGTTGCCACGCCGGCTGGAGCTGACAGAGGAAGGCAAACGCCTGGCTGCCGTGGTCGATGACGCCTATCAGGCGGTCGGGCTCGAAGTCAGCCGGCTGCGCAGCGGTGTCATGAGCGGCGTGATCCGACTACGCTCGATCCCCTCGTTCCTGAACAAGTGGCTGATGCCGAGACTGCCGCGACTGCAGGCACGATTTCCGGATATCGAGCTGCACATCAGCTCGGAAGACAGCAACATTTCCCTGCGCGACGGGGATTTCGACCTGGCCCTGGACCTCAACGACGGCCACTATCCGGGGCTATCGATCACCCCCTTGATGGAGGAGCGCATCTTTCCGGTATGCTCACCCAGCCTGCTCAAGGGGCGTCCTGCCCTGCGTCGTCCAGAGGATCTGTCCTGGTATCCGTTGCTGCACGACATCACCGCCTGGCGCGGCAGCCAGGAGTACGGTGAATGGCGCCACTACCTGTCTGCCATCGGTGCGCCGTCGATCAATCTTGAAAGAGGCTATACCTTCAACCGAAATCACCTCACCATGGAGGCGGCTATCGCCGGCATGGGCGTCGCGATCGCCAGGGAAACCCTGATGACCAGCGAGCTCAAGAGTGGTGCCTTGATCGCTCCCTTCAAGTCACGGGTCGATACCGGCAAGCACTATGGCATTGTCCACGCACCGGGGGCGACCGATGATCGCCGGATCAAGGCCGTGCACGACTGGCTGGTGGAGGAAGCGCGGCGATAACGTGCAACGAGCGACAGCGCAAACGAGTCAAGAATACCTCGGGGAATTTCACACACACATGCAAAGCTGTAGGTATAATCCCCGCCTGATACACGCCTTACCTGGAGATTGAGAGGGATGCTAGATACCCCCCCATCCGCCGCGCCCACGATCAGTTTCCGCGCGACCTGCGCCAGAGCCCTGCTCTACCTCCTGGTCATCGGCGCCATGATGCAGGGCGTGCTGTGGGAAACCGGCCTGCCGGAAGAGATTCGTTTCAGCGAGACGGGCTTTACGGAAAGCATGCAGACGCTTTGGCTGACGATCAGCTGTCTACTGCTGGTGTATGCCCGGCAAGTGCTGGGCGGGCTACCGCGGGTGACGCTACTGATGTTTGGCCTGCTGGCCGCCGCCCTGATTCGTGAGCAGGATGCCTTTCTCGACGCCTATGTGTTCGACGGCGCCTGGCAGACCTTGGTCACGCTGCTGCTGCTGCCGATCCTGTATATCGTCCTGCGCGAGCGCCACGCCTTCGTGCGCGAATTCGAGGGCTACGTCGAGAGTTTTTCCTTTGGCCTGTTCGCCGCAGGCTTTCTCGGCACCTTTGCCTTCTCGCGGCTCTACGGTCGCAGCGAGATGTGGGAGTCGCTGCTGGCGGAGCGCTATATCCGGGTGTTCAAGGACGCCGCGGAGGAAGTGACCGAGCTCTTCGGCTATACCCTGCTGCTGTTCGCCATGATCGAGCTGGTGCTGTGGATTCGGCGTCGCCAGGCCAAGCAGGCCTGAGCCGCCGCGAGTCCCTACCCTGCAGTACAGCCGCTACAGCCCCAGACGTCATGACAACGCCCGCTCATCGCGGGCGTTGTCATGTTGGTGGTACCCACATGAAGAGCGAGGGCAGGCGCCGACATCCGCCTGACGCGACACCCCCAGCAGATTGGCGAAGGGACACACCACAAAAAACGCCCGCGGCATGTGCCGCGGGCGTCTTGTATGACGACTGTCTGACCAAGGGCGTCGTCAACGCCCTCGGCCGACAAGGCGTGCGCTGAGCTTACTCGTCGAGGAAGGAGCGCAGCGGCTCCGAACGAGTCGGGTGGCGCAGCTTGCGCAGTGCCTTGGCCTCGATCTGACGGATCCGCTCACGGGTGACATCAAACTGCTTGCCCACTTCCTCGAGGGTGTGGTCAGTGTTCATGTCGATCCCGAAGCGCATGCGCAGCACCTTGGCTTCGCGAGCCGTCAGGCCGCCCAGCACGTTGCGCGTGGCTTCCACGAGCCCTTCCCCGGTGGCCGAGTCGATCGGCAGCACCATGGTGGAGTCCTCGATGAAGTCGCCCAGATGCGAGTCGTCATCATCGCCGATGGGCGTCTCCATGGAGATCGGCTCCTTGGCGATCTTGAGCACCTTGCGGACCTTGTCCTCCGGCATCTCGAGACGTTCGCCCAGCTCTTCCGGGGTCGGCTCACGCCCCATTTCCTGCAGCATCTGACGCGATACGCGGTTGAGCTTGTTGATGGTCTCGATCATGTGCACCGGGATGCGGATGGTGCGTGCCTGGTCCGCAATCGAGCGCGTGATCGCCTGACGAATCCACCAGGTCGCATAGGTCGAGAACTTGTAACCGCGACGGTACTCGAACTTGTCCACCGCCTTCATCAGGCCGATGTTGCCTTCCTGAATCAGGTCCAGGAACTGCAGGCCACGGTTGGTGTACTTCTTGGCGATCGAGATGACCAGGCGCAGGTTGGCCTCGACCATTTCCTTCTTGGCACGGCGGGCCTTGGCTTCACCGATGGACAGGCGACGGTTGACTTCCTTCACCTCGCTCACCGGCAGCTGGATCATCTCTTCCTCGAAGGCGATCTTGCGCTGAGCGCGCTGCACGTCGGCCTTCAGCGGCTCGAGGCGGTCGGCATAGCGAGCGTTCTCGGCCATGAAGTCGTCCAGCCAGTCCAGGCGCGACTCATTGCTGGGAAATGCCTTGATGAAGGCCTTGCGCGGCACCTTGGCCTGCTTGACCAGGAGCTGCATCACGGTCTTTTCCTGAGCCCGCACCTGCTCGACGCTGATGCGAACCTGCCCCACCAGACGCTCAAAGTGCTTCGGCACCAGCTTGATCGGCGAGAACAGCTCGGCCAGACGCGCCAGCTCTTCCTTCGCCTCGGGTGACTGGCGCCCACCGCGTTCGATAGCGGCATTGGCAATGCCGCTCTGCTCGCGGATCTGCTCGAAACGGGCACGCGCCTCCTCGGGATCCGGACCGCCGCCAGAGTCGTCCTCTTCGCCCTCGTCCTCGTCGTCATCCTCGTCGGAGCTGCTTTCCTGCTCCTCCACTTCCGGGACTTCCGCCTCGGCAACGCCGGGGATTCCCTCATCAGGGTCGATGAAGCCGGAAAACAGGTCTGACAGGCGTCCAGGAGCCTCTTCGTCCTGAGTGGCGTCGTAGGCGTCAAGAATGGACTCGACCGCGCCCGGCACGTAGGCCAGCGCCGACATCACCTCGCGAGTCCCTTCTTCGATGCGCTTGGCGATCTCGATCTCGCCTTCGCGGGTCAGCAGCTCGACCGTCCCCATCTCGCGCATGTACATGCGCACCGGGTCGGTGGTCCGACCGACGTCGCTTTCCACCGCTGCCAGCGCCGCTACCGCCTCTTCGGCAGCGGACTCATCGGTTGAGTGATCCGACATCATCAGGGTATCTTCGTCGGGAGCTTCCTCGACGACGTTAATACCCATGTCATTGATCATGCCGATGATATCTTCCACCTGGTCGGGGTCGGCGATATCTTCGGGAAGGTGGTCGTTGACCTCGGCATAGGTCAGGAAGCCCTGCTCCTTGCCGCGCGCGATCAACTCCTTCAGACGTGACTGCTGCTGCGCATTTCCAGCCATAGAAACCCTATCTCGACGAAGAAGAATGAAGCACCTGAAGCGCTAAGGTGGAGAAAACTCGGTAAGCCGGACAGTATAGCGGTTTTGGGGCCACTTCTGCCAGTCTGGAGTGTTTGCGCGATGTCTCAGGTGTGTTAGCTTATCTGGTTGCGCCCAATATCAGCGCCTAGTCCCTTAGATGGTGATAGTAGTTGAGAATTCAACCCTGACACCTTCTATACCTCCTATTCGTCGCCAGCAAAGCGTGAAGGCTTACCTCAGAAGGTAGACCAGTGACGCTGCGGGATCGTTCGCTGCGACGTCTTCAATCACGTGCGGCCAGCAGACTCATCAGTCGCGAGCGCTCCTCACTCGAGAGACGCTCCCCTGATTGCTGCTTTGCCAGCAACGTATCAATCTCCTGCTGTCGCGACGGGGTCTTGCAGGCCCGCTGAAAATAGCTCACCAGACCGTCCAGCTCCGCCGCCCTTGCCGGCCCAGGGATCAACAGCTCCTTGCGCGCCAGTGCGGCCAGACGCTCGCCGTCCTCACTGCCATGAAAGTGCATCAACAGCACCTGAGCACTGGAATACCCCCCAGCACGCAACAGCTCGATCACGTCGCGACAGAGTCGCGCATCGTCGCCCTGACCGTCACACCACTCAAGCGATTCGGGGAGACGCTCCACCAGGCGCGGCTCGTGCACCAGCAGCTGCAGGGTACGGCCCATCAGGCCCAGGGCCGCGGAGGACTTTCTGCGCCGCTGCGGCAACTGGCCCTCTTCAACAGCGGGCTCCATGGCGTCGTCGAAGGGCATCAGCTCGGGCTCTTCGGCAACCACGGGCGCCAGAAGCGCTTCAAAACGCGACTGTTCGACCCCGGTACGTCGCGACAGCTCAGTCAGCATCAACGACTTGAGCACTCCCTGGGGCATCTTCTCGATGGCCGACAGCACTTGGCTGGCGTAGCGTTCGCGCGACTCCAGCTGCGCCAGGTCACGCCCCTGGGCGGCGTGCTCGAACAGAAACTCCGACAACGGACTGGCGCACACCACGCGGTCTTCGAACGCACTGGCACCCTCACGCCGCACCAGACTGTCCGGATCCTCGCCCTCAGGCAGGAACAGGAAGCGCGCCTGACGCCCGTCGATCATCTCAGGCAACACGGTTTCCAGCGCCCTGGCCGCCGCCTGACGTCCGGCCTTGTCACCGTCGAAGCAGAACACGACCTCACTGACCAGGCGAAACAGGCGCCGCAGATGATCTGCCGTGGTGGCCGTGCCCAGGGTGGCCACCGCATTATGGATGCCGTACTGCGCCAGCGCGACCACATCCATATAGCCTTCGACGATCAACAACCGTTCCAGTTTCGGGCTGGCCTGGCGGGCTTCGTACAAGCCATACAGCTCGCGCCCCTTGTGGAACACGGGGGTCTCGGGAGAGTTCAAGTACTTGGGCTTGGCATCCCCCATGACCCGACCGCCAAACCCCAAGGTCCGCCCGCGAATATCGCGGATCGGGAACACCACTCGATCGCGAAAACGGTCGTAGCTGCGACCACTATCTTCATGGTGAACCAGCAGGCCATACTCGATCTGCACCGACTCGTCGACGCCCTGCCCGCCGAGGTGCCGCTTCAGCGCCTCCCATTGGGCCGGCGCATAGCCAATGCCGAATAGCTCGCGGATCTCGTCTGACACCCCGCGCTGTTCCAGATACTCTCGGGCAACCTGGCCCTCCGGCATCTTGAGCCGCTCGCGAAAGTAGCTGGCAGACATTTCCAGCAGGTTGACGCCTTCCTTGCGCTTTTTTTCTCGCGCCTGGGCTCTGGGATCGTCGGCCCCCTCTCTGGGCACCTCCATCCCCAACCTGGAAGCAAGCTGCTCGACCGCTTCCGGGAAGCGTAGCTTGTCGTACTCCATCAAGAAGCGCAGCGCGTTGCCGTGGGCACCACAGCCAAAGCAGTGATAGAACTGCTTGTCCGCGCTGACCGTGAACGATGGGCTCTTTTCCTGATGAAACGGACACAGACCAGAGTGGTTGCGCCCGGCCTTTTTCAGCTTGACGCGCTCACCCACCACCTCGACCACGTCCACGCGCGCGAGGAGGTCATCAATGAAGCGCTGGGGAATCTGGCCGGCCATAGTCTCCTCGACAGGAGCGGTATCCTGAGAAGAACAAGAATCGTCCAGAGGTCTGGACGGGACACCCTCATAGGATGTCAGAAAAACAAGCGGCCACCTCAATGGCGGCCGCTTGGCGTCCTCCTGAATCGAGAGCGGCGAACCACGCTCGACTCAAGTACGGATCAATAGAGCCGTTCGAAACGCTTGCGCTCGCGCTGGAGCTTCTTGGCGTGACGCTTTACAGCGGCAGCGGCCTTGCGCTTGCGCTCGGCAGTCGGCTTCTCGTACTGCTCACGACGACGGACTTCAGACAGAACGCCGGCTTTTTCACAGGAACGCTTGAAGCGACGCAGAGCGACGTCAAACGGCTCGTTATCACGTACTTTGACAGAAGGCATTAAGCACTCACCTACCTTAGGTAACTTGAGTTCGGTTTGTACGCACACCTTCAAGGCCAATACCCCACGACACTTCGTTCGACCGCCTTAACTCATACAGGAAGGCAACGCTATCGCGAATGCCATAATCAGCAAGGAAACGAAACAGTGACGGGGGACAGCGAGCCCTGGATGCACGACCCAGTCTTGCAGCGGACAGTATTTTAGTGAGCGAAGCCGAGCCTTGCAAATTCTTTTTGGAAAGATAGCGCCTACCAGCCAACCAGCACGCACCACAATGCGGACGCCACTCTGCCCATGGGATCAGGCGAAAACAGCGAGTTGCAGGACACAGGTGCGCCCGTGAGACGGCATCACGCTGGCCGCCGCCACACTTTCCCTCGCGCGCCCACTGTCGCAGCCACTCTCAAAACGGCGTAGAATCACGCCCCTTCCCGCTTTTGCTTCCCGAGTCGACCCATGCGAGTACTAGGCATCGAAACCTCCTGCGACGAGACCGGCGTCGCGCTCTACGACACCGAGTGCGGTCTGGTGGCCGACGCCCTGCACAGCCAGGTTGCCATGCACGCCGACTATGGCGGCGTGGTGCCGGAGCTGGCTTCCCGCGACCATACTCGACGCCTGCTGCCATTGATCGACCAGGTTCTGGAGCAAGCCGCTATCGGGCGCGAACAGCTGGATGCTATCGCCTACACGGCAGGCCCGGGGCTGGTAGGCGCCCTGATGGTGGGTGCCAGCACCGCGCACGGCATGGCCCGAGCGCTCGATATCCCGGTTCTTGGTGTCCATCACATGGAAGGCCACCTGTTGGCCCCCATGCTCGAGGATGAGCCTCCGGCCTTCCCCTTTGTGGCGCTGCTGGTCTCCGGGGGCCACACGCAGTTGGTGGAGGTCGCCGGTATCGGCCAGTACCGCTTGCTGGGCGAGTCCGTGGATGATGCAGCGGGTGAAGCCTTCGACAAGGCAGCCAAGATGCTCGACCTCGACTATCCGGGCGGCCCCCGGGTCGCCGCATTGGCGGAAACCGGTGATCCGGGGCGCTTCCAGTTCCCGCGTCCCATGACCGACAGGCCGGGACTCGACTTCAGCTTTTCGGGATTGAAGACCCACACCCTCACCACCATCCGCCAGCTGGAAAGCGCGGGACAGCTGGATGCACAGGCCCGTGCGGATGTGGCGCGTGCGTTCGAGGAAGCCGTGGCGGACACCCTGGCCATCAAATGTCGCCGTGCGCTCAAGCAGACTGGACTGAAGCGTCTGGTGGTCGCTGGAGGCGTCAGCGCCAATGTCCGCCTGCGCGCTCGGCTTGAAGACGCCACCGCCAAGCAGGGAGCCAAGGTGTACTACCCCCGCGGCCGTTTCTGTACCGATAACGGCGCCATGATCGCCTATGCCGGTGCGCAGCGCTTGCTGGCGGGCGAGCGGGACGTGGTAGGTCAGATGCAGGCCGTGCCGCGCTGGCCGATGGACCAGCTGAGCGCCCCTGCCTGATCGGGCCGGGCTTGGCCAGTCCAAGCCAGGTCAGGTCAGGCTAGAACAGGTCAGGCCGGATCATGCCCAGGCCAGCGCGCTAGCTGCCTCGGCGCCCTAACATGTCAAAGCCGCGTCAAAGCCGAATCATAGCCGAATCACAGCCGTGGCTCCTTGCCACGGCGCAATCGATCTATATTGAGCGCATGCCGGGCCAGCACCAGCGCGGCAAACACCAGCACCACCCAGGCAAACTCGGGGGACAGCCACAGGCTCAGCAACGGTGCCAGGGTGGCACTGGTCAGTGAGGCGACCGCCGCGGTATGCACCCGCCAGGCCAGCAGCCCCCAAATCACGGCACATGACAGCGCGACACCGGGGGTCAGCAGCAGCATCACGCCAAAGGCACTGGCAACAGCCTTGCCGCCGCGAAAGCGATACCAGGCGGGATAGCAGTGCCCCAGCAGCACCCCCAGGCCCACCAGTCCGAGCCCCCAAGGCGTCAGCCCCTGGTGCATGCCCAACAGCAGCACGGGCCAGCCCTTGAGCGCATCGATGGTCAGGGTTGCCAGCGCCAGCACGGGCCCATGCAGCCGCAGCACATTGGAAAACCCCGGATTACATGACCCGCTCAAGCGCGGGTCAGCAAGCCCCGCCACCCGGCATACGGTGATCGCCCCCAACCAGGTTCCACTGAGATAGCCCAGCGCCGTCAGCGGCAGTAATACTTCTATGGTCGGACCCACAACGACTCCTGCGCCATGAGGACGCCTCGGTGCGCACATGGTAGCCCCATGCGCGCGATCATGCTGGCAGCGCCGCTGCACCAGCGACGCCGGGAACCGCGACAGTGTCCTGGTGGTGCCAGACGATTGGCGTCCGGCCAAACCTCCAGGGAAGTACCACGCAGGCCGCCCCCTTTGAAGGACCAGTTTGCCAGCCCGGGCTCGCTGTCGCCATCTGCGGCCTGTTTCGCGACCGCCTGGTCAAGTACAATTGGACGCCTTGTTCATTCTGCGTTCCCGGCCACGACCGGGACACCACGACCGGGAAACATCATCGATGGATCAGGTGCTGATCGAAGGCCTTGAGCTGGACACCGTCATTGGCGTCTACGACTGGGAGCGCTCCATTACCCAGCGTCTGATAGTGGATCTCACGCTGGCGACGGATATCCGGGCAGCGGCCGCGGATGACGACCTGAGCAAGACGCTCGACTACGACGCCATCAGTCGTCGCATTGGCGTCTTCGCCTCGGAGCATGACTTCCAGCTGGTAGAAACCTTTGCCGAGCGCCTGGCGTCGCTGCTGATGCAGGAATACGGGATCAGCTGGCTGAGAATGACCTTGCGCAAGCCCGGCGCTGTGGCCAATGCCGCCTCGGTAGGCGTGCGCATCGAGCGTGGTACACCAGCGGGAGGACATTGATGCGACTGGTCACCCTGAGCCTGGGCAGCAATATCGAACGGGAGCACCACATCACGGTGTGCCTGGATGCCTTGGCCGACACCTTTGGCCAGTTGGCCGTTTCCCGCGTATTCGAGAGCACACCGGTGGGCTTCGAGGACGGCCGCAATTTCTTCAACCTGGTGGTCGCCCTTCACTGCGACTGGAGCGTCGGCGAGCTGCAAGCTTGGTGCAAGCGATTGGAGAGCGCCAACGGCCGCAGCAAGGACAGTCCAAAGTTCAGCCCCCGCACCCTTGATGTCGATATTCTTACCGTCGACTCGCTGACCGGGGAGGTCGACGGCGTGAGCCTGCCACGCGGCGAGATCCTGCACCACGCCTTCGTCCTGTGGCCGATGGCAGAGCTGCTTCCCGACCATCGCCATCCCGTCGTGGGGCGCCGGTATCAGGAGCTCTGGCAAGCGTTCGGCGACGGCAGCCAACAGCTGTGGCCCGTCGAGTTTCACTGGCGCGGAGAAGCGCTACCGCTGCCCTCCCGTTGAAGGATCAGCGCCCGCCCTGGTGAAAGCACGCCAGGCGACGTCGCCTCAGCTCCTGCCCCAGCTCCGCCCCTTTGAAGCCCTGATCAAGCAGCTCTCGCGGGGCAAGCGAGCGCGCCTGATCGACCCCACGCGCCAACCAGGCTGCCTGCTCGGGCATCTCCATGGCCAGCAACGACAGCAGGGGCGCGACTCGCTCGCTGCGCCGCCAGGCATCGATGCCGTCACACCAGGTCATGGCTATCCTGCTGGCCTCTTCTGAGCCTGCACCGTCGGCCAGCTGCGCCTTGAGCTCACGGGTCAGCGCCAGCTGGTGTCCCAGATCACGATACGGATTGGGCACCTTCAAGGCCTGTTCAAGCTGGCGACGCTGCTCGGCCGGCAGGGCCTCCACCAAACGACCCCAACGCCATACGGGCTGGCCCGCAAGGGCCGGGGGCAATGCGCTCATTCTCTCGCAGGCGCGCTTGAACTCGGCCGCTCCTGGCTGCACCAAGCCAGGCATCAGCCGTGACAGTGCACCGCATGAGTCCAGCGCTTCGAAGTAGCGCCGGGGCTCTGGCTCGCCCAGCGCCTTCTCGGTTTCCACCCAGACTCGCTCAGCCACCAGGTGATCCAGCTCGCCGCTGTCGGCCAGCTGTTTCATCAGCGCTTGCGTACTCTCGGCAATGGCAAACCCGAGGCCGGCGTAGCGAGCGAGAAAGCGCGCTGTGCGCAACACCCTCAGCGGATCTTCGACGAAGGCCTGACTGACATGACGCAAGCGCCGCTGCTGCAGGTCGCGACGCCCGTTGAAAGGGTCCACCAGGTGCCCATCGAGCGACTCGGCCATGGCATTGATCGTCAGGTCGCGCCGCCCAAGGTCCTCCTCCAGGGTGACATCAGGACTTGCATGCACCTCAAAGCCGGTATATCCGTGCCCGGACTTTCGCTCGGTACGGGCAAGGGCATACTCCTCATGGGTACGGGGATGCAGGAACACCGGAAAATCCCGGCCTACCGGCGTGAAACCACGCTCCCGCATCGACGCTGGGGTCTCGCCAACGACCACCCAGTCCGTGTCCTTGACTGGCCATCCCAGCAGCGCGTCACGCACCGCACCCCCCACCCGGTAACGTTCAAGACCGGCACATGGGTCTGTGCTGCCGTGGTGCTTTCCCGGCATCTCAGGGGCCATGTTCAGCCCTTGCTGACGCGTTCAGGCAGAACGTGCTGCCACTGGGTGAAACCGCCGTCGAGGCTATAGACCTGGGTAAACCCCTGAGCGGCCAGCCAACTCGCCGCCTGCTGGCTGGAATGGCCGTGATAGCACACCACCACCAGCGGAGTATCCTTGGCGGTTTTCGCGACAAGCGGGCCCACGCTGTCATTGTCCAGGTGGCGGCTACCGGGGATATGCCCTTGGGCAAAGCTGCCCGGATCGCGAATATCGACAAGGCAAAGCTCACTGCCCTGATCCAGCCATTGTTGAAGGCGTTCGATATCGAGGTGCTCGAAGGTCGCCGGTGTCATGCAAAACTCCAGAAGGCAAAAGCAAGAGGCCCATGGGCAACGCCGCACATGAGCGTGGCGGATGCCGCACAACGGGCTTGGTATCGGTTATCGCGTGATCTGCTGGCGGCTCGGAACGCTGATTCGCTCTCCGCTTGCCATATCCAGCGCGGTCAGGCTGCCGCCCCAGACGCAGCCGGTATCCAGGGCCTCTGCCCTCACCCTGCGATCTGGCGCAGTGCCATTGAGCGCCGCCCAATGGCCGAACAGCAGCCACGGATCGTCGTCACGGGGATACTGAAACCAGGGGGAAAATCCCTCAGGGGCACTATCCAGGCCTTCCTTGGCGTCAAAATCGAGACGCCCCTCGGCGTCGATGAAACGCATCCTGGTGAGGGTGTTCACGATGGCCCGGTAGCGATCTACGCCCTCCTGATGGGGCTTGAAGCGTCGCGGCCGGTTGCCATACATCCGCGACAGGAAGTCGCCGGACTGCTCTCCCGTCAGCACCCAGGACACCTCTCCGGCGAGCCCCTCGGCCTGCTCCACCGACCACTGAGGCGGTAGCCCGGCATGGGTCATCACGGCCTCTCCGTCACGCAGCAGCAGCGGCCTGGCCTGGAGCCAGTCGAGCAGCGTATCGCGATCGGGCACTGCCAGAATGTCGTCAAGGGTGTCCTTGCGCTTGAGCGAAGCCCCACCTCGTGCCACCGCCAGCAGATGCAGGTCATGGTTGCCCAGCACCACCTTGGCAGCAGAACCGAGGGCCATGACGTCCCGCAGGCAATCCAGGGATCCGGGCCCGCGATTGACCAGGTCCCCCGCAAGCCACAGTTCATCACGACGCGGATCGAAGCTGAGCGCCTCCAGCAGCTCGACAAACTCCTGATGGCAGCCCTGCAGGTCTCCAATGGCGTATCGGCTCATGCGTCTCCCGCTGTCGTCAGACATTCAATGAATCTGGTTGGGCGTGGCCAGGCGGAACACCGAGATCGGCACCTCGAACGGTCGCTGGCTGGCCGTATCGACGCAGGTGTAGGCGCCTTCCATAAAGCCTACCGGCCCATCGAGTATCGCCCTGCTGGTGTACTGAAATGTCTGGCCAGGACCAATCATCGGCTGCTTGCCGACCACGCCCTTGCCACGCACTTCCTGCACCTGCCCGCTCGTCTGGGTGATCTTCCAGAACCGGGCCATGAGCTGGATATTACCGCTTGAGTGATTGTGAACCGTGACCGTATAGCTGAACACAAAGCGATCTTCCAGCGGCGCAGACTCGTCCTCACGAAAGGCCGGTGTCACGTCAACGCGCACGTCGGGGTGCTCGTTCATGCGGGTGTCTCCTCCCCAGTGTCCTGATCCCCCTGTGTGTCATGATCCGCTGAAGCATTACCTTGCTGCTGGTACACCGCATTGGCGATCGCGACAAACTCTGCCACCTCCAGGGTCTGCGGACGGCGACCAGGATCAATCCCAAGTTCGGCCAGGGCATCGCCATCAATGCGCCCCTTGAGGTTGTTGCGCAGGGTCTTGCGGCGCTGGCCAAAGGCCTCTCGCACGATATCGAACAGCAGCGTCTCATCCTGGGCCGGCGCGACCTTCTGCTGACGCGGGGTCATGCGCACAATGGCAGAGTCTACCTTGGGCCGCGGAACAAACGCCTCAGGGGGAACCACAAACAGTGACTCGACCTCGCAGAAATACTGCGCCAGCACCGACAGTCGGCCACGATCTCCGCCACCGGCGGGAGCGGCCAGACGATCCACCACTTCCTTCTGCAGCATGAAGTGCATGTCCTGGACCGCAGAGCCAGCGCGCAGCAGGTGTGAAATCAGCGGAGTCGATATGTTGTAGGGCAGGTTACCGACAACACGCAGCGGCTGTCCGTCGCCACGCAGCGCCTGGAAATCCATCTTGAGGGCATCGCCCTCATGGATCACGAACGCCGGGTGATTGAAGAACTGCACACGCAGGCCCGGGATCAGGTCGCGGTCCAGCTCGATAACCTCCAGGTGCCCTTCGGTCGCCTCCAGCAATGGCTCGGTCAGCGCTCCCTGACCGGGGCCGATCTCGACCACGCGCTCACCAGGGCGCGCGCCGATGGAGCGAACGATGCGGGAAATGACGCCATGGTCACGCAAGAAGTTTTGACCGAAGCGCTTGCGAGCCCGGTGCGCCGTAGGGCGGGATAACATGCTTGAATCCTTTATGAAACCAAGGGGAGCGCCAAATCAATATAGCGAGCGATGATAGGGCGCTGATGGCCAGAGCGCAAAGGCTGGCCAAGGTCGGGCTGGGGAAAACGGCCAGTTCAGCCCGCCTGGGCCAGGGCCCCCATCTGTTCGGCCAGGCTAATCGCCACTGCCAGGCTCTGCGGGCTGGCCTGCCCGGTCCCTGCCAGGTCAAGAGCCGTGCCGTGATCGACCGAGGTGCGCGCCAGCGGCAACCCTAGCGTGATGTTGGCGGCCTGACCGAACCCTGAATACTTCAGGACAGGTAGACCCTGGTCGTGGTACATCGCGAGCACGGCATCGACGCCGGCAAGGTGTCGAGGCGTAAACAGCGTATCCGCGGGCAGCGGACCATCGAGGCAGAACCCTTCGGCCCGCAGCCGCTCCAGCGTCGGGGTGATCACCTCTATTTCCTCACGCCCAAGGTGGCCACCCTCTCCCGCGTGGGGGTTCAAGCCACATACGGCGATGCGCGGAGCCTTCACCGCGAAGTAACGGGTCAAGTCCTGCGCCAGGATCCGCAAGACCCGCTCGAGGCTTGCCTGGGACAGGGCGTCGGCCACTTCTCGCAGCGGCAGGTGAGTCGTGGCCAAGGCTACCCTGAGGGGCGTCGGGAGCGTGTCACTGGCTGCCTCCACACGTCCATGCAAGGCGTGGTCGGTCGCCAGCATCATGACCACCTCCTCTACCCCGCATGCATCGCGCAGGTATTCGGTGTGGCCGGTAAAACCGTCATGACCGCCGTCGCAGATCACGCCCTTGTGCAGGGGCGCGGTGACCATTGCGGCAGCGTTGCCCGCCAGACACTGCGTCACCGCAAGGTCCAGGGTCGCCAGCACATAGTCAGCGTTGGCGGGATCGAGCACCCCGGGAATGCAGCGGGCTTTCATATCCACCGGCCACACCGCCAGGCGCCCGACCCTGGGGCCCGGATGCGGCTGACCCGGCGCCGTGACGGCCACCTCGATGTCCAGCGCCAGCGCCTCGGCCCGCTCCCTCAACAGCACTGGGTCGCCAATGGCGACCCAGTCAGTGGCATCTGCCGCCGCCAGCATCAACGCGAGCTCCGGGCCAATGCCCGCAGGCTCTCCGGTGGTGACTACGATAGGCGCTTTCACTTGCCGCTCACCTGTTGCGCTTTCACATCCACCTCATTGGCCTCTTCACGACAATGACACCCGCCTGCTGACGCGCCTTCACCCCTGGTTCAGGCGCTTCTCGACGAAGGCTTCGCCGCGAATTTCCTGCATCCACTTCTCCAGCTCATCACCCACCTTACGCTGGAAAATCGCCTGACGTGCCTGGTCGCGGGTAGCACCCACGCCTTCCTGCTGCAGGAAGCGCTCGACTTCAGCCTCGGAAATATTGACGCGGCTGGATACCTGAGCCTGCTGGACCTTCATGATCAGCATCTCGCGACGGATCTGGTCACGCACCTGGGCAAGGCTGGTGCCCTGTGACTCTAGTCGATCCGCAAACTGCTCCAGTGTGGCGCCATTCTGGTTGGCCACGGAGCGTACCTGGCGATTGAGCTCGGTCTCGTCGACACTCAGGTTCATGCGCTCGGCCAGCTGCACCTCGATTTCCTCGACAATCATGCGATCGAGAATCTGCTCACGCAGCGCCTGCTCCGGGGGCAGCGCCATGTCGCTGGTGCGCAGGCGTGCCATGGCCTGGTCGACACGTTCGTCCAGGTCCGATGCCATGATGGCGTCTTCATTGACCACAGCAACAATGCGATCCAGCGACTGACGGTAACCGTCCTGGGCATTGGCAGCCACGGTGGTCAGCGCCAGACAGGCGGCCAGCGCCACGGCGGCAAGGGGTCGGCTACGCATAATCTTGCTTCCTCGTTCACTCAGAAATTCGATGCGGCAGGCGTGTTAGAACCCGCCTGCCGCAGGATAGTTCGCAGGAGATACTCAGTTCAGGCCAGGACGATAGCCGGGCACCGCTGACTGGAAGTAGGTGTCGGCCTCGCCACCGAAGCCACCCAGGCCCTTGAGCACGAAGCGCAGGAACAGACCGCGATCCGTGGTGTCATCCTCGATATTGTTGGCCGTGTCCTCGTCCTCGATCCACTCGCGCCAGACGACCTGCACACCATAGCAGCAGTCGTTCCACTGCACACCCGCCATCTGGTCGAGGGCGCGATCATTGGTGTTGTCGTAGAGGACTCGCCCAATGATGTCGAAACGATCCGTGGCCTTGTAGGCAAACGACAGGTCGTATTCTTCCCTGTTGTAGTTACGGATGTCGTCGGCATCGTCCGCGTTGTCGAAGCCTTCCAGCTGCCAGCGGTAGCCAAGGTTGAGCACGTGGCCTGCATCGGCGCGATAGTGCACCCCGAGACCGGTGCTCTCGGTACGGCTCTTTTCATCGTCGTACAGCCACTGCCAGCGGGTGCTCCAGTTGTCGTTGATCGACCAGTTGATCCGTGTCACCCAGGGGGAACGGTCCCGCGTGGCATCGTAATAGTCGAACGACTCTTCGTCTCTGGGCAAGGTATCCGGGTCGCCAGCCATATCGATGTTGCGGTCCTCGAAGTAGGCTGCCTGGCCCACACCGATGGAGAGGCGCTCACGGCCGCTCTGATCTTCCAGGAAGCGACTTTCCACGCCGTAGGACAGTCGGTTCAGGTCACCGAGCCGGTCACCCCCAGAGAAGCGGTAAGGCGACCACAGCTGCCCCCATGAAAACGACAACTCTTCAGTGTCGAAGTCGGGGAAGTCGCTCTGGTCCCTTTCCGGCACGTAAGCGTAGTTCAGGCGTGGCTCCAGGGTCTGGCGCCAGTCATCACCACCGAAGGCGAAATCACGTTCGAAGATCAGGCCAGCGTCGATGGTGGTGACCGGCGCCGTCAGCGACGGACTCTCGGTGTTATCGGTGATGCGGTCATCGTAATCGAGGTCATAGCTGGTGTGCTGCAAGGCCACGCGCGGCTCGAAGAAGCCCCAGCTCGGGTCAAAGCGATAGCCCACCGCAGGCGTCAGGTCGAGGCGTGCCCCCTTGACGTCCTCGCGCAGGGGAATGCGCCGAACCGTGTCCTCGTAGTCGTAGAAGCCGTTCTCATCGCCTTCGATATCACGCCAGAAGTAGGTCGCGTTGGAATTCCACTCCTGATAGAAGCCAAGGTCCTGGGACCAGCGACCGTTGGCCGTGAGGCTAGGCAGACGGTAGAACGGCTTGTCACCTTCGTCGACCGGATCATCAAGCAACTGATAGCCCTGGGCCTTGGCCTGGAGCGACCAGGTGTCACCCAGATAGTCGATCTGGGCCAGGCGAGGCATGTTGCTGGTATCGGCTTCGCCGAAGGTGCGCCCAAAGTCATCGAAATAGCGGCCATCACTGGCGGCCCCATAGCGCAAGCGATACGGAATCCGCGAACTGAACCGACCGTAATGGCTGTAGTCGAAGTACCAGCGCTCGTCCCCGTTCTCGAGCTCGGTGGTCGAATCGTCATCCCCGGCGGACTTGTCGTCGCCGATGTAGGCGCCCTCGACGGTACCCTGGTCCGAGGGAAACAGGTAACGGAACTCACCGCCCAGCAGCAAGCCGCTGTCCTGAATCCAGCGAGGGGTGATGGTGGCGTCATAGTTGGGCGCCAAGTTCAGATAGTAGGGCTGGGCGTAGTCCACGCCGCCGTCGGACACCCCGATGGTGGGCCAGAGAAAACCGCTCTGTCGGCGTTCATCGATCGGGAAGCGTACCCATGGCCAGTAGAACACCGGCACATCGCCGACTTCCAGGCGGGCATGCTTGGCCGTACCAAAGCCCTGATTGCGGTCCAGCAGAATGTCGTTACCGACCAGCCGCCAGGTGCTGTCACCGGGTTCACAGGTGGTAAAGCTGGCTTCTCGCAAGCGGAACACGTTGTCGCTGACGCGCTCCAGCTGAATGGCATCGCCGCGCAGGCGCGCCTCGTGGGCCACGTAATGGGCTGAGTCGATGGTCGCCTGATCGCTGTTCAGCGACACCTGGGCGCTGTCTCCACGTACCAGCAGGCCCTTGTCACGCAGGGTCAGGGGACCACTGGCATTGGCCAGGTCGCGCTCCGGTGGCACCTGGACGCGGGTGGCCTCCAGCTGGGTGTCGCCCTTGCGCAGGATAACCTCGCCATCCAGCACGGTATCGCCATCCGTGCCGTAATTGGCGGTGTTGGATTCGCTGTTGACCTGACCATCAATGGCCGGCGCAGGCAGTCGGTAGTCTGGCTCGACATAGTAGCCTCGACACACGGTCCCCGCGGGACGATCATCGCCCCAGGGCTGCCAATCCAGTTGGCCTGCCGGCAGGGAATCAGGGGGAGCCGCCCACAGGGGCGACGACACCAGACTAGTGGTGGCGAGGCCCGCCAGGGCCGTCCATGCGTATCGCTTGGCCATGTTGCACGCTGTCCTCGACGGGGTGAATCGGTATTATACAGGCCGCGGCCGGCCTGTAACGCCGATCTGCTCCAGCAGGAGTTGCGCCACAGCCGCCCATGATCCATGCACAGCATGCGGTGAGGCCAACGGAGCGTCAACCGACTTTGCCAACCGTCGCCCTTCCGCTATCAGGAGTTCTCTCAGCAATGTCCCAGGCCGAATGCCCCAGCCGACTCGAGCAACTGCGCCATTGGGCACACTCCCAGCACCCGCACGACCCTGGCGCAGGCCAACTGGTCCTGGCAGCCGGTGACGCCAGCTTTCGCCGCTACTATCGTCTGACCTTGAACGATGGCCAGACGCGCATACTGATGGACGCGCCCCCGCCTCAGGAAGACGTCGCCCCCTTTGTCGATATCGCCCGTCGCTGGCGCTCCGCGGGACTGCCTGCCCCAGCCATCCATGCTGTCGACCCCCAGCAAGGATTCGTCGAGCTGGAAGATCTCGGCGACGAGCCGCTGCAGCTCGCTCTCGAACACGCCGATTCAGCCACCACGCGCAGCCACTTCGACGCTGCCATCACCCTGCTCGAGCGACTGCAACAGCTGGCGCCTGACGGGCTACCGCCTTATGACGAGGCGACCCTGGCACGAGAACTGGACCTGTTTCCCGAATGGTGTACCGGTCGATGGCTTGAGCAGGACACCGACATCCCTGGCTGGCAGGCGCTGCGCCATGCCCTGATCCGCGAAGCGCTGGTGCAACCCGTGGTCACGGTGCACCGAGACTTCGATGCCATGAATCTGATGCGCCACGCGGATGCGCTGTGGCTGATCGACTTTCAGGATGCGCTCGCGGGCCCCATCACCTATGACCTGATCTCACTGCTGCATGGCCGCTATCGACGCTTCGATGCAGCACAACGCCGACAGTGGTGCGACGGCTTTTGCGACAGGGCCATCGCCGATGGCCGCCTCACTGACAAGGTCGACCACGACACCTTCTGGCGCTGGACCAATGCCATGGCCGCCCAACGCTCGCTCAAGGTGCTGGGCATTTTCTGTCGCCTTACCCTGAGGGACGGGCGTGACGGCTATCTCCAGCGTCTGCCGCACTTCCTTGATCACCTTCAGGACAGCTTGGTGGAACTCGAAGGCCTGGAAGGCCAGGCCGACTTCCTGTCCTGGACCCAGCGAACGCTGCGCTCGCAGCTGTCAGACCGACTGCAAGGAAGCGCATCATGAAAGCCATGATCCTGGCCGCGGGCTTGGGCAAGCGCATGCGCCCGCTGACCGACCACTGCCCCAAACCGCTGCTTCCCGTGGCGGGCGAACCATTGATCGGCCATCACCTCAAGCGGCTTGCCGCCGTGGGCATTCGCGATGTGGTGATCAATGTCAGCTACCGAGCTGACCAGATCGTGGAGGCGCTCGGCGATGGAGCCGATTACGGCGTATCGATTGCGTTCAGCCATGAGTCACAGCCATTGGAAACCGCCGGAGGCATCGCCAAGGCGCGCCCGCTGCTGGGTGAGGCGCCCTTTCTGCTGATCAGTGCGGATGCCTTCTGCGATATCGACCCCGCCACCCTGTCCTTGGCAGAGGGTGATCTCGCCCATCTGGTGATGGTCGATAATCCGCCGCATCACCCGCAGGGGGATTTTCACCTGACAGCCGCCGGCAGAGTACAGGCAACGGGAGCGCCACGTCTGACCTATTCGGGCATCGCGCTCATCGATCCGCGACTGGTGAACGAGCTACCCGAGCCCTGTTATCCTGTGGCACCACTGCTTCGTCAGGCCATGGCAAGTGACCGGGTAGCCGGCACCCATCACCATGGCGAATGGGTCGATGTGGGCACACCGGAACGCCTCGAGGCGCTCAACCAGCGCTTGAGCTCCGGCCACCGCTCCAGCCGACCCTGAGGTTGTCAATCAGAGGGTTGTCACTCATAGGGTTGTCAACCACAGGGTCGGCCGTAACCGACGACACATGATGTTCCCTGCGCACCTTGACGGTGCGCACCGACAGCAAAACAGAAGGAAGTCCCATGAAAGCCAGCGTCAAATGGACCAGCGGTCGCCAGTTCGTGGCCGAATCCGGTAGCGGCCACAGCGTGGTCATCGACGGACCGCCCGATCACGGTGGTCGCAACACCGGCCCGCGCCCGATGGAGATGCTGTTGATGGGCATGGGAGCCTGCACCTCATTCGACGTGCTGGAAATCCTCGAGAAATCTCGCGCACCGGTGGAAGACTGCGTGGCCGAGATCGACGCAGAACGTGCCGACAGCGTGCCCTCGGTGTTCACCAAGATTCACGTCCATTTCACCGTGACAGGCAAGGGACTGAAAGAAAAGCAGGTGCAGCGCGCCGTCGAACTGTCCGCCGACAAGTACTGCAGCGCATCCATCATGCTGGCCAAGGGAGGCGTCGAAGTCACCCACTCGTACAGCATTGTGGAGTCGTGATCCGGCCTACTTTCTCTATCGCGAAAGCGCTCAACGGGCCTTGCTGAGAAGCTATAGAGAAGGGTACTAGAGCACCAAAGCATCAGAGTGCACGCCGAACACGACAATGCCCCGCCTCAAGCGGGGCATTCCGACCACGGCATACAGCCTGATACAGCCTGATAGCACCCCACGACACGCTGCGGAAAACAATGCCCCAGCGAGTGCTGGTGGGAGTTAGAAGCGATAGACGCTCTTGGTCATGACCTTGGACATCAAGGTCATACCGGCCTTTACCGGCCCAGGAAAGCGCGCACCGCCTGCCTCAAGCGCCTGCTGGGCATGATGCGCTTCATCGATTGCCATCTGCCGCAGAACAGCGCGGGAGCGACGATCCCCCTCCGGCAACGTTTCCAGATGCTCGTCCAGATGCTTGCCCACCTGCTCCTCGGTCGCGGCCACGAAACCGAGACTGACACGATCACCAATGGCACCCGCCAATGCTCCCATGCCGAAAGATGCCGCGTAGAACAGCGGGT
Organism: Halomonas sp. DP5Y7-2; assembly: GCF_019802025.1. Taxonomy (NCBI): domain Bacteria; kingdom Pseudomonadati; phylum Pseudomonadota; class Gammaproteobacteria; order Oceanospirillales; family Halomonadaceae; genus Halomonas; species Halomonas sp. DP5Y7-2. Next base: position 316,892 of record NZ_JAHVHY010000004.1, on the reverse strand, counting down.
TGAGCCGACTGGTATCGGCATTCAGCTCGCGCAGGCGATCCTCGCACCAGGCAAGATGGTCGATTTCTTCCTGGGCCGCCTCTTCCATCTGGCCACGCACCTCCGGCAGCTTGGCCGTGAGACCCTGGCCCTGATAGAGAGCCTGAGCACACACTTCACCGGTGTGATTGATCCGCATCAGACCGGCCGCATGGTGGCGATCTTCGTGGCTCATCTCGCCGTCATCAACGCTGCTGTCTGCAGGCGTCGGACGTGAGGCTCGGGCCGCACCCGGCACCAGCGTGCGCAGCACATTATCGAACTGATGAATGGCGCGATCAGCGGGGGAAAGAGAGCGTGGCATACCTGCATCCTTGGGCGGCGGTAGGAAAGTCGAGTCGCTGAGGCACTATTCTACGCCAGCCCGAGCTCTACGCCAGCCCGAGCTCTACGCCAGCCTGAGCTCGACTTAAACCACTGCGCTATCCGCCCAGACATTGGCGGCGCCCCGCGCACGAAGGCGAGCGGCGCAACGAGCGGCGCCGTCCGGGTCATACCCACCGGACGGCGCCATGGAATGCACGGATGCGTCGATCGCTTGAGATGCCGGAAGAGTCTCCGTCAAGCGCCAGCTAGCCAGCCGGCCAAGTGAAGCGTCGACCGCCCATCACGTGCATATGAATATGATAGACCGTCTGTCCGCCGTCTTCATTGCAATTCATGACCACTCTGAAGCCGTCTTCGGCGAAGCCCTGCTCCTTGGCCAGGCGCGAGGCGATGAACGGCAATCTTCCCACTAGCGCAAGGTCATCCTCGCTGATGTCGTTCAAGGTGGCGATATGCTTTTTGGGAATGACCAGCATATGGGTCGGCGCCTTCGGATCGATATCGTTAAAGGCCAGAACCTGGTCATCCTCGTAGACGATATCAGCGGGAATCTCGCGATTGATGATCTTGCAGAACAGGCAATCCATGGCGGGCTCCGTGGGTGCTCATGACAACAGAGATAGAGTGCCGAGGTTACCGGGCATTATCCTCGCTGTCAGTCTTCCTGTGATCGACGGCTGACCCACGCCGTATGGGGATCGTTCCCAGCCCGCTTGCTGTGCAACGTTGAGCTTTGCGCCCAGGGCTCGCACGCGCCTCGCCCATCGTGGTTGCTGCTGTGATACAACCTACACATTCGATACTTCTTTGGAGTACCGCCGCACATGCATCATGCCGCCTTGCTGCTGATACTGCTGGTCCTCGTGACATTCGCGCTGCTGTCACGGCGCATTTCCGCGTCGCTGATCAGCCTGCCCATGGTGTTCATGACCACCGGCATGGTGCTCGGAATGATGACACCCGACCTGGTCCCGGTGCACATCCAGCAGGAGCTGACCCAGGTGATCGCCGAGATCACGCTGATCATTGTGCTGTTTGCCGACGCATCGGTGGTCAAGCTGAAGTCGCTGCGCAAGGATCTGTCGATTCCCCTGCGCATGCTGTTGATCGGCATGCCTCTGACCGTGCTGCTGGGTACCCTGATGGCAAAGTGGGTATCCCCCGAGGCCGCCTGGGCCACCGCCATGCTGGTCGCTGCCATCCTTACTCCTACTGACGCCGCACTGGGCCAGGCGGTCGTGTCGAGCCCCAGCGTGCCTGAGCGCATTCGGCAATCGATCAATGTTGAAAGCGGGCTCAACGATGGCCTGGCGGTGCCGGTCATTCTGGCATCTGCCCTGATGGCAGCAGCGGCCACAGGGACAGACGTCGCCCATGCGCCAGACAACCTGCTGACCTTTGCCCTGCTGCAGCTGACGCTGGGGCCCCTGGTCGGCGTTCTCTTCGGCTGGGGGTTCGCGCGACTGCTCGACGCGGCCATTGATCGAGGAACCGTCACCGTGGTCTACCAGGGCATTCTGTTTCTGGCGGTGGCGTTCCTGACCTACCTGACCGCTGAGTCCGTGGGAGGCAACGGGTTTATCGCCGTGTTCCTGGGTGGACTGACCTTCGGCAACCTGCTGCGCCACGAGACCACCTTCATCGAAGAGTTCATGGAAAGTGAGGGGCAACTGCTGACCATCGCCACCTTCCTGATCTTTGGTGCGGTGATGGTACCGCTGGCGTTCTCTCACGCCTCGTGGAAGACCGTGACACTGGCCCTGATGTACCTGACGGTCATCCGCATGCTGCCCATCTGGGTGTCGTTGACGGGTCTGGGGCTGTCGACCTATGAAAAGACCTTCCTCGGCTGGTTCGGCCCCAGGGGACTCGCCAGCATTCTGTTCGCCTTGCACGTCTACACCGAGTACCCGATTCCCGGCAGCAACGAAATCCTGGCCTGCGTGGTGTTGACGGTGATGATCTCGGTGGTGCTGCATGGCGTCAGCGCACAACCCATGGCGAAACGCTTTGCCAGGGGACGTGCTGCGAGCTCTCCATCGTCGGAGAAACCACATTGAGAGTGGCGGTGAGAGTGGCGGTGAGAGCGGCGGTGAGAGCGGCGGTGAGAGCGGCGGCCGTCAACGCATCCCCTCTCCCCCTCCAGAGGGTGCCCTGACACATCTCGCCTGCTGGCGACGGAGGTCATGACAGCCGGTCTGACTCACTGCTGTCCGGCGACGCGCTCAAGGGTGCTATCGAGCAGGTCGAACACCTCGGGGCTGGTACACTGGGCGACGTTGAAGCGAAGATAGCGACTGGCCTTGCCATCAGCACTGAAGACCTCTCCAGGCGCCAGCACCAGGCCCACGTTCAGGGCTTCCCGCGCGACCTCCTTGGCCAGCAGCCCGCTGGGCAGGCTCGCCCAGACAAACATCCCACCCGCTGGCTCGATCCACGGCTCAAGGCCTGACGACCTGAGCCGCAGGTTGACTCGCCCCATGGCGTCGCCCAGGCGCGCCCTGAGCAGGTTGAGGTGGCGTCGGTACGCCCCTTCTCTGACCAACTGCAGCACCAACTCCGCAGACAGAGCGCTGGCACCAAAGGAGGTGGCAAGCTTGAGGTCCACGAGTTCTTCGATCCACTCGCCGCGTGCCGCGATGTAACCGCAGCGCACCGAGGCCGACAGGGTCTTGGAAAAACTGCCCACCTGAAGCACCCGGTCCAGTCCATCCAGCGCCGCCAGCCGAGGCGCCTGCTGAATGTCGAAGTCGGCAAAGATATCGTCTTCGATGATCAACAGATCATGCTGTTCGGCCAGGCGCAGGACGCGATGGGCCACCGCCAGCGTAAGGCCGGCGCCGGTGGGGTTATGCAGCCCGGAGTTGGTGATATAAAGACGTGGTCGGTGCTGCTCGAGGGCGTGGCCAAGGTGGACCAGATCTGGCCCCGACGGGGTGAAGGGCACGCCGATCACGGTGACGCGATGGGCCCGCAGCATGGCATGAAAGTTGAAGTAGCAGGGATCGTCCACCACCACGCAGTCACCCGGCTCCAGCAAGAAACGACAGAGCAGGTCAATCGCTTGAGTGCCCGACTCCGCCAGCATGATCTGCTGTGGTGACGCCTCCACCCCGCGCTCCGCCAGGCGGCGCGATAGCACCTGCCGCAATGCCCCCAGGCCTTGGGGCGGAGCATAGTCGGTCAGCGTCGGCAGGGCGCAGGAGCGGCGAGCCAACTGCCTCAAGCCTCGCCGTATATCATCATGCGGCATCCATTCTGCCGGCAGCCAGCCACAGCCTGGCCGCCAGCGGGCCTGATCGCTTTCGAGCGCTTGCCGGGTCAGCCACAGCGGATCGACTTCACGGGCACGAGGAGGACCGAGCTCGGCCAGGGAGAGTGGTGGAAGACGATCCCCCACGAAGAATCCCGCCCCGGGACGAGAGTGAATGGCGCCCTCGCTGACCAGACGGTCGTAGGCGTCGACCACGGTAGAACGCGAAATCGACAGCGACTCAGCCAATGCCCTGATCGAGGGCAGTCGAGCCCCTGGAGCCAGCTGACGCTGCGCCATCCGCCGATGCACCAGGGCCACCACTTGCTCTACCAGAGGAACGGCCGACCGGCGGTCAATATCGGACAGGTGCATCCTTCCCCCTCGACATAGCAAGATGAGTAGTGCAGACCAACGCCATCGGATCGATCCTCTGGGCGATCATTTCAGTCGACACGGCGGCGCACTGTATTGGTCACCGCACCATAACAGTTTTCCCAAACTGTACTGAACTGTATCTCGATACCGCCGACGCTCCAGCCCAACCTAAGCAGATCATTTCGGCACGGAGCCTCACGCATGTCTTCCCCCCACCTTGGATGGGCCTACGGCTTTCTTGGAATGGCCATCTTCAGCGGCTCGCTGCCGGCAACGCGCATCGCCGTCGGAGCCTTCGATCCCCTGTTCCTGACCTTCGCCAGGGCTAGTATCGCCGGTGCGGTAGCGCTGATGCTGCTGCTCTGCATCGGCGGACGTCGCCCAGCACTCGGCGAGCTGGCCTCGCTCGCGCTGATCTCGGGCTGCGTGGTGGTCGGGTTTCCGCTGTTGACCGCGCTGGCTCTCGAACAGGTCAACGCCGCCCACTCTCTGGTCTTCATCGGCCTGCTGCCGATGGCCACTGCCCTGTTCGGTGTGCTGCGCGCAGGCGATAGGCCACGCCCGGTGTTCTGGCTGTTTTCCCTCTGCGGCGGCGGCGTCATTACCCTGTTTGCCCTGAGCCAGCATGGCTATGGCAACGGGTCGGGAGATCTGCTCATGGTAGGCGCTGTACTGGTCTGCGGGCTTGGCTATGCAGAAGGCGCACGTCTATCGAGACGCCTGTCTGGCTGGCGCGTCATTTGCTGGGCGCTGGTTCTCGCACTTCCCGTCATGCTGGCGCTGACAGGACTGTCTCGCCCGTCATCCTTTGCGAATATCGACATCGCTGCCTGGGGGGCCATGGGCTATGTGTCGCTGTTCAGCATGCTGATTGGCTTTGTCTTCTGGTACCAAGGGCTGGCTCAGGGTGGCGTCGCCGCCGTCGGACAGTTGCAGCTGCTGCAACCCTTTCTGGGACTGGGGCTAGCCGCCTGGTGGCTGCACGAAAGCATCAGCCTGATGATGCTGGTCACCTGTGCCATCGTGGTGCTGTGTGTCGCGGGGGCCAAGCGCTACGCGGCCCCCCTGGCGGCACGATGAACGCCGTGGTGAGGTGATTCAGCGAAAGCGACGCTGCGCCAGCAAATGGCGTACCAGTGGCCCCAGGATCAACTCCATCGCCAGAGACAAGCGCGAACCAGGCACGACCAGGGTATGAGGGCGACTCATGAAGGCATCTTGAATCATCGCCAACAGATAGGGAAAGTCCACCGTGGCGGGATCACGAAAGCGGATCACCACGAAGGACTCGGCATCGGTAGGAATGTCCTGCACCTCGAAGGGGTTCGAGGTATCCACCGTGGGCACCCGCTGAAAGTTGATATGGGTGCGCGAGAACTGGGGCAGAATATAGCGAACGTAGTCGTCCATGCGCCCAAGAATGGTGTCGATGACCGCTTCCTGGGTGTATCCCCGAGCATGCATGTCCCGATCAATCTTCTGAATCCACTCAAGGTTCATGGTCGGGGCAACGCCTACCAGCAGGTCGACATGCCGAGCGATATCCACCTCACTGGTCACCAGACCACCATGCAGGCCTTCATAGAACAGCAGGTCGGTGCCCGTCGGTAGCGGCTGCCACTCGGTAAAGGTACCGACCTGATAGCCAGCCTCGATCATCTTCTTGTCTTCGGCATGGATGTAATGGCGGAATGTACCCGACCCACTATCCCCGTACTCCTGAAACAGCGTTTCCAGACGATCGAGCAAGTTGGCTTCGACGGCAAAGTGGGACAGCTCATCCTTGCGCTCGGGCTCCTCGCGGAAGATTCGCGCCAGCTCCTGCCGGGTATAGCGATGAAAGGCATCACCGTCGACGAAGGCCGCATGCACGTCTTCGCGCGCAAACATGCGTTCAAAGGTCCTCTTGACGGTCGTGGTACCCGCCCCGGATGAACCGGTGACCGCGATGACCGGATACTCCCTCGACATCAGCGCACCCTCTCCAGCGCAGCATGCACAGCATCGGGCACCGCCACCGGACGAGCCGCCTGGGGATCCACCACCATCAAGTTGATGCGGGCGGTCGCCACAATGCGCTCGTCACGCTCTCGGCGAATCCGGTGGTAGACCGTGATGGCCTTGCGTCCCGGCACCGGAATCGCCGTGTCGATAACCAGGGCATCCGGCCAATGGGCTTCCGCCTGATACTGGATGGCCAAGTCCGCCGCCACGCTGGGGTAGCCCCCCAGGTCGCCCTCGTGCAGACCAAGTTCGGCCAGGGCGGCTGCCCTGGCCTCGTGCATCAGCGAAATCACCGCATCATGGCCAAGATGTTGGCCGTAGTTCATGTCGGTGATGCGCACCGTCAGCGGGTGGCGATGCACGATCGACTGCTCGGGGAAGTCGAGTTTCACACGTTCCATGCTCGCTCCTTGGAAATTGTTATTGGCCTGGCCACGGGGCGAGTCGGGCATGTTGCCCCATCAGCCCTGGCGAGCCATGGCGCGGTGGGCAATATCGGTTCGCCAGAACGCCCCATCGAATCCGACGCGATCCACGCCGCGGTAGGCAAGCTCGCGCGCAGCCGCAAGGTCATCGCCCAGCGCCGTCACGCACAGCACCCGCCCGCCAGACGTTACCACCTGACCGTCGCTGTCTGCGGTACCCGCGTGGAAAACCTTGAGCCCCAGCGCCTCGGCCTCATCACAGCCAGTAATCGCATCGCCCTTGCGGTAGCCTGCCGGATAGCCCTCGGCGGCCATGACCACACCAATGGCAGGACGCGGGTCCCACTGACACTCATGACCGTCAAGGCGTCCCGTGGCACCCGCCAGGCACAGCTCGGCCAGGTCACTGTTGAGGCGCATCATGATCGGCTGTGTCTCAGGATCACCGAAACGGCAGTTGTACTCGATGACCTTGGGTTCACCGGCTTCGCTGATCATCAGACCTGCATACAAGAACCCGGTGTAAGGGTGCCCTTCTGCGGCCATGCCTTGCACCGTAGGACGAATGACCTCATCCATGATGCGCGCATAGACCTCATCGGTGACCACCGGCGCGGGGGAGTAAGCCCCCATGCCGCCAGTGTTGGGGCCAGTATCCCCATTGCCAACCCGCTTGTGGTCCTGACTGGTGGCCATGGGCACGATGGCGTCGCCATCCACCATCACGATAAAGCTGGCTTCCTCGCCTTCGAGAAACTCCTCGATCACCACCCGTGCACCAGCGTCGCCAAAGGCGTTGGCTTCCAGCATATCGCGGATGGCGGCCTCGGCTTCTGCCTCGCTCATGGCCACGATGACGCCCTTGCCGGCCGCCAGCCCGTCGGCCTTGATCACGATAGGAGCGCCCTGCTCTCGCAGATAGGTCAGGGCCGGCTCGACCTCGGTAAAGGTACTGTAGGCGGCGGTGGGGATGGCGTGGCGTGCCAGAAAGTCCTTGGTGAAGGACTTCGACCCCTCGAGCTGGGCAGCGCCCTGGGTCGGACCAAAAATCGCCAGCCCTGCCGCGCGGAAGCGATCGACGACGCCCTCCACCAGCGGTGCTTCGGGGCCTACGATGGTGAGATCAATGCCTTCGCCTTGGGCAAAGGCAGCCAGGCCATCAAGATCAGCCACGCCGATATCGACGTTGGTCAGGCCTGCCTCGCGGGCGGTACCCGCATTACCTGGCGCGACGAATACCGCAGAAACGCTGGCCGACTGAGCCACTTTCCAGGCCAGCGCGTGTTCGCGGCCACCGCCGCCGATGATCAGGACCTTCATCCGCTCAACCACCTATCATGTACCAAATGAGGCGGCATTATGGCAGAAAAAGGCCCGGCCCGCGCGATAACGTGCGGCACTGCCGCCCCCCGCTGGACGACTCAGGACGATCGTTCGTCGTCATCCGAACGGGTGGTACCTCCTTGACTGATGGTGTTCTGCCAGAAGCGCATATTCTCTTCCGCCAACTCCCGCATCAGCTCCATCGGGGAATGGCGCATGGCCTGCTGCCACTGATCCTGCATCTTCTTCTGCTGTTCCATCATCAGCCGCGTGCCCTGTTCCAGATAGCGCGCCAGCGGCAGCGGCTGGGACATGGCGTACACCCGAATCAGCTGCTGCAGCAGGTCATTGGAGAAGACCTCGGCGTCGCTGTCAGCCTGTTCCTGTTCGATGATGATCGACAACAGAATGGTACGTGTCAGGTCTTCGCCACTCTTGGCGTCCTCGACACGGAAGGGCACTTCTTCGAGAATCAGACTGCGCAGATCCTCGAGGGTCACATAGCGGCTCTGTTCGGTATCATAGAGCCGGCGATTGGCATACTTGCGAATCACACGCACGGCGCTGCTCCTTACATTCTGTGGGAAGCCACCTGACCGCCATCACGGTCATTCGGCTTCGTTCGCATCCATTTTGCACCGCGACACCGCCCTTGCAAGACAAACCGGCATTCGAGGCTCCATGAACCTGATTCTTCTCACCCAGGACGACGTCAATGACTCACGGCTGGCCAGGGTCCGCGATCCCAGACGCCTGGCACACCTGCGTCAGGTTCACCGCGCCCAGCAAGGTGACGTCATGACCCTCGGGATAGAGAATGGCCCGCTTGGTCGTGGAACGCTGCTTTCGTTGGACGAAGATGAAGCTTGCTTCGACGTATCAGGCCTGGACCAGGCACCTCCCGAGGCGCTGCCGGTGCATCTGGTGCTGGCCCTGCCTCGCCCACGCATGCTGGCAAGAAGCATAGAGCATGCCACTGCGCTGGGGGTGAAGCACATCACGCTGCTGCATAGCCGGCGCGTGGAAAAAAGCTACTGGCAGTCGCCGGAACTCGATCCGGCTAAGATTCACCAGCACCTGGTGCTGGGATTGGAGCAAGCGCGTGATACTCGCATGCCCACGGTGGATACGGCGCGCGGCTTCCGTCCATTTGTCGAGGACCGGCTACCGACTCTGCTAGAGGGGCGGCGCGGCCTGCTGGCTCATCCAGGCATGCCGCAGGCATGCCCTCGAGGCATCGATGATCCGGTGGTGCTGTTGATTGGCCCCGAAGGTGGTTTCATCGACTGGGAGGTGGAGCAAATGCTGGCCGCCGGATGTGAGGGCATTCACCTGGGACAACGCATCCTCAGGGTGGAAACCGCCGTGACTGCCCTGCTGGCGCGACTGTTCTAGTGGGCCGGCCCAGGTGTGAGCACACCCTGAGCCACCACCGCTGACGCCGGAATGACGGACCCTGGCAAAGCACACAGGCATGGCAGCGGCAGCCGCCATGCCGTGACGTACTGACCAGCAGACGGCGATCATTCAGCGTCAGCGTCCTGGTCCTCTGCGTCCTGGTCGTCGGTCTCTTCGGCCCTGCGATTGGTGCCGAACTCCCCTTCCCCATCGTGCTCGATCACCGGTGAATTCTCGTCACAGGTCGGCGCGATCAGGAAGGTTTCTCGCACATCGAGAAGGCCGAGCTCACCGATGGTGCGACGTCCCAGCAGCATCGGATAGTTCATTTCCTCGCGATTGCGCAGGCTGAACTGCTCTTCGTGAATGGTATCGCCCATGCACACCTTCATCAGCACGACCAGACGTTCGTCCCGGCCGCCGGCCCCACGTACCGTCATGTCACGATACAAAGGCCGCTCGAGCTCCTTCTTGAAGGTCTCGCCTGTCTCTTCATCTTCCAGCTCGAGCGCAAACCGTACCCAAGGCTCACCGTCCTTGTCGAAACGCTCGATATCTCGCGCATCCAGCGAGGATGTCAGCGCACCGCTGTCCAGCTTGGCCTTGACCTCCACGTCCCAGGGCTCCAGCGTCGCCTTCTCCACCCAACCAAAGACATCGGGTCCGTCATCAGCCAGGGCGGCGTTCATCGGCATCAAGGTCAACGGTAGCGCTGCCAGCGCCACGGCACGTATCCGGCTGACACACCAGCGTTCAAGCGATTCCTTCATCCTGCAATTCTCCCTGTGATGCGGCGCTGTCAGCCAGCGCCAATGTGCCGGGTGCCCAAACCGTCGCTTGGGCACGTCTGAAGAGGATCAGCGATTCAGCTGTTCGAGCAGGCGCAGGGTGGCAAAGCCATCCGGAACCAGCCCCTGATCACGCTGCCAGGCTCGCAGACCCGCGCGAGTATTGGGACCCATGATGCCGTCAGGGGTTCCCACCCCGTACCCCAGAGCCTGCAGCCGTGCCTGCAGCTGGCGCACTTGGGTGCGACTCAGGGGCTGCTCGTCCCTCGGCCATCCTCCCTGAATGCCAGGCCGGCCTACGATGCGCTCGCTGAGTGAGGCAACCGCAAGGGCATAGCTGGTGGCATTGTTGTAGCGAAGGATGGCACGGAAATTGGGACCCACCAGGAAGGCCGGGCCGCGGGCACCCGCGGGGGTAATCACCGAGGCCTCGGCAAAGGCAGGCAACTCGCCACCACCGAACCGGCGCACCCCTTGCTGGCCCCACTCAGCGGCACTCTTGCGGGTGTCGAGCTCAGTCTGGGCGTAGTCGAAGCCAGCAGGCAGCTCGACCTCCACGCCCCAGGGCTGGCCGGGCTGCCATCCGGCACGATTCAGATAGTTGGCGGTAGACGCCATGACGTCTGGAATGCTGGCCCAGATATCCCGGCGACCGTCCCCATCGCCGTCCTTGGCATAGGACACAAAGCTCGACGGGATAAACTGCGTATGTCCCATGGCTCCCGCCCAGGACCCTTTCATGCGCTGGGGCGTGATATCCCCGGCCTGGATGATCTTCAGCGCGGCCAGCAGCTCCCCGCGGGCAAAGTCTCGACGGCGACCGTCGTAAGCCAGTGTGGCCAACGCTTCCAGAGTGGAGAAATCACCAAAATTCTGGCCGTAGTTGCTTTCTATGCCCCAGATAGCCGTCAGCACTTCCACCGGCACGCCATAGCTTGACTGGGCACGACCCGCTGCACTGCGGTTGGCTGCCAACTTGTCACGCCCTTGGGTCACCCGCGCGTTTGACACGGCGGTATCAAGATATTGCCAGACCGGACGCACGAACTCGGGCTGCGAGCCGTCGAGCTCAATCACCCTGGGACGGTAACGCACGCCATCCAGGGCCCGCGCCAGTGTGTCTTCGCTGATACCTTCACTACGAGCCTGGCGACGGAAGTCGGCGAGCCACTGGTCGAAGGTACGACCGTCATGATCGTCAGCACTGGCGTCCTTGGCGGCGGGCGTTGCCGCGTCGCTGTCAGAGCTGGCACTCTCTGTCTCCGAGGCAGCAGGGCTGGCAGGTCCACTCTCTGGGGCGGCAGACGTCGTCTGGCAGCCGACCAAGGCGATAAGAAGAAAGGCGGGAAGCAGTCGCGTCGACATGTTGAAGGCAATCCTTGGCAATCAATGTGCAGGCATGATGACCCACTCCCCGCTGCGGCGCTAGATGCAAACGGAGGGAATCGGCGTCGACCACAGGAGGGGGCTGGGGCTGTCCTTCGATACCACCATGTCACCGCACTTCCCGCCCTTTCGTCCTGCCAGCGCATGGCTCTGATCGCTGCGAACTGAGACGCCGATGGACCTTCTTCTTGTCCTCATGACACCCCCTGTCGCCGTTCAAGCTCGTCCTTCTCGAGCCAGTGTTGGACGTATCGCAACTCGGGGTCGTAACGCCGGACCTGATCATCCATGTCGAAGACTTTGGGCCGAGTGTCACGCCCCACGCCCGCGATGTACTTCCAGTTACCCCAATTACTGGCCACGTCATAATCCATCAGACAGTGCTCGAACCAGGCGGCTCCATGACGCCAATCTCCGCACAGATCGTTCACCAGATAGCTGGCCGCCCACTGACGCGCACGGTTGGATATCCAGCCACAATCGCGCAGTTCCTTCATGGCCGCATCCACCGCCGGCTGCCCCGTCTCTCCCTGCTGCCAGCGTGTGAACGCCTGTCCTGGCGATGGCGCCCGCTTGCCAAACAGTGCGCTCCCCTCCTGCCACGCCGCCCAGTGGAAGTATTCTCGCCATAGCAGCTCGCGATAGAAGTGCTTCGTCGAGGCATTGGCCCCGTGCTCCTGCTCCCAACGCGTCAGCGCGCCCAGCACCTGGGTGGCAGAGATACACCCCGTGGCCAACCAAGCCGACAGGCGTGACGAGAAGTCCGGCCCCACCAACCCGTTACGGGTGTCTTGATAGACACCGATCGCTTGCTGCTTCCAGAAATACTCATCAAGGCGGTCAAGTCCACTCGCTGCGCCGCCCGCATAGCCAAGGCCCAACGGGTCAGGGTGATCATCGAGCGCCGCTGCCGCCGGCGAAAGACGCTGCAGCGACGGCAGCCCGCGAGGCGCCCGATCGGGCCAGGCGGGCTGAGTGGCTGCCGCTGGCAGTGCCTTAGCAGATGGCTTGGCCTTGCCCAGCTTGCGCTTGAACGCGGACCAGCTACCCGGAACCTCCTCCACTGCAATAGGCAAGGTTGCATGCGCCCAGAGCGTGGCGGTACTGAACGTGTCGAGCCGACAACCAGGATGCAATAGCTGTGACAGGCGCTGCACCTGTTGCTGCTCTTCGCTACCGGGATGCTCACCCACACGCACTGCCGAGGCGCCGATACGCTCGGCCAGGTTTGCCACCAGCGTCACCGGCTCGCCCACGGTGACCAGCAGATCGCTGCCACACTTGAGCAACTCGCCTCTCAGCTCCCGTAGGCTCTGCCACAGGAATCGCAGCCTGCGCGCCCCCATTCTGGGAATGTCCAGCGGCGCCTGAGGCTCAAGGAGGGCAGCGTCGATCACGTACACCACGAGCCGCTCGCTGATCCCTCCCGGCGATGCCAGCAGCGGGTTATCCGCCAACCTGAGCTCCCCGCGCAGCCAGACCAGATCTGTCTCCATGCCAACTCCACTCACCATCCATCATGTCGGCCGATAGCGGCCCCTTCACGCCTTCTGGCGCCAGGTATTCGATGGTCCAGCGCCATGAGGATCTCTAAAATATAGGGCTTGTACACTTTTCGTACAAGCCTGTAAGAGAAGACCGAGGTCGTTGAATCCGAACAGGGCAGCGGGGCGTCCATCTTTCGGGTAAAGTGGGGCGGCGCTTCAGGGTAAGGTGACCGCCACTCCAGGGGTACTCATAACACCTTGTAGTCGAACGGCTTTTACAGGCGCGTCAGGGCTTACCACGTTCAAGGACAGGCAGGATGACCAACAGATGACTTTGCTATGGATTCCCTTGCTACCGCTTCTCGGTGTGCTGGTACCCGCATTGACCGGATCTCGAGGCCGCTTACTCTGCACCCTGGCCACCGCTTGCCTTCCGGCAGTGGCGCTGGCCCTTACCCTCAGTTATCTGCCCGCCATCGAGGCAGGCAACATTCCCCGTGCAGGCCTCGAGTGGGTGCCGCAGATCGGCCTTGACCTGGCCTTCCGCCTGGACGGTCTGTCGCTGCTGTTCAATCTGCTGATACTGGGTATCGGCCTGCTGATCATCCTGTATGCCCACTACTACCTGGACGCCAGCGAGAACTACGCCAAGTTCTACGCCTACCTGATCCTGTTCATGGCCTCCATGGTCGGCATTGCCATGGCCGACAATCTGCTGGTCCTGTGGATGTTCTGGGAGCTCACCAGCCTGTCGTCGTTTCTGTTGATCGGTTTCTGGTCACACCGCTCCGAGGCCCGCAAGGGTGCGCGCATGGCCATGACGGTCACCGGTGCGGGCGGTCTGGCCCTGCTCGCTGGCCTGCTGCTGCTCGGCGACATCGTCGGCAGCCTGGATATGCAGGTCGTGCTGGACAGCGGCGCCACCATTCTGGCGGACCCGCGCTACCCCATCATGCTGGTGCTCGTGCTGCTGGGCGCCTTCGCCAAGTCGGCGCAGTTCCCCTTCCACTTCTGGCTGCCCCACGCCATGGCAGCGCCAACGCCGGTCTCCGCCTACCTGCACTCGGCCACTATGGTCAAAGCCGGCATTTTCCTGATGGCTCGCCTGCACCCGGCCATTGCCGGCAGTGAGCTGTGGTCGGCCATCGTGACCGTGGTCGGGATCGTCACCATGGTCTACGCGGCATGGTTCGCGCTGATCAAGGCAGACCTCAAGGGCATCCTGGCATTCTCGACTGTCAGCCATCTTGGCTTGATCACGGTACTGTTGGGGATCGGCAGCCCCATGGCGGTGCTCGCCGCGCTATTTCATATTCTCAACCATGCGACCTTCAAGGCCGCGCTTTTCATGTGCTCGGGCATCATCGACCACGAAGCGGGAACGCGGGACCTGGCCAGGCTGGGCAGGCTTGCCAAGGCCATGCCGATCACCTGCATCGTGATGAGTATCACAGGCGCTGCCATGGCAGGCTTCCCGCTGCTCAATGGCTTTATCTCCAAGGAGATGTTCTTCACGGAAACCCTGGACTCCCAGGCCTTTGGCGGTCTGAGCCTGGTGCTGCCGGTACTCGCCACCATCGGCGGTGTGCTGTCGGTGGCCTACTCGATCCGTCTGGTCCATGCGGTGTTTTTCGCCGAGCCTCGTCACGCTCCACCCAAGGCTCCTCACGAGCCTCCTCACCTGATGCGCGCTCCGTCGGAGTTGCTGGCAACACTGTGCATCCTGGTCGGCCTGTTTCCCGCGGTGATGGCCACCTGGCTGCTGGCACCGGCGGTGGCCGCCGTTTTGCTTGAGCCCCTGGATTTTCACCTGGCCATCTGGCACGGCTTCAACCTACCGCTGGCGATGAGCATCATCGCCACGCTGGCCGGCCTGACAACCTATCTGCTGCACCGCAAGATCCGCCAGTTTGTGCGTGACTTTCCGCCCCGCGATGCCAGCCGCATCTTCGAGGGCGTGGTCCAGACGATCGGCGATCGCGCAGAACGCATCACCGAGTGGTTCGACAATGCGTCGCTGCAGCGCTTCATGACGCTGCTGTTAGGCGCCTCTCTGATCGCCGGCGCCGTGGGTCTGGCGCAAATGGATACGCTCACGGGAGCCAAGGGCAATCAACCGGTCGACGGTGTCCTGCTGGTCGGTGCCCTGCTGCTGATCTTTACCGGCATCGGCACCGCCATCACCCACCGACACCGCCTGATCTCACTGCTGATGCTGTCGGTGGTCGGTCTGCTGGTATCCCTGACCTTTGCCCGCTTCTCTGCGCCTGACCTGGCCCTGACCCAGCTGTCGGTAGAGGTCGTGACCATGATTCTGCTGATGCTGGCGCTGTTCTTTTTGCCACAAAAGACGCCAAGAGAGTCGACTCCGGCACGAGCCTTGCGCGACCTGCTGCTGTGCATGGGGCTTGGGGGCGTGATTGCGGGTCTCAACTACACCGTTCTGACCCGCGATACGGAGAGTATTTCTCAATTCTTCCTCGACAACAGCGTGCCAGGAGGAGGCGGCCACAACGTGGTCAATGTGATTCTGGTCGACTTCCGTGGCTTTGATACCCTGGGCGAGATCACCGTCCTGGCCATCGCGGGACTGGCCATCTTCAAGCTGCTCAATCGCCTGCGCCTGTTCATGCCGCACAGTGACAGCGAAGGCCGGATCTGGGCACCCGATCGCTATCCGATGATCCTGACAACCATCTCGCAGACGGTGTTGCCGCTGGCGCTGCTGGTGTCGGTCTTCATCTTCCTGCGCGGTCACAATCAGCCCGGCGGCGGTTTCATCGCTGGCCTGATCACTGCCGTCGGGCTGCTGCTGGTGTATATGGCCAGGGGGGTTGCCTGGACCCAGCAGCGACTCGACTTCCCCTATCAGCCCGTCGCCATCCTTGGCGTCGGCGTGGCGGCATTGACGGGCTTCGGCAGCTGGCTGTTCGGCGCGCCCTTCCTGACATCGTCCTTTGGCCACTTCCACATCCCCTTGATCGGTGACATCGAGCTGGCCACCGCCATGCTGTTCGACCTTGGCGTCTATCTCGCGGTAGTGGGCGCCACTCTGATGATCCTGGCCAACCTGGGCAAGGTCACCACGCCTCACCGCCCGGCCAAGGAAGACCATGACCAAGGTTCGGTAGAGCAGGGATTGCACCGAACCGCTGCCCCCTCCGACGGCAAGGAGACCGTGTGATATGGAAATGCTCTATGCCATTACCACCGGCGTGCTCGCCGCCAGTGGCCTGTACCTGATGCTTCGCGGGAGAACCTTCCCGGTGGTGGTCGGCCTTACGTTGCTGTCCTATGCGACCAACCTGTTTCTGTTCTCCATGGGCGGGCTCACGGCGGGAGGCTCCGCCATCATCGACGGCAAGAGCCACTACAGTGATCCGCTGCCCCAGGCGCTGGTACTCACCGCCATCGTCATCGGCTTTGCCATGACGGCCTTCGCGGTCATCCTCGCCATGCGCGCCCGGGGCGACATGGGCAATGACCATGTCGATGGGCGCAAGGCCGAGGACAAGGAGGAGCGACGTTGATGTCCCACCTGATCGTGATGCCCATCGTCCTGCCCCTGGCAGCCGCGGTGGCACTGTTGATGACGCGCTTCGGCAACCCGTCCTATAAGCGTGTTCTGGGCCTGGTGACCACCTTTGCCTTGCTGTTGGTCAGCCTGCTGCTGTTGCGTCAGGCCGCCGCTGGCGACATTCACTACTATGCGCTCGGTGACTGGCAGCCACCCTTTGGCATTGTCATGGTGCTTGATCGCCTGTCTGCGCTGATGATTTTCGTGACATCCCTCCTGGCCGTTGGCGCCGTGCTGTTTGCCTGCGGCGGCGACGACGAGAAGGGCAGCAACTTTCATGGCCTCTTCCAGCTGCAGCTGATGGGGATCAACGGCGCCTTCCTGACCGGCGACCTGTTCAACCTGTTCGTCTTTTTCGAGGTGCTGCTGCTCGCCTCCTACGCCCTGCTGGTGCATGGCGGAGGCAAGGGTCGCATCCAGTCCGCCGTGCATTATGCGGTCCTCAACCTTGCCGGATCGGCACTGTTTCTATTCGCGGTTGGGCTGCTCTACGGTGCCACGGGCACCCTCAACATGGCCGACATGGCCCAGGCGGTGAGCCAGCTACCCAGCGAACGCCAGGGCATGGTGGTGGCCGGCGCGCTGCTGCTGCTGGTGGTCTTTGGCCTCAAGGCGGCCATTCTGCCGCTGTACTTCTGGCTGCCACGGGCCTATGCCAGCGCTCCGCCTCCGGTCGCCGCCCTATTTGCGGTAATGACCAAGATCGGGGTCTACGCGATATTGCGGGTCTACTGGCTGATCTTCGGCGACCAGGCCGGCCCCCTCGAGGCATTGGAGCAGAGCTGGGTATGGTGGCTTGCCCTTGGCACTCTGGCGATTTCCGGCATCGGCGTGCTGGCGGCGCGTGACCTGCGCCTGTTGGTGGCCTACCTGGTACTGGTGTCGGTGGGTACCCTGCTGGCCGGCGTCGGCATGCGCTCCCCTGCTGCGGTATCGGGACTGTTGTTCTATCTGGTCCATACCACCCTGGTCACCGGCGGTCTGTTCCTGCTGGCCGACATGATCGGCACCCAGCGTGGCAAGGCAGGCACGCGCCTGGTGCGGGGCCGTGTCCCCCACAATGCCACGGCCCTCGGGCTGATGTTCGTCATCGGTGGTATGGCCGTGGCAGGCTTGCCGCCGCTGTCAGGCGCCTTTGGCAAGGTCATGCTGATGAGTGCTGGCGATAGCGACCAACGCCTGTGGTTCTGGCCTTTACTGCTGGGCACCGGGCTGTGTGCAATCGTGGCGCTGTCCCGGGCCGGCTCCACCCTGTTCTGGCGCAGTCAGGCCAGCGATGACGGCGAGCCGTTGTCGGCCTGGCAGTGGGCCGGCACTGGCTGGTTGCTGGCCGCCTCCCCCCTGCTGGTAGTGCTGGCCGGGCCCCTGGCAGGCTATACCGAAGCCACCGCCGAACAGCTGACCAATCCTGAACCCATGCTCCGCGCCGTGCTGATGCAACAGGGAGACGCTCCATGACCACCCGCTCTCGTTCGTTGTTGCCCACCCCGCTACTGAGCCTGCTGTTGCTGGTTGTCTGGCTGCTGCTGGTCAATGATGTCTCTGTGGGCCATCTGCTGCTGGGCAGCGTCCTGGCGGTGCTGATCCCCTGGCTGACCTACCCCTTCTGGGACTTGCAGCCCGGCGTCAAGAAACCCTGGAAACTGCTGCGCTTCTTCTTGAGGGTCATCGGTGACATTGTGGTGGCCAACCTGCAGGTTGCCTGGATCATCATCAATCCCTGGCGCCGCACTCGGCCGCATTTCGTCGAGTATCCGCTGATGCTCGAAGAACGCTTTACCATCACGCTTTTGGCCAGCACGATCACGCTGACACCGGGTACGGTCTCGGCGAACCTGCGCATGGATGGGAAGACGCTGCTGATACACGCGCTGGACGTGCGCGATGAGCAAACCCTCATCGACACCATTCGGGAACGCTATGAGCGGCCGCTGAAGGAGATCTTCGAATGATCGATATCGCGTTGACCATCAGCCTGACGCTGGTCTCCCTGGCGCTGTTGCTGAACCTGTACCGGTTGACGGTGGGACCTGACATGCCCGACCGGATTCTCGCGCTGGACACGATGTATGTGAACTCCATCGCGCTGATTATCCTGATGGGCATCTGGCTCAACACCAAGACCTATTTCGAGGCGGCGCTGTTGATTGCACTGCTGGGCTTCATCAGCACCATCGCAGTCTGCAAGTACTTGCTGCGCGGCGACATCATCGAGTAATTCAGGAGAGTCTTCATGCTATACGTGTTTCTCGAGGGCCTGATCTCGGTACTGCTGATCGCTGGCGGGCTGTTTGCCTTCATCGGCTCGCTGGGCATGGCCCACCTCAGGGACTTCTACATGCGCCTGCATGGTCCGACCAAGGCCACCACCCTGGGCATGGGCTGCATACTCGCAGGCTCGATGGTGTACTTCAGCGTCACCCAGGGCGGCCTGCACCTGCAGGAAATGCTGATTACCCTGTTCCTGTTCATCACAGCACCTGTCAGTGCCCACATGCTGGCCAAGACCGGACTGCATCAGCGTCTTAACTACCTGGACAAGACCCGGGGCAAGCCCCTCGAGTTTCGGGAAGAGGAAGTCGGTGCAAAGCCGGTCCCCCACCCCGATCCGGAGTAGGCCAGAGCGGTCTGCTAAACGACAATGGGCAGCCAGATGGCTGCCCATTTTGCGATGGCGTCTAGGCTCTCATAACCATCCGGCCAACTCTCGCCTGACGATGCCCGCCAGCGCGTCGATGTGATCGTCGCGATCATTCAGGCAGGGAATATAGACAAACGTCTCTCCGCCGGCCTCGATGAAGGCATCCCGAATTTCCTGCTGGATTTCTTCCAGGGTTTCTACGCAATCGGCACTGAAGGCAGGCGACAGCACTGCAATGCGCTTATGGCCCTGGCGTGCCAGTTCGGCCACCTTGTCGACCGTTGCGGGCCCGACCCACTCCTCTGGACCAAATTTCGACTGGAAGGCGGTAACGACGTCCTCTTCCGGCATGCCGAGCCGCTCTCGCAACAGCCGAGTCGTCTTCACGCATTGGCAGTAGTACGGGTCGCCTTCTGTCAAAAAGCGCTTGGGTACCCCGTGATAGGAGGCCACGATCCTGGTGGGCGGCTGGGTCTCCTGCGCCAGGCGCTCCCTCACCGAGGCCGCCAGAGCGTCGATATAGGCCGGCTCATCGAAGTAGGCCGACGCGGTCCTGATGGCCGGCTGCCACTTCCGTTTCATCAACTGGCGAAAGAACTGATCGCACGCCGTCGCGGTGGTCGGTGAGCCATACTGCGGGTAAAGAGGGAAGAACAGGATACGCCGACAACCCTTGTCCTCAAGCTCCTTGAGCGCCTTTTCTGTCGAGGGATTGCCGTAACGCATTCCGAAACTGACCTCGATATTCTCCCCCACAGCGTCACGCAAGCGCAGCGCCAGCTTGTCCGCCTGGTTGCGGGTGATCGTCAGCAACGGACTTTCGTCCTTCTCGGTGTTCCAGATGCTGCGATATGCCTCCCCTGAGGCAAACGGCCGACGGCTGAGGATCACCAGCTGCAACAGAGGCTGCCACAGCCAACGAGGGTAATCGACGACCCGCTGATCCGATAGAAACTCGCTTAAGTAGCGGCGCATGGACCAGTAGCCCGTATCATCCGGAGTCCCCAGATTGGCGACCAGCACCCCGATCTTGTCACGAGGAATGACAGGGTGGTCCGCTGGGGCATGTGGCGGACGGCGTACCTGCTCGGATGACGGGGAATCAGACTGATCCATGAAAATGGCTTCCTCTTGGCGGTCTCGGTAAGCAAAAAGACTAACACCAGCAGGTGTCAGGCTCGAATCAAGTGTTACTATAAAGAAGATTTGTACAACTGTTGGAAAACTTATGTCCAGATCCTTGATTCTGCTTGCCGGTGATCAGCTGAGCCACGAGCTGGCGGCACTGGAACATGCCTCGGATGACGACGTGATCGCCCTCTGCGAGGTCGCCGAGGAAGGTCGCTATGTTCCCCATCATCCGCAAAAGATTGCGATGATGCTGTCGGCCATGCGCCACTTTGCTGCCAGCCTGCGTGACAAGGGATATCGGGTCCATTACAGCGCGCTCGATGACCCGGACAACGCCCACTCGCTGCTGCAAGAGGCCGAGCGGCTCGCAAAGCTCTATGACTGTCAGCGCATCGTGACCACTCGCCCGGGGGAATGGCGCCTGCTGCAGGCGATCGAGGAGCGTCGCAGCGACGTGCCCTGGGAATGGACTGAAGACACTCGGTTCTACTGCACGCCCGAGGCATTCGCGCAGTGGCTGTCAGGGCGTAAGCAACCCCGCATGGAGGCCTTCTATCGCGAGATGCGGCGCCATACTGGGCTACTGATGGAAGGCGACGAGCCGATGGGCGGTCAGTGGAACTTTGACAAGGACAACCGCAAGCCACTCGACCAGCGCCTCGATGTGCCATCACCGCCTGAGCATGGTATCGATGACACCACCCAGGCAGTGCTCGACCAGGTGGCAGAGCACTTTGGCGATCACTTTGGCGATCTTGACGGCTTCCACTGGCCGGTGACGCGGCGGCAGGCGCTGGTCGACCTGCGCCATTTCATCGATGCGCTGCTACCCGACTTTGGTGACTACCAGGACGCCATCAGCGATGACGACCCCTACCTCTTCCACTCGCGCCTCTCGGCGCCGATGAACCTGGGGCTGATAAGCCCGAGAGAGGTCTGTGAGGCAGCCCAGAATGCGTATCTTGAAGGCAAGGCCCCGATCAACGCGGTCGAGGGCTTCGTGCGACAGATACTCGGCTGGCGCGAGTACGTGCGCGGCGTCTACTGGTCTCAGATGCCAGACTACAAGCGCGGCAACGCCCTCAAGGCGACTCGTGGCCTGCCTCGCTTCTACTGGACCGGAGAGACGGACATGCGCTGCCTGCAGCGCGCTATCGGCATGACTCGCGAGAATGCCTACGCCCACCATATTCAGCGTCTGATGGTCACCGGCAACTTTGCCCTGCTATGCGGCGTCAGTCCGGAGGCACTATGCGACTGGTATCTCGCCGTCTATGCCGATGCCTGCGAGTGGGTCGAGCTGCCCAATACGCTGGGCATGGTGCTGCATGCTGACGGAGGCATCATGGGGTCCAAGCCCTACTGTGCATCTGGCAAGTACATCGACCGCATGTCGGATCACTGTCGCGACTGCCACTACGATGTAAAGAAGACCACAGGCGAGACGGCCTGTCCTTTCAACAGCCTCTACTGGCACTTCCTTGAGCGCCACGCCGACACCCTGAGCAACAACCACCGAATGAAGTTGATCTACGGCTCCTTGAACCGCATGAGCGATGACAAGCGCACCGCCATGCGTGAGCAGGCGGAGTCCTTTCTCGCCACGCTGGAGCTCGAGCCGAGCTACGGCCAAGGCGAACATGTGGCAGGCTATCGCGCCCGGGGGGCATCATCATGAAGCGCTTCGACGACATCACCCCGCCGGTCACCCTGTTCCACGACGGCGGCTGCCCGCTGTGTCGCCGGGAAGTCGCCTGGCTGCGCGGCCATCCCAGACGGGACCGTATTCGCTT
Organism: Halomonas sp. DP5Y7-2; assembly: GCF_019802025.1. Classification (NCBI taxonomy): domain Bacteria; kingdom Pseudomonadati; phylum Pseudomonadota; class Gammaproteobacteria; order Oceanospirillales; family Halomonadaceae; genus Halomonas; species Halomonas sp. DP5Y7-2. Next base: position 294,942 of record NZ_JAHVHY010000004.1, on the reverse strand, counting down.
CGTGGATATTCGCCATCCCGACTTTGATGCCGCGCAGTGGGGCAAGCGCATCGAGGACATGATGGGCAAGCTGCACCTTCTCGACGCAAGGGGCCACTGGATCGTCGGGATGGATGCCAGCAGAGCTCTGTACGCGACCTTGGGCTACCGGCGCTGGCTCTGGTTCAGCATGCTACCGGGAATGCGGCAGGCGCTGGACCTGGGCTATCGCCTGTTTGCCAAGCTACGTCCCTGGCTGGGGCGACACGGGTCTGGCTAAGACCAGACTGGCAACGTACAGACTGGCCAAGCGCGGTCTGGATAGGGTCGATCTGGATAGGGTCGGTCTAGATAGGGTCGGTCTAGATAGGGTCGGTCTAGATAGGGTCGGTCTAGATAGGGTCGGTCTAGATAGGGTCGATCTAGATAGGGTCGATCTAGATAGGTTAGGTCTGAACAGTTTCGATCTGGAAGGGTTCGACCTAGAGAGGTTCGAACAAGACCGTCACGGGCCCTGGCTATCAGCGCCAGGGACTTGTATCGGTCAGAGGAAGGCAGGAACACCCAGGGGTGTCAGAACGTCAATGGTGGGGTCGAGAGGGCAGCGTCAGAAGACCAGTGGCATGCGCGATGCCAGTGGCTGCGCATAGTGGGTCTCGCGGCCAATCACCTCGTCGTGAGCGACGTGCTGCACCAGGTAGGCTCGATGAATGCCTGCTCGCTTCAGCTCAAGGTAGACATCGTCCAGTGAACGGAACAGCACAGGCTTGCCGCGTCGGCAGAGCATATGACGCGCCCCTTCGACGTCTTCCAGCTCGACTTGATAGAAACGGCTACCCGCGTGGCTGATGACGCGGATCTCGAAGTTGTCGTGTCGGCCCACAAAGGCCTTCAGCTCCTGAAATTCCATAATATCTTTCGCCTCTTTTCATCCTGTAGTGGCGGCCAGCGTCTTGCCACCGCCTTGCTGATTAGCGCTATCTGCCACACCAGTCCATTCTTGCCACCGTCTGGCGCGGGTCATCGTCTCACAGACTGCTCGACACTAGCGCGATGGACGGTGCGACGGTTTGATCATGGCACAGCCTGACGATGGAGAGTGACATTCTGGTTACGCTAACAATAATTTCTCTGACCTGGATACACACCTGCCGTTCCCTGCGCGATGCAATCAAGCACGCTCCAGCAGAAGACAGCTCCATACCGTCAAGACACTCAGTAAAAAGAAAGGGCTAGAGCGAAAAGTGACGCAGCAAGGGAAGCGCGCACAGCGACGAGCGGACAGAGGGAAGAAGGAACAGAAGAAAGAGAATGCAGAAGACACCAAACTCAGACATGCGAGATGCGAGAGGCGAGAGGCGAGAGGCGAAGGAACGAGAACACACCAGGCAAAGGCCACCCCTTCGGTGGCCTCGCGGGCAACCAGACGCCCAACAGGCCAGCCTGTCATGCGCTACAGCGTCACCCTACTGCTGTCCCGACGCCTACTGATACTCGGAAGGATCGATCGCCTTGCCCAGGGAATTTCTGTCGACCCAGTTCCCTGCCTTGGTTTCCTTGTAACGAAAGACCACCTTATCCCCTACAGCCACCGGAAGTTCGGCATCTTCTGTCTGATAACTGTAGTCGACGCCGTCCACCACCAGGTGGTAACGGTACAGATCGGGCATGCCCAGCCATTCCTTGAAAGGACCTTCACGTTCCACCGAAGTCAGCTCACCTCGGGCTTCCAGCTTGGGCGCGCGGCGCCGATTGCCGCGTCGAAATCCACCTGCCATGTCAGGGTCCTCCAGAGTCGGGTTACAGAGTGCAAGGGGCGGCATTATACGAGTCCACCGGTTCAGCTCAAGCCGCACCTCTTGCGCAGGGCCTATTCACCGAAGGTGTCGCCGTAGCTATCTGGTGCAAGATCCTCGAAACGGGTGTATTTGCCGATAAAGGCCATGTGAACCGCGCCGATCGGACCGTTACGCTGCTTGCCGATGATAAATTCGGCCAGCCCCTTGTTATCGGGGTTATCAGGATTGTAGACCTCATCACGATAGACGAAACCGATGAGGTCGGCGTCCTGCTCGATGGCCCCGGACTCACGCAGATCCGACATCACCGGGCGCTTGTTGGGTCGCTGCTCCAAGGAACGGTTGAGCTGCGACAGGGCAATGACCGGGCACCCGAATTCCTTGGCCAGCCCCTTGAGAGACCGTGATATCTCGGAGATCTCACCGGTACGGTTGTCACCGAACCCTGGCACCTGCATCAGCTGCAGATAGTCGATCATGATCATCGCCAGGTTGCCGTGTTCGCGCACGACTCGACGAACTCGCGAGCGCATTTCGTTGGGGGACAAGGCTGCGGTGTCATCGATAAACAGCTGCTTGTCCTTCAGCAGGTTGACCGCGGAGGTGAGCCGCGGCCAGTCCTCGTCTTCCAGCTGACCGGAACGCACGCGAGTCTGATCGATACGACCCAGTGACGACAGCATACGCAGCATGATCGAGTCTGCCGGCATCTCCATGGAAAACACCATGACCGGCTTGTCGCTGGAGACTACCGCATGCTCTACCAGATTCATGGCAAAGGTGGTCTTACCCATGGAGGGTCGACCGGCCACAATGACCAGGTCAGAAGGTTGAAGGCCCGACGTCATGTCATCCAGGTCACGAAAACCCGTCGACAGACCGGTCATCTCGCCCTTCATATTGAACAGTTCGTCGATTCGATCGACGGCCTTAGTCAGCAGTTCGCTCATACCGATGGGACCACCGGCCTTGGGGCGATCTTCGCTGATCTGGAACACCAGACGCTCGGCCTCGTTGACCAGCTCGTCAGCGGGACGACCGTTGGGGCTGAACGCGCCATCGGCGATCTGGTTGGCTGCCTGAATCAGTTTGCGCAGGGTGGCCCTTTCGCGAACGATATCACCGTAGGCGCGGATATTACTGGCGGAAGGCGTATTGCGGGCGAGCTCCGCCAGGTACGCCAGTCCACCCACGGTATCGAGTTGATCGCGAGCCTCCAGCGCCTCGGACAGGGTCACCACGTCCAGCGGGCGACTGGACTCCGCCAGCGCCACCATGGCGTTGAACACCAGACGGTGTTCATAGCGATAGAAGTCATCGGCGACCAGGCGGTCGGCGATGCTGTCCCAGGCCTGATTGTCCAACATCAGACCACCCAGCACCGATTGCTCGGCCTCGACCGAGTGGGGCGGAACCTTGAGCGCTGCGGCTTCCTGATCGATGGTCTGGACGTCACTCATCTGCTTGTCTCTCGCAACACATGTACTGCCGGTCGGTAAAGGGCTTCCAGTCTAGCCGATCTCCACCCTCTCGCAAGACCGTAGCTCCGCGGATCGCGGGCATAAAAAAAGGCGCGGGATATCACTCCCGCGCCCTTGCTGTTGCCGTGGGAGATGACCTTATTCGGCCACCACCACCACGCGCACAGCGGCGTCGACGTCAGCGTGCAGGTGCAGCACGATGTCGTACTCACCGGTCTGACGGATCGGGCCTTCCGGCATACGCACTTCGCTCTTGGCGACATCGATTCCAGCGCTGGAGATCGCTTCCGCCAGGTCACGCGGACCGATGGAACCGAACAGCTTGCCTTCGTCACCGGCCTTGGCGACCAGAGACAGCTCGATATCGTTGAGCTGCTCGGCGCGGGCTTCCGCCTCGGCCTTGCGCTCAGCGGCCTGGGCTTCAAGCTCGGCGCGCTGTGCTTCAAAAGCAGCGATGTTGTCCTTGGTGGCCGGCACGGCAAGGCCGTAAGGCACCAGGTAGTTACGGCCGTAGCCAGGCTTGACGGTGACCTTGTCACCAAGACCGCCCAGCTTGCCAATGTTGTCGAGCAGAATGACTTCCATCTCGTAAACCTCTATGTCAGTTGCTGTGACCTAGACGACCGCGGAAATCCGCGAAGGTGTCGATCAAGGCCACAACCAGCACGATGAGAATCATGGGCCAGGTGGTGATCAGCAGCAGATAGAACGCGACCAGCCACAACCCGTTCATTCCCTTACGTCCAACTACACCATGTGTCAGGCCGATGCCCGCCATCAGTAGCGGTATCCAGGCCAGCATGCCGATGCCAGGCAGTCCAAGCAGCGAGCCAGCAATCACCAGCACCACCAGCAGAATCAGCTCCCGAGGGCTGAGCCGCATGGCGTGGAACTCTTCCCGAAAACCACCGGGGTTGTAGAGTCCCGCCTGCCAGCTACGGGCCAGTGCCAGGCAAGCCACGGAGGCCAGCATGACAACCAGGCCGGTGACCCCGCTGATGACCAGCTCGGCCAGCTGTGTGGGGTCGACGCCCTGGGCCGCCAGCTCGTCGAGCATGGCCGCTACCTCGGACGAGCTCTGACGCAGCTGATCCAGCATCAGGGCGGTGTCCGTCCGGGGCAGAAACACCCCGATCTGGATCATCGCCGCGCCCGCCAGAGACCCCAGGATCAGTGCTTCGCTCCAGCGCATGCGAGAGCGCAGCACGACCGCCATCAACAGCGCCAGCAAGGTCGTCGCCAGAGGAATCGGATCCCCTTGCGTCCACCACCAGCCCGCAGGAACCGCTGCGGCAGCAATCACCGGCAACGCCGGCGCCATGCCCTTGCGCAGCGTCACCAGAGCGGCGATAGCGGCGCCGAACCAGAACAGCCAGGGCACCGCAGACGCCACCAGGGCGACCAGCGCCGCCTGGGGCGTCCCTTTCATCGACCATCGGGCGACAGGCAGCATCGGTTGATGACTTACTGGTGGCTGTCGGTGTAGGGCAGCAGAGCCAGGTAGCGTGCGCGCTTGATCGCGGTAGACAGCTGGCGCTGGTAACGGGCCTTGGTACCGGTGATACGGCTGGGAACGATCTTGCCAGTCTCGGTGATGTAGGCCTTCAGGGTGTCCAGATCTTTGTAGTCGATCTGCTTCACGCCTTCAGCGGTGAAACGGCAAAACTTGCGGCGACGGAAAAAACGTGCCATGGAAAGACTCCTTATACGTGCGTTGCAGAACTAGCGATGCGCGGCTTAGGCGGATTCAGCGGTGCGCGGCTTTTCTTCGCGACGGGCACGCTTCTCTTCCACCGGCTTCATCATCGGAGACGCTTCGGTGATGGCTTCCTTGCAGCGCACCACCAGGCTGCGGATGATGGCGTCGTTGAAACGGAAGATGTTCTCGATTTCCTCGAGAGTCTCGCCGCTGCACTCAACGTTCATCAGCACGTAGTGGGCCTTGTGGATCTTGTTGATCGGGTAGGCCAGGTGACGGCGACCCCAATCTTCGAGACGGTGAACGGTACCGGAGTTCTCGGTGACGATGCTGGTGTAGCGCTCGACCATGGCCGGAACCTGCTCACTCTGGTCCGGGTGGACCATGAAGACGATCTCGTAGTGACGCATGGATTCTCCTTTCGGTTTGGCAGCTTCCGCAGGGGCCTGAGCGGGTGTCAAGAACATCGCTCGACGCCGGGGGAAGCAAGGAGTGAATAACAAATAACCTGTCCCGCGCAGAACGCACGGGCGCATGGATTCTACGGAGTCAAGAGGCGTGATGCAACCTGAACATCACTTTCCTCTCTTTTAGCCAGGTGGCGAGGACAGGCGGTCTTGCTAGCGCTTCTCTCTGTCACCTCTTTCTATCACCTCTTTCTACCACCTCTCTCCACCCTCCCTACCATCCCTATCTACCACTATCAGGACGATGAACGCTGTCGCACTGCCTCAAACAGGCAGATACCGGTAGCAACGGAGACGTTGAGGCTGGAGACCGCCCCGGCCATCGGCAGCTTGACCAGCGTGTCACAGGCTTCGCGGGTCAAGCGGCGCATGCCCTTGCCTTCAGCCCCCATGACCAGCGCCGTCGGGCCGCGCAGATCCGCTTCGAAGACGCTGCCTTCGGCTTCGCCCGCCGTTCCGGTGATCCACACGCCCTCTTCCTTCAGCCGCGCCATGGCCCGCGCCAGGTTGGTCACCTGATACACCGGCACACTTTCAGCAGCACCACAGGCCACCTTGCGCACCGTGGCATTCAGCGGCGCCGACTTGTCCTTGGGCACCAGCACCCCATGCACGCCAGCGGCGTCGGCGCTGCGCAGGCACGCTCCCAGGTTGTGCACGTCAGTGACCCCGTCAAGAATCAGCAGCAGCGGCGGTGTTTCCAGCGGCCATGCCTTCAGCTTATGCCAGAGCGACTCCTCGCTCTCCGGTGCCAACGGCGGACAGAAAGCGACGACTCCCTGATGGGAAGCCCCCTGGGAGAGGCGGTCCAGCTCGTCTCGGGGCACCGCTTTGACACGTGCCCCACGCTGACGCGCCAGCTCGATCAGGTCGTGCAAGCGTCGGCCCGCTTCACCTTCCTGCAGCCACAGCTCGCGAGGGGATTCGCCGCGATCCAACATGGCCCGGACGGCATGCACGCCAAAGACGCCATCGAGACCTGCGGGCGCCGCGGCGCCAGAACCACCCCGTGGCTGACGCTGACGTTGACGCTTGGATTCATGCTTGGCCACGCAGACCCTCCTGTAAACAGATCACGCTGGCGTTACCCCTTATGGCCATTGCCACGCGCATTGCGCCGAGGGCCACGACGACGACGCCCACCCTTCTTCTTCGGCGCCTCGGCCTCGGACGAGGCGCCATCCTTGCCACGCTTGCCGGCCTTGGCTTGACCGGTCTCGCTGGCCTTGCTCGCAGGCTCGCCACGACGCTTGCGCGGCGCACGCCGAGGACGTGGCTTGTCATCGGCCATCTCGAAATCGATCTTGCGCTCATCCAGGTCGACCCGCGCCACCTGAACGGTCACCCCGTCGCCGAGACGGTAGCTGGTTCCCGTGCGCTCGCCCTTGAGGCGATGCTTTTCCGGCTCGTAGTGGTAATAGTCGGAAGGTAATGAGGTGACGTGCACCAACCCCTCGACGTAGACATCATCCAGCCGCACAAAGATACCGAACTGAGTGACGGAGGCGATGGTTCCGTCGTAGACCTCACCGAGCTTGTCGGACATGAACTCACACTTGAGCCAGTCCTCCACGTCGCGAGTGGCGTCATCGGCCCGACGCTCTGTCATCGAGCAATGTTCCCCCAGCTCCAGCATCTGCTCGAAGGTGTAGGGGCACCACTTGGTCGGCGGCTCCACCGGCGCACCCTCGGCCCGCAACACGGTATTGGTCTGGCGCGGACCGCGGATGACCGAGCGAATGGCGCGATGCACCAGCAGGTCGGGGTAGCGGCGAATCGGCGAAGTAAAGTGGGCATAGGCCGGATATGCCAGGCCAAAGTGCCCTTCGTTGTGCGGTGAGTAGACCGCCTGGCTCATGGAGCGCAACATCACTGTCTGAATGATGTCCGCATCGTCACGGCCCTTGATGGCCTCGGCCAGGTCGCGATAGTCCTGAGGCGTGGGCTCATCACCGCCACCTAGCGACATGCCGATCTCGTTCAGGAACAGCCTCAGCTTGTCCAGGCGTTCCGGCGATGGCCGCTCGTGAATCCGGTAAAGCGCTGGCAGGTCGTGCTTGTCCAGGAAGCGCGCGGTGGCCACGTTGGCGGCCAGCATGCATTCCTCGATGATCTTGTGAGCATCGTTGCGCGAGCGCGGCACAATCTTCTCGATCTTGCGTTCGTCGTTGAAGACGATCGCGGTCTCGGTGGTCTCGAAGTCGATGGCGCCCCGCTCGGTGCGCGCTTCTCGCAACAGCTGATACAGGCTGTACAGGTTCTTCAGCGACGGTACCAGCGCCTTGTACTGCTGTCGCAGCGCATCGCCCTCTTCTCCGTCATCCTGGAGAATGGCTGCCACCTTGTTGTAGGTCAGCCTGGCGTGCGAGCGGAAAACGGCCTCATAGAATCGATAGCGACTGATCGCGCCGGTCTTGGAAATGTTCAGCTCGCAGACCAGCGCCAGTCGATCCACGTCAGGGTTCAGCGAGCAGAGCCCATTGGACAGCAGCTCTGGCAGCATCGGCACCACCTGCCCCGGGAAGTACACCGAGTTGCCCCGAGCAATGGCCTCCTGGTCCAGCGGGCTGCCGGGACGCACGTAGTGCGAGACATCGGCAATCGCCACCAGCAGCTTCCAGCTTCCGGAACGCGTCTTGTAGGCACAGACAGCGTCGTCGAAGTCCTTGGCGCTTTCATCGTCGATGGTCACCAGCGGCTTGTCGCGCAGGTCGATGCGATGAAGCTTGTCGTCCTCCGCTACCTCAGCGGACATGCTGGCGATCTGATCGATGACATCCGGCGGAAACTCAGAGGGGATCTCGTAGCTTCGCAGCGCAATATCAATTTCCATCCCGGGGTCCATGCGCTCACCCAGCACCTCGATCACTTCCCCGACAGGCTGGACCCGGGTCTCCGGCTGCTTGACGATACGCGCCGAGATGACCTGCCCGTCCTGCGCTCCAGCGCAAGCACTGTGGGGAATGATGACTTCCTGGGTAATGCGGTTGTTCTCGGGAATCAGCACGCCGAACTCAGGCGTGTTCTCCCGATAGACGCCAACGATCGTCTGGGTGTTGCGCGCGATGACTTCCACCACCGTCGCCTCGTCGCGACCACGACGGTCACGCCCGCTGACCCGCACCAGCACATGGTCACCGTGAAACACTCGGCGCATCTGCCGAGGAGGCATGACCAGGTCAGGCTTCTTGCCATCATCGCGGACCAGAAATCCAAAGCCGTCGCGATGACCCAGCACCTTACCCTTGATCAGGTCCAGCTTATCGATCAGCGCATAGGCGCCCCGACGATTGCGCAATACCTGGCCGTCTCGCTCCATGGCGGAGAGGCGCCGGCGTACCGCTTCTCGAAGGTCTTCATCATCCAGGCCAAGCTGATCGCTCATCGCCTCGTGGGTCGTCGGCGTACCGATTTCCTCGAGTCGATTCAACAGATATTCACGGGAGGGAGCAGGCTTGTCGTACTTATGGGCTTCGCGGCTGGCGTGTTCGTCGGCGTCGAGCGTCCAATGGTTCATGCGGAAGGCATCCTTGACAGGGGCGAGGACGGCAGGAGTGCGCCGCCACCCGGGCGCGAGCGTGCGGTCTTTTCGAAATTGTCTCTTAACATGCGCGCAGTATAGCGCCAGCAGCGCCGTCACCCAACCATAAGCGCCTCCGGATACAGAGCTTGCGCCATCAGTACGACGTTTTTTTCTCCCAGCAGCGACGCAAAAGGCTTGCAATATGCCAAAGTTTCGGTAACATACGCGCCACTTGCCCAGATGGCGGAATTGGTAGACGCGCTAGCTTCAGGTGCTAGTGTCCTTACGGACGTGGAGGTTCAAGTCCTCTTCTGGGCACCAAGATCCTTCGGGATCACGACGATGGAGATCGTCACGCTCTTTGATACATCGTTATCGGCAAAGCGCACGTGTTCGCCCAGGTGGCGGAATTGGTAGACGCGCTAGCTTCAGGTGCTAGTGTCCTTACGGACGTGGAGGTTCAAGTCCTCTCCTGGGCACCAACGATACATGCTGCGGCATGCATCGATGAACACAGGCCGAGCAGATAACGTAGATCACGAGCACACAACATGACATGCCCAGGTGGCGGAATTGGTAGACGCGCTAGCTTCAGGTGCTAGTGTCCTTACGGACGTGGAGGTTCAAGTCCTCTCCTGGGCACCAATGTCATGCAGCAACAGGATCAGACAGATCCAACAAGAATCCGCGCCCCGTCGCGGTTTTTTTGTGCCTGCCGTTCCAGCATCCAGCGTGTTAGCACCCGGTCTTTAGTCCCTAGCCCGTCGCTCAATCGAAACGCGACGGCAACTCAGCCACCTGAGACAGCGCCCAGTCGCCCACCCCCGCACGAGCCTCCCAGGCCGCCTCTTCCTGCGGGCCCAGCCGCGGAAAGAAATTCAGGCCCGTGATCGCTTCCACCTCGTCGATGCTGACAAGATAGCGAGACAGCGATTCATCTCCACGCACGTTCTGGGGCATCACAAAAGCGACTGCCAGAGGAGTCTCTCCGGGCACCACCACCACCTTGTAGAAGCCGATTGGCACCTCCACAAAGCTGACGCGATCCAGCAGTCGATCCAGGGAGAGATCGCTGACTCTGGTTTCTGCATAGACAGGCCCGGTGATGACCTGCAGGCGACCGAAGCGCGGCAGAAAATGGTCCATCACGACTTCTTCCAGGCGCTGCCATAGCTGACGGTTGAGGGCAGGCTTCTGCGGCATCATGTTGCTCATCAGGAAGCTGTCATGCTGAGCCTGCTCCCCCCAGACCTTGGCCATGGCATAGTTGGGAGCCAGGTGCCCACGGTCATATCCACTGCCAGCGTAGCTGGTCGTGCTGACGGGCCACAGCGTTCGCCAATCCTGTTTGAAGCCGGGGCGAGGCCCCACCCGGTGATCCGCCGACTGCCGCAGTTCATAGCTCGCCCACAGCGCACCAACGCGCAGATCAGACCATCCCAGCAGGTACCCTTCATTACGCAGCACACGGGTGAACGCCAGCGTGGACGGTTCCGCCCACTCGGTCACCCCCATCCAGCTCATGCGGTCGCGATAGCCCTGCTCGGTGGAGTACCACAGGACAACCCCCAGCACGGCGATGGCCAGCGAGGCCAGGAAATGCCGCGGCCGAGGTATCAGACGATCAAGCGAGAGATCCACACACTTCCTTGTTGGCAATGGTCAGGACGAACAATGGTCAGGACGAACAATGATCAGCAGGGCCTGCCCTTACCAACCCAACGAAAACATGGTTTCCAGATCGTGGCGCGAGTGCACCTGAAGCGCATTGAGCGTTTCCGTGTCGGCAATGCCTTCTACTGCATTCAGGCGTCCAGTGACCAGCTCCGCCAGACTCTCGAAATCCCGTGTACGGGCAATGGCCACCAGATCATAGCGACCGCAGGTCGAATAGACCTCGCTGATCCCTTCCACCTCGGCCAGACGCTCGGCCACCGCCTTGACCTGCCCTTTCTCGGCATTGATCAGAATCACAGCATTCTGCATGATCACGCTCCTTTCCCATCGCTCCACGCCAACGACTCAGGACGCGGATGTTAAACATGGTGGTTTGGCAACGCAGTATATCAGCGCCTCCTCACCACCTGCACCGCCGACTGCGCGGACCGCTTTTTTCGCGGCGGATTGCCGCACTCACAACGAGACGATTCGCCAAGGCTCAACGGCTTAGCTAATCTTGCAAGGCAGCGCCATCAAGAGCGCAGGAGCAGGCTGCCAAGGCATCCTGACTCACCAAGACCGGCCCATCGCGGGCCTGACCATGACCGTATGACGCTCATCTTCCGACAATGAGGAGTCCCCATGACCAAGCACAGCCGTCGTGCCTTCCTGCGCACCAGTCTGCTGGGCATCGCCGCTCTGCCGCTGGGTGCTGGTGTCCTGTCTCGCACTGCGCTGGCGCAGAGCCTGCCTCGCCTGAGTACCGACAATGCCCAGGCCAAGGCTCTGGGATACGTCGAAAAGGCCAGCGATGCCAGCGGCAATGCCGCCTACGAAGACGGAGAGCTCTGCTCGAACTGCATGTTCTTCAATGCCGAAACCGAGGGCTGCCAGCTATTCCCGCAGAATAGCGTCGCCCCAGGCGGATGGTGCCAATCCTGGACGGCCAAGCCATAAGGCTGCGTGCCGAGGTCCGGTACTAAGCAAGAAGAAAGAAGGCAGGAGGAAAGCAGGCAAGAAAACACGCCGCCGCAAAGCATCACTTTGCGGCGGCGTGTCGGTTATCTGCTGTCGGCGTCAGGCGGATTCTTCGCTGTCCGGCAGCGGCCACTGGTAACGTCGCACCACTTCATCACCATCGAAGGACTCCAGCTTGACCGGAAAGCCCCATAGCTGGTGAAGGTGTCGGATCACAGGGTAGACGCTACGCGCCAACGGACGCCGCTGATCCTGCACGTGCCTGAGTGTCAGCGAACGATCTCCTCGAATATCGGCCTCGAACACCTGAATATTCGGCTCCCTGAGCGACAGGGCGTACTGCGCGGACAGCGCCTCACGGACCCGCCGGTAGCCCCGCTCGTCATGAATCGCTGCCACCTCGAGCATGTCCTCCTGATCATCATCGACCACCTGGAACAGCTTGAGCTGACGAATCACCTTGGGTGATAGAAACTGCTGAATGAAGGACTCGTCCTTGAAGTTGCGCATGGCGAAATTCAGCGTTTCGCGCCAGTCGCTTCCCGCAATGTCCGGAAACCACTCCCGGTCCTCGTCATCCGGAGACTCGCAGAGGCGCTTGAGGTCGGTGAAGATGGCGAAGCCCAGCGCATAGGGGTTGATCCCGTTGTAGTAAGGGCTGTCAAAGGCGGGCTGACTGACGACGGCGGTATGGGACTGCAGAAACTCCAGAATCAGGCCTTCGTCCACGGCCCCTTCATCGAACAGCCGATTCATCAGCGTGTAGTGCCAAAACGTCGCCCACCCTTCATTCATGACCTGGGTCTGCCGCTGAGGATAGAAGTACTGGGCCAGCTTACGCACGATTCGCACGACCTCCCGCTGCCAGGGCGCCAGCAAGGGTGCATTCTTCTCGATGAAGTACAGCAGATTTTCCTGTGGCTCGGGGGGATAACGCCCGCCGCCGTGCAGCCCCAGCGGGTCATCGTCGGAAGACACAGGCGGCACCTCGATGCCGGCGTCACCCATGGGGATTGTCCGCCACAGGGTATTGACCTGAGCCTGGAGATAGTCTTCACGCTCTTTCTGCCGACGAGCCTCCTCTTCCGGCGATACCGGAGACGGCCGCTTGTAGCGATCCACCCCATAGTTCTGCAGCGCGTGACAGGCGTCGAGCAACTGCTCGACGGCCTGCACACCGTGACGCTCCTCGCACTGACTGATGTACTTGCGGGCAAACACCAGGTAGTCGACGATCGAAGAGGCATCGGTCCAGGTCCGAAACAGATAATTGCCCTTGAAGAAGGAATTATGGCCGTAGCAGGCATGCGCCATGACCAGTACCTGCATCATCAGGGTGTTCTCTTCCATCAGATAGGCGATGCAGGGGTCGGAGTTGATCACCAGCTCATAGGCCAGCCCCATCTGCCCACGACGATAGGCCTGCTCGACGGCCAGGAACTGCTTGCCGAACGACCAGTGATGGTAGCCCACAGGCATGCCCACGCTGGCGTAGGCGTCCATCATCTGCTCCGTGGTGATGATCTCGATCTGATTGGGGTAGGTGTCCAGTCGATACTCGTCCGCAAGCCGAGCGATCTCGGCCTCGAACTCGGTCAGGTCGTCGAAGCTCCAGTCCGAGCCGGTCGCAATGGGCTTGGCGTGACGTTTGGTCAAGGCGGTCATGGCAATTCCTCTTCGTCCAAGGCGCTGCTCGTCCAACATGCTTCGCTTGCAAGGGAGTCCGCTTGCAAGACACGGCTGTGGCTAGGGGTTTACCTGGCGAGGTGCTTCAACACACGGCACGCCCTTCACCGTGCTCCCCTTTGCCAGTCCCGCTGCCGCCGTAGGGCAGACCTGCGCCTGCCTACCCCCTTGCCGCACTGTCCGCACGGCGCTTGAACAAGGCCCGGAACACCGGATAGATGTCCCCGGGTTCAACAATCTGACGCATGGCAAAGCGGTCGGGATAGGCGGCCTCGACCCGCTCGTATTCTTCCCATAGTGCCTGGTGAGCGTGAGGCGTGATTTCCACATAGGTGAAGTACTGCAGGCGCCCCATCAGCGATTTGGTCAGCAGCTCCCGACAGTTGACCGAGTCATCGTCCCAGTTATCGCCATCCGATGCCTGGGCCACGTACAGGTTCCACTGGCCGGGGGGATAGCGCTTGTCGATGATCTCGTCGACCAGGGTGAGCGCACTGGAAACGATGGTGCCGCCCGTCTCCCGTGAGTAGAAGAATTCCTCCTCATCGACTTCCTTGGCGGCAGTGTGGTGACGCACAAAGACCAGCTCGACCCGCTCGTAGCTGCGCTCGAGAAACAGGTAGAGCAGCAGGAAAAAGCGCTTGGCGATATCCTTGTGGGCCTGGGTCATCGAGCCCGATACATCCATGACGCAGAACATCACGGCCTTGCTGGACGGCTGAGGCTGGTTGATCAGATGGTTGTAGCGAAGATCATAGGTATCGATGAAGGGAACCGCCTCCAGACGCCGCTCTAGGCGCTCGATCTCGGCCTTCAACTCCTGGATGCGAGCGGGATTCTTGAGCACGGGATCCTTGCGCTCCTCGACTTCCAGCGCTTCCTGAGCTTCCCGCAGCGCGCGACGAATCGGTGCACGCATGGCAATTCGACGGGCCTGAGCTTCTCGCATCGAACGCACAATGTTGATCCGAGCCGGCACGCCATCTCTCGAGACCCCGGCGCGCACGGGGCGCACTTCTTCCACATCCACCAGCGGCTTGCGCTCCAGATGGGGCAACTCGAGGCCATCGAAGACAAACTCGAGGAACTCCTCCCGGGTCAGGGTGAAGGCGAACTCATCCATGCCCTCCCCCTGGTTGGAGGCGCCACCCTCTCCACTGCCATCGCCACCACCGCCCCCGCCGTCTGGGCGACGCAGGCGATCACCTTCCTGAAACTCGCGATTACCGGGTGCGACAATCGAACGTCGCCCACCGCTGCCGTGCTGGAACACTGGCTCGGAGATATCGCGACTGGGGATGGAAACCTTTTCGCCTCGCTCCATATCGGTGATGGAGCGACGGTTGACGGCCTCCTCGACGGAGCGCTTGATATGGGTGCGATAGCGGTCAAGAAAGCGCTGGCGATTGACCGCGCTCTTGTTCTTGGCGTTCGCTCGTCGATCGATGAAGTAGGTCATGGGACCTCCTGGGCGCAGTCGACAAGGGTGTCCGGCGCCGGGCCTGGCCCGGCGCCTTCACGGCTACTGCGACTTGCGCACTCTCAGGTACCACTCCGACAGCAGGCGCACCTGCTTCTCGGTGTAGCCTCGATCCTTCATCCGTGCCACGAAATCCTCGTGCTTCTTGATATCCGCAGAGGACGCCTTGGCATTGAAGGAAATAACGGGCAGCAACTCCTCGGTGTTGGCAAACATCTTGTGCTCGATGACACCACGCAGCTTCTCGTAGGACTGCCACCCCGGGTTCATGCCGTTGTTCTGGGCACGCGCCCGCAGCACGAAGTTGACCACCTCGTGACGGAAGTCCTTGGGATTGGAGATGCCCGCCGGCTTCTCGATCTTTTCCAGCTCATCGTTAAGCGACTGGCGGTCGAACAGCTCGCCGGTCTCGGGATCCCTGTACTCCTGGTCCTGAATCCAGAAATCCGCATAGGTGACATAGCGATCAAAGATGTTCTGACCATACTCGGAGTAGGACTCCAGGTAGGCGGTCTGAATTTCCTTGCCAATGAAGTCCACATAGCGCGGCGCCAGGTACTCCTTGATATAGCGCAGATAGCGCTCGAAGGTCTCCTTGGGCAGCTGCTCCTGCTCAAGGCGCTGCTCGAGCACGTACAACAGGTGCACCGGGTTGGCCGCCACCTCGTGATTGTCGAAGTTGAAGACCTTGGACAGGATCTTGAAGGCAAAGCGCGTGGACAGACCATCCATGCCTTCATCGACGCCGGCGCTGTCGCGATATTCCTGAATCGACTTGGCCTTGGGATCGGTGTCCTTGAGGTTTTCACCGTCATAGACCCGCATCTTCGAGTAGACGCTGGAGTTTTCCGGCTCCTTGAGACGCGACAGCACCGAGAACTGGGCGAGCATGCGCAAGGTATCCGGTGCACAGGGCGCCTCATTGAGCGACGAATGCTCCAGCAGCTTCTTGTAGATGTTGATTTCCTCGGACACCCGCAGGCAATAGGGCACCTTGACGATATAGACGCGGTCGAGGAACGCCTCATTGTTGCGGTTGTTGCGGAACGCCTGCCACTCACTCTCGTTGGAGTGCGCCAGCACGATGCCATCGAAGGGAATCGCGCCCATGCCCTCGGTGGGGTTGTAGTTCCCTTCCTGGGTCGCCGTCAGTAGGGGGTGCAGCACCTTGATGGGCGCCTTGAACATCTCGACGAATTCCATCAAGCCCTGATTGGCCCGGCACAATCCTCCGGAAAAGCTGTAGGCGTCAGGATCATCCTGGGAATACATCTCCAGCTGGCGGATATCGACCTTGCCCACCAGGGACGAGATATCCTGGTTGTTCTCGTCACCCGGCTCGGTCTTGGCGATGGCGATCTGGTTGAGGCGCGAGGGGTACAGCCTGACCACCCGGAACTGCGAGATATCACCGCCGGACTCCTTCAGCCGCTTGGCGGCCCAGGGCGACATCACGCTGCGCAGGTAGCGAGCGGGGATACCATACTCTTTCTCGAGCAGCTCTCCGTCTTCCTCTGGCGAGAACAGCCCGAGCGGAGACTCGTGCACCGGCGACCCCTTGATGGCGTAGAACGGCACACGCTCCATCAGCAGTTTGAGGCGCTCGGCCAGGGATGACTTGCCGCCCCCCACGGGGCCAAGCAGGTAGAGAATCTGCTTTTTCTCCTCCAGCCCTTGGGCGGCGTGACGGAAGTAGGCCACGATCTGCTCGATGGCCTCCTCCATGCCGTGAAACTCACTGAACGCCGGATACCGACGTATCACCTTGTTGGAGAAGATTCGCGCCAGTCTCGGGTCCTTGGCGGTGTCAATCACCTCAGGCTCACCGATGGCCTCCAGCATTCTCTCAGCCGCACTGGCGTAGGCGGAAGGGTCTTGACGGCAGAGTTCCAGATATTCCTGCAGGGACATTTCTTCCTGCTGGACGCGAGCGAAGCGGTTCTGCACGTGGTCGAAGATGCTCATCGATGCCTCCTGTGATGCCCGGGACTCGCTCTTGGCTCTCAGGCCTTTCCCGTCAGCCAGCGCCAGTCACGAGTGGGTACTCTCAGCGTAGAACAGCATTAGCCAAAAACGATGTGCAGGTCTTCAACGCTGAGCGTCCTTACCTATAAGAACTCTTGCCAGCAGAAGCGTTTCGTTGTCCAGACGAAATTCGGCGTAAGAGGGACCATGAACATGATAAGCGAGGTATTCACTAGCCGTGAAAGCGACGCCCGCCGCTTGATCACGGGGCTCGTCACTGTCTACCGCGCCATCTTGCCGCAGCCACCAAAATTGCACACAACGGCACACTTCTTAAGTAATTTTCATCACGCTTGCCTGGGGCGCGAGCCAGATCCTGATGGGCTGGCCCGACGCCACCAGAATGACGGCTCTAGAAGGACGCCGCCAACCTCACCCCCTGGTCAATGGCACGCTTGGCGTCGAGTTCGGCCGCCTCATCGGCACCGCCGATGATGGAGACAGCGACACCCGCCGCCTCGAGGGGCGCCACGAGTTCGCGCACCGATTCTTGACCGGCACACACCACGACCGTATCCACCTCCAACACACGCGGCTCGCCCTCGACGCTCAGGTGCAGCCCTTGATCATCGATATGCCGATACTCGCAGCCAGCCATCGCGGTCACACCTCGATGACGAAGGGATGCCCGGTGCACCCAACCTGAGGTGGTGCCCAACCCCTTGCCCGGCTTGGACGTCTTGCGCTGAAGCAAGTAGACCTGTCGTGGCGACTGCGGCCGGCGGGCCGGCTTCAGCCCCCCTGGCGTGCTGACCTCAAGATCCACCCCCCACTCGTCGCACCAATCCTGCAACGGGTCATCACCAGGAGCCGTATGGGTCAGCAACTCCGCCACATCGAAACCGATACCGCCAGCGCCGATGATGGCCACCCGGCGCCCGACACGCTGAGGAGCATCGATGGCCTCGGCGTAACTCATCACACTAGGATGATCACTGCCGGGCAACGCCAACGGTCTGGGTCTGACGCCGCTGGCCAGCACCACACGATCGAAGGCCAGGAGATCGTTGACACCCGCCTCGCAGGAGAGCCTGACGTCGACTTCCAGCTTGTCCAGCATCACCTGGAAGTAACGCAGCGTTTCGTCAAACTCTTCCTTGCCGGGAATGCGGCGCGCAAAATTGAACTGCCCACCCAGGATTGGCTGACGTTCGAACAGGGTAACCCTGTGCCCACGCTGCGCGGCACTGACTGCCGTGGCGAGCCCTGCAGGACCACCACCCACCACCGCCACGGACACTGGCTGGTCAGCGGGTTCAAGCGTCAGCTCCGTTTCATGACAGGCGCGGGGATTGACCAGACAGGACGTCAGCTTGCCCTGGAACGTATGGTCGAGACAGGCCTGGTTACAGGCGATACAGGTATTGATCTCGGCAGCACGCCCCTCCCTCGCCTTGCTCACCCATGCCGAATCCGCCAGCAGCGGACGCGCCATGGACACCATGTCAGCATGTCCGTCGCGCAGCACCCGCTCGGCCACATCCGGCATGTTGATGCGATTGGTGGTGATCAACGGGATCGAGACGGCGTCTTTCATGCGTCGCGACACCTCGGTGAAAGCGGCTCGCGGGACGCTGGTCACGATGGTCGGGACTCGCGCTTCATGCCAACCGATGCCGGTGTTGATCACGTTGGCACCGGCCGCCTCAACCGCCTGGCCCAGCGCAATGACCTCGTCGTAGGTACTTCCGTCCTCCACAAGGTCGATCATCGACAGTCGGTAGATCAACAGGAAACGCTCTCCCACCGCCGCACGGACGCGGCGCAGAATCTCCAGCGGGAAGCGACAGCGATTGTCGAAGCTGCCCCCCCAGCGATCCTCGCGCACATTGGTTCGGCGGCAAATGAACTGATTGATCAGGTAGCCCTCGGAGCCCATGATCTCGACGCCGTCATAGCCTGCCTGCTGCGCCAGACGCGCGCAGCGCACGTAGTCCTCGATCTGCTGCTCGACCTCATCGTCACTGAGCGCTCGCGGCTGGAAGGGGTTGATGGGAGCCTGCAGCGCCGAAGGGGCTACCAACTCCGGTGAATACGCGTAGCGCCCCGCATGCAGAATCTGCATGCAGATGCGGCCCCCCTGTGCATGTACCGCCTCGACAACACCGCGGTGATCATCGAGCTGCTCAACCGAGGTCAACTGCGACGCCCCCTGAAAAACGGCGCCCTCCGCATTCGGTGCAATGCCACCAGTCACGATCAGCGCCACGCCTTCGCGAGCACGTTCGGCGTAAAAGGCGGCCAGACGGGAAAACCCCTGCGGCGCCTCTTCCAGATTGGTATGCATGGAGCCCATCAACACGCGATTGGGCAATTCCAGGTGCCCCAGTCTCAGTGGGGCCAGCAGGTGGGGATAGGCGGTCACGGCGCGGTCCTTGGCAGCCTTGGCTGCAATCTTGTTGTCGTGAGGTCCGGAACTGGCACTGCATCAGGGCAGCCAGTCTACGGCTATTTTCAAACAACTGTATGATAGCGAGTCAATCCTCGCCACCCCAGAAAGGCAAAAAGCAGCGACACGATGCGAACCCCGCCAGCGCCATGGGCTAGCCCATAGCGTCAGTGTGGTGTAAACGCCTTGAGGGGACCCATAACGAGAAAAGCCCCGCTGCAGAAGCAGCGGGGCTTTTCGGAATAACTGCCGGCAACGTGACCGGACTTTTTTCCAGCGTGTGCTGGGTCGAGCGAAATGGCGGACCGGACGGGACTCGAACCCGCGACCTCCGGCGTGACAGGCCGGCATTCTAACCAACTGAACTACCGGTCCGCGTGGTGGGTGATACCGGATTCGAACCAGTGACCCCCAGCATGTGAGGCTGGTGCTCTAACCAACTGAGCTAATCACCCACATCATTTCACACGGTGCGATGCCTCAAGTTTCCTGGAGCTCATCGACTTTGGCGTGTCATCGTGGCGGACCGGACGGGACTCGAACCCGCGACCTCCGGCGTGACAGGCCGGCATTCTAACCAACTGAACTACCGGTCCACATTGATGACGATTCGAGAAGTGACGTTGGCGGACCGGACGGGACTCGAACCCGCGACCTCCGGCGTGACAGGCCGGCATTCTAACCAACTGAACTACCGGTCCAACGTCTACAACTCTACGTGTCCAGCCATCACCAAGGTGATGGTGGGTGGTACAGGGTTCGAACCTGTGACCCCCAGCTTGTAAGGCTGGTGCTCTCCCAACTGAGCTAACCACCCCTGGTCACGTGGCGCTGCATTCTACAGAACATCGGGGGGATGTCAACGCGGTCAAACCATCTTTCTCGTTTTTTTTGTCGCCTATTTTGCCCGTGCATTCATCGACTTGGGCGGAAACGCAGGCGGCACAAGGGCTCACGAGATTCAGCGGCCCTCCGCAACGAGCCAAAACAGCCGTAAAAAAAATGGCGAGACCCATCCCCCTGACCGTAGCGGCCTCAATTCACCTGCATCAACGTTGCTGCGCATTTTGCCGCGCGCTGCATCAGTTCGTCTCGTGTCACGCCGCTGGCACGCCGGGTCAGCCAGTCGTGATCACCGTCCTCCAGCCATTCGACGGTGGCCACCTCGGGCAAATCATAGCCTTGCACTTGCTCGAGGGTGCCAAACGGATCTCGGGTGCCCTGCAGCACCAGCGTTGGACACTTGAGGCGAGGCCAGTGCGCCAGGCGAAGTCGTTCGGGCTTGCCCTGGGGGTGAAAGGGATAACCCGCTACCACCACTCCAGGTGCCGTCTCCTCGGCCGCCAGCAGGGTCGCCACACGCCCACCCATGGACTTGCCCCCCAGCCATAGGCGGCCAGGCACGCTATGCGACAAAACGTCACGCCAGGTGCGCAGCTCATCGACCAGAACATCGACCTTGGGCGGCGGGCGCCGGCGCCCAAGCGCCTTCATCTGGCGCATGTAGGCGAACTCCACTGACAAGGTCGCCACTCCGGCGTCGGCCAGCGCCTTGCGCCAGGCGACCAGAAAGGGTGAATCGTGCCCAGCGCCTGCACCATGCGTCAAAAGAAGTAGGTCGTCACTGGCAGGGCCCGCCAGGATGCAGGGTCCAATGCCCTCCCATTGCCCGTGATGTTCTCCGTGAAACGGGCTTTGCCGGCGCAATTCCTGACCAAAAATGTCGGATAAAAGATTTTCAGACATGGACAAATTTCCAAAGTTCACTGCCACCAGTGGCTAAGTGCCAGCCCTAGCCGTGCTGGTCTAGAATTCTGAATGGTTGTTGATCTGCATCATTCTGAGACTGCCGCTGGGTAGGCACTATGGCCGGGGGATCGTCCCCTTTACGCGATCGATGGGAACCTGATCATGAGCACAGCATTTGAACATCCGACCTACAACTACAAGGTGGTCCGGCAGTTCTCGATCATGACGGTGGTATGGGGCATCGTGGGCATGGCCCTCGGTGTCATACTTGCTGCCCAACTGGTCTGGCCGGAACTCAACCTTGGCTTGCCCTGGACAAGCTTTGGTCGGCTTCGCCCCCTGCACACCAACGCAGTCATCTTTGCCTTCGGCGGATCCGCGCTGTTCGCGACCTCCTATTATGTGGTCCAACGCACGTGTCAGGTAAGGCTGATCAGCGACAAGCTGGCTGCCTTTACGTTCTGGGGCTACCAGGCCGTCATCCTCTGCGCCGTCGCCACCCTGCCCCTGGGCCTCACCGAGGTCAAGGAATACGCCGAGCTGGAATGGCCCATCGACATTCTGCTCGCCGTCGTCTGGGTATCCTATGCCATCGTGTTCCTCGGCACGGTCAAGATTCGCAAGACCTCGCACATCTACGTGGCCAACTGGTTCTTCGCCGCCTTCATCCTGACGGTGGCGGTGCTGCACATCGTCAACAGCGCGGCCATTCCCGTCACCGCCACCTACTCCATCTCCCTCTACTCCGGGGCCATCGATGCCATGGTGCAGTGGTGGTATGGACACAACGCGGTGGGCTTCTTCCTGACCGCCGGCTTCCTGGGAATGATGTATTACTTCGTGCCCAAGCAAGCCGAGCGCCCGGTCTATTCCTACCGTCTGTCCATCGTCCATTTCTGGGCATTGATCATGGTGTACATGTGGGCCGGCCCGCACCACCTGCACTACACCGCGCTGCCTAACTGGGCCCAATCCCTGGGCATGGTCATGTCCATCATCCTGCTGGCCCCCTCCTGGGGCGGCATGATCAACGGCATGATGACCCTGTCGGGCGCCTGGCATAAGTTGCGTACCGATCCGACGCTGCGCTTTCTGGTGGTCGCCCTGTCCTTCTACGGCATGTCGACCTTCGAAGGGCCGATGATGGCGGTGAAGACCGTCAATGCCCTGTCTCACTACACCGACTGGACCATTGGCCACGTCCACGCGGGAGCGCTGGGCTGGGTGGCAATGATCACCATCGGCTCGATGTATCACCTGATCCCCCGCCTGTTCGGTCAGAACGAGATGTACTCGGTCAAGCTGGTGGCAGTGCACTTCTGGCTGGCCACCATCGGCACCGTGCTGTACATCGCCGCCATGTGGGTCAACGGCATCCTGCAGGGCCTGATGTGGCGCGCCATCAATGCCGACGGCACGCTGATGTACACCTTCGTCGAGACCGTGGAGGCCAGCGGCCCCGGCTACATCGTGCGCCTGATCGGCGGTCTGTTCTGGGTGACCGGCATGCTGATCATGGCCGTCAATGTCGCGATGACCGTCAAGGGTTCCGCCAAGAGCGGTGCTCCCCTGCCACAGACCGCCTGAGTCAATGAAGGACCGAGACTGACATGAGACACGAGATCATAGAAAAGAACGTCGGCCTGATGGCGGTGCTGGTGCTGGTGGTGATCAGCTTTGGCGGCCTGGCCGAGATCGTGCCGCTGTTCTTCCAGAAGCAGACGACCGAGCCGGTGGATGGCCTCAAGCCACTGACAGCGCTGCAACTCGAGGGCCGTGACATCTATCGCCGGGAAGGCTGCGTCGGCTGCCACTCGCAGATGATTCGTCCCTTCCGGGCGGAAACCGAACGCTACGGCCACTACAGCGTGGCAGGCGAATCCGTCTACGAGCACAACTTCATGTGGGGCTCCAAGCGAACCGGTCCGGATCTTGCCCGCGTCGGCGGTCGCTACAGCGACGACTGGCACCGCGCGCACCTGTACAACCCGCGTGACGTGGTGCCTGAGTCGATCATGCCGGCGTATCCCTGGCTGTTCGAGAACACCCTGGATGGCGAACACACCCCAGCCAAGATGCGCACCCTCCAGACCCTGGGCGTGCCCTATACCGACGAACAGATCGCCAGCGCGACCAGCGATGTTCGCGGCGAACGGGAGATCACCGCGCTGGTGGCCTACCTGCAGCAGCTTGGCACCGTACTGCCCAACTCGGCAAAGAGCCCGTAACCATGGATATCGGAACCTTTCGCGGCATTCTCACCGGCATTCTGCTGGTCGCCTTTCTGGGCCTGGTGGCCTGGGCGTATTCCAGCCGTCGCAAGCGCGAGTTCGAACAGGCAGCCAACCTGCCGTTCGCGGATGACGACGAGCAACCGAACCGTGACCGCATGGCCGAGCAACAGGCCGATTCCCGAAAGGACAGGGGAGAAAAGAACACATGAATACACTCTGGGGTGATGCCCTCTCAGGCTTCTGGAGCGCCTGGATCATCGTCATCACGCTCGGCACGATTGGCTTCGCCTTCTGGCTGCTATGGGCCAATCGCAAGACCGACAAGCGCCCTGATGCAGACGGTACTGTCGAGACCACCGGCCATACCGCCGACGGCATTGCGGAATACGATAACCCGCTGCCACGTTGGTGGTTCCAGCTCTACGTTGCCACCGTGATCTTTTCACTTGGCTACCTGGTGCTGTATCCGGGCCTGGGCAATTTCGCCGGCGTGCTGGGCTGGAGTCAGGAAGGCCAGTGGGAGGAAGAAGTGGCCCAGGCCGAACAGCGCTTCACACCGATCTTCGAGAAGTATCAGGAAATCCCGGTGCCGGAGTTGATCAAGGATGCCGAGGCCATGCAGATTGCCGAGCGTATCTTTCTCAACAACTGCGCGATCTGCCACGGCTCGAATGCCAAGGGCGGCTACGGATTCCCCAACCTGACTGACACGGACTGGCTGTACGGGGGCGAGCCCGAGCACATTGTCGCCACCATCGAGAACGGGCGGAACGGACTGATGCCCTCGTGGCAGCAACTCGGCGCCGACAACATCGAGAACCTGACTCAGCATGTGCTGTCGCTGTCCGGCCAGGCCGAAGATGCTGAGCGCGCTGACAAGGGGGGCGCGGTGTTCGGATCGGTGTGTGCGGCGTGTCACTCGCCTGACGGTACTGGCAACCAGGCGCTGGGAGCCCCCAACCTGACCGACGAGACCTGGTTGTACCAGGCACCGGGACAGAGCCTGGCCGACTCGATTCGCCAGACGCTGCGTAACGGCCGCAATGGCCATATGCCTGCCCAGGCCGCCTACATCGGCGAGGAGCGCGTGCATCTGGTGGCGGCCTACGTCTACAGCCTGAGCCAGCCTGCGCAGTAATCCACAAGAGGGGGCCACCCCCGTATCCAGTGCGGCCAAGCGCCGCACTGGCCTCTCACCTACCTGACGATCGCTAGACTGACCGTCGTCACAACGACGAATGATCGGTCAGCGATGCGAGCCTGCCATGAGCGACAAGATACCCACCCAAGATGTGACCGACAGCGCGGTATCCCACCACACACCCGAAGCCCCCTCGTCACACAGCATGTACGAGAGCCGCCGTCATATTTACGTACGCGAGATGAAGGGCGTCTTTCAACGGGCCCGGCGTGCTGCCAACTGGGCGCTGATGCTGGGATTTCTGCTGTTGCCTTGGGTGCCATGGGGAGACCGTCCTGCGGTCTGGTTTGACCTGCCGGGTCGCGAATTCCACATCTTTGCGGCGACCTTCTACCCCCAGGAGTTCGTGCTGCTGTCCTGGCTCTTGATCATCTGCGCCTTTGGCCTGTTCTTCATCACGGTGTTTGCCGGCCGGGTATGGTGTGGCTACACCTGCCCCCAGAGCGTCTGGACGTTTCTGTTCATCTGGGTCGAGCATCGTGTCGAGGGGCCACGCAACCGCCGCATCAAGCTGGACAAGCGCGCCCTTGATGCCGATAAGCTCCTGCGCAAGAGCGCCAAGCACGCGATCTGGCTGATCATCGCCGCCGCCACCGGCATCACCTTTGTCGGCTACTTTACGCCCATCAAGGGCCTGGTCGTCGACCTGGCCACCCTGTCAGCCAACGGCTGGTCCTACTTCTGGGTCGGCTTCTTCATTGTCTTCACCTACCTCAACGCTGGCTGGCTACGGGAGCAAGTGTGTCTGTACATGTGTCCTTATGCCCGCTTCCAGTCGGTGATGTTCGATCGCGATACGCTGATCGTCTCCTACGATTATCATCGAGGTGAGCCCCGTGGCCCCCGCAAGCGCAGTGCCGACCCCACCGAGCAGGGACTCGGCCACTGCATTGACTGCGAACTCTGCGTCCAGGTCTGCCCTACCGGCATCGACATTCGCGATGGCTTGCAGTATCAGTGCATCACCTGCGCCGCCTGCATTGATGCCTGCGACAGCGTCATGGACAAGATGGGCTACCCTCGGGGTCTGGTTCGCTACACCACCGAGCATGCCCTTGACGGCAACAAGACCCATTTGCTCAGGCCACGCCTGATCGGCTACCTGGTGGCGTTGCTGGTGATGATCGGGCTGTTTATCTGGACCCTGGCCGACCGCACCCCGCTGGACGTCGACGTCGAGCGCGATCGGGCGCGGCTGTTTCAGACGCTGAGCGATGGGCGTATCGCCAACTCGTACGCCATCACCGTGCGCAATCTCGACAATCAGGCACACCGCTATCTGATCGAAGTCACCGGCATCGAGGGCCTGCAGAGCGATACCGAGTCACTCGAGGTACCCGCCAACGCGTCCCGGCAGCTGGTGATGACGCTGAGCGTAAATCCTGCTTTGATGGAACAGCGTAGCGCCGACATCAGCGTCCGCCTGCACGCTGAAGACGATCCCTCGGTCGCGGTGGAACGCGAAAGTCGATTCATAGGAGTCACCCCCTGATGTCTTCGTCCGATCCCCAGGTGCCGCCCTGGTACAAGCAGTTCTGGCCCTGGTTTCTGATTGCTTTGCTGCTGTCGTCGGTCACCTTCAGCATGGTCTACCTGGCGCTGTCGATCCGCTATTTCGATGGCTCGGTACCGGACGACTATTACAAGGAGGGGCTGGCGATCAATGTTCAGCTGGAAAAGCAGCAGCGCGCCGAAGCCCTTGGGCTGGCAGCCGATCTGCGGATCGATGCCACCACCGGGGACGTGGTCGTCCAGCTGCTCGGCGAAGAGCGCCCCGAGCGCCTGCAGCTGGAGCTGAAGTTTCCCACCGATGGGGATCGCGACCGCCTGCTGACCCTGAGCCATACCCGTAGTGGGCAATATGTTGGCACCCTGGAGCGCAACCTTCGCTACCGCTGGTACCTGCAGCTCCAGCCATGGATCGAGGACGGCAGCGGCGATGATGCTGCATGGCGCTTGACCGGCGAGGCCGAATTCCCGCGAGACGGCACCATTCACCTGACGCCAGGTCTGTGATGCCGGCTACCGATACTCCGCGGTCCTGCTACCACTGCGGCGCCACGGTGGAAGCAGGAGCCCCCTGGTCGATCACCATCGATCAGCAAGCGCACCCCCTGTGCTGTCCCGGATGCGAAGCCGTGGCTCACGCCATTGTCGACGGTGGCCTCGATAGCTACTACCGCTTTCGCACCGCCATGCCTGAGCGTCCCTCGGCCACGCCCGCGGACGCCGAACGCTACCAGGTCTTCGATGACCCCGGCCTGCAAGCCCGATTCGTGCGCCAGCGCGACGGGCATCAGGTCGCCACCCTGGCGGTGGACGGCATCACCTGCGCCGCCTGCGCCTGGTTGATCGAGCATCGCCTGAACGCTCTCGATGGTCTGGCCAGCAGCGCCGTCAATCTGTCGCAACATCGCCTGCAGGTGAGCTGGGACCCGAGCCAGCTGACGCTGTCACGCATTCTTGCCGAGATGGCGGCCATCGGTTACCCCTCGCAACCCTACGAACCCGACCAGGCTCAACTGCGCCTCAAGCACCAGTCGCGCCAGATGGTTCGCCGCTTGATAGTGGCAGCGGTAGGCATGATGCAGGTGCTGATGTTCTCGATCCCCCACTACGTCGACAGCGGGGACCTCAGCGCCGATTTCGACCAGCTGTTTGCCTGGCTATCACTGGCGCTGACGACGCCTGTCGTGCTGTATGCCGCTCAACCGTTCTTCCTGGGCGCCTTGCGGGACGTACGCTCGCGCATACTCGGCATGGATGTTCCCGTCTCCCTGGCCATCGGTGGCGCCTACCTGGCGAGCTGCTGGTCGGTGGTCAGCCAATCGGGAGATCGCTACTTCGATTCGGTCAGCATGTTCACCTTCTTCCTGCTGTTCGGTCGCTACCTGGAATCCCGCGCCCGCGCCCACTACGGGCGCCAGGGCAACGTTCTGGCCAGCGCCTTGCCCAGCGCTGCAGTGCGCGTCGAGGCCAATGGCGACGAACGGGTCATTCCCGCCAGCAAGCTCGAACCGGGTGATCGCGTGCGCGTCAGTCCTGGCTCACTGATTCCGGCTGACGGCGTCCTGACATCAGGCGTGGCACAGATCGACGAGTCGCTGCTGACCGGTGAGTCGCTGCCCTCACTACGACGACAGGGCGATATCGTTCACGCTGGCACGCTGTGCATCGACAGCCCGGTGGAGCTCGACGTCCTGCGTGTCGGGGACGCGACCCGCGCAGCTGGCATCCTTGACCTTACCGACCGAGCCTTTGCCCATCGCCCGCGTATCGCCAAGGTGGCAGAGCAGGTGTCTCACCGCTTTGTCCTGAATCTGCTGATCATCACCACCCTGGTCGCCATGGCCTGGTGGTGGATCGACCCCAGTCGCAGCCTGTGGGTCACTCTGTCGGTACTTGTCGTCACCTGTCCCTGCGCCTTGGCACTGGCCACGCCTACCGCCTTGACCGTCGCCCACGGGCGTCTGCGTCGCGCCGGCGTGCTGGTCGCTCGCGCCGATGCGCTGGAAACCCTGGCCCGCCTCGACCGCATCATCTTTGACAAGACCGGCACCTTGACTCGAGGTCAGCTGCGCCTGGCCGAGCACCGACGCCTCACGGCAGACTGCCTTGCAGACATCGACCCTCGTCAGCTGGCCGCTGCGTTGGAAGTCGGCTCGGAGCACCCGGTCGCCCATGCCTTCCGGCCCTGGCGCGACGCCCGAGTCACGGCCAGCGACATTCGCAACGTCCCCGGTCAGGGCGTGGAAGGTTACGTGGCTGGGCAGTGTTGGCGCCTTGGACGCCCGGACTTTGCCCTGGCCAGCCAGCCCCCCCTCGACATACCAGGCGACGGCCTGTGGCTGCTGCTGGCATGCGAGGGGCAGGCTGTCGCCTGGTTCCAGCTACACGACCAGCCCCGCACAGACGCCGCCATGACCCTTGCGGCTATCCGCGAAGCGGGTATCGAGATCGAGATCCTGTCCGGCGATCGCCCCGGCAACGTTCAGCCCCTGGCCGATCAGCTGGGGGTAGCGCAGTGGCACGGCAACGCCAGTCCCGAGGACAAGCTCACATTGGTCCGCAAGCGTCAGCAAGCGGGAGAGGTCGTTGCCATGGTGGGAGATGGCATCAACGATGTGCCCGTTCTGGCCGGGGCGGATCTCGCCATTGCCGTTGCTGGCGCCAGTGACCTGACACGCACTCGCGCCGACCTGATCTTGCTCGGCGAGCCGCTGGAGCGTATCGTCCAGGCTATCCATAGCGCACGCCAGACGCGCCGCATCATTCGCCAGAACCTCGCCTGGTCAGTGCTCTACAACGTCGTCGCGCTGCCCGCCGCCGCGTTGGGCTTCGTGCCTCCGTGGCTCGCCGCCATCGGCATGTCGATCAGCTCGCTGCTGGTCATAGGCAATGCCCTTCGCCTGAGACGCGCGGCGCCGCCATCACCCTCACGTCTTGCCGTAGCGGCGCATGCTCAATGAACATTCTCTATCTGTTGATACCGCTGTCGCTGATCCTGTTGAGTCTGGCGGTATGGGCGTTTTTCTGGGCGGTCCGCAACGATCAATTCGACGATCTGGAGGGTCCTGCCTATCGCATCCTGTTCGAGGACGAAGACCCGCCGACATCGAACCCATCCAGAAAGCCGGCAAAAGAGACACCGGTCGATGACACAACAGCCGACGAACATGATTCCACGCCACCCCCTGGATCCTGAGCAGAACGCATGAACCCAGTAGGTCTAGACCTGCCGCCCGCGATGGCGGCTTTTGTCTTCGGGCTGCTTGGCGGAGCACATTGCATCGGCATGTGCGGCGGTATAATGAGCGCCCTGACCTTTGCCATTCCCCCGAGCATGCGCCACCCTGTTCGTGTAGGAATTTTACTACTTGGCTACAACTCGGGACGTCTGTTCAGCTACTGCCTGGCAGGCGCTATGGTCGCAAGCCTAGGCTCTGTGGTGGCGCTGGCACCGGGCATGCGGGACCTGCTGCAGGTGGTTGCCAGCCTGATGCTGATCACGATGGCGCTTTACATTGCCAACCTGTGGAAAGGGCTACGCTGGCTGGAGGCATTGGGCCAGCGCCTGTGGAGGTACCTGGAGCCAGCAGGACGTCGCCTGTTGCCAGTGGTCAAGCTACCTCAGGCGGTTGCACTCGGGGCCATCTGGGGCTGGCTGCCCTGTGGCCTGGTGTATTCCATGCTGGCATGGAGCATGGCCATCGCAGACCCTGCCCGTGGAGCACTACTCATGCTCTGCTTTGGCCTGGGGACGCTACCGGCACTGGTGACAACAGGGATTGCTGCGCGTCAGCTGCAGAGTTTGCTGGCACACCCTGCCACACGATTTATGGCAGCGGGCATGATTGTCGGTTTAGCTGTGTGGAATATCCTACAAATTGTAGGAAATTGACGATTATCATATCGCCGCCAGATTATTGAGGCAAAAGAGGTATATGCTCCTTTGGCCTAATATCTGTGTGTAGAATAGCGACAATAGCATGCAGCAAGGGAAAGCCAGTTTCCTACATGCTTTGCTCATCATAAACCCCAGACCCACAGGAGCTGCGAATGAGTCCATCGGCCCAAGATCGACGGCGCCCCATGCTACACGAGACTCGTTGCGAGTCCTGCAGCTTGAGCTCCCTGTGCCTTCCGTTGTCGCTGGAGACCGCTGACCTCGAGCGCTTCGATTCCATTATCCGCCGTCATCCTCCGATCAAGAAGGGCACTCGCCTGGTCGAGCAGGGAGATCGCTTCACGAGCGTCTTCACGGTTCGCTCCGGTAGCCTCAAGCAGATCACCACCGAAGGTAGTGGCGAAGCGCAGCTGACCAACTTCTTCTTGCCCAGTGAACTGGTCGGCCTGGACGGCATCGACGACGGCAGATACCCCGGCAGCGTGGTGGCACTCGAGACCACGACCGTATGTGAGATTCCCTTCGATCGCCTTGACGCCCTGACCCAAACGCTGCCGGAACTACGCGCGCAACTGTTCCGCACCCTCAGCAAGGAGCTGCGCGAGGATCGCCGCATGATGCAGCTGCTGTCGCGCAAGACCGCTGACCAACGACTGGCCTGCTTCTTCCTCGGACTGTCGGACCGTTTCCGCCGCCGCGGCTACTCGCCGTTCAGCTTCCGCCTGTCCATGTCCCGGGCAGATATCGGCAACCACCTGGGACTAGCCGTCGAAACGGTCAGCCGCATTCTGGGGCGCTTTCAACAGCAGGACCTGGTGGCCGTCTCTGGACGGGAGGTCAATATCCTGGACCTCGCCTCACTGTCGAACCTGGCTGACACCGACGCCAGCTGATCCGCGGCGCTGACAGGGCCTGCGGCCGACAGCGACCGATAGACGTCGTGCCACGCCACGAGCCCAGCCCCCCTAGGTAGGGCGACGATATACCGACTCCATCAACAAAAGAGGCCGCATCCCAGGATGCGGCCTCTTGCTATCTTATCGGGACGAGCGTTCAGACATTGAAGAGGGCCACTGCGTGATGTAGCCCTAGCTCGCTTCGCGCTTCAGCAGTGCCTTTTCAGCAAGGCATGTTCAGCAGGGGCTCTTCAGCTGGGCTTGTTCAGGCGAGCTTAGTCGGCGTCAACGATATCAATACGCCGAGCCTGGCGATGCGCCTGCACGGCCTCCAGACCTTCAAAGTCGAACAGCTCCCGGTCCGCCAGCTGCGAGGGTGCCACGTTGGTCACGGCCTTGAACATGCTCTCCAGGCGCCCTGGGTGCTTGGCCTCCCACTCTGCCAGCATTTCCTTCACCACCTGGCGCTGCAGGTTGGGCTGCGAACCGCAGAGGTTGCAGGGAATGATCGGAAAGGCCATGGCATCGCTGTAGGCCTGGATGTCCGCCTCGCGGCAGTACGCCAGCGGCCGGATGACAATGTTCTTGCCATCATCGGACAGCAGCTTGGGCGGCATGGCCTTGAGACTTCCCCCGAAGAACATGTTGAGGAACAGCGTCTCGAGAATATCCTCGCGGTGGTGTCCCAGGGCAATCTTGGTCGCACCGATCTCTTCCGCAAAACCGTACAGCGACCCTCGGCGCAGTCGCGAGCACAGCGCGCAGGTGGTCTTGCCCTCGGGGGTCTTTTCCTTCACCACCGAGTAGGTGTCACGCTCGAGGATGTGGTAGTCCACGCCAATGCTGTCCAGGTAGTCCGGTAGCACGTGCTCGGGAAAGCCGGGCTGCTTTTGGTCGAGGTTGACCGCCACCAGGGAGAAGTTCACCGGCGCATTGCGCTGCAGGCTGCGGAGAATCTCGAGCATGGTGTAGCTGTCCTTGCCGCCGGACAGGCATACCATGACCTTGTCGCCTTCCTGAATCATGCCGTAATCGATGATGGCGTTGCCGGTCTGACGCCGCAGACGCTTCTGCAGCTTGTTGAACTCGCGCTTGGCCTTGGCCTGGGCGCGCTCGTCGTCAGCTGCCGGGGACGCGGCATCACGACGGTCGAGGACACGGGGATCAAACAGGGAGGCGGAAGCGGGCTGAGCAGACATGGGCAGGGCACATCACGGCTGAAAATGAAGACCCGCTAGTCTATCACTCACGTCCGCCACAGGCGAAGAAGTCAGCAACCACTCACCCCTGCGATTACGCTGGTTCACAACCGCATGTCCTGGGCCAAGGTGCTTTTGATTAGCCGCCCTGTGACAAGACGACCTGTGGCTAGACGACTTGTAGTGCCAGCAGATAGCGCGCCACCACACCAAGCAACAGCAGCAAGATGCCGAAGCGTTGCCAGGCGTGCTCACTCACCGTCAGCGTCAGACGCTTCTCCCAGAACTTGACCATCCCCCACAGGTCACGGGTGCGGCGATAGTACTGGCAGTAAGCCACCATCACAGCCAACAGGCCAAGCGATAGCAACGTCGGCTCAAGCAACATCATCAGACCATGAAGGCTCATGCAAAGATCTCCCCATTACGGTGACTGTTACGGCACCTGACACGCCGCTCGTCCCAGGTCACGCGTGGTGACAGCGGCGTGGATGGCATCATCGAGACGACTCGGCCAGCGCGTCGGCGTCCAGCCGCAAATGCATCAGTGCCGTAGTGACGGCATCACCCAATGCGGTATGCCGTCCCATGATCGGCACTCCCAGGCGCTCTGCCAATTGTTCGAAAGTCGGCTGCAGCTCAAGTTCGGGGTGGCTGCGCCGCATCCGCTTGCGGTACTGCTGCGCCACATCGATGGTGGCGTTAGGCAACGAGAAGCCAAACTCCGCCTTGAGATAGCGATCGAGCATGGCCAGGTCAAAGTCGATGCACCACCCCACCAGCGGACGGTTGCCGATGAATTCCAGCAGCGTCTCGAGGGCATCACGCACCGGCATCCCACCCTCAAGATCGACCCCACGCAGGCGGTGAATCTTGATGGAATCACCATCCAGGCTGGCCGGGGGCTCCAGCCGCAGATCAAGCGACTCGCTGGTCAACACGCGCCCATCGTGGATCCGCACTGCCGCAATCGACACCAGTTCGGCGCGACGCGTATCCAGGCCGGTGGTCTCGCAGTCGATGGACACCAACTCATCACCGGTGTAGGGATTGAAAAGCCAGGCAAAATCGCCATCGGCTTGACGACGGCGGTCGGCCGCACGTCTGATCGCTCGCAGCATGGGGTACTCTCCTAAACGAAACCACTGACGCCAGGTCAGTTTTCCCTGAGGCGATGCCTCGACGCTCATGCATACTCCAGGTGATAACGATGGGACAGACTGCCCTTGAACTCCTTCACTAGATGAAGTGCCTCCCGCAACAGGTCACGCTCCAGGGAGTTGAGGGACTGCACCACCACGTTGTCGCTGGCCAGGAGATCATCGCGCTGGCACCTGAGCTGGGCCTTGAGCCTCAGCTCACTGAATAGTGACAGCGCCTCACCGAGGTCTTCCGCCACCTCTGCATCGAGGCGACCGAGCCTAGCCAGAGCGGACAGGCGATCGTGGGTCGAGGTCTCGCGCAGACCAGCATCCAGCGCCATGGTGCGAACCCCATGAACGATCGGGAAGATGCCCCCTTTCTTGATGTCGATGCCGTGTGCGGGCTTCTTGAGCGAGCCGAACAGCGTCAATGGCGTAGAGAACCGCAGTACCGCGCGGGCCAGATGGGTCAGCAACAGCGCGTTGCCCCTGGTCTCCTCGATCAACACATCACGCAGGCGGTCCACCAACGCCATGTCACCTGCCACGCCAGCGACATCCACCAGAATCGCCAGGCTCATCAAGCTATTGCCATCCGGTTCCGCGACCCATCGCCGAATACGCCCGCGCCACTGCTCCAGCGTTCCTGTCCATTGGGGATTGGACACCATGATATTGCCTGGGCAGCGCGGATAGCCCAGGTCCATCAGCACCTCGGTAAAACGACGACTGTCCGCGGCCAGGTCCGGCCACTCGAGGTCGTCCGGGAGAATCAGCGCGTTGTCCTGATCCGTCTTGAGGATCTGTTCGCCCCTGCCCTCACTTCCCAGCACGACAAGACAGACCCGGTCGCGCTGAGGGGCGGGCATCGAAAACTGCCATGCCTTGCCAATAATGCGACCGTTAAGCGCTGACAGCATGCCCATGGCAAAGCGCATGCGAATTCCCTGCGCCATCAGTGCATCGATCAGCTCAGGCGTGCGCTGGCTGGCCTCGTTCAGTTCCGCCAGGCTGTCAGCCTGCTCCACCTGAAGACTGACCACATAGCTGCGACTGGAGAAATAGCTCAGCACATCGGTCAACTCGACCACGCCTTCCAGCGCGCCTTCGTGATAGACCACCACCCTGGCCACCTTGTGGCGGGTCATCTCGATCAGCGCTTCGAACAGGTACTGGTCCCTGGTGACGCTCACCAGTGCCAGGCCAGCGATACCTTCCAGGGCATCGCCCCCTCCCCGCTCCTGCATCACCAGCGCATCGAGCAGGTCGGTCTTGGTCAGCATTCCGGGGCCTTCCGCGGTATCCACCAACAGACTGTCGGCGCCCTTCTCCTTCAGCGTGAGCACCGCCTGACGAATACTGATGGACGGGTCCACCAGCAGGGGTGGCCGCATGCATTCATGCACCTTGGCCAGCATGAAACCGGCCAGCGTCACGCCGCCATCGGAACGCCGCTCCGCCAGCAGCCGCGTCTTGCTGACCAGACGCTGGTGAAAGTAATCGGAGAAGTCCTCGGACTGTTCGCACAGCGAGAGGAACAACGCCCTGGGCATCAGGTAGCACAGGGTTTCCTGTTCGGCGACAAAACGATAGCGGCTCTGGCCGTTGATGACGCTGATCGCGCCAAACAGATCGCCACTGGTGTAGTGGCCGATACGTCCCCCGGTGGAGGACTCGTTCATGTCCAGTTCGGCGACTTCGCCCTTGTGAATCACAAAGACGAACTCGCCGGCCTGTCCAGCCTCGAGAATCACTTCATCCCGCGCGTAGTACGCCAGATCAAGCCCTGCGCGAATACGCTCGCGTCCGGCATCATCCAGCAGCGCAAAGGGAGGTTCTGTGACATTGATGTCGATCATCGTTCGCTCCGTGCTCAACCCCGGCTGTCCCGGGGCTGAGCAGGTTGGCGAAGAGGAGCCCACGGCGCTGGGCCCCTCGTCTCGTTCTAGTGTGCGTGGGCCACACCAGCACCTCTTGGCACCCGCACGTTCTCGACCAGTTCCTGGATGTGTTCCGGCGGAGCAGCAGTTGCCCGCGACACCACGAACGCCACCACAAAGTGCAGGATCATGCCGAGCGTACCGATACCTTCCGGCGAAATACCAAACCACCAGATCGACGGATCCGTGTTGATGAACTTGGTATAGACGATATAGGTAAAGGTGAAGCTGAGACCCAGCACCATGCCGACGATGGCCCCCTCGCGGTTCATGCGCTTGTCGAAGATGCCAAGCAGAATGGCCGGGAAGAAGGACGACGCCGCCAAGCCGAAGGCAAAGGCCACCACCTGGGCCACAAAGCCCGGAGGATTGATGCCAAAGTAGCCGGCCACCACGACTGCCACCGCGGCAGCGCCACGAGCAGCCAGCAGCTCTCCCTTCTCGCTGAGGTTCGGGTTGATCTGCTTCTTGATCAGGTCATGGGACACAGCCGCCGAGATGACCAGCAACAGCCCGGCCGCGGTCGACAGTGCTGCCGCTACACCACCGGCCGCCATCAGCGCGATCACCCAGGCTGGCAAGCCACCGATCTCGGGGTTGGCCAGCACGATGATATCGCGATCGATATACACCTCGTTGGCGCTGTCGGTGGGTGCATTGGTGACCACCCGCTGACCGTAGCTACCCGTGGAGGCTTCTTCCAGGGGACCGCTCTCGAAGGTGGGCTTGCCCTCGAACGGCGCGCCTGGCCCCATCTGCACCCTGCCATCGTCGTTCTTGTCGAGCCAGCCGATCAGGCCAACCGTCTCCCAGCTCTTGAACCAGCCAGGAACCTCCTCGTAGCTTGTCTCGTTCACGGTCTCGATGATGTTGGTGCGAGCGAATACCCCCACCGCCGGTGCAGTGGTATACAGCAAGGCGATGAACACCAGGGCCCAACCGGCGCTGACCCGCGCATCACGAACCCGCGGCACGGTGAAGAACCGCACGATGACGTGAGGCAGACCCGCCGTACCACACATCAGCGCAGCGGTGATGAAGAACACGTTGATCATCGGCTGACTACCGTCGGTATAGGGCGTGATACCGAGATCTGTCAGCAGGCCATCGAGACGATCAAGGATGTATTGACCGCTATCGTTACCTGCTGCATCAACGAAGGTCGCACCGAGGCCGGTCTGGGGCAGCACGTGACCGGTCATCATGATCGACAGAAACACTGCCGGTACGATGAAGGCGGTGATCAGCACGCAATACTGAGCCACCTGGGTATAGGTAATGCCCTTCATTCCCCCCAGTACCGCATAGAAGAAGACGATGACCATGCCGATGACAACGCCGAGGTTCACATCCACTTCGAGGAAGCGCGCGAAAACGATGCCGACACCTCGCATCTGTCCGGCCACGTAGGTGAACGAGACGAAGATGACGCAGATGACCGCTACGGTCCTCGCGATATTCGAGTAGTAACGGTCGCCGATGAAATCTGGCACCGTGAACTTTCCGAACTTGCGCAGGTAGGGAGCCAGCAGCATCGCCAGCATGACGTAGCCACCGGTCCAGCCCATCAGATAGACGGAAGCGTCATAGCCCAGGTAGGCGATCAACCCTGCCATCGAAATGAACGATGCCGCGGACATCCAGTCAGCTGCGGTCGCCATGCCATTGGCTGCGGGGTGAACACCTCCCCCCGCGACATAGAAGTCCTTGGTGGAGCCGGCCCGCGACCAGATCGCGATACCGATGTAGAGAGCGAATGACGCCCCTACAAAGAGATAGGTAAGCAGTTGTACATCCATGGAATCAATTCCCGTTCATTGACGTTATTTTGCGGGTTTCACTGTTCGTGGACGTCGTACTCTTCATCGAGTCGATTCATCTTCCAGGCGTAGAAAATAATCAGCACGATGAAGGTGTAGATGGATCCCTGCTGTGCAAACCAGAAGCCTAACTTGAAGCCAAAGAAGCGGATGTTATTGAGCACATCCACCAGGAGAATGCCGAAGCCATAGGAGACGACAAACCAGACGGCAAGACAGCCAAGAATGGTTCTAATATTTCGTTTCCAGTAGGCCTGTGCGCTCTTGTCTAGCATAAGGCTACCCTCAAGAAGTGGTTTGTTCGCCAAATGCCCTGTCAGGCAGAGCTAAAAGGCTCGAACAAAAGACTAGTCAAAAGGGCTTTTAGAGGAACGATAACTTTAGTCGAAAATCATAAATGCAGTGCACCATGTTATGAAAAATTTCTTTTAATTCAACAAAATAAAAACATTCAACAAATATTAGCCGTTGGTCTATCACTACAAAGGTGCATTCCACCTTAGTCGCGATTCTCTGCCTTATTTTCCGGTAATCGACGTTGGTCGATACCACAGAAATCCATCGAGTCTGTGATATTCGCCTCAAGAGACAGCCTGCGCCCCCTGCCTGGCGGCCTTCCGATACCCTAGAATGGCAGCTGACATCGAGGAGGTGCCCATGTTTGCCGGTTGGCTGTTGATCGTCGTTTCACTTCTCTACATTGCCGTGCTGTTCGCCATTGCCTGGCGCGGCGACCGGCGTGCCCGGCATCAGGGCGCAAGCCAGCGGCGCCCGCTGGTCTACAGCCTGGCTCTGGCGATCTACTGCACGTCGTGGACGTTCCACGGCGCCGTCGGACAGGCCGCCACCTCAGGCTGGTCGTTTGCCAGCATCTTTGTCGGTCCGGTGCTGACCTTGCTGCTGTTCTGGCCTGTCCTGGCCAAGATGGTGCGCGTGGCCAAGCATCAGAACATCACCTCGATTGCCGACTTTATCGCCTCACGCTATGGCAAGACCCAGTCCCTGGCTGCTTTCGCGAGTCTGGTCGCATTGATCGGCACGCTGCCCTATATCGCTCTTCAGCTGAAGGCGGTGTCGACCTCCTTCGCGGTGCTGACCGACGCATCCGATATCACACGAGCCCCGCTGTTCGGAGACACGGCGTTTTATGTGGCGGTGGTCATGGCGATCTTTGCCATCCTCTTCGGCACTCGCCATACCGATGCCACCGAGCATCATGAGGGCCTGATTCATGCGGTGGCCTTCGAGTCACTGGTCAAGCTGGTAGCCTTTCTGGTACTCGGCGCCTATGTGACCTGGGGGATGTTCGACGGCCTGCAGGACCTGCTCACCCGCGCCGATATACACTTGCAACTCCAACGCCAGCTGGCCCAGCAGGACTTCGGCCAGAGTTTCTGGGCCCAGACCTTGCTGGCGATGCTGGCCATTCTATGCCTGCCTCGACAATTCCATGTCACCGTGGTGGAGAACACCCACCGCGACGACGCCGCCCGCGCTCGCTGGCTGTTCCCGCTGTACCTGGTACTGTTCGCGTTCTTTGTACTGCCGCTGGCGGCGGCTGGCCTGACCACCTTTACCGGCACTGACGTCGCGCCCGATACCTACGTCCTGTCGCTGCCGATGGCAGCGGACCAGGGCTGGCTCACACTGCTGACCTTCATCGGTGGATTCTCGGCCGCCACCGGCATGGTGATCGTCGCGGCGGTCGCCGTCTCCATCATGATATCCAACGAAATCGTGATTCCCGCCCTGTTCCGCATGCGCTGGTTTGACACCAAGCCGCGGGACTACGGACGTCTGGTGCTCAGGGCTCGCCGGATCACCATCGCGGTGATCCTGGCGATGGCCTACGGCTTCTATCAGCTGATCGGTGAGTTCACCTCGCTGGCCTCGATCGGCATGCTCTCCTTTGCTGCTGCGGCGCAGTTCGCGCCGGCACTGATCGGGGGACTCTACTGGAAGCGTGGCAACCGTCTTGGCGTCATCGTCGGCATGAATGCCGGCTTCGCCATCTGGGCTTACACGCTGCTGCTGCCCGCCATGATCAACGCCGGCGTGCTCCCGGCTGACTGGCTCAGTGGCGGGCCGCTGGGGATTGCCTGGCTGTCGCCCACCTCGTTGTTCGGGCTGCATGTGGGCGATAACTTCACCCATGGCGTCATGCTGTCGCTGGGAATCAACCTGGTGGCCTACATCTTCGTGTCCCAGGTCACGCCCCAGCGCGTGGTGGAGCGCATTCAGGCCTCGCTGTTCGTGGACAGCGTCGAAACCCGTCAGACCTCGGTCAATCGTCCCTGGACCGGTGCCACCACGGTGGGCGACCTCAAGGTGCTGTGCCAGCGATTCCTCAGCGCCGGCCAGGTTGACCGTGCCTTCAGCGACTACGCCCGTCGCAACGGCAAGGCACTGGAAGACAGCGCACGAGCGTCCATTGACGTGATCCAGTTCACCGAACGTTTTCTGGCATCCGTACTGGGTGCGTCGTCCGCCCGTATCGTGGTCAATTCCGCCCTGCAGGGACGCGGCATCGGTATTTCCGACGTGATATCCATCGTCGATGAAGCGTCCCAGGTGCTGGAATTCAACCGCGCCCTGCTTCAGGCCACCATCGAGAACATCAACCAGGGCATCAGCGTGGTCGATCAGAACCTGCGCCTGGTGGTCTGGAATCAGCGTTACCTGGAACTGTTTCGCTTCCCGGACCATCTGATTCGTGTCGGCGCGCCCATCGACCGCATCTTTCGCTACAACGCCCATAATGGAGAATACGGCCCAGGTGACCCCGAAGAGCATGTCGAGCTATTGCTCGACAACATTCGCGAGGGACAACCACATCGCTACGTGCGCTACCGCCAGGACGGCAGCGTGCTGGAGGTCCAGGGCAATCCCATGCCCGGTGGAGGCTTCGTCTACACCTATCAGGACATCACCCAGCAGAAACGCACGGAAGAGGCGCTGATCCGTTCCGAGAACAACATCCGTATCTACACGGACAACGTGCCGGCATTGATCGCCTACTTCGACCGTGAGTGCCGCTACCTGTTTACCAACCGGGCCTACGAGCAAGCCTTCAGCATCAACCGCAACGAGGTGATCGGCAAGAAGGTCACCGACGTGATCCCGACCGACATGGCAGAGGAGCGCACGCCCTGGTTCAAGCGCACGCTGGCCGGAGAACGGGTCAGTTTCGAGGTCTCGCTGGACATCAGCGGTGAAGGGCTTCGCTACATGCTGGTGACCTACACCCCCCACTTCGGCGACAGTGGCGCCATCCTCGGTTTCTTCGCCCTGTACCAGGACATCACTGAACGCCGCCGAGCCGAGATTGCCCTGAAGGAAACCAACGAGACGTTGGAAGAGCGCGTGCGCTCCCGTACTCTGGCGCTGTCCGAGGCCAACTCGGCACTGCGCCAGGAAAACCGGGTCAGGGCCGAGGCGGAGCAGGCGCTGCGCCAGGCCAAGCAGGTGGCCGAAGATGCCAATGCCTCCAAGACCCGCTTCCTGGCGGCGGCCAGCCACGACCTGCTGCAGCCGCTCAATGCGGCGCGGCTGTTCACCTCGGCCCTGTCCCAGGACATGGGGGCCGAGGACATGAAGCGCACCATCGGCCACATCGACAGCTCGCTGCAGTCTGCCGAGGAGCTCCTCGGCACCCTGCTGGACATCTCGAAGCTGGATGCCGGGGCGCTGACGCCGCGTCGCAGCCACTTCGCCCTGACCGATATCCTGCGGCCCCTGCAGGCCCAGTTTGCGGTAATGGCCGAGGACCGAGGTCTTGACCTGAAGGTGGTGGGCTCACGCCTGTGGGTCGACAGTGACAGCCAGATGCTCAGGCGCATCATCCAGAATTTTCTGTCGAACGCGATTCGCTACACCCAGGAGGGCCGCGTGCTGCTGGGTATCCGGCGACGGGGCGAACGTCTGTTGATCGAGGTGTGGGACAGCGGCCCTGGTATTCCAGAGGCCAAGCAAGCGGAGATCTTTCAGGAGTTCCGCCGGCTGGACCAGGCTTCCCGACACAAGGAAAGCGAAAAGGGACTGGGACTGGGGCTGTCGATTGCCGACCGCATGAGCCGGGTGCTCGATCATCCCATCCGCGTGCGCTCCTGGGTCGGTATCGGCACCGTGTTCTCGGTCAGCGTGCCGCGGGTCGAGGCCAAGGCCGAGGTCGCCGAGTCGGACAGCAAGCCCTCACGCAAGGTCGCCAGCAAGCTCGATGGCAAGCGCATTCTGTGTATCGACAACGAGTCGCTGATTCTCGAGGGCATGAAGGCGATGCTGTCGGGCTGGGGCTGCGAGGTCTTCACCGCCACCTCCATCGGCGGCGCCAAGTCGGTACTGCGACACCTGGATGGCGATCCTGACGCCATCCTGGCCGACTACCATCTGGACAATGAAGTCACTGGACTGATGGCACTGGATGCCCTGAGCGAGCGCCTCGAAGGAGAAGTGCCCGGCATCGTGATTACAGCAGACCGTACCGAAGAGGTGGCAGAGGAGGTCCGTCGCGGTGGCTTCCAGCTGCTGCTTAAGCCAGTGCGGCCCGCGGCCCTGCGGGCGCTGTTGACGCGGACCCTGCAGGCCAGCCAGGCCCCTTCATGAGGTGCAGCAACGTGCAGGCAGCCTTGCCGCCGACATCCTTTACGGCGTTTGCCTGGACGCACAGCCCCCGCCCATGCGGCGCGGGGGCTGGTCTCACGTACAGATATTACCTACAGCGCCCAGGCACAGATCGCAGGGGCGAGTAGCAGCAAAATGTCAGGTACCACAGAAGGTTCTGAGCACGCGCTCGTCTCGCGTCGGGGGTGCCATCAGCCAGGCCTCGCTTGGCGCCTCATGGGGGCGCGTCACGGCGGCCAGCACTGAGCTAAAGACGCTCAGGTCATCGTCGTCCACCGCAGCCCGAATGGCCTTTTCGACCAGGTGGTTGCGAGGGATCACCAGGGGATTGGCTGCGCTCAGCCGCTGCCTCAGCGTTGGCGCGTCCGCACCCTGTTGCTGCAGCCGCTGGCGCCAACGCGGCAGCCAGTCGTCAAGGCGATGACGTCGCTCGAATCCTTCGGCCAGGGTCTCGTCACCATCTTCCAGCGCGGCCGACAGACGGGCGAAGCCAAGGGTAAAGTCGGCATTGCCCTCCTCCATTGCCTTGAGCAGGTCCTCGCCCAGGGCAAGATCATGGTCACCTGACTGGTCGTCTTGGCTATCGAGCCCCAGCTTGGCGCGTAGCACGGCGGTCCAGGCAGCATCATGCTGTTCGGCAAAGTTCTCGATCGACGCCGTGGCCAGCGCAACCGCACGCTCCTGGTCGTCATCGATCAACGGCAGTAGCGTCTCGGCCAGGCGCGCCAGGTTCCACTGGGCGATGGCGGGCTGATTGTCCCAGGCATAACGGCCTCGCTCGTCGATGGAACTGAACACCCGGTGGGGATGAAAGGCGTCCATGAAGGCGCAGGGCCCGTAGTCGATGGTCTCACCGGAGATCGCGCAGTTGTCGGTGTTCATCACTCCATGGATGAAGCCAAGCCCCTTCCATTGGGCGATCAGACTGGCTTGACGCTCCACCACCGCGTCCAGCAGCGCCAGCGCTCTGCCTCCTCCCGTACTCTCGGACAGATGTGGATAGTGACGCTCAATGCAGAAGTCCACCAACAGAGACAGGGCCTCGGTATCCCGCCGCGCGGCAAAATACTGGAAAGTGCCCACGCGGATGTGGCTGGTTGCCACCCGCGTCAGTACCGCACCCGGCTCCACCATCTGGCGCACCACGGAATCGCCGCTGGCCACCGCTGCCAGTGCGCGTGTGGTAGGAACCCCCAGGGCGGCCATGGCCTCGGATACCAGGTATTCCCGTAGAACCGGCCCCAACGGGGCGCGGCCATCGCCTCCACGGGAGAACGGCGTGCGCCCGGCTCCCTTGAGT
Source organism: Halomonas sp. DP5Y7-2 (assembly GCF_019802025.1). Classification (NCBI taxonomy): domain Bacteria; kingdom Pseudomonadati; phylum Pseudomonadota; class Gammaproteobacteria; order Oceanospirillales; family Halomonadaceae; genus Halomonas; species Halomonas sp. DP5Y7-2. Next base: position 252,269 of record NZ_JAHVHY010000004.1, on the reverse strand, counting down.
TGCACCTCCCGCAGCGTGCCATCCCGGTGCGTGAGCTCGCCCAACAACAGGGCGCGGCCGTCTCCGAGTTGAGGCACGAAGTTACCGAACTGATGTCCAGCATAGGCAGTCGCCACAGGGCGGGCCCCCTCCGGCACCAGGTTGCCTCCCAGCACCTCGGCAAGATGGTGATCATCCAAGGCATCCAGGTTCAGCCCCAACGCCTCGGCCAGGGGGCGATTGAACGCCAGCAAGCGTGGTGACGACACCGGCGTCGGTGCCATCTCGGCTCGCATGCGATCCGGCAAGGACGCATAGTGCGCGGAAAAAGCGGGAAACATGACATACCCTCAGGCTAGCAATGACGCTGGGACCACCCTCGACCCCAGACGCGCCGTCGTCAAGCCTAGGACAGACGCTTCGTGGTGGAGAGGATCAGCAAGACAGGCCGCATTGTGCTTGATCATTGGCCAGGCTCACCAGCAGGATCAGCGATCCGCGGTGGCTTCAAGCTTGCGCACGCTGGATACGAAGTCGCTGAAACGCTCGCCCTGAATCAGCACGTGATCGCGCAAGATGCGCTCAGCGGCCTCCGCATCGCCAGCCGTAAGAGCGTCCAGCACAGCGCGATGCTCCTCCAGAGAACTCTGCATTCTGGAGCGCACCTGCAGCTGCAGCCGACGATAGGGTTTCAGCCTCTGCTTGAGCGACTGAGCCTCCTCGGACAGGAAGGCGTTGTGACTGGCCGCATAGATAATGCTGTGAAAGGACTCGTTCTCATAATAGTAGGCGTCGCTGTCGCCGGTCTCGCTGGCTCTTTGGCAGCCCTCGAAGGCGGCCTGCAGCGCCTCAAGTTCCTCCGGGGTCATGCGCCGGGCAGCAAGACGGCCACACATGCCCTCCAGCTCTGCCATCACCTCGAACATCTCGATCAATCGCTCAAGCCCGAGCCGTGCCACAAAGGTGCCCTTCTTGGGATAGACGGTCACCAGACCACTGGCTACCAGCTGCTGGATGGCTTCTCGCACCGGCGTGCGCGATACCTTGTAGGCCTCGCACAGGGCCTCGGGGTCCAGGCGCTCACCCGGCGCGCGTCGACCGTTGATGATGTCGTCCTCTAGAGAGTCTCTCAAGCGCTGAGCGTTGGAGGTCTTGTTGCTCATGTCATCATCCTCGCCGGCAAGCCTAACTCTGCCAGTTCATCGATTCATCGGCCCAACCGCCACCTTGGTCTAAGCCTGCCGCATTGACAGGAATATACCTGAGGGCTATTGATGTATACATCATAGCAAATGAAACATTTTTTACACCCTTTATCACCCGCCGTCCGCGGCACCCATCGCCACAATAACAACTCCTCAAGGAGACACCATGACACGCCACGCCTCCCCCGCTCATCCCGCTCGCTCGGCTGATTGCGATTGCACGACTCAGGACGCTCCCTCACTCCAGCAGGCTCGACCACGCTCAGGCACCAAAGCGCTGACGGTCGCCGCTTGCGTTGCGCTGTCGGCACTGGCCGTCAGCGCCTCGGCCAGCGCGGAAACCACGCTGCGGGTCTCTCACCAGTTTCCTGGCGGCCAGGGAGATGTCCGCGATGAAATGGTGCAACTGATGGCCAAGGAAGTGGAAGCTGCCGACGTGGACCTGGCCCTGCAGGTCTACCCCGGCCAGTCCCTGTTCAAGGCCAAGGAACAGTGGGGCGCCCTGGTGCGCGGTCGCCTCGACATGACCTCACTGCCGCTGGACTATGCCAGCGGGCGCCATCCTGAGTTCTCCGCCACGCTGATGCCTGGCCTGGTGCGCAATCATGAACGCGCCCAGCGACTCAATGACTCGGCGTTCATGGACATGATCAAGCAGGTCATCCAGGACGCCGGTGCGCGGGTGCTGGCCGATGCCTGGCTGGCCGGTGGATTCGCCTCCAACAAGCAGTGCATCACCTCACCTGACACGGTGGCGGGGCAGACCATGCGCGCAGCAGGCCCGGCCTTCGATGAAATGCTGGCAACCGCGGGTGCTTCCATCGCCTCGATGCCATCGTCAGAGATTTACACTGCCATGCAGACCGGTGTCCTGGACGGTGCCAACACCTCGTCCGGCTCCTTCGTGTCCTACCGCATCTACGAGCAGGTCAGCTGCCTGACAGCACCGGGGGAAAACGCCCTGTGGTTCATGTACGAGCCGATCCTGATCTCGGAGCAAAGCTGGAGTCGACTCGATGAGGCCCAGCAGCAGGCGTTGCTCGAGGCCGGTGAAAAGGCCGAGGCCTACTTTGCGGAACAGGCCGCCCAGCTGGATCAGACCATGGTGGACGTGTTCGAGGAAAATGGCGTGGACGTCGTGCAGATGTCCCAGGCGGACTACGATGCCTGGCTCGAGGTGGCCAAGGAGAGCGCCTACAAGAGCTTTGCCGAGAACGTGGACAACGGTCAGGCGCTGATCGACGCCGCCCTGGCCGTGGAATGAACCGAGGAAGGCGCGGCGTGATGCCGCGCCTTGCTGCTCGTTGTCGTCATGTCACCTCGGAGGCTCCATGTCCCATACTCACTCTCCCCCCCACGTCGAGGCCGCGACTGCTGCCTTATCACGCCGCCACAGCGCCGGACCCATCGGCGCGTTCTGTCGTGGCATGGACAGGCTCTCCATCGCCTTCGCCGTTGTCGCGGCGGCTGCACTGCTGCTGGGCGTGCTGGCCGTCTGTCATATGATCTTCGTGCGCTATCTGCTTGGCGAAAGCACCACCTGGCAGACCGAATTCGCCATCTTTTCGATCACCGGCGCCATGCTGCTGGGTTCCCCCTATGTGCTGCTCACCGGTGGCCAGGTGGCAGTCACCGTGCTGCCCGACGCCCTCAAGGGAGGCCTGAAGAGTGCCATGAACCTGGTCGCTGCACTGTGCGGCCTGGGGTTCTGTATCGCCCTGGCTTACGGCTCGTGGCTGTATCTGCTTGAGGCGTTCCACGGCGGCTGGACCACCGGCACGGTATGGAATCCTCCGCTGTGGCCAGCGCTCGTTCCGCTGGCCCTTGGCTCGACCCTGCTGGCAATCCAGTATCTGGCAGACATTCTGGGAGGAGCGCGCTGATGGACCCCGTCACCAGCGGTATCCTTATTGTCACCGCACTATTCGTGCTGATGGCCATCGGCACCCCCATCGCCTTCGCCCTGGGCGGGGTCTCATTGGCCGCCCTGGTGCTTGATCAAGGCATGGGCGAGCTGACCTACTTCGGCGAGACCTTCTTCGGCAGCCTGGCCTCATTCGGCTTCGTCGCGATACCCATGTTCATCCTGATGGGGGCGGCCGTGGCATCGTCCCCCACCGGACGAGACCTCTACCGTTCACTGGATCTGTGGCTCGGCAAGGTGCCCGGTGGGCTGGCCATCTCCAATATCGGCGCCTGCTCGATCTTCGCAGCGCTATCAGGTTCGTCTCCGGCCACCAGCGCAGCCATCGGCAAGCTGGGCATTCCCGAGATGCGCAAGCGCGGCTATCCGGATGGCGTCGCCGCGGGGTGCGTTGCGGCAGGGGGCACCCTGGGCATCCTGATTCCGCCTTCGGTCACCATGATCGTCTACGGGATTTCCACCGAGACGTCGATCGGCCGCCTGTTCATCGCCGGCGCCTTGCCCGGTGTCATGCTGGCGCTGCTGTTCATGGCCTGGACCCTTATCGCCTGCAAGCTGGCCGGTGGCTATCACGCCCCCAACCCAGTAGCGGAAGCCGCTCGCGAGCTCAAGGACAAGGTCGCCAGTAACGTCGAGCACAACCTCAAGGCACTGGTGCGGGTGCTACCCTTCCTGGTCGTGGTCAGCGGCATCCTGTTCGCCCTCTACGGTGGTGTCGCCACGCCCTCAGAGGCCGCCGGAGCGGGTGCCTTCCTGTGCCTGGCTCTGGCCATCGTGGTCTACCGCATGTGGCAGGTGAAGCCGCTCACCACCATCATGCGTGACGCGCTGCGGGAAAGCGTCATGATCATGCTGATCATTGCCTGCGCCGAGATCTTTGCCTATGCGCTGTCGTCGCTGTTCATTACCCAGACCGTGGCCGAGGCCATCGCCAGTCTTGAGGTCAATCGATGGGTGCTGATGGGCATCATCAACGTCTTTTTGCTGGTGGCCGGCTTCTTTCTGCCTCCAGTGGCAGTCATCGTCATGACGGCGCCGATTCTGCTGCCCATCATTCTGGCGGCCAACTTTGATCCCTACTGGTTCGCGGTCATTCTGACCATCAACCTGGAGATTGGCCTGATCACCCCGCCGGTAGGCCTCAACCTGTTCATCATCAAAGGGATAGCCCCAGATATCGCGCTCAAGGACATTCTGCTCGGTAGCCTGCCCTACGCTCTGTGCATGGTGCTGGGCATCATCCTTCTATGCATCTTTCCGGGCATTGCCACCTGGCTGCCGGACCTGATCATGGAAACCGCCGGCTGATCGGCTCGGCCCCAACGAGGTGTTTCTGATGAACTTCAGCTTTCTGCAGGAACTGTTGTCCAACATCACCCAGCGCGACGCCCTGCTGCGCAGGCGTAGCGATGGCCCACCGCTGGACCATTCCCAGGTCATCGACGCCTGTCATCGACTGCTGGCAAGCGACGGCGAAGCATCGAGCATTACCCTCGCCTGCCAGGCCCTGGATGCCTATGGGCGCCTGGGCGACGAAGAGAAGACCCGCTTCTTCCTGACCCTGACAGAGGAGTTCACCGCAGACCCCGACGCCGTGGATCGCGCCTACCAAGACTACCGTGTCGAGCGCGGCAACATGGCACTTCAGCGTTTGTTCGAGGCCTGCGAGCCCAGACGGCAGGAGCTGCTGCGTCGCCTCAACCTCACCACCGGCGGAACCCATGATCTGGTGCGCATGCGCGAGGATCTGCTGCCCAGGCTCAAGGACAACCCGGATCTCAGGGCGCTCGATGATGACTTTGCCCACCTGTTTGCCTCCTGGTTCAACCGGGGTTTTCTGGTCCTCAAGCGCATCGACTGGAACACCCCGGCGGCAGTGCTGGAGAAAATCATTCGCTACGAAGCGGTACACGAGATCTGCGACTGGAATGATCTGCGCCGCCGCCTGGATGCTCGAGACCGACGCTGCTTTGCCTTCTTTCACCCGGCCATCGGCGACGAGCCGCTGATCTTCGTCGAGGTCGCCTTGACCAAGGGTATGCCAGAACGCATCCAGCCGATTCTCGATGCCAACCACGAGGCCATCGAGGCGGAAGATGCCGATAGTGCCGCCTTCTTTGGCATCAGCAACTGTCAGGTGGGACTGCGCGGCATCTCCTTCGGTAACTTCTTGATCAAGCAGGTGGTGCAGGAGCTGAAGGCCGAGCTGCCCAGGCTCAAGCATTTCGTCACCCTCTCTCCCGTGCCTGGATTTCGCGCCTGGCTGGACGCCGAGCGCCAGCGGGAAGATGGCCGGCTGGACGATGACACCCAGACGCTGCTCAAGGAGCTCGATAGCGAAGGGTGGGAGGCAGACCCGGAGCGCGCCAAGACCCTGGGCGAGGCCATTCGCCCCCTAGCGGCCCACTACCTCACGAAAGAGCGCAACCCCAAGGGGCTGCCCCTCAACTCGGTCGCTCGCTTTCATCTCGGCAATGGCGCCGAGCTTCACCGCATCAACTGGCTAGGCGACACCTCTCGCCGCGGCCTGGCCCAGTTCGGCGGCCTGATGGTCAATTACCTTTACGTCCTCGATGACATCGAGGGCAATCACGAACGCTACTCCAGCGAAGGCAAGGTCGCCTGCTCTTCCCAGGTCAAGGACCTGCGTCGGCGAGCACGCAAGCATCTCAAGGGAGATCCCGTCACATGAACCACAACCTCTTTGCCACCTTTGAAAAACGCATGCACGAGCGTGGCGATGCCCCCTTCATCACCACCCGGGAAGGTCGGGATTACCGTTATTCGGACGCCCTCGACATGGTGGCACGGCTGGCTGGCGCGCTGGTCGAGCTTGGCGTCGGCCCGGGGGACAGAGTCGCCGTACAGGTCGACAAGAGCCCCGAGGCCATTTTGCTCTACCTGGCCAGCCTCAAGGTCGGCGCCGTCTACCTGCCGCTCAACACCGGCTATACCAGCGAGGAAATACGCTATTTTCTCGGCGACGCCGAGCCCGCGCTGTTCGTGTGCCGTCCGGCCTCACTCGACGCCGCCACTCAGGTTGCGTCATCCTGCGGCGACGTGCGTGTGGTGTCGCTGGGCACTGCCGCCGACGGCGGACTGATGGACGTGGTCGCCGCGGCCTCCCCCGTCACCGACTGCCTTGAGCGCGACGCCAACGATCTGGCCGCCATCCTGTATACCTCCGGCACCACGGGTCGTTCAAAGGGTGCCATGCTCAGCCACGGCAACCTTGGGTCGAATGCCGAGGCGCTGGTGTCTGCCTGGCGCTTTAGCGCAGACGACCGCCTCATCCATGCCCTGCCGATCTTCCACACCCACGGCCTGTTCGTGGCCTGCAACGTGATCCTGATGGCCGGTGCCAGCATGCGCTTCCTGCCCAAGTTCGATGCGGATGTGGTGTTCGAGGAAATGGCACAGGGCACCACCATGATGGGGGTGCCGACCTTCTATACGCGCCTGCTGAAGGACCCTCGACTCACCCGTGAAGCCACCGCCAATATGCGCCTGTTCACCTCTGGCTCGGCGCCGCTGACCGCCGACACCCATGAGGCCTTCGAGGCGGCCACGGGCCATGCCATTCTCGAACGCTACGGCATGACCGAAACCAACATGAATACCTCGAACCCTTATGACGGCCAGCGCATCGCCGGCACCGTCGGGATGCCCTTGCCGGGGGTCGAGGTACGCATTACCGATCGCGAAGGCAAGCATCATGACGCGCTGCCCCAGGGCGAGATTGGCATGCTCGAGGTGCGTGGCCCCAACGTGTTTCAGGGATACTGGCGGATGCCGGAGAAGACCGCGGAGGAGCTGTTGGACGATGGCTTCTTCATCACCGGCGACCTGGCGTTGATCGACGAGCGAGGCTATGTGCAGATCGTCGGACGGGACAAGGACCTGGTGATCTCCGGGGGCTACAACGTCTACCCCAAGGAGGTCGAGGGCCATATCGACGAGCTCGGCGGCGTGCTCGAATCAGCGGTCATCGGGCTACCCCACCCGGATCTGGGCGAGGGCGTCACCGCCGTGGTCGTCCCGGCAGAAGGCGCCACACCGCAGGAAACCGAGATCATTGCCGCGCTGGCCGACAAGCTTGCGCGCTACAAGCAGCCGAAGCGGGTGTTCTTTGTCGACAGCCTGCCACGCAACACCATGGGCAAGGTGCAGAAGAACCAACTCAGAGAGCGCTTCAAGGATACCTACGCGGCCAGCTCATAGGCGCCATCTGTTCCCCTATGCTCGTTCATTCATAACACCCCACAACGGCGCCCCATTGGGCGCCGTTGAGCGTTCGCGGGAGTCTCGGCGCCCATATATACTCACACCCACCAACGTTGTGGAGACCCTCCATGCAGCCTATGGTGCGTGCTGCTGCTCTGACCGGCTATCCGACCCTGCTCAGCGAGTTGGGAGGCAGTGCCCATCAGGCGCTGGCTCGCCTGTCCTTGCCTGGCGACTACCTTGACCGCCCCGACCGCCTTATTCCGGTGGCGACCAAGATCGACTTGCTCGAGCTGGGCGCTCAGCTCAGCGGCTGTCGCCATTTCGGCCTGCTGCTGGGACGCCACCAGAACATTTCCATGCTGGGCATGGTGGGTCTGCTGATTCAGCAGTGCGACACCCTGCGTGAGGCCATGGTCACCATTGCCGATCAGATCGGTCGGCATGTACAGGGCCTTGAGGTCAGACTGGAAGAGCGCGACGACCAGGCCCACTATCACTTCACCTATCGGGTTCCCGGCTACATCAGGCCATCACGCCAGCATAACGACAACACCCTGATGGGGGCCTACAACATCCTCACCTTCCTGTATGGCGAACCGATCAAGCTGCGCGCCGTCTACCTGTGTGGCGAAGAGCCCAAGGACCTGGAACCCTACACCCAGCAATTCCATGCCGCCCTGCGCTTCAACCATCCGGAGAACACCCTGGTCTTCGACCGGCATTGCCTTGACCACGCGATTGCCGGGGGCAGCCCCGCGCTGCGCAGACTGATCAACTCCTTGCTGCATCGTCACCGCTGGGACGATATCGAAAGCAAGGTGGAGTGGATCATCACCAACCTGCTGCCGCTGGATCAGGTCAGCCTGGAGGCGGTGGCCACGGCGCTGGATGTCCCACCGCGCACGCTGCAGGACCGGCTGCTCAAGCGAGGCCTCAGCTTTCAGCACTTGCTGGACCGGGTCCGCATGCGCAGCGCTCAGGTGTATATGCTGGACACCCACCTTAGCCTCACCGAGATCGCCGACCTGCTGGGCTATAGCCAGCTCAGCGCATTGACTCGCAGTTTCAAGCGCGTCATGGGCGAGAGTCCTGCCCAATGGCGACGAAAGCATAAGGCTGAAACGGCCAATATTGCGTCATTTGTCAAGTAACACGCGCCTTCGGTCAATCTGTGGCCTCCCGCCTTCACTATGCTCGGGCATGACAATAACGAGACGAGCAGGGGGACCCGGCCATGTCTGCCAGCGAGCAAGCGCACTTCGACTTCGACCAGATCATCATCGGCACCGGCTTCGGTGGTTCCGTCAGCGCCCTGCGCCTGTCGGAGCAGGGACATCGGGTCTTGATGCTGGAAAAAGGACGGCGCTGGAAGGACCAGGAGTTCTCGGATAACTCCTGGAATCTCAAGAAGTTTCTGTGGGCTCCCAAGCTTGGGCTGACAGGCAACCTGCAGATCAGCCTGACCCGCAAGATCACCGCCCTGCATGGCGTCGGGGTGGGCGGCGGCTCACTGGTCTACGCCAATGTCCATCTGATTCCCAAGGATGAGGTCTTTGCCGCCGAATCCTGGACCCGGGTGCATCACGACTGGAAAGATCGCCTGATGCCCTACTACGGGCTGGCCCAGCGCATGCTCGGGGTCACCAAGAGCCACTACGAGAATGCCGCGGATCACGCCCTCAAGGAAACCGCCAGGCGCATGGGCCGTGAGGCCACCTACCAGACCGTCAACACGGGTGTGTTGTTCCCTGAAGACCCCGCCGATGGCAGCGGTGCCGGACGTGGCGATCCCTACTTCTCCGGGGACGGCCCCACACGTAACAGCTGTCGCTATTGCGGTGGCTGCACCATGGGCTGTCGCCACAACGCCAAGAACACGCTGGTCAAGAACTACCTGTGGTTTGCCGAGCGTAACGGCGTCGAGATTCGTGCCGAGAGCGAAGTCACCCGTATCGAGCCGCTGGCCACCGATCGCGGAGAGCGTGATGGCAGTGCCGGCTACGAGATCACCGTACAATCCTCGACCGCCCGCTTCGCCAAGAAGCCCTATCGACTGAGGTGCCGAGGGCTGGTGCTATCCGCCGGGGTGTTCGGCACCATCCCCCTGCTGCTCAAGGCCAGGGATCAGGACAAGACTCTCCCCCGGCTATCGTCGCGGCTGGGACGGGAGGTGCGCACCAATTCCGAGACCCTTATCGTCAACACCGCCCGGTTTGCCGATGGGCAGGGCCAGCCCCAGGAAATCTGCCATGGCCCGACCATCACCTCGATGTTCGACCCTGACGACGAGACCCGCATCGAGATCAACCGCTTTCCTCGCTACGGTGACGCGACCTTTGCCCTGCAGAGCGCCGTGCCGCTGACCGACGCCCAAGGCCAGGTGCCACGCTCTGTCAGCATGTTGATCAACATCCTGCGCCAGCCGCTCAAGACGCTGCGCATGCTCAACCCGGTGGGCAAGTCCCGCCACTCGATCATCTTTCTGGTGATGCAGACGCGGGATACCTACGTCCACCTGAAAAGCCATCGTCCCTGGTATAGCGCCTTTGCCCCAGGCTGGTCGGTCTACCAGGACAAGGGCGATCGGGCCCTGACCAACTACTTTCCCATCGCCCACAAGGCCGCTCGGCACTATGTCGCCGCCGCTGGCGGCGGCGATGCCGGCAATGTGGCTACCGAGGTCCTGTCCGGTGCTCCCAGCACGGCTCACCTGATGGGCGGCGTCGCCATCGGTACCGATGCCGACAACGGGGTGGTCGATGACCGTGGCCACGTCTTTGGCTATCACAACCTGCGCGTCATCGACGGCTCGCTGATTCCCGGCAACCTGGGGGTCAACCCGTCGCTGACCATCCTCGCCCTGGCCGAGTACGCCTGGGCCAACGCCCCTGTGTTTGATCAGGCGCGGGCCGCCAGCGTTCGGCGCGTCCATTTTTCAGCTCCCCTGCCGGGTTCCAGCTCATCCCTGGACGGTAGCGGGGACCTGCACGACCTCATCGCCAGCGACGGCGCCAGCCCTTCCCCTACGACGAGCGAACACGCCGGAGCCGACCTATGAACGCGCCACTCGCCTCCCACGACGATGCGACCCAGGATGACCTGAACGCGGCCTTCACCCTGCAGCGGCAGGCCTATTTGGCAGACCCTGTGCCCGACTATCAGGCACGCGTGCAGCACCTGCGCGCCCTGGCCAGGATGATCCAGGACCACCAGGAGGCCATTGTCCAGGCGATCAGCGACGATTTCGGCAATCGCGCTCGGGAAGAAACCCTGTTCTGCGAATTTGTGGTGGTACTCAGCGACATCAAGGATGCCATCAAGCATCTCAAGTCATGGATGCGGCCCCAGCGTCGACGGGTCGATCACAGTCTCTACTTTGGCGCCCGCAACAGGGTCATCCCTCAGCCGCTGGGGGTGGTCGGCGTGCTGGTACCCTGGAACTTCCCGCTCAACCTGAGCCTGGCCCCGCTGATCGGCATCTTTGCCGCCGGCAATCGCGCGCTGGTCAAGATGTCGGATCGCTCGCCTCGCCTGACCCAGCTGCTGATCGATATCTGCCCAAGCTACTTTGCCGCGGACAAGCTCAGATTCTTCGCCGATGATGGCATGCTTGGGCCACATTTTAGCCGGCTGCCCTTCGATCACCTGGTCTTCACCGGCTCCACCGCCACCGGACGCAAGGTGATGGCCAACGCCGCCGAGAACCTGACACCTGTCACCCTGGAGCTGGGGGGCAAGGCTCCGGCGATACTCGCCCCGGATTTTCCATTGGAAGAGGCTGCCAGACGGCTGCTGTTCGTCAAACTGCTCAACGCAGGTCAAATCTGCACCACGGTGGACTACCTGTTTGTGCCTGAAGGGACGCTGGATGCCCTGGTGGATGCTGCCAAGGCCATCGTTCACCAGCGTTACCCCGACCTGGCAAGCCCGGACTACACCTCGATCATCGACGAGACCTCCTATCAGCGTCTTCAGGCCACCCTGGACGATGCCGAGGCCAAGGGCGCGCGAGTCATTCGACTGTCACAACAGGGCAGTGATCCGGCCACGCGCAAGTTCGCCCCCCACCTGGTGCTGGACGTGGCCGATGACATGCAGATCATGCAGCGCGAGATCTTCGGCCCGCTGCTGCCCGTGATGACCTACCGCGAGCCACAGGAGGTCATCGACTACATCAATGCTCGGCCTCGCCCTCTTGCGCTCTATCCCTTCTCCCGGGACACGGCTCTGGTGGATCGCTATATCGAGCGAATCCAGTCGGGAGGGGTCTCGGTCAATCATGCCTTGCTGCACGTCGGCCAGCATGACCTTCCCTTTGGCGGCATCGGCGACAGCGGCATGGGCCACTATCACGGGCGCGATGGCTTCATCACCTTTTCGAAACTGCGCCCGATGTATCGCCAGGGGCCCTTCGACAGCATGAAACCGCTGATACCGCCCTACACCAAGACCACCCACAAGGTCCTCAAGCTGATGCAATGGCTGGCGCGCTAGGGATGACCCCATGCAGCGCAGGCTTGTGATGACGGTATTACCTGCCCCGTCGAAACGATCTGGAGCCCCGACATGACCACCGCTGGCATCCCTGAGCTGCCCTCCTACCTCGCTCACATCCAGGGCTTCCCGTTGATCCGGGACCGAGGCGACATCGAGGTCATCGAGCAGACGCCCTGGGAATCCCTGGGCCTGCCCGAAAGCACGCTAGATGTGATTGCCGACAGCGCTCGCCGAATGCCCGACGCTGTCGCCCTTCGCTTCGTCATGACGCCCGATGACGACAGCAGCCACTGCTATCGCTACCGCGACTTTCTCGCCCGCACCCTGCAGGCGGCCAATGCCTTTCATGCCCTTGGCATCGACCGGGACACGGTCGTCTCGTTCCTGCTGCCAAGCCTGCCGCAGACCCACTTCACCCTGTGGGGGGCGGAAGCCGCAGGAGTGGTCAATCCGATCAACCCGATGCTCGAGCCCGAGCACATTGCCGGCATCATGAAGGCCGCGGGCACCCGCGTTCTGGTTGCCCTGGCCCCCTTTCCCGGCAGCGACATCTGGGCCAAGGTCGAGGCCATCAGGGACCAGGTCCCTACCCTCACCAAGGTCCTGTATGTGGACGCGGCGCAGTTTCTGCCCGAGGCAGAGGCCGTCGCCTTGCGTCAGACGCTGCCACTCCCCGATGAGGACTGGTGTGCCGACTTCGACGCCTGCCTCGAGCGTGCCCCTGATGACCACCTGGTCAGCGGACGCCGGATTCGTGCCAGCGACCGTGCCTCGTTGTTCCATACCGGGGGCACCACCGGGCTGCCCAAGCTGGCGCCTCACAGCCACGCCAACGAGGTGGCCAACGCCGCCATGATGCAGATGCTGTTCCGCCATGCCGATGATGCGGTGATCCTGTGCGGGCTGCCGCTGTTTCATGTCAACGCGGTGCTGATCACCGGGCTAGGCCCGCTGATGATCGGCGCTGAGGTGCTGTTGGCAACGCCGGCAGGCTTCCGCACGCCAGGGCTGGCCGAGGGCTTCTGGTCACTGGTGGAGCGTTACCAGGTCACCTTCTTCAGCGCGGTCCCGGCGATCTACTCACGACTGCTTGAGGTGCCCTTTGGTGACGCCGATGTGTCCAGTCTCACCAGCGCACTCAGCGGTGGTGCGCCCTTGCCCCGAGCGGTTCACGGGCACTTCGAGGAGTTGACGGGGATCGTCCTGATCGAGGGCTTCGGCATGACCGAGGGCACCTGCGGCAGCATGGCCAACCCCCTGGCAGGCGAGCGCCGCACCGGGTCCGTCGGCCTGGCCCTGCCCTACACCGGCGCCAGGGTGGTCACGCTGGACGACCACGGCCGCTACCTGCGTGACTGTGAGGTCGACGACATCGGCACCCTGGTGATCCGAGGCCCCAACGTCTTCGCTGGCTATCGCCAGCCTGAACAGAACCGTGGCATCTGGGTCGAGGAGGGCTGGTTCAACACCGGTGACCTGGCCCGCCAGGATCGGGATGGCTACATCTGGATCACCGGCCGCGCCAAGGACTTGATCATCCGAGGCGGCCACAACATCGACCCACAGCTGATCGAAGATGTCCTCTACCGTCACCCCTCGGTACAGATGGCTGCCGCAGTGGGCAAGCCCTGCGACCGGGTCGGTGAACTCCCGGTGGCCTATGTCAGCCTGCAGCCAGGTCGAGAGGTCGGCGAAGAGGCCTTGCTCAGTCACTGCCAGGCGCACCTGGCAGAGAAGGCCGCGATCCCCAAGAACATCTGGTTCATGGACACGATCCCGCTGACCGCCGTGGGCAAGGTGTTCAAGCCTGCGCTGCGCCAGGATGCGGTCGCACGGGTCTACCAGTCGGTCGCCGATACTCTGCTCGGCGCGGGGGTGGCCCGGATCAGCGCTCGCCAGGACGCCGCCCTTGGGCTGGTCGCCGATGTCCAGCTGCCCGACAACGTTGACGCCAGCGAGCTTGAACAGCGACTGGCAGCCTACCCGATTCCCTGCCTGTGGCGTCGCTATCCTGCCCGGGAATAGCCACGACATGACGGTATCGCAGCTCCCATAACGATAACGACAAGACCAAGAGGCGAACCATGCCACTCACTTCTGCAGCGCATGCCAGCGGCATGCGCCGGACGGCCCTGTGCCTGTCCTTGGCCACCCTGCCGGGCCTCCTGTGCGTCCCTGACGCTGACGCCCTGGAGGGCGACGTCGGCGAGATTCACGCCAAGCTTTCCGGCTCGCTCAGTGTCGGCGCCATCTGGCGTGCCGAATCTTCCGACCAGGACTTTCTGTTCCAGGGTAACGCCGAGGCAGCCGACCCTGGCGCCACTGGCTACAACCCCACGGGGGCACGCAACATCGATGATGGTCGTGCCAACTATGCCGATCGCGAGCTGGCCTCCACACCGGTGATCCTGGCGACCCAGCTGGATCTCGACTATCGCAACGTCGGGGCTCGGATTGCCGGCAAGGCCTGGTATGACATCCACCAGCAGCACCACAGCGTTCCGTTCGGCAGTCTGGCCAATGGCTACGAGCGCAACGAACCCCTCGATGACCACCGCTTTCATCGCCTGTCACGCTTCAAGGGCACGACGTTCACCGAAGCCTACGTCTACGGGGACTTCGCCCCTGCGGGCCACGATCTCCACCTGACCCTCGGCGATCAGTACCTGCCCTGGGGAGAGAGCAAGTTCTTCATCAACGGGGTCAATACCATCAATCCCTACCGCCCGGCGGCGCTGCGCATGCCGGGCGACAACCTGCGCCTGGCGACCACGCTGCTATCGGCAGAGCTGGCCCTGACACCACGCTGGGAGCTGGGGGCCTTCTACCAGCTCGACTGGGACAAGTCGGTGCTCGATGGCTGCGGCACCGCCTTCAGTTCTTACGACTACATCGCCGATGGCTGTGGTGGTGCGGTCCCCCGGGGGCCCAATGACCGGGCAGGCTACCAGGGAGATTTGTATGTCGACCGAGGCCCGGACGACACGCCGGAGGATGAAGGCCAGTTCGGCCTGCGCCTGAGCTACTCGCCCAGTGCGGATACCACCTTCTCCGGCTACGCCATGAACATCCACTCCCGCCGCCCCTACGCCAGCGTCATCTCCGACAGCTACACCGGCACCGATGACAACGGCCTGTCGCCGGGCTGGCGTCCGCCGACCGACTCAAGCTATGACCGCTCACGCAACATGCAGTACTTCGCTGACTACCCAGAGGATATCCAGGTCTTCGGGTTGGGCTTTCACACCAAGTTCGGTCAAGCCACGCGAGTGTTCGGCGAGTACAGCTTTCGTCATGACCAGCCGTTGCAGCTGGCCACCGCAGACCTGATCGCGGCCTTCATCGCCGATCCTGAATTCCTGTCCGGCGCCATTGGCCAGGACATCACCCTGGCTCAGGCCGCCCGCGACACCGCAGCAGGCGATGTCTTTCGAGGTTTTGACCGCTACGACGTGTCCCAACTGACCCTGGGCGCTATCCAGCCGGTACCGGACGTGTTGGGTGCCAAGGCGCTGGTGCTGGTGGGCGAAGCCGGCATGAAGTATGTCCACGACCTGCCAAGCCTGGACGAGCGTCGCTATGCCAAGGGCGATTTGTTTGGCACCGACCTGGCCCAGGGCAGCGAAGCGGGTTGCACCATCGCGACCGCCAACCCTGCCTACAAGGGTCGCGGCTGCTCCGGGGACGGCTACGCCAGCGATTTTTCGTGGGGCTATCGTCTGCGCGGTCAGCTGATTTACCCCAATGTGCTGCCGGGGCTGACGCTGACGCCCTACGCCCTGTTTGGCCATGACGTTTCCGGCTGGTCCTATGACCTCAACTTCGTCGAAGACCGGCTGTTCGGCAGCCTTGGCCTGCAAGCGGACTTCCAGGAGCGCTACCACGCCGAGGTGAGCTGGAGCGGCAGCGGCAACACCCCCTATGCAGATACCGACTTTGACTATCTGACGGCGAGCCTCAGGGTCGACTTCTGACCGTTGGCGCCAGCACTCAGGACCACGACAACCATCACCCTACACACGACCAAAAGAGGATATCGTCATGATGTCTCGCTCCCTGCGCCGCACCCTGCTGGCCTCAGCCGTTGCCTTCGCCAGCTACATGCCCTGCGTTTACGCGGCGGACGCCATTGCACCCAAGCCCGCCAGTGATGACACCATCGCCGCCCATCAGGCCGTGCTGGACTCTCTCGATTTCTCTGACCGGGCCGACTTCGACGATGCCGGACGCGGACTGATCAAGGCCACGCCGGATCTCAAGATCCAGGCTGACGACGGTCACGTGGTCTGGGACGTCGCGGTCTACCAGGAATTCCTCAACGGCGAGGCGCCCCACAGCGTCAACCCGAGCCTGTGGCGCCAGGCGCAGCTCAACAATACCCCCGGTCTCTACGAAGTGGTCGATGGCATCTACCAGGTGCGCGGCTTCGATCTCACCACCATGAGCGTGATTCGTGGCGACACCGGCTGGATCGTGATCGATCCGATGACCATGACAGAGCCCGCAGAGGCCGCCATGGCACTGGTCAATCAGGAGCTTGGCCAACGACCTGTCACTGCCGTGATCTACACCCACTCTCATCCCGACCACTTCGGCGGGGTCAAGGGGGTGATCAGCCAGCAGCAGGTGGATGCGGGGGAAGTAAGGGTCATCGCCCCCGAACATTTCACCGAACACGTCGCCAGTGAGATGGTGCTGCTGGGCAACACCATGAGCCGACGTTCTCAGTACATGCACGCCATGGGCCTGCCGAGAGGGCCTCGTCAGCAGGTCGACAACGGCCTTGGCAAGGGCGTCGCCAGGGGCACCTTCACCCTGATCGAGCCCACCGAGGAGATTACCGCCAGCGGCCAGACGCTGACCGTCGATGGTGTCGAGATCGAGTTCCAGCTGACGCCCTCCACCGAAGCCGATGCCGAGATGATGTTCTACTTTCCCCAGCACCGCGCGCTGATGGCGGCAGAGAACCTCAACGCCTCGATGCACAATATGCTGACACCACGCGGCGCCAAGGTGCGCGATGCCCTGGCCTGGGCCGGTGCCCTGGACGACACCCTCAGCCTGTTCGGGAATCGCTCGGATGTGGTGTTCACCTCCCACTACTGGCCGCGCTGGGGCCAGGACAATGTTCGCAACTACATCGAGAAGCAGCGCGATGCGATCAAGTACCTGCACGACCAGACCCTTCGGCTGGCCAACCTGGGCTACAAACGCGATGAAATTGCCGAGGCAATCCAGCTGCCGGATAGCCTGGCGCAGGAGTGGTTCAATCGCGGCTACTACGGCACCGTCACCCATAACGTGAAGGGCATCTACCAACGTTACCTGGGCTTCTGGAGCGGCAATCCCGCCACACTGAACCCGCTGCCTCCGGTGCCGGCGGGACAGCGCTATGTCGAGGCATTGGGTGGCGCCGACGCCGTGCTGGCCCTTGGCCAGTCCGCCGTTGAGCAAGGCGACTACCGCTGGGCGGCGATGCTGCTCGATCATCTGGTGCAGGCCCAACCGCAACTTGCCGAGGCCCGTGAGCTACAGGCGGACGTCTTCGAACAGCTCGGCTACCAGACCGAGTCGGGCCCCTGGCGCAACATCTACCTGACCGGAGCCCGGGAACTGCGCAACGGCATCGACACCGCCAATGCGGTCACCACCGCCTCCCCGGACATGATCGCTGCGCTGCCGATCGAGCAGGTCTTCGACCTGCTGGCGGTTCGTCTCAATGGTCCCCGCGCAGCCGCCACGCGCCTCGCTATCGACTGGCACTTCAGTGACAGCGATCGCCACTACCGGTTGAGCCTGGCCAACGGCGTCCTGCGTCACCGTCGCGACGCCACCGGTGATGACGCCGATCTGAGCCTCACCCTGTCCCGAGATGTGCTGAACCGTGTGTTGCTGCAGCAGACGTCCCTGGGCGATGAAATCGCCGCAGGGCGTGTGACCCCACAGGGTGACCTGCAAACATTGCAGACCCTCTTTGCCCTGATGGATACCTTCAGCCCCACCTTCCCGATTGCCACTTCCGCCACCCCCGCCAACGCCTCGGAGGCTGCTTCTGCCAGCCACTAGCAGCGTAATGACAACGCAATAACAGTCACGAGGTGCGAACGCCCGGGCGGTCACCCGGGCCTTCATTTGGCAAGCAGGAGAGAGAGCATGTTCAAGCAACGTCATATCGTCATCACCGGAGGCTCCTCCGGGCTTGGGCTGGCACTGGCCGGCAGACTGCTGGATAAAGGCGCCCGCGTCACTCTGGTGGCGCGCCAACGGGCGCGTCTGGAAAGCGCCCAGCGTTCACTCATCGCCGCACGGCCCTCCGCCGTGGTCGAGATTGAGGCTCTGGACGTGACCGATGCGGCCGCTACACGCAGCGGCATGGACGCCATTGCCGCCAGAACAGAGGGCATCGATGGCCTGATCAACTGCGCCGGCATCCTGCGCGAGGGCTACTTCGAGACCTTGACCGACAACGACTTTCGCGAGGTCATGGAGGTCAACTACTTCGGACCGCTCAACGCCACCCGGGCGGCATTGCCCCATCTGGTCGCCGGCAGCAACAACGACACCAGCACCGGCGCGCCCACGGCCTGGCTGATCAATATCGCCTCGGTGGCTGGCCTCACGGGCGTCTTTGGCTATACCCCCTACTGCGCCAGCAAACACGCCCTGGTGGGTTTGACCGAATCGCTCTACTACGAACTCTCGCCGCGTGGCATTCGCGTCCAACTGGCCTGCCCCGGCGAATTCGACTCCCCGATGGTGGATCAGCTCGAACAGGGCCGCACCCCGGAAAACCGCGCCCAGACGCTGTCCATTCCCAAGGCCAGCGTCGACGCCATCGCCGACGACATCATGGCTGGGCTGGCCCAGGGCGACTTCCTGATCGTGCCGACCCGCAAGGCGCGCCTGGCGACCCTGGGCATGCGACTGCTGCCGAGCCTGTCGCGCAGGCTGATGAGGCGCACCGTCGAACGGGTCTATCAGGGCCCCGACGACGGCCTGCAGCGACAGATCGGTTAGGTCGTGCGCCTCAACGCTGGCGAGGGTCAGGTGGCTGCGGCCTGTGCTTCCACAAAGGTCTGATGGTCCTGAGCCACGCAGCGGGCATAGCTCAGGGACAGGGTACTCACCATTTCCACGACGCTGTCCAGCTGACCGTCAACCTGGCGACCGACCGCACGGGCAAAGCGCCCAGGGTCGTCAGGCGTGAGCGCCGCTGCTCCGCGTAGATGCTCCCGAGCCAGAATCGCTCCCCACTGCTTCACCAGCTGCCGATACGCCTTGCCGCTGTCGAGCTTGTGGGTCGGAAAGTCCTCTTTGTAGGGAGACCGCTCACGCACCGAGAACACCTTGTCGCCCAGGTGCAGCCACCCCAGATAGATGTCGGGGTGTTCGGCAATGGCTCGAAAGGCGGCGGCGTGACGGGCGCCTTCGTGGGGAAAGGTGGCTTTCCAGGCTCGCTTGCCCGCGCTGCTCATGAGTACTAGCCCCGCTGGCCCCGGCTGCTCCTTGACGTCGAGAATGACATCGTCGTGCTCGTGATCCTTGCCTCCCTCGATCAATACGTAGAAGCGCTCGAGGCCCAGCGACCCGGTACCGGCATCGATCCGCCTGGCGGTATCCTTGACGGAAAAGTGCGCGTCCTCCGCGTCACTCAGCTCACCTTTCAGGGTACTGCGGTACTCTTCATTGATGGCCTTGCGCAGCTGACTATCCAGATGGGCAGGCAAGTTGATCAGCTTGCCTTCACGCTGCAGCCTGCGCCCGGTTTCCTCCTGCACGGTCCACTTGTCGAGCATCTTGGCCCGACTTTTCTTGCGTTCCACCTTCTGCATGAAGGGCTTGAGCGGCCCCTTGGCGGTATCGACACTGACATGCCCCGGCGACTCTCCCGCGCGATACGTCGCCAGGGTCTTGTGGTAGCTGAGCACCAGATGCTTGAGACCACGCCTCAATGTCTTGCGCGAGACGCCATTCTCCTCGGCATCCAGCACCAGGCTGATGGACAGGCGCCACAGGTCATACTGATAGTCCCCGATCAGCGCATCGTCGAAGTCGTCCATGCCATATCGCACGCGATCGTCATGGTGGCCATAGGCGCCGAAGTTGTAGGCGTGGGCATCGCCCTGCAACCATGTCTGCGTGTCCACCTGGCCACCGAAGAGAGAGAAGCGCCAGTCGTGCCAGACATCCGCCCAGTAAAGATGATTGGTGCCCCGAAAGAAGGCGTAGGGAGACGCCGCGATCTTGGCGTACTTGGTGCGCTGGTCATCCGCATCAAGGTGCGCGTTGGCCGTGTGGATGGCCTCCATGACCTGGCGCGGTCGATGGTGGCGAGTCAGGGGAAGTGACATGCCAGTCTCCTCGGCAGCTGACAGACGTCATCGGCAGACGATGCCGTCCAGTGAGTTTTCAGAGAGTGCCGCTTTTGGCCAGTCCTGGCCTCAAGGCGCGAATAGACGCGTCATCAAGCATACCTTTCGGGAGCCGGACATGCCGTCTCACCAGCCAACGCCGACCAGGCGCCGGGGCGACACGCTCGACAACCCCATCGTCAATGGTTGGCGGCACCTGCCCGCAGAGGACAGAGGCACAACGCACCGCGCTCGCCCATGGCTGGCGTAACGTGGTAATGATGAGGAGACGGCGGACGTCGAGGGGCAGGCGGTCTTCGTAGAAAGCGCGATCCCGAGGTATGGCGGGCCAGTAACGGTCATACCGGGCGGCCTGGGCATTACCTCAATGGGGATGACACCCGCCCCTGACACCGTCATCTTTTACGGCCACTGTGGAGACTCGATCATGCCAAGGCGCGCAACGCCCATCCAGGCTGACCCGCAAACCCGTTACGCCGGCTTTGCTGGCATCGACGTCTATCATCCTCCCGCCAGCAGCGCTCTGGGCGCTGTCGTCATCGCGGCAAGCGCCCGGGGCATCGCCAGAATTGACTTTATGGAGAACGCCGCGGCAGCGACGAGCACGCCCCGCGCCACGCCCTTGACGGAGGTCTGCCGTGAACAGCTGACAGAGTTCTTTGCCGGACAGCGTCAGCAGTTTGATCTACCGCTCGAGCCGCAGGGCACCGAGTTTCAGCGCCAGGTGTGGCAGGCACTGGCCGCCATTCCCTTCGGCGAAACGCGAAGCTACGGACAACTTGCCGAAGGCCTGGGACGCAAGGGTGCCCAGCGAGCGGTGGGGGCGGCCAACGGGCGCAATCCGATTTCGATCGTGATTCCCTGCCATCGGGTCATTGGCAGCGACGGCAGCCTGACCGGCTATGCTGGTGGGATGGGGCGCAAGCAGTGGCTGCTCGCCTTCGAAGCGCAGGAAGTGCCGCTGACGCTGTGCTGAGGGCAGCTAGCATAGACTCCGCCAGCCCGCCGCTCAGCGGACAGATATCACCTTGCCGGACGGAGAAAGGTCTCAGGACTCGACATTGGCAGACGCGATTCGCGGATCGAAGACCAGGTGCGCACGAATAGCCTGGACGTCATCCAGCGGGTGCTCGTAGCTCCACACAGCATCCTCATAGCGTTGCCCATCGACATCGACATGGAAGTAGCTGGCATCCCCCTTGAAGGGACAGTGCGTGCGCGTCTCGCTGGGCGTCAATCGTGTCATGTCCACATCAGCCCGAGGAAGATAAAGCCTCGTTGGATAGCCAGGTTCGTTCAACTCGAGCGCGTGCAGGGTGTCGGCGACCACCTCGCCATCAATATCCACTCGCACGCGAGTAGTCAGGGGATAGATCGCAATACGCTGTCGTGGTGCATCCATCGGCATTCTCCTGTGATTGATTAACCCGCAATCCCGCTGGCCAAGTGACGCCTCGCCGTCTTCCACTGGTAACTCACCGGGTGCCCTTCATCGACCGTGCCGATACCCGTATACGTGTGTTATCTCGGCGGTGCCACGCCTTTCGTTCTGACTATCACTAGAGCCTAGTACTGAGGATCATTAGAGCTTAGTGCTAACGGTGATTAGAGCCTAGTTCTGCCCGTCATGAGACCGTGTCCACGATGACTGCCATGGTCGCGGGCTCTGTAGGGACTATCTCGCTGCTATTGGGTGCTTTCTCAAGGAAAAAACTTACGTTCTCACGCAGCTATCCTACTGCGAGCGGCCCTGTTGACGTCTTTTTCTTGAGCTTCCCTCACCCCAGAATGAGAGGGGGCCGCTAGTGTCAGCCGCCCTTTTCATCACACCATCGCATCACACAATTGCATCACCCTATCGCTTCACACTATCCCGCTCTTTTCGGCAGATTATCATGCTGTGAGAATTCAACTCGGTCCGCGTTATGCTGCCTCGGTCGTGGTTCCCCCGACGTTTCCCTATTGACCAAAAATCAACGAAGACTCATTTAGTGGAATCCAATGTCAGGGTTTTCTATCCTAGGCCCTCGTGGCGCCATTTTCGGGCCACGAATCTGGCACTACCTGACGCGCTCAGGCGCATTCATGACGATAACATCTGGCGCATTTCAGCCGGTCAGACCCACCGGTGCGCCGCCCAAGGAAACTTCCATGCCCCCGTTCGCCCGCACATCGCTTGCCCTGGCCCTGCCTCTGCTGACCGCCGCCTGCGCCAGCATGTCCACCAGCAAACCCGCTGTCGCTCAATCCCTCGACTGGACCGCGACCCCCGTCTACACCACCCTGACGCTGTCTGCCGGCTTCCAGCCCGATCCCCAGACGGTCAGCGTCATGGCTGGCGGCGATACACGTGCAAGCGTTGTCAGTGCCGACTGTGCGGGCTTCGTCAATCCCGCTGCTCCGGACGTGGACATCAATTACACCGCCGGCAGCTATCCGCTGAAGATCGCCGCCAGCGCCTCCAGCGATACGACGCTGGTGGTCTATGATCCTGCCGGTATCTGGCACTGCAACGATGACGCCAGTGGCACCAATCCCGCCATTGTGTTGCCCAATCCGGCAAGCGGTAACTACAACGTGTGGATCGGCACCTATGAGTCGGGCGGCCGACTGGTGCCGGCGGAACTGCAAATTTCCGAGTCTGTGAGTTCGAACACCGCTGCAGCCAGTGCCTCTGCCAGTGCCTCCAACGATTACATTGGTGGCGATATCGAGTGGGGGGATGATGGTAGCCAGTGGAGCAATGACGGTGAGTGCGATGATCCGCGCTTCCTGGGCCCAGGCGCTGCCGCCGGCAACATCGACGCCGACCGCTTCCACGACGCCAGCGACTGCCGCAGCCTGTACGAACAGGGCCAGCTCTACTTGCGTTAAGAGACTTGTGCCAAGCAACTTGTGCTAAGAGAGTTCAGACGCGCGGATGACGCCTGCCGCCCTTCGCGTTCAGGACTCACCGCGTTCGGCCCTTTGCCCACGGGGTGCATGCGAAGTGCTACATGCCTTCACATGCACCTCATTTCGCGGCGGGTCCTGCGGTGGTGCCATGGAGATCCATCGCGACCAACGAGACTCTGCGTGTGTTTACCACATGGGCCTTCATCGCATGGTCATGGGAAGACGATACGCTGAACCGACCTTTTTCCTTCGGTGAACCCATGCACCACGATCGCCCCTCTTCACGCCGCCGCTCTTCACACGGTCGCGGTCCGGATCACACCTGTCCGGACCACCCGTGGCAAGATCATCCTGCTCCAGGGTATCGGGAAATTTTCCTGACGTTTCTTGGCCTGGGGCTGACATCCTTTGGCGGGCCTGTCGCTCACCTGGGCTACTTTCGGCAGGTCTTTGTCAAACAGCGTGGATGGCTTTCGGATACCGCTTACGCGGAGCTGGTCGCGCTGTGTCAGTTCTTGCCGGGCCCTGCCAGTAGCCAGGTGGGGCTGGCCATCGGGCTGATGCGCGGAGGACTGACGGGGGCGCTGCTGGCCTGGCTCGCCTTCACCCTGCCTTCTGCACTGGCGATGATGGCATTTGCACTGGGTGCTGGCAGCATGGACGGCGCCATCGGCGAGGCGCTGATTCATTCGCTCAAGCTGGTGGCCGTCGTCATTGTCGCTCACGCGATCCACGGCATGGCGCGTCAACTGTGTCCCGACCTGCCCCGTGCAGGCATTGCGCTGGCTGCCCTGGCGGTCATGCTCGCCATGGGTGGCATCAGTGCACAGGTGGCCGTCATCCTGTTCGGGGGCCTGTGTGGCATCTGGTGGCTAAGCGCCGACGCTCCGCCGGGCTCTACCACTTCCCTGGCGGCGCCCCTCGCTGGCTGGGTCAGTGCGCTGGCACTTTTGCTTGCCGCCGTGATGCTGGTGGCCTTGCCTATCCTGGCGGCAGGCACCGACGCGCTATGGGCCGACCTTGCCGACAGCTTCTACCGGGCGGGGGCTTTGGTCTTTGGCGGCGGCCACGTCGTGTTGCCGCTACTCGACGCCGAAATGGTGGGCAAGGGGCTGGTGTCTGAAGCGGACTTCGTGGCGGGGTACGGCGCTGCCCAGGCAGTCCCGGGGCCTCTGTTCACCTTTGCGGCCTATCTGGGCACCGTGGCGGGAGGCATGAGCCTATGGGCCGGTGCTCTTGCGCTGGTCGCCATCTTCCTTCCTGGCGCCCTGCTGGTGGTGGGCCTGCTGCCACTGTGGCAGCGCTTGGGCCAGCACGCTCGTTTGAGAGCGGCGATGAAGGGAGCCAATGCCGCCGTCGTCGGACTGCTCGGTGCGGCCTTCATCGATCCTATCTGTCGAAGTGCGATCGATTCGCTGGTCGACATCGCCACCGTGGCGGCAGGTTTTATTGTGCTGAAGCGCATCCCTGTGTGGGCGCTGGTGCTTCTGTTTCTGGCCCTTGGTCTGGTTCGGGGATCATGGAGCATGCTGCTGCAGGGGTAGTCCAGCAGCACGCTGGCTCTGGCTCTGGCTTTGGCTCCGACCCTGGTGTCACTCGGAACATCCCCCCGTCCCAGCGCATCCTCTCCCATCGCTGAGGGCAACCGCCCTCAGCAGGTCACGCCCGCGTGCTCCTGCTTGAGGCGATAGAAGTCCTCGACGATCTCCTCCATGGCGCCAGCGTCGTAGGGGCAGAGCCCGCTCACCACCAGCTTCTTGCCACCACGCCCAATCACCTCACCCGCCGCCTCAATGGCAAAATCGAGATGCACATCGCCACGCTTGCCAATCACTTCCAGCCGCGAGTCAAGCAGCCGCAATGCAGGCATCTGGGCATCCAGTCGATCCAGCGAGAAGCCCATGCTGTCGTAGATCACCAGCGGACGCTTGGGATTGAACATGACGCCGCAGTCTTCCATCAGCGGCTTCAGGTAGTGAGGGAAATTCTTGCCCGAAAAGGCGACATAGCAGCGCGTGAAGGCTTCGACCACCTGCTCGTCGAAGGTCACCTCACCACGCCGCTCTACCTCGAGGTAACACTTGCCATCACCGTCCTGCACCCGGATGACGCGATCACCATGCTCGATGAAACTGAGCGGGCGGTCGGCGCCCACCATGGCCAGGAACCGGAAATTCATGTGCTGCGACAGACCAAATCGCTTCAATACCAGGGCGAACAGCAGATCTCCGGGGACACAGAACCGACGGGCGCCCGGCGTGTGGATCGGATTGAAGTCACCGGCGATACACTTGGCAAAACGGCTGGCCTGTTCGGCGGACACCAAGATGCAATCGTCGATACAGGAATGATACTCATCAAGAAACATGGGACGGACGCCTGGCTAAAACTGGAGTGGGAAAGGCCGGCTCAGCCCTTCTGGCCCGCATGATGCCATAGATCCCCATCAAATGAGCAGGTCCGCGAATGCTTCAACCGATCCACGTCAGTTGCGCCAGCGTCGCGTTTCTTGTCCT
This sequence comes from Halomonas sp. DP5Y7-2, assembly GCF_019802025.1. Lineage (NCBI taxonomy): Bacteria > Pseudomonadati > Pseudomonadota > Gammaproteobacteria > Oceanospirillales > Halomonadaceae > Halomonas > Halomonas sp. DP5Y7-2. Next base: position 226,654 of record NZ_JAHVHY010000004.1, on the reverse strand, counting down.
GCCCGCCACTTCATGACACTTCTTTGCCGACATGTGACCCCTTATGGCTGCATCGGCTACCTCCAGGTCACGGCACCAACGCCCCCTACCAAAGGTGCAGCACAGCGCGCCTTTGGCAGCATATTGCGGTGCAAAACGCTGTGATAGGCTCGATGGCGATTTCTCCATCTTTCATTCATTTTCAGGATGCCATCGTCATGTACACGACTGATATTGGCTTACGACGACCACGTCGCTGGCCGCTGCTGATCGCCATGCTCCTGGCGGGCCTCACACTGGCAGGCAACAGCCTCGCTGTTACCGGAGAGCTTGATCTCACCAGCTCCACCACTGGCTTCATTGCGGTCGCCATCTTCGTACTGGCCTATGCACTGGTCATGGCCGAAGAAAAGCTGCACATGCGCAAGTCCAAGCCAGTATTGGTCGCTGCGGGCTTGATCTGGGCGCTGATTGGCTGGACCTACGTTCAGTCCGGTATGCCTGACGCGGCAGAGCATGCCTTCCACGTCACCCTGCTGGAATTTTCCGAGCTGATGCTGTTCCTGCTGGTGGCGATGACCTACATCAACGCCATGGATGAACGCAGGGTATTCGACGGGCTGCGCTCGTGGATGGTGCAGAAGGGGTTCAGCTATCGCACTCTGTTCTGGCTGACCGGCGGCCTGGCGTTCGTGATTTCCCCCATCGCCGACAACCTGACCACCGCGCTGCTGATGTGTGCAGTGGTGACGAAGGTGGCGGAAGGCGACAAGAAGTTCATCAATCTGTGCTGCATCAATATCGTGGTGGCGGCCAACGCGGGAGGGGCCTTCAGCCCGTTCGGCGACATCACCACGCTGATGGTCTGGCAGGCCGGACTGATCGAGTTTCAGGAGTTCTTCGACCTGCTGCTTCCCTCGCTGGTCAATTTCCTGGTGCCGGCGGTGGTCATGAGCTTTTTTATCCACAACCGTACCCCGGACAGCCTGGAAGAGACGGTCGAACTCAAGCGTGGCGCCAGACGGATCATTGTGCTGTTCCTGCTGACGGTAGCGACTGCCGTGGCCTGCCATACCCTACTGCACCTGCCGCCGGTGCTGGGCATGATGACCGGGCTCGGCTACCTCCAGTTCTTCGGCTTCTACCTGCGCAAGAGTCTGCCGAAGTCGTTGGACCGCAAGCGCACTGCCTATACCCAGAAAGGTGACTGGAAGAAGCTCGAACAGCTCGGCAGTGTGGTGCCCTTTGACGTCTTCAACCGCGTGGCGAGGGCCGAGTGGGATACGCTGCTGTTCTTCTACGGCGTCGTCATGTGCGTCGGTGGCCTGGGCTTCATGGGCTATCTCGGTCTGCTCTCCGACGTGATGTACCAGCAGTGGGATGCGACCTGGGCCAATATCGCGCTGGGCATCATCTCGGCGGTGGTCGACAACATTCCCGTGATGTTTGCGGTGCTGACGATGGAGCCGGACATGTCCCACGGCCACTGGCTGCTGATCACGCTGACCGCAGGCGTCGGAGGCAGCTTGCTGTCGATCGGATCTGCTGCAGGGGTCGCATTGATGGGCCAGGCTCGCGGCTACTACACCTTCATGGGCCACCTGCGCTGGGCGCCGGTGATTGCCCTGGGCTACGCCGCCAGCGTTGCCGTGCACCTGTGGCTCAACCAGGCTAGCTTCGCCGTTTCAGGCTGAACCCGCTATCCGAAGCGAGGACCAACGCAGGTGCTGGGAGCGCTTGCGTTGGTGGCATAAACTCTTTGCTACCTCTCTTTTGCCGCACATTGGCTCTCCTTAGGATAAGCTTGTTAAAGCACAATACAGACGCATGACATGCGTAAAGACATAAGGCTATCCGCTCTTGCATGGCGCTGCCGTCGCCTATACCGCGCAGGCGCCATGACGCAAGGAAGCCAAGCAGGGAACTCAGACCTTTATGACACCGTGGATGCCACTCTCCAGGCGACATCTGCCCGCTAGCGGGGCGATCGAGAGGCTGCATTGATGCGCAAGGCTGCTCTTCGCCTCCTGTTCTGCGTATGTACGGCTCTGCTGACAGGAGGGCTCGTCGGCACGACCGCGTGGGGAAAGCCCCCGACTGACGTCGCCGTCATCGCACACCCTGGCGTCGCCCTGCAGGAGCTGGACCGAGACACGCTCAGGGCGATCTTTGCCATGCGTCTTCGCACCTGGCCCGACGGCCATGCGGCGGAAGTTTACGTACTGGCCAACGACGACCCGGTTCACGGGGCCTTCGTCAAACAATGGCTCTCCGTCTATCCCCACCAACTGCAGTTGGCATGGGACCGCATTGTATTTTCCGGCACTGGCCAGGCACCCCACCGCGTGCGCAGCCAGCGGGACATGATTGACACGGTGGCGTCCACCCCAGGTGCCATCGGCTACATCGAAAGGGAGTACCTGGATGAGCGCGTCCAAGCCATCAGCAGGGATTAGCGAAGCGCTATCAGCTTGCCGCGAGCCATTTTCGCCTGGCATCCACGGCGGCCACTATCATGCCACGGGGCGAGAGCCTCAACGCCATGGCCTACTCCGCGTATCGCCGGCCCGGCTAGGCCTGTTGGCGACGCTGGTGCTGGCCTGCCAGGCCAAGGCACATGCCAGCCCGTTGGATACGGTTCAGGTTCATGGTTTCCTCAGCCAGGCGCTGGTCATCACCGACGACAACAACATGTTTGGTGACAGCAGCGACAGCGGCGGCAGCTGGGACTATACAGAGCTGGGCATCAACGCATCGATTCGGCCCACGGAGAACCTGCTGCTCGCAGCACAGGCATTGAGTCGTCGCGCCGGAGGGATCGACAATGGCTCCATCGAGCTCGACTACGGAATCGCCGACTGGCAGCTGCTGTCCAACACAGAGCGCACTTTCGGCGTGCAACTTGGGCGCTTCAAGAACCCTTTCGGCTTCTACAACCAGACCCGTGACGTTGCCTTCACTCGCCCCAGTATCCTGCTTCCCCAGTCGATCTACTTCGATCGCACGCGTTCGCTGGGACTTTCCGCCGACGGCCTGAAGCTCTATCACGAAGAGCGCATCAATGATGGCGTGATTCATACCCAGCTCGGGGTCGGCCAGGCTCAGGTCGACGATGATGTCGAAGAGGTCCTCGGCCTGGATGTCCTGCCGGGCTCCTTCGATGCCGATACCTCGCTGGTGGGGCAGGTCCGCTATGAACATGATGGTGGACGCATGGTGTTCGCCTTGAGTGCCGCGTCCGTCAAGGCCGACTATGACTCTCCCGGAGCCTTTCCCGGAGACGGCAAGCTGGACTTCCAACCCTGGATATTTTCCGCGCAATACAATGCCGAGCAATGGAGTCTGACGGCGGAGTATGCCCTGCGCGATGTCGAGCTGGCCGGGTTCAATGCGTTCGAGGACAACAAGAACCAGGGCGAAAGCTGGTACGTGCAGTACCGTCGCCGTTTTCTCGACGACTGGCGCTGGCTGATTCGCTACGACAGCCTGGTCAACGACCGCGATGACCGTAACGGCAACGACTACGAACGCGAGGGCCGTGGGCCGAGCTATTCCCAGTACGCCAACGACTGGACCTTCGGGTTGCAGTGGCAGCCCCATAGCCGCGTCATGCTGGCGGGGGAGTACCACCACGTGGACGGCACTGCCTGGCTGCCGGTGCAGGACAATCCGGACCCGCGTGATACAGAGCGCAGCTGGGACATGTGGCTCTTTCAGCTGTCGTTGAGGTTCTGATGTCACGTGCTTCCGATAGCCGATCCCAGCGCTTGCGCCTGGGCTTGACCTGGCGTGTGGTGACGCTGACCAGCCTATTGCTGGTCGCCCTGGCGGTGCTCTTCACGTACCTCTCCTACACCAACCTCACGCGGCAGTTCACGGCCTCTCGCCAGGAACAGATCGAGCGCCAGCAACGAGAGCTCGAATTTGCCATCCGCCGCTCGGAGAACGGCTTGCAGCAGCTGGCGGGACTCATTGCCGCGTCTCCTGACCTGGGTCCCGCACTACGCCGCCCCACTCTGCCCTCGTCGGCTGCCGAGCTGTCACCGGATCTGGCATCGCTGTGGCCCTCACTGCAGCTGGAAGCCGGCGTTGAACGCATGCTGGTGTACGACGACCAGGCTGGCCAGGTCATGGCGCTGGGAGGCGAACCGGACCAGCAGGCGCCCTCTCGCTACACGCGCTGGATGACCACCGTCATGCGTGAGGAGCGCCCCTTATCCCCTCTTGAGTGTGCCCCCCAGTGCCGCCAGTATGCCGTGGTCCCCATTCTGGCCGATGGCGGCAGTTCCGGAGCTTTGCTGCTATCGCGTTCCCTGGCCGACGTGACCCGCCAGACCCGCGATATCTCGACCAGCGAGGTGGCGCTGATCAGCCTTGTGGCCAGCGACGACCAAGGGCCAGGCACCCAGGCCGAGCGACAGCTGCCTGACTGGCAAGGGCGCGTACAGGCCGTGACCAATGCGCCCCACAGCCTGGCGCTGCTCAGGCAGGCAAGTCGCAAGGGCTCGCTCGAGGACCTGGCGCGAACGCCACTGCGCATACAGCAGGACGGTCGCCATCTCGAGCTGTCGGCTGTGCCGCTGACCTCATCCTCCGGAACACGTGCGCCCGCCTACTTTGTGCTGATGTCCGACATCACCACGCAGATTCATGCCATCCAGCTGGACACCCGCACCCAGATGATCGCGAGCCTGTTTGGCTGGCTATCGGCTGAACTGCTGCTGCTGGCGATTCTGCTGCGGCCCATGGCCCGCCTGCGCCGCGTGGCCTCGGTGCTGCCATTACTGGCTCGAGGCGGCTTCTCCCAGGCGCGTGATGCACTGCCGCTGGCGCCACGCCGCCTACCGGACGAGATCGATGTGCTGGAAGCCAGCACACTGACCCTCGCTGACCATCTCGAGCGTCTGCAACAGCAGGTCAGCCAGCGTGGCGAAGAGCTGGCTCGCCGGATCGAGGAGCTGGCCCGGGAGCGAGACTTCATCAGCAGCCTGATCGATACCGCCCAGGTCTATATCCTGACCCAGGACGAGGAAGGACGTATCGACATGATCAACGCCTACCTCGAACAGCAGCTGAGCTGTCCGTCTCGCGAACTGCTGGGACGCCGTTTCGACGACATCTTCGATGCTGCGCTGGAGGCCACCACGCCAGGCTCGTCCCGACTGCAGGAGGAGCGGACCCTGACCCTGCCCGATGGTGAGCTACGCACCATCATCTGGTACCACAGCCCCCTACTGGGCCGCGACAGCACGTCTCTGGCACGGATTTCGGTCGGCCTTGATATCACTGAACGCAAGGCGGCCGAGTCTCGCCTGACCTGGCTCGCCGAGCGCGATCCGCTCACTGAGCTCTACAATCGACGCTTCTTCCTCGAATCCCTGCGGCGTGCACTGAGCCGTGGCGAACACGGTGCAGTGATGCTGCTGGATCTGGACCAGTTCAAGGAGGTCAATGAACTCAGCGGTCATCACGCAGGCGACCGCATGCTGCACACCGTGGCCCGGTTGCTGCAGCAGGAGTATGCCCACCGCGGGGTGATCGCACGTCTCGGGGGAGATGAGTTTGCGTTGCTGCTGAATGGCGTGGACGAGGATCATGCCATACGCATTGCCCAGCACCTGAACCAGCTGTTCGAAAGCCTCGGCTTTGTTGCCGAAGGCCGCCGCCACAGGATCACTGCCAGCATAGGCATCGTCCCCTTCCCCAGTGAAGGGGCCACACCTGCAGACCTGATGGCCAGCGCCGACGTAGCCATGTACAAGGCCAAGGCCAGCAACCTCCAACGCTGGCACCTGCTGGCCACGCTGGAGAACGCTCGTGACGAGTTGAATGAGCGCGTCTACTGGGTAGACCGTATCCGCCGTGCGCTGGTCGACGGCGACTTTGTGTTGATGGTGCAACCCATCGTCAAGCTTGAAGACCGCTCCATCCGTCACTACGAGGTGCTGCTGCGGTTGCGTGATGACGATGGCAGCCTGATCTCTCCCGCTCGCTTTATCCCGGTGGCAGAGCACTCCGGTCAGATCGTGGCCATCGATCGCTGGGTGCTGCACCACTGCGTGCACGCCCTGGCGCGCCTTGACGGCATCAGCCTGGCGGTGAACCTGTCTGGCCAGTCACTGCATGACGAGGGTCTCAAGCAATTCCTGGCGGACTTGCTTGAGACCAGCCAGGCGGATCCCCACCACCTGGTGCTGGAAGTCACCGAAACCGCTGCCGTGACCGACTTTTCGACGGCACGAGGCGTACTGCAGAGCGTTCGCGACCTGGGCTGCCGTACGGCGCTGGATGACTTCGGGGTGGGCTTCTCGAGCTTCCACTACCTGGGTCAGCTGCCCGTCGACTACATCAAGATCGATGGCTCCTTCATCCGTAGCCTGGCCACCAGCCCCGATAGTCGTGTGATCGTCAAGGCGGTTTCCGACATTGCCACCGGCTTCGGCAAGCAGGCCGTCGCCGAGTTTGTGGATCAGGAGGCCCTGATCCCTCTGCTGTCGTCTTACAACATTGCCTACGGCCAGGGCTATCACCTGGGCCGCCCGGTGCCGTTCGAAGAGGTCTTCGACTTCAATCCAGTGAACAATACGCACCACGGGAAATAGTGCATATTAAAGGGACCTTAATAACAAGGGGAGGAGCGCATCTTGAGCGGGTATGCCACCTCCCCGCGACAGGCAGGAACCGACAACAGGGAGGTCACCGTCCATGCCAGCAGATGAGGCGCACAGTTCGACGCAGCGGCAACGCTTGCTAGAGCAATTTGCCGATCAATTTCGCGTCATTCTTGTACGTACCGCCGAGGACCGTGAGCGGGTCTATTCTCTGCGCCACGATGTGTTTCTACGCGAGCTGAACTACGCGTTGCCTGGCAGCCATGACGCCAATCAGGAGCACGATGACTTCGACGACCAGGCCTTGCACTGCCTGGTCGAGCACCGGGCCAGCGGACTCGCTGCCGGGTGCGTGAGACTGGTATTTCCGCCGTCGGATCGCCCTGACCACCTTCCCGTCATCGATGCCACTCGACACGTGTTCAGCAGCCGAGAGCTTCACCCCCAGCAACATCAAGGCCGCGACGTCGCAGAAATCTCGCGCCTGGCCATATCACGGCTCTTCCGAGCCCAGGCAGCAGACGAAGACATCCAGCTTGCCCAGTTCCCGCCCGAGGAGCGTCGCGCCTTTCCGCTGATCGTCACCGGCCTGTTTCTCAGTGCCCACGCGCTGGCGGGACTGACCTCTCGTCGCCATCTGTATGCCTTGATGGAACCGCCGCTGGCAAGGCTTTTGACCTTATCCGGGTTTCGCTTCCAATCCGCCAGCGACACCATTCAATACTGCGGCGTCAGGCGCGCCTACTATATCGACAATGATCTCGCCGAGCGCGAACGCAACCCCCTGCTCGACCCTCTCTACTACCGCCTGCGTGACTCACTGAGCCGCCAGCTGCCCGCCGCTGCGGAGCCATCCCACGGCCCCGGAGGCTTATGGTACCGATCCTTCGACTGCCTCTCGTGAGCCTGTCTCGCATAAGCCTAGCTCACCTGCCCCACAGGCCACTGCGGCATCTCCTTCTTCCAGTGTCAGGAAAGGTCCCGGGTAAAGACTACCGGTCCAGCCCAGGGTCATGATGGCCAGCACATTGCGATGCTCTCCACTGGCCAGATCGAGGCTGCCGTCGGTGCCTGGCAGGATTCCCGTGGAGGGATCACGACGCTCCAGCAGGATGGCATGCAGCGTATCCACCAGTGGGTGATCCGCACGTCCCCCGAGCTGCAGCGAGAGCGCGACCTCGGCCACGATATCCGTCTTGACCTGGGCGAGTGCAGAGGACTGGGACACCAGGGCTTCCACCGCCCAGTCGACCGACCGATGTTGGGCAGTGCGCTGATAGTAGCGACTGGCGGCGATGACAAAATGCGTCAGGCCGTAGAGCCAATTGTGATAGTCGGCGGAAGACAGCTCGGCGATCCGCTCCGCCGGGTACAGCGAGCGAAAGGCCGACGCCACGTCGTCACGTAGATCGACGATACCCAGCTCAGCGAGAAACGTCGCCTGATTGGCGACCTGGGCCGCATAGACAGAGATAACCTCGGGGTCGGTCAGGAAGGCGTGCCAGTCGACCTCGTCAAGCGCCCGCGTGAGTGACGCGTACTGGCCGGGAGGCAGACGCTCCAGTAGACCGTGATACTGAGCCTGGGTCAGCCGAAACAGGATTCCCATTGGCAACATCATCTGTGGATAGTCCGCCAGCATCGCCTTGCGCCGCCGCTGCTTGGCCCGAGTCTCGGGATAGCCCTCGAGCAGCTGGCGATTACGTGCGCGCAGCGCCGCAGGATCCTCCACCGTGGCGGCGTCACGCGCCAGCTGTTGCAGCAGGCGCTGGGCGTACTGACGATTCCAGCAAAGATAGGCGGGATCGCCGGTCAGTCGCCACAGTCGCTGTGCATAGTGACGCTGCTTGTCATTGGGCAGGGATTCCAAGGCCCCGTCGTAGCTGGCACGAATCTCGATCGCCGCCTGGCGCGAGCGGGCCTCCAGTACACCTGCCTCATGGACAGGGGCCAAGGCGTCGGCAGGTGCGTGGCTAGCAGGTGAATCCTCAGCTACGCGTGTGGATACATCGCCAACGTCATATGCCGACGCAGGGGCCGCCCAGGATAACCCTACCAGCACCACATACAGCAGCCTGCGCTGCAGTCGCCGACACCTCTGCCACTGTCCCATTGCGCGCCCCCTTGCCCCGGTAACGTCGGCACACCCCCTGTGCACGCCATACGGCGCTTTTCAGACAGGCGGTGCGTTTCTGGCAAGATAGTTGATCACGCCGTCAACGACACTTGCCTAGGGTTTGTACGAAAAGTCGACGAGCGAAGGTTAGACAAGGCAAAAATCGGTGAGAAAGCGCAGTTTACAGGGGGTAAATGAGCATTTTGACCGGGCTGGCGTACCAGCTGATTTTTAACGCCGTATTACCGAGCGCAGGCACTTTTCAGACAAGCCCTAGTGGCCGTCGTCCTCATCAGGCCACAGCCGTGCCGCCTTGCGACGGGACACCAGGCGAACGCGCATCTTGGGGCGTGCCGGTGCAGGACTCAAAGGCGCTTGAGGGGCAGCCGTAGAGGCATCGCGCCGTTGCTCGTGCGCTAACGAAGCTTCAGCCGCTGAGGACGTGTCATCTGGGGGGGAGGCTGACGCAGACGGCTCGATCACGACCCACGCCACCAAGGGCAGCGCCAGTTGCCAGCGGATGGCGGCAAGCCTCAAGCCTAGGGTGGTGGCCAGGGACAGCACGATCCCCAGCATTGGCAGCTCGAGTCGAGTCAACACCACATATACGACCCCACCGGCAATGGCGGCGGTGGCGTACACCTCGCGACACAGCACCATGGGCACGCGACGCGCCAGCACGTCTCTGACCATGCCGCCCGCCACACCGGTAAACAGCCCCATCAGAACAGCGACCAGCCCCGAGGTGTCCAGCAGCAACGCCTTGTTGGCGCCGATGATGACAAACAGCGCGAGGCCGAAGGCGTCTGCTACCGGCAGGACCACCCGGTGGAGGCGGTGGATGTAGTGAAAGCCCACCAGGGCGCCCATGACGGTGGCCAGAATGACCCAGAGATAGACAGGATCACGCACCCAGAAAACCGGAGCCACGCCGAGCACCAGATCGCGCAGCGTGCCTCCGCCCACGGCGGTGACGGCGGCCAGCACCAGCATGCCGATGGGGTCCATGCGCGAACGGCATGCCAGCAAGATACCCGAAAGCGCGAACACGACGGTGCCCGCCAGATCAAGCGCATAGACCAGCTGTGTATCCACTCCTTAGATCCCCTGACACGATTGCCTAACCATCAACTCGGAGCGTACACCGAGCGCGCCCGCTCCAGATGCGCCTGCATCTCGCGAATGGCGGCCCCTTCATCGGCCTTCTTGAGTGCCGCCAGGATGCGCTCGTGCTCTTCCAGCGTCACGTGCTCGCTGCCCTTCCAGTGAATCAGCGAGGTGTGAAACCGGGCCAACCATTCAAACATGGCGCGACTGACGGCGACGAAGATGGGGTTCCCGGTAGACTCGGCGATGGCGACGTGAAAGTCCATATCCGCCGCGATGAAGGCCTTGATGTCTCGGTTGAGCGCACGCCTCTGCTGGGCAACCAGTGCTTCGAGTCGCGCCAGGTCCTTCGGCGCCAGCTTGCGCGCGGCCCTCGCCACCATGCCGACCTCAAAGAACTTCCTGGCCTCTTTCAGGTGATCCAGCGTTGCCGGCTCAGTCGCCAGCAGGTGCATGGCGGTCAGTTCGATCTGCGCCAGCATGCCGTCGGCGCTGGGCGTCAGTACCTTGGGCCGCTGCCCATGATGAATCGCTACCAGGCCGAGACGTTCCAGAGCCTGCACGGCCTCCCGAATAGCCGGTCGCCCTACCCCAAAGGACTCCATCAGCTCGCGCTCGGAGGGCAGGCTGTCGCCTGGCGCATACGCCCCCTCCAGCAGCTGTTGATACAGCCGGTCAAACACCTCGTCGGACAACTTGCGGCGAGAAATCTTCAACGAGTCGCTCATGGCTCATTTCCTGCACTGTCTGGGCTCGTGATCGCCTCCATGACGGGGCGCGAGCGTGACACTCGACCAAGGTCGTGTTTGACACTATCGGTCACTTATATTGTCATCATACCAGTTGCACAACGACTTGCCTCCTTCCTCATTCGAACAGGTTACCTGACCATGACCAGCATTGCCTTGATCGGCGCCGGCGGCAAGATGGGCGCCCGCCTCTCCCGCAACCTCTCGTCCTCGGACTTTGAAGTGCGTCATGTGGAAGTCAGCGAGCAGGGGCGCCAGCGCCTTCGCGATGAATTGGGGATCGAGTGCGTCGACAGCGGCGAGCAGGCGGTGAAGGGGGCAGATGTGGTCATCCTGGCCGTGCCCGATACATTGATTCAGAAGATTGCCGCCGACCTTTCGCCGTCCATTGCTCCTGGCACCATGGTGATCTGCCTGGACGCCGCTGCACCGTTTGCCGGTCACCTGCCGGATCGTGACGACCTGGTCTACTTCGTGACCCATCCCTGCCATCCGCCGATCTTCAACGACGAGACCACGCTGGAGGCCAAGCGCGACTACTTTGGCGGCAGCCATGCCACCCAGCACATCGTCAGTGCCTTGATGCAGGGTGACGAACAGCATTTTGCCCTCGGCGAGTCCGTGGCCCGCACCATCTACGCTCCAGTCGGACGCAGCCATCGGGTCAGCGTTGAACAGATGGCCCTGCTTGAGCCCGGTCTGTCCGAGACCGTCTGTGCCACACTGCTATCGGTGATGCGGGAAGCCATGGATGAAGTGGTCGCCCGAGGCGTAAGCCACGAGTGCGCGCGAGACTTCTTGCTCGGCCACCTCAATATCCTGGGCGCGGTGATCTTCGACGAGCAGCCAGGTGCCTTCTCCGATGCCTGCAACAAGGCCATCGAGAACGGCAAGCCGATGCTGATGCGGGACGACTGGAAGCGTGTCTTCGAGCCTGACGCCATCGCCGACAGCATTCAGCGCATCACCTGACGCCCACTCCCGCGTCCCGCTGATCAAGGAGCCCCTGGCATGAGCCGTATCGAAGCCCGCTATCTGATCGAGACTCCGTTCGACGTGGCCCATGCCTGCGACGTCATGGCCGGGGAGCAATCCTGCGGCACCTTTACCCGGCTGGCCGCGGAGACCGACGAGTTGCGCGAGCGCCATGCCGCCAGGGTGGAATCCATCGAGCTGCTCGACAGCGTCACGACGCCGTCCTTGCCCATGCCGACACGCCCCCAACCCGACGGCACGCGCTATCAACGGGCTCGAGTGACGCTGTCCTGGCCGCTGGAGAATCTGGGGCCTTCGCTGACCACGCTGATGGCCACCCTGGCCGGCAACCTGTATGAGTTGAAGGAATTCTCGGGTCTCAGGCTCGAGAGCGTCCAGCTGCCGGATGCCTTTGCCGGAGCGTATCCTGGCCCTCAATTCGGCATCGCCGGCACTCGACAGCTGACCGGCATTGGCCAGGGCCCGCTAATCGGCACCATCATCAAGCCCAGCGTGGGGCTGGACCCACAGGCCACTGCCGGCGTCGTCCAGCAGCTGCTGGATGGCGGGATCGACTTCATCAAGGACGACGAGCTTCAGGGCAATGGTCCCCACAACCCATTGGAGGCTCGCGTCGATGCCATCATGCCGCTGGTCCATGCCCATCAGCAGAAGACCGGTCGCAAGGTCATGGTGGCGTTCAATATCACCGGCGAGATCGACGACATGCGTCGCCACCACGACCACGTGCTGGCCGCTGGCGGCAGCTGTGTCATGGTGGCGCTCAACGCGGTGGGCCTGGCCGGCGTCAGCCACCTGCGCCGTCACTGTCAGCTGCCGATTCATGGCCATCGTGCCGGCTGGGGCATGTTCAGTCGCGACCCACTGCTGGGGATGGACTTCGCCGCCTGGCAAACGTTCTGGCGCCTGGCGGGGGCCGACCACCTTCATGTCAATGGCCTGGCCAACAAGTTCTCGGAGTCTGACGCAAGCGTTGCCGCCAGTGCCAGGGCCTGCCTGACCCCACTGTTTCCCGCTGCTGGCCCTGCCCATACGGTGATGCCGGTGTTCTCCTCCAACCAGACGGCCTGCCAGGCGATCGATACCTGGCGTGCCATGGGCGGCTCCAGCGACATGATCGTCACCGCTGGGGGCGGCATCATGGCACATCCCGGCGGTATTGCCGCCGGCGTCAGGAGCCTGCGTCAGGCCTATGATGCAGCCGCCCAGGGGGTTTCCCTTGCCGAGCACGCGCGCGAGCACCGCGAACTGGCCCAGGCCTTGGAGACCTTCTGCCCATGAGCGAGCTGCTGCTGAGCTACTACGGTGACGATCTGACCGGCTCCACCGATGCACTGGAAGCCCTCGCCAGCCACGGCGTGCCCAGCGTGCTGTTCACCCGCCGCCCCAGTGACGAGCAGCGAGCGCGCTTCGCCCACTGCCAAGCCCTGGGGCTCGCCGGCACCAGCCGCAGCGAATCCAATGAGTGGATGCGCCGCGAGCTCAAGCAGGCCTTCCACTGGCTGGCCCAGCAAGGCGCCGAGCTGACCCACTACAAGACCTGCTCGACCTTCGACAGCAGTCCCGAGGTGGGCAGCATCGGCTGCGCCATGGAAGTGGGCCGCAGCGTCTTCGGCGACACCCCGATTCCGCTGGTGGTCGGCGTGCCACAGATGCGCCGCTACACCGTCTTCGGCGAACTCTTTGCCGCCTACCAGGACCAGGTCTATCGGATTGACCGGCACCCCGTCATGGCGCGTCATCCGGTGACCCCCATGCGAGAAGCCGACCTGCGCCGCCACCTGGGGGAGCAGACGGCGCTGTCGATTGGACTGATCGCCGCGCCAAGCCTGACTCACCCAGATATCGACGACCATGTGGATGAAGCGATGGCGGCGTCATCCGCGGTGCTCTTCGACGTGCTCGAGCCACACCACCAGCAGGCGGTGGGCTACCAGCTGTGGCGGACGCGCCCTGGTGTTACAGGGACCTCTGGTGGCGGCCTCGTGGTGGGCTCTTCAGGGGTGGAATACGCCCTGCTGCGCGAATGGCAGCGCCAGGGCACGCTAGCGGGGCCAGCAGCATTTGCACCGCTCCCCTCGGTGGATCGGATTGCGGTGGTCTCTGGCAGTGTCTCGAGTACCACGGCTCGGCAGATTGACTGGGCCCGACGGCACGCCAACTTTCACACCATTGAAGTGGATGCCAAGCGCCTGGCCGATCCAGTCTCCTGCCAGCAGGTCATGGCCAGCGCGGTGAGCGAGGCCCTTGAGGCATTGAACAAGGGGCGCAGCATCATTGTGCATACCGCCATGGGCCCCGACAGCCACGACGACAGCCTGACGGCGGAATCCAGCCGCCACCGCCTCGGCAAGTCATTGGGCGAGATGCTCAGGCGACTGGTCGATGACCAGGGACTGAGCCGCGTCTGTGTGGCGGGTGGCGATACATCGAGCCACGCCATCGCCGCGCTGGACATCCACGCGCTGACCGTTCGGCTGCCACTGCCGGACACCCCTGGCTCGCCGCTATGCCAGGCTCACAGCGACGATCCTCGCTACCACGCCCTGGAGGTGGCCTTCAAAGGCGGCCAGATCGGGGGCGACGACTACTTCGAACGCCTGCGGCGGGGCAGCCACATCGCCGACCACGAGCATTAGTCCGGTCGTGCCAGCGCACGGCCACCAAGCGTCATCCCGCAAAGAGGAAACAACAATGACGATGTCCCAACGCCACGCTCTCTCGCTTCATCCTGCTCAACAGCGCTCTCGCCCGGCACTTCTCGGCACCACGGCGCTCAGGCCATGTCTGCTGGCGGTGGCCACCGCTCTGTTCTCGCTACCGGCACTGGCCGCCCAGACCATCACCGTGGGTCACACCACATCGGACAGCTCGCACTATTCCGAGGGCATCGATGCCTTCAAGGCTACCCTGGAGGAGCTGTCCGGGGGAGAGTTCACCGTCAATGAGCAATCCTCCGGAGCGCTTGGCGGCGAACGCGCCATGATCGAGGGGCTGCAGATCGGCACCATCGATGCCGTCGTCACCTCCACCGGCCCCCTCGGCAACTTTGTGCCGGAGACCTATGTGCTCGACCTGCCGTTCCTGTTCAAGGACTATGCCCATGCCCGCTGCGTGCTGGATGGCGAGGTGGGCCAGGACCTGTTGGACAAGATCGGCGAACATGACCTCGTGGGACTCGCCTGGACCGAAAACGGCTTCCGCCACATGACCAACAGTCAGCGTGATATCAACACTCCGGAAGACGCCCAGGGGCTGAAGATTCGCACCATGGAAAACGAGATGCACATGGCCGCGTTTAACGAGATGGGCGTCCACCCCACGCCGATGGCCTTCCCGGAGCTGTTTACCGCACTGCAACAGGGCACCGTCGACGGCCAGGAAAACCCCATTTCGGTGATTCTCACCGGCAACCTGTGGGAAGTGCAGGACCGTCTGTCGCTGACCGGCCATGTCTATTCGCCGGCCATCATGCTGGCCTCGCCAATCCTGTGGGACGGCCTCACCGACGAACAGAAGGGCTGGTTCATGGAAGCCGCCCACGCCGGTGCCGAAGCGACCCGCGCCATGGTCTCCCGACTCGAGACCGAGGGCGTGGAAGAGCTCAAGGCCAAGGGCATGACCGTGGTCGAGGACATCGACAAGGCACAGTTCCAGGCAGCCGTCGAGCCGTCTTACTCGGTCTATACCGATGAGTACGGCTCCGAGATGCTCGACCGCATTCGCGCCAGCGACTGCGGCAACTGATCTCGCGGGGTCGTCCGGGGTGACTCGGACGCGCCTGGCCAGCTAGCGCCTGTCGCGGGCTGGCCAGGCGCTCCCCGTGGCCGACTCCCTGTCACTCGAGATGAGGAACGTCTCATGCTGGATCTGTTCTTCCGCTTCGAGCGCGCCGTTTCCCAGATCGCCCTGTACGCAGCGGTGCTGATGCTGGTGGCCTCGGTCAGTCTTGGCTTCTACCAGGTGCTGACGCGCTTTGTTTTCGATGCGCCGTCTACCTGGTCCGAGGTGATGGCCCGCTCCACCATGATCTGGTGCGTCTTTATGGGTGCTGCTGCCACCTTCCGCGGCGGCTACATGATGGCCGTCGAGGTGATCTACAAGCTGGTGCCGGCCCCTGCGCTGAAGGTGCTGGAAAGCGTGATTGCCCTGTGCTGCATGATCGTGCTGGCGATCCTGGTGATCTATGGCTATCAAATGACCCTGCGGGTACAGAACCAGATGCTCTCTGGGGTTGGCATTTCGATCGCCTGGATCTATGCCGCCATCCCGATCGGCGCGGCCTTCTCGCTGCTGTCGGTGATCACTCGCCTGGTCGCCCAGTTGACCGGGCGCGAGACGATCGGCGTGGCCGACGCCGAAGCCCCCCTGGCACCGCCGGCGACGCCTCCCTCTGCATCCACCACCTCGACCGCCAGCGCTGCCGACGAGGGGAGGAAGACACCATGAATGCTGCCATTGGCCTGTCGCTGATCATCCTGTTTGCCCTTGGCGTACCGATTGCCGTCTCGATTCTGCTGGCGTCGGTCATCGGCATCGAATTCTTTACCCGCTTCCCGCTGCTGATGGTGCCCCAGCAGATGTTTGTCGGCATCGACAACTTCCCGCTGATGGCGATTCCCTTCTTTATCCTGGCTGGCAACCTGATGGCCGCCGGTGGCATTTCCCAGCGCCTGGTCGACCTTGCCAAGTCCATCGTGGGGGGCCTGCAAGGCGGCCTGGCCATGACCTGCGTGTTGACCTGCATGCTGTTTGCTGCGGTATCGGGCTCAAGCGTGGCCACCACCTTTGCCATTGGTTCGATCCTGATCCCGGCGATGGTCGCCCATGACTATCCGCGCCCCCTGGCCGCCTCCATTCAGGCGTCCTCGGCGGAACTGGGGGTACTGATCCCTCCGTCCATTCCGCTGATTCTCTACGGCGTCAGCACCGACACCTCGATTGGGCGGCTGTTTATCGCGGGGATCGGGCCGGGGTTGCTGATCGGATCGGCGCTGCTGCTGTTTCTCTACGTCTTCTGCAAGCTCAGAGGCTATGGCCTGCGTGACCGCGAAGATCGTGCCTCCTTTGGTTCCTCGCTGCGGCGCGCCTGGGCGGCCTTGCTGATGCCGGTGGTGGTGATCGGCGGTATCTACGGTGGGGTCTTCACCCCCACCGAGGCCTCTGCAGTGGCGGTGTTCTATGCACTGATCGTCGGCGGGCTGGTCTACCGTGAACTTCCCCTGCGCGAACTGTTGCCGATTCTGCGCCAGAGCGTCATCTCTACCGCCACCGTGATGCTGATCATCTCTGCCGCCGCTCTGTTCAGCTTCCTGATCAGCCGCTCGGGACTGCCTGGGGAGGTCGCCGCCTGGGTCACCCAGGTGTTCGAGAGCCCGGTAAGCTTCCTGCTGGCGGTCAACGTGATGCTGCTGGTGATCGGCATGTTTGTCGAAACCTCGGCAGCCATTCTGGTGCTGGCTCCTATCTTCACGCCTATCGCCGTGCAGTACGGCATCGACCCGGTGCACTTCGGGCTGATCGTGGTGGTCAACCTGGCGCTCGGCATGTTCACCCCGCCGCTAGGCGTCAATCTGTTCGCCGCCTGCGCCGTCGCCAAGCTGTCCATCGACCAGCTGATTCCGTGGCTCGCGCGCTTTGTTCTGGTCGTGCTGGCCTGCCTGATGGCCATCACCTACCTGCCCTGGATCTCGTTGGGCCTGGTGGACCTGCTGTACTGACACCCTGTACCTCGCGTTAGCCCGCGTCGCCCGGCGCGGGTCCTCTCATCCCTGCGGAGACCTTCATGAACACACTTCCCGTCCAGCCACCGTCCGGCGCTCTGATTGGCGGTCAATGGCATGCCACCAGCGAGACACTCGAGGTCTTCCGTCCCGCCAGCGGCGACCCGATTGCCCGTATCGCCTCCAGCACTGCCGACGATGTCGATGCCGCGGTGGCGGCCGCCCGAGCGGCATTCGCCGGGGAGCTGGGTAGCTGGGCAAGCTGGTCTGCCCGGGCACGCAGCGAATGGCTGTACCGCTTCAGCCAGGCCATCGACGCCGATGCCGACCATCTCGCGGCACTTGAATGCGCCGATACCGGCAAGCCCATCAGTCAGGCACGGGGCGACATCGCCGCCTGCGCGCGCTACTTCCGCTTCTATGCAGGCGCGGCGGACAAGCTTCACGGCGAGACGATTCCCTTCGACCCTGACTACGCGGTGATGACGCTGCGGGAACCCTACGGCGTCTGCGCCCAGATCATCCCCTGGAACTATCCCGCCCAGATCTTCGGACGCTGCGTGGCGGCAGCCCTGGCGGCGGGCAATACCTGCGTGTTGAAACCCGCCGAGGATGCCTGCCTCAGTGTGCTGCGACTCGCCGAGCTGGCCGTGGACACGGGCCTGCCAGACGGCGCCCTCAACGTGGTCCCGGGCCTCGGTCGCGTCGCCGGCGCTGCCCTGGCAGAGCATCCCGATATCGATCACCTGTCCTTCACCGGCTCCCCCGACACCGGCACGCTGGTCACCCAGGCGGCGGCGGTCCACCACGTCCCGGTCACCCTGGAGCTCGGTGGCAAGTCGCCCCAGCTACTGTTCGCCGACGCGGATCGCCAGAGCGCCCTGGACGCCGTGGTGCGAGGCATCATTCAGAATGCCGGTCAGACCTGTTCAGCCGGCAGTCGACTGCTGGTCGAAGCCAGCATCCATGACGAGGTGGTCGACGCCCTGGCCCGCCGCTTCGAGGCGCTGGTATGCGATGCCGGCGAGCAGGACCCGGACTGTGGCGCGCTGATCAATGCCCGTCAGCGAGACAAGGTGATGACCTTGATCGAGGCAGCGACAGAGGACGGTATCCAGATCGCTGCCCGTGGCCGCCTTGCCGACGATGCCCCTGCTGGCGGCCACTTTGTCGTGCCTCACCTGCTGACACAGGTCCCCGAAGGCCACGGCGTCAGCCGCGAAGAGTTGTTCGGGCCGGTACTGGTAGTGCAGCCGTTCGCGGATGAAGCCGAGGCGGTACGTCTTGCCAATTCTACCGACTTCGGCCTGTGCGCTGGCGTATGGACCCGTGACGGCGGGCGCCAGCTGCGTTTGGCCAAGGCCATTCGCTCCGGCCAGGTGTTCGTCAACAACTACGGCGCTGCAGGGGGCATCGAACTGCCGTTCGGCGGCGTCGGCAAGTCCGGGCACGGCAGGGAAAAGGGCTTCGAAGGCCTCAAGAGCTACACTCGACTGAAGACCGTGGCCATTCGCCACGGATGAGCCACGGAGGCGTCGCCTCTGTGCCGCCTCATGACAGCTTCATCTACCATAAGGAACCGGGAATGACCTCTTCTGTTCATGTAGGCCTGATCGGCGTTGGCCTGATGGGCCATGGCATCGCTCAGAGCCTGCTGCGCCAGGGACATCGGCTGAGCTATCTGGATCACCCAGGCAACCAGCCCTGCGATGACCTTCAGACGGCAGGCGCCACGCCACTGGAAACACCGCGAGACGTGGCCTCTGCTGCAGAGCTGGTCATCCTCTGCGTCACCGGCACCCCCCAGGTGGAAAGCGTACTGTTCGACCCCCAGGGGGTTCTGGAAGGACTCAAGCCCGAGCAGATCGTCGTCGACTGCTCCACCGCCATTCCCAGCTCCACGCAGGCGATTGAAGCTCGCGTGCGGGAGGCAGGGGGCCGCTTCGTCGACGCCGCCATGACACGTACGCCCAAAGAGGCCGCAGAGGGGCGACTCAACCTGATCGTAGGCGCGGACAAGGCGCTGTTCGACGAGTTGACGCCGCTGTTTTCCGCGTTTGCCGAGCACATCACCCACGGCGGCCCCGTCGGGGCAGGCCACACCCTTAAACTGCTGCACAACTTTGTCTCCTTGGGATTCACTGCCGTGCTGGCCGAGGCCAGCGCCGCCTCGCAGCGGGCGGGCATCGACAACAGCGTGCTGCTGGAGGTACTGGGCAACGGTGGCGGCGGCGGTGTGGTGCTGGAGCGGCTGCGGCCGTATCTGGTGGACGCCGATCCCTCGGGCTTTCGTTTCAGCCTGTCGAACTCGCTCAAGGATGTGGGCTACTACCACAGCATGAGCAAGGACCTGGGAGCCTCACGCCAGATGGGCCAAGCCGTCCATCAGCTTTATGCCGATATCGTGGCCGAGGGCAACGGCGAACGACTGCTGCCTGAGCTGATCAGTCTGCTGGCCGACGCCTCGACTCAGCGAGGGGAGTGAGGAGTCGCCTCCCGCCATCACGGCCAGCGCATTTGACGGCCGCTTTCCACACCACTGACAACCGCCAGGAGCCTCCATGAAGATCCAGCGCATTGATACCTTGCGTCCGAAGGCTCGGCCCTCGCTGATCTGGGTGCGCCTGCACACCGAGGATGGACTGATCGGCCTGGGAGAAAGCTGGTTTGGCTGCGACGCCATCGAAGCCGATATTCATGGTCGCCTGGCGCCCCTGCTTCTGGGCGAGGACGCCCGTCGCATCGAAGCCCTGCACCGCAAGATGCAGCCCTACGTGGGCTTCACCGGCACCAGCGCCGAAACCCGCGCGCTGTCTGCGGTCGACGTGGCACTGTGGGACCTGGCGGGACAGCGGGCAGGCTTGCCACTGCACGACCTTCTGGGGGGCAAGAGCCGTGACCGGGTGCCGCTCTACAACACCTGTGCGGGACCCGAATATGTGTCCCAGTCTGCCGACGTGCGGCCGGGAAATTTCGGTCTGGGGAGCGGGGCCGCAGCGGCATCCGTCCAGGCCCGACCACGTTACGAGGATCTACAGGGATTTCTCGAACGTCCGGCAGAGCTCGCCTCGGAGCTACTCGACATGGGCATTTCGGCGATGAAGATCTGGCCCTTCGATTTCGCCGAAGGCGCCCACGATGGCATGACCATCTCGCCCCAGGATCTCAACCGGGCCCTGTGGCCGTTCGAGGAAATCCGCCGAGTCCATGGCGATCGCATGCGTCTCAAGGCCGAGCTGCATGGACTCTGGAGCGTGAACGCCGCTGGTCGGATTTGCCGGGCGCTGGCGCCTATCGATCCCGACTGGGTTGAAGACCCGCTGTGGATGGATCGCTTCGATCCGTTAAGCGAACTGGCCGACATCGGAATACCGCTGGCAGGAGGAGAAACGCTGGGCGGGCTCGGCCAGATACGTGACCTGCTGCAGCGCGGCCATATCCACACGCCGATCATCGATGTCACCTGGGGCGGAGGCATCACCTTTGCCCGCAAGGCCGCCGCCCTGGCGGAGGCAGAAGCGCGACCGATCGCCTTCCATGACTGTTCAGGCCCGATCACCCTGGCCGTTTCCACCCACCTGGCCATGGCCCTGCCCAACGTGGCCGAACAGGAGTTCACCCGCGCCTTCTACTATGGCTGGTACGGCGACTGCATCGACGGGCTCCCCCCCATCGAAAACGGCATGATCCGCGTCAGCGGCGAAGCGGGACTGGGGGTGAAGTTGAAGGTAGATACCGAAGGCGCGGATAACGCTGTCAGCTGTACCACCAGCCAAGGCTGACGCGACATTTCAGACTCGCCGGACACTCGAGCGCCCTCCATGTCACGTTACCAGTCGGCCAACCATTTCAACGGCCTGTCCAGCACGCCTCATTCTGCTAAAGCACACTCTCGCATTTTCAACGTTGCCCTCTAGTCGACTGGTCTATAGTATCGCCGCAACGCTTTTAAAATGTCTTTCATGTGCTGCTGAACGCGCCAGGACAGGCGGTCACGCCCTGACCAAGGTAAAACGCGGTACACGACGGCGCCCATAACAACAACGTATCCAAGACCGCTCGACAGACCAGCAACGAGACTGCGAGGAACCCCTACCCATGACCAGCTTCACCCTTAACGGCGAGGCGGTAAGTGTCGAGGTGGATCCACAGACCCCACTGCTGTGGGTGCTGCGCGATACCCTTGGCCTGACCGGCACCAAGTTCGGCTGCGGCATTGCCCAGTGTGGCGCCTGTACGATCCACTTCAATGGCTCTGCCACGCGCAGCTGCGTGCTGCCGCTGGCCGCCGCGGAAGGTGCCGAGATCACTACCATTGAAGGCCTGGATGCCGACGGCAACCATCCGCTACAGCAAGCCTGGCGGGAAGAGCAGGTGCCCCAATGCGGCTACTGCCAGTCAGGCCAGATCATGCAGGCAGCCGACCTGCTCGCACGCAAGCCCTCCCCCAGCGACGACGAGATCACTCAGGGCATGAGTGGCAACCTGTGTCGTTGCATGGCCTATGTGCGTATTCATCGAGCGGTCAAGCGAGCAGCGAACATGGCGCAGGCCGGTGTACAGAGCTGGGAGCCCCGCACGGGTGCAACCAGCGAGAGCGCGGAGGGCAACCAGCATGCCAAGGCCTAACGATCCACAGGTTGGCGATGTCCACGGCCGTGACCCGCAGCAGCGTTCATCCATCAGTGCCTCAGGCATCAGCCGTCGGGGCTTTTTGATCGGCACCCTTGGCTCGACAGCGGTGCTGGCGTTCGGCCTTCCCGGCATTGCCCTGGCCCAGGACGCAACCGATACCGCCCTCAAGGAAGGCCAGTACGAGCCGACCTTGTGGTACGCCATCGATAGCAACGGCCAGGTCACACTGCACTGCACCAAGGCCGAGATGGGCCAGCACGTGGGAACCAGCCTGGCACGTCTGGTCGCCGAGGAGCTTGAGGTCGACCCGGCGACCATGCGTATCGAGTATGTCGACAGCGATCCCAAGTGGGGATACATGATCACCGGTGGCAGCTGGTCGGTGAATCACAGTTTTCTGCCGCTCTCCCGCGCGGGCGCCGCTGGCCGCGAAGCGCTGATCGACGCCGGCGCTCGTCTGCTGGATGTGGACCCCGCACGCTGCCACGCCCGCAATGGTCAGGTCATCTGCGACGATCAGCGGATCAGCTATGGCGAGATCGTTGCCAGCGGCACCCTGTCGCGTAGCTACAGCGCCGAAGAGCTGGAAGCGATTGCCCTGAAACCCGCCAGTGAGCGACGCGTACTGGGCAGCCCCGGTAACGCCCAGGACATCCCCGACAAGACCACCGGAGCCGCCCTCTTCGGGATCGATGCCAAGATCGATGGCATGGTCTACGCGCGCCCGGTGCTGCCACCTGCCCGTTTTGGTTGCCAGGCCGTCTCGATCGATGACAGTGCTGCAGCAACGATCCCAGGCTATCAGCAGACGCTGCGTCTGGAGGATCCCTCAGGCCTATGCCAGGGCTGGCTTGCGGTAATTGCCGACAGCTTTTCGGCGGCCATGCGTGCGACCGATGCGCTCAAGGTCGAGTGGGACGTCGGTCCCGCTGCCGCCATCAGTGAAGCGGACATACAGCAGGAAGGACGTCGTCTGACCGAGGCGCCGACCCGTGACAATGGTGCTCTGTTTGTGGACAGCGGCGACCTGGCATCCGCCTTTGAGCGTGCCGACGCCGACAGCGCGACCCTGGTCGATGCCACCTACACCACCGCAAGCGTTCTGCATTTCCAGCTGGAGCCAGTGAATGCCACGGTGGTCGAGCGCGACGGGCATTGGCACATCCATTGCGGCAACCAGCAGCAGTCCGCCTCAGTGCCGCTGGTGGCCAAGGCGCTGGAGGTCGACGACAGCCAGGTGACCTTCCATCAGTATTACCTCGGCGGTGGTTTCGGGCGACGCCTCTATGGCGACTATGCTGTTCCGGCGGCGCTTGCCGCCAAGGCTCTGGGCAAACCGGTCAAGATGGTGTTTACCCGCCCCGATGATAGCCGTCTCGATTGCGTTCGCTCGCCGTCGGTGCAGCGCCTGCGCTCAGCCGTTACGGCAAGCGGTGAGATCCTGGCCAGTGAGCATGCTGCTGCGGCGGGATGGCCCACCGCGGCGATCGCGCCCGGCTTTCTGGGCGAGTTCGTCGATGGTGGCGGCAAGCTAGATTCCTTCGCCATCAGCGGAGCGGACCACTGGTACCAGGTCGCTGCCCAGCGGGTGTGGGCTCAGCAGAATCACAAGGCCCACGAGGCCTTTGTCCCTGGCTACCTGCGCTCGGTGGGGCCGGGCTGGACCACCTGGGCAGTCGAGAGCCATATGGATGAACTGGCCCAGGCGGCAGGGCTCGACCCGGCCCGCTTCCGCCTGGCACTGCTCCAGGCGGAAGGGCGCAACGCCGGGGAAGCGCCGAACAGCGTGGGTGGCGCCGAACGCCTGAAAGCGGTGTTGCAGCGCGCGCTGGAGAAGTCGGGCTGGAGCGAACGCGATACCCTACCGGAGGACACAGGGCTCGGCGTGGCACTCAGCTTCGGTCAGGAACGCCATATGCCAACCTGGGTGGCCTGTGTCGCCCGCGTCAAGGTAGATCGGAGCAGCGGCGACGTCACGGTCGAAAAGCTGACCTCGGTCGTGGACGCCGGCACCCTGGCCCACCCGGATGGCGCCATGGCCCAGCTGGAAGGGTCACTGCTGTGGGGCCTGTCCATGGCGCTGCACGAAGGCACCGAGTATGCAGAGGGGCAGCCCAGCGATCTCAATCTCAACAGCTACACCCCGCTGCGTATGCATCAGGTGCCAGAGCTGGATCTTGAGTTCATGATCAACGACCACACGCCGGTCGGGCTCGGTGAGCCCGGCACCTGCGTGGTGGCGCCCGCCATCGGCAATGCTGTCGCGCATGCCTGCGGTGTGCGTTTACGCGATCTTCCGATGCGGGCACAAACCCTCAAGACACGGCTCGGCAACCGCGCCGATGACCAGATGACGAGCTGACAGCCGCACGGGAGTCCTCCGGCCAACAACGGAGGGCTCCCCCCGAACAGGACACGCAACCCATGCAACATCTGGATCTGACGGTGGTGCGTCGTGCCCTTGAGTGGCTGCACGACGGACGCGAACTGTGGCTGGCCACGGTGCTGTCCACCTATGGCTCTTCCCCTCGTGAGCCCGGTGCCTGGCTGATTGCCACCCAGGACGGCGAGCATGCCGGCTCGCTATCTGGCGGCTGTGTCGAAGACGACTTTCTTGAACGCCTGAGTCGGGGTGAGTTCCACCAGCCAGTGACCCGCGTGCGCTACGGCGCAGGAGACGACGTCGACTATCCCGCACCGACACTACCCTGTGGAGGCGTGCTGGAGGTGTTGATCGAGCGCTTTGCGCCTGACGAGGCAGCCGTGACCCACTTCACTGCACTGGCAGCAGCACTGGAGGGCAAGGGTCCGCTGCGACGACGGGTCTCGTGGTCGACGGCAGAGCGGCAACTGCTCGATGACGATGGCATCGGCGACCGCGTGCAGCTGCAGGAGACCGAGCAGCAAGCCTTACTGCGAGTAGGCCCCAGCGCCCGCCTGGTGCTGGCAGGCGTCTCACCGGTTGCGGTGTTCTGCGCCCAGTTCGCCCTGGGTCTGGGCTTCGAGGTCATCGTCTGCGACCCACGGGAGGGCAAGCTGGAAGAGCTTGTCGAGGCTCTGGGCGAATCCGCAGCACGCATCGACACCATCGCCCGGCTTCCCTCGCGCTTCATTGCCGAAGGCGGATGCCACGCGGCGACCGCCGTCGTAGCGCTGACCCACGACCCGCGCATCGATGACCTGGCGATGATGGAAGCCGTGCACACCCAGGCGTTCTATATCGGCGTGATGGGATCGCGGCAGACCTCCAGCGCACGCGCAGCGAGGCTCGCCCGCAGCGGTGGTCTCAGCGAGGCCGACATCGCGCGGATCCATATGCCGATCGGTCTGCACCTGGGCAGCAAGACCCCTGCGGAAATTGCGCTGGCGGTGATGGCAGACGTGATCAGGGTACGTCGTGGCAAACCACGTGATGGGCTTTAAGCCGCTGTCACAATCGATAAACCTGAGGAGCCTCAGACGATGACAACCCTGTGGTGCGTGATGGCTGCTGCAGGCAGCTCACGCCGGTTTGGCAGGGCCGACAAGCGCCTTGCCCGCCTGAGCGACAGCCGCACACTGCTGGCCGCCAGCCTGTCCGCCAGCGCCGCCCTGTCGGCCAGACGACTGCTGGTGATCGGTCCACATGACACCCTGGCTGGCTTGTCCGTCCCCGCGTCCCCCGGACTCGAGGTGCTGACGCTGGCGCAGACCAGCCGCAGCCTGGGGGATAGCCTGGCCCAGGCGTTCAATTGGCTTGAACGCCATGCATCAACGGCCGAGGCAGCGGCGGTGTGGCTCGCCGACATGGCCTGGGTGACACCGGCCAGCTGCCATCGTCTGGCGGCGCAATCCCGGCGGGATCGCCTGGTCAGGCCGACGTATCAGGGCCAGCCGGGACATCCAGTCATCATCGGCCGCGACTTCTGGGGCGAGATGGGAAGCCTGCATGGCCAGGAGGGGGCCAGATCCGTACTCGCACGCCACCCACAGGCGCGGGTGGACATTGCGGTGGACGACCCGGGCGTGGTGCGTGACCTGGACCGTCCGCAGGACCCTCGCTAGCGCCTTCGACCTGATCCGCGCTAGCGCGCCCTGGTGTGTTCCGCCATAAAGGCATCGACAATGGCGTCAAAGTCGCTATCGCCTACAAAGCCAAGGGCATCTGCCTTGGCCGTGCGGAAGCGACCCGGCCAGCTGGAGACGATGGCATTCACCCGCTCGTCCGGGCGAAAGCTCACCCGAGCCCGCGCTTCGGCGCCGCCCTTGCGTTCGAGGGCGTCCAGCATCTCGGCCACGCTGACGGTGATACCCGGCAGCATAAAGGCGCGGAAATCGCCCAGGGAGTCAGCAGCCACCGCCGCCCCATGCATCAACGCCTCCACTACCTTGCCCGGCGACATCACGAAGAGCTCGAGCTCTGGGGACACGGGACACACGGCGTCTTCACCATTGAGAGGTTCACGCAGGATACTCGACGCGAAGCTCGACGCCGCCGCGTTGGGCCGCCCCGGGCGAATCACGATCGTCGGCAGACGCAGGACCAAGCCATCGACCAGGCCTCGGCGGCTGTAATCCTGGATCAACAGCTCGCACATCGCCTTCTGGGAACCATAGGAGCTTTGCGGCCGTAGCGCAGTCATGTCATCGAGCACGTCGGGCAGCTCGCCTCCATACACCGCCACGGAGCTTGCCATGATCACCCGGGTATCGCTCATCCCGCGCTGATGGCAGCCTTCGAGCAGGCGACGGGTGGCATCAAAGTTGACCGCTTGACCGAGGGCAAGGTCCGCCTCGGCAGCGGAGCTGACAACCGCCGCCAGGTGATAGATCACCTGTGGCCGGCCTTCCAGCAAGGCATCCCAGGCACCGTCCTCGGTCAGGTCTCTGGCGGTCGTAGTGATCGCCACTGCCCCTTGCGCGGTCGGGTGGGGCGGCGTGCTCTGGTCGACCAGGGTCAAGCGGGTCAGTGGCTCGCCACGACACTGCCCGGCCGCCAGCAGCGCCTGGGTCAGGCGCTGGCCAAGAAAGCCTGCCGCACCAGTAATCAGAATATGCATCAGGGCGTCTCCTCAGCGTGTCCAGCGATGATCCCATAGGGGCGCGCCCAGCCTAGTCCTGCGACAGTGCCCTCTCTGGGGCGGTATTCGCAGCCGACCCAGCCGTCGTACCCTTGGGCGTCGAGGTGCTCGAGCAACGCGCCGATATTCAACTCACCCTGGTCAGGTTCGTGACGTTCCGGCACCCCGGCAATCTGCACATGCCCCACCTGAGCGAACTGCTGCTCCAGGGTACGCATCAGATCACCCTGCATGATCTGGCAGTGATAGAGGTCGAACTGCAGGCGCAGGTGCGGCGATCCTACGCGTCGAATCACCTCCCGCGCCAACGCCTGGTGCTGCAACAGGTAGCCCGGCATGTCGCGCCCATTGATGGGTTCGATCAGCAGCGTGCGCCCGTCCTGGCCACAGCGCTCAGCGGCGTGGCTCAGGTTATCGACGTAGGTCTTCAGGTAGGCATCGCGGGTGGCGGGGTCGGCGTTGTCGGGCAACACCCCGGCCATGGCGTGCACCCGCGGGCAGTCCAGCGCCTGCGCATATTCGAGAGCACGTTCCAGTCCGTCGCGAAACGCCTGCTCCCGACCCGGTAGGCCAGCCAAGCCGCGCTCGCCGGCCTCCCAGTCGCCTGGGGGCAGATTGAACAGCACCTGGGTGAGTCCCTGGTCATCCAGTCGAGCGCGCAGCTCGCTTGCTGGGAAGTCATAAGGAAACAGATACTCGACACCGCGAAAGCCGGCCCTGGCGGCGGCGGCAAAACGGTCGAGAAAGTCGTGCTCCGTAAACATCATGCTGAGATTGGCGGCCAAGCGAATCATCGGGCGCTCCTGCTGCTGTCGTTGTCGTTATCGCTGTCATCGCCCCGGCACCCTGCAACTGGCACCTCACATCTGATCTGGCGTCCCATAACGGGCACCGGGGCGGCAGACTCAGTCCCGCGGGAAGCGCGCCTCCAGCTCGGCGACCTGCTCCGGGGTCAGGCCTCGGGGATTCTGCCCGCGCAACAGCAAGAATAGCTTGGCGGTCTCCTCGAGCTCTTCGGTGGCGTACACCGCCGCCTCCAAGGACTTGCCGGCCACCACCGGCCCGTGGTTGGCCAGCAGTACCGCGCTATGCTTGCCCGCCAGTCCCCTGACAGCATCTCCCAGCGCCGGATCTCCCGGTACATGGTAGGGCACCAGCGGCAAGCGACCGACACGCATCACATAGTAGGCGGTCAGCGGTGGAATGCAGTCGCAGTGATCGACGTCCGGCAGGCAGGATACCGCCACCGAATGGGTCGAGTGCAGGTGCACGATGGCCTCGGACTGGGGCCGCTCGGCATACATCGCCATGTGCAAAAAGCTTTCCTTGGTCGGCTTGTCGCCGCCGAGCCACTCGCCGCTTGCTGACAGCGTCGAAATGGTCGCTGGGTCCAGGCGTCCAAGACAGGCGTTGGTTGGCGTCATCAGCCAGCCCCCATCGTCCAGGCGCACGCTGATGTTGCCACTGGAGCCCATGGTCAGCCCGCGGTCAAACAGTGACTTGCCGTAGGTGGCGATCTGTTCACGCAGGCGGTTGACGTCGCGAGTGCTCATCGGGTCGCCTCCTCGAGCACGACAAAGCCGCGGGTAAAGATATCGATACCCCCAAAGTTGCCCGACTTCAGCGCCAGCGACAGCGTTCCTGCTGCCACACTGGCCTGGGTCCAGGGCACCCCAGCATCGATCTGTGGGCCAATTCGCAGCCGATCCAGCGACAGTGCCGACACCACGGCGCCGGAGGTCTCGCCTCCCGCGACCAGCAGACGGCCAACGCCTTCCGCCACCAGGGTGGTCGCCAGTGAGGCCAGGGCCCGCTCGACCAGTTCACCGGCCCGGGCCACCCCTAGCTGCTGCTGAGCCGCCTTGACGCGATCAGGCGCCGCGGAGGCATAGACCAGCACGGGCTCGTCGGGGGACTCCGCATGCTGTCGGCGCACAAAGTCGAGCGCCTCGGCGATGGGCTGGTCACCCTGCGCCAGGGACAGTGGGTCCAGGGCAAATCCTGGGCGATGCTCGAGAAAGTGCTCGACCTGAGCGAGGGTTGCCCGCGAACAGCTACCCGACAGCACCAGTGACCGCCCCTGGGCCGGCGCCAGTCGCGCCGCATCCTCAACCGGTGCCAACCAGCCCTTGCGCCGATACTCTGCCGGCAACGCCTGACCAAGGCCGGACCCACCGGTCACCAGGGGCAGCTCGACGGTCGCTGCGGCCAGCACGTCCAGATCATCGTCATCCAGCGTATCGCAGATGACGTGGCGCACTCCGCTGGCATCGAGCTCACTCAGGCGACGGCGGCATGCCTCGGCGCCAGCGCGAATGACCGCGTGGGAAACGAGCCCTACCGGATGCGAGGTCTGGGCCCCCAGCACCCTGACCAGGTCGGCATCGGTCATGGGATTGAGCGGATGATCCTGCATCCCGCTGTCGTTGAGCAGGCGATCTCCGACGAACAGATGTCCTTGGTAGACGGTGCGCCCCGTGGTGGGAAAGGCCGGCACCATCACCGTCTGCCGCCCGCCAAGACGCTCTAGCAGGGCATCGGCGACAGGCCCGATATTGCCCTCGGCGGTGGAATCGAAGGTCGAGCAGTACTTGAAGAAGACTTGCCGCACGCCCTGCCCGCGCAGCCAGTCCAGTGCCGCCAGGCTGTCCTTGAGGGCCTCATCGAGTGCACAGCTGCGTGACTTGAGCGCCACGACAACGGCGTCGACGCCCTCGGGCAGGGGCTTGCCGGTGGGGTCCCCCAGTATCTGGACGGTGCGCATGCCCGAGCGCACCAGGTTATTGGCCAGATCGGTGGCTCCCGTGAAATCGTCGGCAATAGCGCCGAGTACCAGGCTCATGCGAGATCCTCTTTAAAACCATCAAAGTGACAAACGCGAGGGGCAGAGACAGCGGGAACAAGCGCGCTGCTCACAGGGACGGCGCTGACCGTCACTGCGCCGACTCGTCATTGGCGGCAGGCAGCACCACGCCCCCCGTTGCAGCATAGACCTTGACCACCGCTGAATCGTCCTCGCGCCCCAGTCCCATGCCGCTGGCAGCGGTAAACTGCTGCAGCGCGCTGGAGGCCACAGGCATCGCCAGACGCAGCTCACGACCGGTGTCGTGCACGATGTTCAGGTCCTTGACGAAGATGTCGACCGCCGACAGCGGCCGGTAATCCCCGTCGAGAATGTGGGGCACGCGATTTTCGAACATCCAGGAATTGCCCGCCGACTGAGTGATCACCCGGTAAAGCGCGCGACCATCGATGCCCATCCTGAGCCCTAACGCCATGGCCTCGGCGGCGGCGGCGATATGTACGCCGGCAAGGTGCTGGTTGACCAGTTTCACGCTTGAGCCCGGGCCGGGAACATCGCCCAGGTGATGCACGGTAGCGGCCATCGCATCGAGTACCGGTGCGGCCTTGGCGAAGGCCTGGGGCGTCCCGGATGCCATCACCGACAGCTCCCCCGTGGCCGCCTTGGCCGCACCACCGCTGATCGGCGCATCCAGCATCAAAAGCCCCGCCTGATCCAGCCGCTGACCCAGTGTCTCGGCCACGCTGGGCGCTACCGTCGCGCACTGAATCACCAGACTCCCCGCGGCTAGCTGGGTCGCCAGCCCGTCGTCTTTGCCATCGCCAAACAGCACCGACATCACCTGATCGGCATTGACCACGACCAGCAGTATCACGTCGCAGCGCGGGGCCAGCGCGGAGGCTTCCGCCACACATTGGCCCCCTTCGTCCTCGAAGGTCTTGCGCGACGCGGCAGACACATCACAGCCGACGACCTCGAGACCTGCGCGCTTGAGGCTTCTGGCGATGCCCATCCCCATGGCACCGAGTCCAACCACACCGCACACAGGCAATCCTGAAGACGCGTCGCTCATGTTGCACTCCCGAGAAGTTGTCGTGGCGAATGACGTTGAGATTTGAATGTTAGCGCTAACATTTGTAGTCGAGAGCCCTCTCAAGCACAAGTGTCAGACGCATCACATCGACCATGGTCTAATCCCAGGAGCGGCGTCTTAACCGCCATCCTCAACGGCCCTTCAAGGGCAGACCGGCCTGCCTATCCAGCGCAGCCAGGCCCTCTCGGCGCGAGGAACAGCACTCAGGTCCTCAAGACGACCGGTTCGGCATAAAATAGGCATAGGTGGCCATAAGACTGGCATAGCCATAAGCAGCGCCCAACAGGGAGAGCATGATGAGTGAGCCACAAGGCGGCGACCGGCGACGGCGCAAGGGACTTGATAATCCCACCCTGGACGACGTCGCGCGGGAAGCGGGGGTATCGGCCATCACCGTCTCCCGCGCCATCCATCGTCCCGACAGCGTGCGAGAGGCCACCCGCGAGAAAGTGGAAGCGGCTATCGCCAAGGTCGGCTACGTCCCCAACATGGTCGCCGGCACCCTGGCCTCGGCCAGCTCACGATTTATTCCTGTCATCGTGCCTTCGTTGTCCAACGTGGTGTTCGTCGAAGTCATCCAGGGACTCCAGGCCGTCTTCGATCAGCACGGATATCAGATGCTGCTGGGCAATACCGACTACAGCATGGAGCGCGAAGAGGAGCTGATCCGCACCTTCCTCGGCTGGTCCCCCACCGCCCTGGTGACCACGGGCCTGCGTCACCGGGAGGGCCTGAGTGAGCTGCTCAAGCGCTTCCCCCGCCCGCTGGTGGAGATCATGGAACTGGGCCAGGCAGTGGACATGAACGTGGGCATGGACCATCAACGGGCCGGCGCCACCATGGCCGACCACTTGCTGGCCCAGGGCTACCGCCACATCGTGTTTGCCGGCACTCGACTCGCGCATAACTATCGCGCCGCCCAGCGCTACGAAGGCCATCGCTCACGCCTGGTCAGCGAAGGCCTGGATGCCCCCCTGATGGAATGGCAGCAGGACAGCCACTACGACCTCGGCGGTGCAGCGCTGGACGACATACGCCGGCAATATCCGCAGGTCGAGGCCATCCACTTCATCGATGACGTGATGGCATCCGGTGCCTTGCTCGAAGCACAGCGCCAGGGCTTGCGCGTGCCCGACGACATCGCTATCGCAGGTTTTACCGGACTGCCCTTCGCACGCGCGCTGATTCCCCGCCTGACGACCATTGTCTCCCCCCGCGAAGCCATCGGACGCCTGGCCGCCCATCAGATCATCGATCGCCTGGAGGGTCGCCAGCCAGAGGCCTGCATCGACGTCGGCTTTACGCTGCAAAGAGGCGAAAGCACATGAACAAATGGGTGATAAAAAACACATGAAACACTGAGCCGACTCGCTAGTTGGCCCCCCCGAGCTCACCGTATGACGCACGGGAGGAGATCGGCAGGCTGTTCATCGGTCGCAGTGCCTGGCGCGCCGAAGGCCTGGCCCAGATCGCCGAGAAGGCGCTACGCTCCCGCTTCGGCGAAGCCGGATCCGACTGACCGTCTAGCCCAGGTCGCGGCGCATGATGGTCACGCGCTCCCCCAGGTAGTCGACATCCTCGACGGCTTCCCATCCGCCCCGCCGATACAGCGACTGCTGGTCGGGTGTGTAGAGGTGCAGCCGTGCGATGCCGTGCTCACGGGCTTCCTGTTCGACGCGTCGAACCAGGGCCGAGGCGATGCCCTGCCCACGCTGCTCCGGCGGCACGAACACCGATGCGAGCCAGGGGCCCAGTTCCCGCCGAATGCTCATGTCATCCGGCGACAGGCTGGCGGTGCCCAGCGGCTGGCCGCCCGCCATCGCCACGAATACCGAGGGGACCCCGTCGGGGCCGCACAGCTCGGCGGTAGCTTCGCGCCAGCTCTGCAGAGTGGCGTCCTGATGCTGGTGCCCCCAAGCGCCGAAGGTCCAGCCAGCGACCTGATCGAGATGTGGCGAGTCGGCCCGCAGCCGCTCGATGACGTAATCGCTCACCTGCTCACTCCCTGTGTGTCATGCCCCTGGCCCACCGTGGGGGCCGGGCCCTGTGACGAAAAACATGATGCGTGCCGCCCTGGGGATTCACTCAGCCCCGGCGCCTCGCCCACTATCGATGCGCAAAGCGCTCAAGCTGCATTTCCCCAAGCCGGCTTAGCGTACGCTGAAACGCAAAGGACAGGTAACCGTGGGAGTACAGTGATGGCATCGGCACGGCTGCCTCGATGACCAGCGGCACACGTCGGTCATAGCACTCGTCCACCAGCGCAATGAAGCGCCGCACACTGTCGTCCTTGATGCTCAAGGGTGGCAGCTCACGCTCCCCTGCCGATACCTGCTCGCTGGCATCTTCGGTGCCGCGAGCCAGGGCACGCGGCCGGGTAGACGGGGAACCCGCGGATGGCGCTTGCTCAGGCTCTTGCTCGGTAGCCAGACAGGGCACGGCGCCCAGCAGCAGTACATCGAAGCGGTCACATAGTTCGATAAAGTCCAGTGCCGATAATGGCGCCTCACACAGCTGCGCGAAATCCCCGTACAGCACCCGCTGGGCGGCCCCACGAAGGCACAGCGCTCGTCCGCGCAGCTCCAGCGAGCAGGTACGTGCGTGCTCGCCGGCAAGTGCCAAAAAATGCTGCGGCAACACGCTGCTTTCTCCCGGCTGACGCACAAAATAGCGTTGATGGGGCGCCCCAGGGTGGTGGCGATGGTCCTGACCACCATCGAGCTCCATCACCTCGAGATGCGCCTCCATGGTCGCGATGGCTGGCAGCAGTCGCTCTCGATTGAAACCGCCGGGATAGAGTCCCGACGGCGGCTGATTGGACGTTGCCACCATCACCAGACGCCGCGCCAACAGGCGCTCGATCACGCCTCCCAGTAGAATCGCATCCGCAATGTCGTCGACGTATACCTCATCGAGGCATAGCACCCACACCTGTGCCGCCAGTTCATCGGCCAGCAGTGTCAACGGGTCTGGCTGGCCCCTCAGTTGAAACTGGCGCTGGTGCACCCAGCGCATGAAGTGATGAAAATGCCAGCGTCTGGCGGGCACCGGACAGCGCTCGACAAACCGATCCATCAGCCAGGTCTTGCCGCGGCCCACCGGCCCCCACAGATAGCAGCCCCGTGCAGGTTGTTCGTCCCGCAACGCCTTGAGCAGTTGATCGAGGGAGGCGATCGCCCGAGACTGAGCGGCATCGGCAACAATCTGACCGGTATCGACCCATCTCGCGTAGTCGTCAGCCAGTGGCGATACGCCTTCTGCATCAGACGAGGCCCCCGCCAGCGCCTTCTGGCAGGAGGGTGCGACCCTCTCCATGTCCTGACCTCCCTTGCCGTGGACCTGACGCCACGTGGTGGCTTCAGCCGGGTATTGGCTATCTCGATTCCTGCCGCGTACCGCTACTCCCAAAGGGCGAGGGTTGCCGATGGGAATGCAAGCCCAGCTGGACTATAGTGGCGCGTCACTGTTCCCGCGTCGATCTTCAGGCTAGCGACCATGTCATCCACACCTCACAGGCTCCGATTATCGCCACGCTTCCAGCGTCGGGTCTGCCTGTTGGCCGTGGCCGCCATGCTGATGCTGTTCGTCGGCCCCTTGGCCAGTCAGCTGCAGCGACTGCTGGAGCCTCCCGCGGTCTCTTTGCACCATTACCACCATGCCCATGGTGGCGCACTGACGTCGGACGAAACCGCGGTCCAGACCGAGAGCACATCACTGGATGCGGGCCATCACCATCTCGCCGCTTGCGGTTATTGCGTGCTGTTCGCTCAGGTGCCAGCGCTGTCGATGATAGCGGTGACGGCACTCGCCGGCGCCGCCCCCCGCGCCCCACCTGGCCCGTCGACGTTCAGGGCATTCCTGCCGCTGCTGCAGCGATTCACGCTGCCGACACCGCGCGCCCCTCCCGGTCGTTCCGTCCGCTGAACGAGGCATCGCCCTCTCCTGGCCATGGCTGCCTGTCACGGCCTCCACCGGATTTCACGAGAACGACCATGACAACGCGAACCACCCATGCTGGACCGGCGCTCAAGACGCTGGTCATTCGGCTGCACTTCTATATCGGCCTGCTGGTCGGCCCCTTCATCTTCTTTGCGGCGCTGACGGGCACGCTCTATGCGCTCACTCCGGCCCTGGAGCAGGTGCTCTACAAGGAGGCACTGACCACCTCGTCGTCCTCCGGCACACCTACCCTGCTGTCCCGCCAGGTTGCCGCGGCTCAGGACTATCTGGGGGTCGATACGCCTCCCAGTGCGGTACGCCCCGCACCGGAGCCGGGTACCACGACGCGGGTGATGTTTGCCGACCCGCTGCTCGGCGCCAGTGAACACCGCGCTATCTTTATCGACCCGCATAGTCTCGAGGTGCGTGGCGACATGACGGTCTACGGCACCAGCGGTGTCCTGCCCCTGCGCCGGATCATCGATCAGATCCACCGTAGCCTGATGCAGGGAGATCCCGGCCGCCTGTACAGCGAACTGGCCGCCTCCTGGATGTGGCTGGCTGCCCTCGCTGGCCTCGCCATCTGGGCCCTGACCCCATCGCCCAAGGTGGATCCAGGCAAACAGTCCGCGACCGCCCGCCGCTTGCGCACCCGTCGTCGCCATAGCGTGCTGGGCCTGTTTCTGCTGGTCGGCCTGCTGGCACTGTCGGCCACCGGCATGACCTGGTCGAAGCACGCCGGTGACAACTTCTTCACGGTCCTCAAGGCGGCCGGTTGGGGCACCCCAAGGGTGTCACAGTCCTTGGACGGGCACGCGGTACACCAAGCCGACGCCCACGCGGATCATGGCATGGCACAGGCCGGCGCTGCCGAGCGCTTGGCAGACTTCGACATCGTCGAAGCCACCGCCAGAGAGGCAGGGCTGGACGCCGGCAAGATCGAACTGCTGGTGCCGGGCCCGAATCAGGCCTGGAAGGTGCGGGAGATTGATCGCAGCTGGCCTTCACAGGTCGATGAGGTGGCGGTGCATCCGTCACGCTTCACGGTGCTGGATCAGGTCAGCTTCAGTGACTACCCGCTCGCCGCCAAGCTGACCCGCTGGGGCATTGACGGCCATATGGGCATCCTTTTCGGGCTGCCGAACCAGCTGCTGCTGGCGGCCCTGGGCATCGGCATCATGACCATGGTGGCCTGGGGTTACGCCATGTGGTGGCGGCGTCCCTCGGCCAGCAACGGCCAGACCTTGTGGCCGGCGCTGCTGGCGCTGCCCCTGCCCGCCATGGCCCTGGTGATCGTCACCGGCGTACTGCTCGGTCTGGCGCTGCCCGTCATGGGAGCGAGTCTGGTGCTGTTTCTCGCCGTAGACGCCGTGCGCTCACTGCGCTTCGCCCGACAACGCGCCAACGCCTGAAGCAAGCACAAGGGCGACCCGCGGGTCGCCCTTTTTCATGGTTTACCATGTCACCACTCAGGCAAGCGCTGGATACGTCAGCCCAGCGTCATGAGGCGCAGGCATTGATGCCGTGTTTCCTCAGTGGCTCTGCTGCTTGCCGCGCAATCGCTGCAACCCCGTCCACAGGGCGACCAGCACGGCGCCCACCGCCAGCCCGAACAGCCCATTGCCCAGCATGGGCACCAGCCCATGGAGAATCGCATCGACTCCCGGCAGGGCAACATCGGTCTCGGCCAGGCCCTCGATCCAGTGGCCCACCATCGGTACACCGTGAGCCAGAATACCGCCACCGACCAGGAACATGGCCAGGGTGCCGAAGATCGATAGCCCCTTCATCAGCAGGGGGGCACCGCGCAATAGCCCCTTGCCGAGCGTCTGAGCCAGACCACTGTCACTCTTGGTAAGGTGCAGGCCCAGGTCGTCGAGCTTGACCAGACCTGCCACCAGGCCATAGACCCCGACGGTAATCAGCAACCCAATGGCGATCAGCACGGCTATCTGCTGAGAGAGAGGAGCCGCCGTCACCGTCCCCAGGGCGATCACGATGATCTCCGCCGACAAGATGAAGTCCGTGCGAATCGCTCCTTTTATCTTGTCTCGCTCGAACGCCTGCATGTCCACATCATTGTCGGCCAGGGCGGCAAGGCGAGCGTCGTGCTCATGCTGGTCATCCTTCTTGTGCAGAAACTTGTGCGCCAGCTTCTCTGCGCCTTCAAAGCACAGAAAGGCGCCACCCAGCATCAGCAACACCGTCACCAGCCAAGGGACAAAGGCGCTGATCAACAGCGCCCCCGGTATCAGAAAACACTTGTTGAGCAACGAGCCCTTGGCGACCGCCCAGACCACCGGCAACTCGCGCTTGGCGGCGACACCGGTCACCTGCTGAGCGTTAAGGGCAAGATCATCCCCCAGCACTCCGGCGGTCTTCTTGGCCGCCACCTTGGTCATCACCGAAACGTCGTCGAGCAGGGTGGCGATATCATCGATCAGGGTTAACAGACTGCTTCCTGCCACTGGGGCTCCCTCCTTGGCGTGGGGTATGGTGAATAGCCTCAGCATAACCGTTGATCTTCTCTTGCGCTGCAGCAATCGCCCGGGAGCCCTGTGCCATGTCAGCAACTACTGCCGATCTCGCCACGCTGCTAGGGCGCCTGCCCGTGGGCTACAGCGACGTACTGTTTCGCGGCCAGCGCTATGGCGTGACGCTCAAGATCTACAACGCGGGGCGCTCGCTCAAGCTGCTGGCTCAGCAACTCGGCGGTACTGACATGGTCAGCTTGAACGCCTACCTGACCGGATCAGAGTGGCGGCTGAAACCCTGCGAGATGAGCGAGCGCAAGGTGCTCGACTTTCTTGCCGAAGCACAGCCGCTCCCTCGCATCGAGCCTTGAGTCGCCGCACTCCCTAGGCTGCGGGAGCCAGCCATCACCAAGCCCTGCTCCTGCATAGCGACCACCTCGAATGACCCCACCCATCCTGCCCACTTGAGGTAGGGACCCGCCGCCTAGCACGGGAAAAAATGAACGTTCGTTGACGTGAGCCAGCTCTCACGCCCGGACCCTTCATTGTGGGTACCCCCTCATGGTGGGTATCTCCGGCTGGACAGCCCCATGCCCGTAGTCATGCTCGTGGTCGGTACTCGCCCCGAGGCCATCAAGATGGCCCCGGTCGCCCTGGCGATCCACTCTTCCGCCATCCTCTCCCTGCATCTTTGCGCCAGCGGTCAGCACGACGAGATGCTCGACCAGGCACTGTCGCTGTTTGACCTTGTGCCAGACAGCAACCTGGCGGTCATGACCCCCTCTCAGACGCTCAATGGCCTGATGCAGGCCTTGCTGGGACGGCTGGACAGCGTCATGGCCGAGGTGATGCCCGATCTGGTGATGGTGCATGGCGACACCGCCACCTGCTTCGCGGCCAGTCTGGCTGCCTTTCAGCGCAAAGTGCCGGTGGCTCACGTCGAGGCCGGGCTGCGCACCGGCAACATCGATTCACCCTGGCCAGAAGAGGCCTATCGCAGCATGGTGGCGCGTATCGCCCGCCGCCATTACGCGCCAACCCCGTCCGCCAGGGACAACCTGCTGCGCGAACAGGTGGCGCCAGGCAGCATTCTGGTCACCGGCAATACCGTGATCGATGCCCTGATGTGGATGAAAGACAGCCTCGATGCCCACGGCTATCGGCCGTGGCCGGACAGTCCCTTGGCACGACTACGCACCGGCGCCCGGCGGGTGCTGATTACCGGGCATCGCCGGGAAAACCATGGTGAAGGCATTCGCACCATCTGCCAGGCCATCGCTGAGCTGGCCGGTCGCTATCCCGACACCGACTTCGTCTATCCGGTGCACCTGAACCCCGCCATCAAGGACGTGGCCGAGCGTGAATTGGCCAATCTGCCCAACGTGCACCTGACTCCCCCCCAGGACTATCGCGACTTCGTCTGGTTGATGGGGGGCGCCACCCTGATCCTGACCGACTCTGGCGGACTTCAGGAGGAAGCTCCCGCCCTTGGAGTACCGGTGCTGGTCATGCGCGAACATACCGAGCGCATCGACGCCCTTGATGCCGGGACCGTCATGCTGACCGGCAGTGCCAGCGACGCCATTGTGGCCGTTGCCTCGCGCCTGCTCGACACCCCCGAGGAGCGCCAGCGGATCGCCCACATCCCCAATCCCTATGGACAAGGCGACGCCGCCGACAAGATCGTCCGCGACATGGAATCCTGGCTGCTGTCGCGTCGGGCAGATGTCGAGGCCAGGCATGGCTGAACTTCCGCCCGACCTGACGCTGTGGTTGCTCGACGCCTCGCTGCACGCCCTGTTCGCGCTGAAGTACGTTGCCATCACCCTGTGCCTGATGATGCTGGCGCTGGGGATCGACGACCTGTTTCTCGACATCGTCTACTGGACGCGGCGCAGCTGGCGCTACTGGTCCATCTACCGCAACGTGCCCTACGCCGATGAGGAGCGGCTGTATCAGGCCCGCGAGAAGCCGCTGGCGGTGATGGTCCCCGCTTGGCAGGAGGTCGGCGTGGTCGGCCAGATGGCTCAGCTGATGGCCAGCACAATGGACTACGAAAACTACCAGATCTTTGTCGGCACCTATCCCAACGATCCGGACACCCAGGCCGAAGTCGACGTGGTCTGCCAGACCTTCTCAAACGTCCACAAGGTGGTCACGGTGCGCCCGGGCCCCACCAGCAAGGCAGATTGTCTCAACAACGTGATCGAGGCCATCGCACGCTTCGAGCAGGCGGCCGGTATCGAGTTTGCCGGCTGCATCCTGCACGATGCCGAGGATGTGATCTCGCCGATGGAACTCAGGCTGTTCAACTATCTGCTGCCGGCCAAGGACTTGATCCAGGTGCCGGTCTATCCGTTCAGGCCCCGCTGGTATCAGCTGTCCGGAGGCCACTACATCGACGAATTCTCCGAGTATCACGGCAAGGATGTACTGATCAGGGAGGCCATGTGCGGTCAGGTCCCCAGCGCTGGCGTCGGCACCTGCTTCAGTCGCCGCGCCTTGGCACGCTTGAGACAGCTCAACGATGGCATCACCTTCGACATCTGGAGCCTGACCGAAGACTACGACATCGGCTTTCGCCTGCACGAGAGCGGTCTTTCCTGCATCTTCGTTCGCTACAGCATCGAGCGCGACGACCTGTCACCCCGGCGCGAGCATGCGCCGGGGCAGTCGCTGCGAGAAAGCAAGGTGATCTGTGTGCGCGAGCACTTTCCCACCGCCCTGGCGGCGGTGGTTCGCCAGAAGTCCCGCTGGATCACCGGCATCGTCTTCCAGGGCTATCAGCATCTCGGCTGGAGCCGGACCACTTGGCGCCTCAACTACTTCCTCTGGCGCGACCGGCGCGGCCTGATCGCCTACCCGCTGGCATTGGTGGCGACGCTATTGCTGCTGATCATGTTCGGCCTATGGCTCTACGCCGCCCTGGTGGAGGACGCCTGGCGCTTTCAGTCCATCGTCGGCGGCTCCCTGCTGGAGGTACTGCTGTCCATCAACGGTGTGTTGCTGGCCAACCGTGCCTTCCAGCGGTTCTACTTCGTCAAGATCTACTACGGCTGGCGCCAAGGCCTGCTGTCCTTTCCCCGCATGCTGTGGAGCAACGTGGTCAACTTCCTGGCCAACGTTCGGGCCTGGAAGCTGTTCTTCACCCGCGCACGTCACCGCACCTTTGCCTGGGACAAGACCACCCACGACTTTCCCCATATCGATGGCGCCCAGCAGGTGTCGCTGCAGACGCTTTTGCTGGAAGCGGAGCTGATCGCTGACGCTACGCTGGCGGCTACCCTGGAGGAGGTCGGACCACGCCGACTGGCGCGTGAACTGGTCATCCGCGGACAGCTGCCGGGAATGGCCCTGGCCGAGGTCCAGGCCCGCTATCGCGGCCTGGAAACGACCGCGTTGCATCCGCTCAAGGTACCCGCTGCACTGGTCGAGGTGCTGCCTTCCCATGTCGCCATCCGCTACGCCGTGCTTGCCATCGGCGAGCAGGACCAGCAGCTAATCCTGGCCACCGAAACGGTGTTGAGCCCGGTCGCCCTTGGCGCCATCAGCCGACGACTGCAGCGCCCGGTGGTCCAGCGTCTGGCCGCGGTGGGAAGAGTCTCGCTGGGCCTGCGCCACTGGTACCTGGGAGGTCTCGATGAGGACACCCAAGCCAGTCTCCAGCAATGGGACGAGGCGACTGCCGACGGTAACGCGCGGCTGGATGCCTTCTGTTGTCACCAGCCCATGCTCGGCGAGCTGCTGCTGGAACACGAGCTGATTGCGCCGACACTGTTCGGCCAGGCCATGATCGACTTCGACCCTGAGCAGAGCCGCCTCGGCGACTTCCTGATCGCTCGCAAGATGATCGATGACACCACCCTGGCACGCGCGCTGGCCCTGCAGCAGCAGCATCGTCGCGCTGCCATGGCGGCCGTCGTGGAGGCCCCCGCGTGAACCCCCAGATAAAGCGGTCAAGCAACCGACTTAGCCGATGTCTGAGGCGCCCTTGGTGGCTTGGCATAGTGTTGATCGTCTGCCACCAGGCCCAGGCACTCAGCGAGTTTGACGAGTTTCGCAGCTACCCCTACCTCGACCGGGCCTACCGCGCCGCAGAAGCCAGGGACTGGGCCGAAGTACAGCGACTGATGGAGCATCTGATCGGACAGGTGCCTGGCAATATCGAGGCATATCGCCTGCTGTCACAGGCGCTGGAAAAACAAGGCAACCTGGACGGCGCCGTGGCGGCGCTGGGGGCGCTGGATGCCAACCTGGCCGCGGTGCAGATCAATGCGCTGCGCCGCGACTGGATCGCCGACGGCCATGCCAGCGCCGACCAGGTCGACCAGTGGCTGGCCGAGACTTCCGGCGCGGCACGCAGCGAGCTATGGCGTACCCGGGGGGACTACCTGCGCGCCACCCGCGGGGCCCCGGAGGCGCTTGCCTGGCTGCGCTCCGTCCAGGCCAAGGACGACGGCCTGGCGCTGGACCGCTATCGCGCCACCCTGGCAGAGCGGGTCCAGGACTGGGATCAGGTGATCGATGCCCTGGTGCCCCACGCGCTGGAAAACGTGCTGGAAGAAGACGACTGGCGACGCCTGGCGATTGCCATGGTCCAGTCCGACAACGAGAAGGGCGTCAACGCCATGGTCGCGGCCCTGCCCGATGGTGATATTCGGCGCTTCGTGCTCAAGGCGGGAGCGGATCGTGCCATTGCCCTGGGCTATCCGGAGCCCGCCCAACGCTGGCTCAAGACCCTCGAGGACAGCGGCCAGCTACTGCCCAGCGACGAGGACAAGCTGCTGCAGACGTCCTTGGCACTGGGCGACACCGCCAAGGTCAGGGAGCTGGCACCTCGTCACGACATGGATTGTCTGACGCTGGTCGACTGGCTTTCCCATCAAGGCGACCCCGACGCCCTGGCGACCTTCGCCGAGTGCGATCCCGCCGACAATCCCGAAAGCTGGCTGGTACTGGCCGATCGGCTCGATGCCATCGCCCTGCTGGAGACCACAACACTCCCCCGGCAGTGGCAGGCGCGGCAGGACGCAGTGTTACTGGATCGCTATCGTGCCGACGGCCATCTGACCAAGGCACTGGCGCTACTGCAGCGACAACCCCAGACCGCTGCCACCCTTCGCGAGCGCGCCGAACTGACCCAGCGCTTGTCGCGCCCACTCGCCGCCGCCGAGCTGTGGGAACGCCACTATCTGCTGAGCGGCGAAACCCGCTCGCTGGACCAGGCAAGCTACCTGTACCTGTCCTCGGATCACCCCCTGGCGGCCAGGCAGATCCTGCAGCAGGCCCTGCTCGCCGCCCCTGACCGGCTTTCACCCCAAGCCCTCGATCGCCTGGCCTTCCTGTACCGCGAAGACACCGCCAAGATACCCGACGGCACCCTGGCCATCCTGATCCAGCAGCCACGTCTTGGCAGCATGGCGCGGGAGGGGCTGCTCGAACAGCTTGCACGCCAGGATCGCTGCGCTCTGGTTAAAGAGTTCGCCGTCTCACCGTCCCCTCCCTGGGGGCCGTTGGGCATCTGCTCGCGAGATAGACCGGGCCAGGCCGCCCGCTATTTTCAACGCGCGCTGGCGCAGCGCCTGGAGCAGCAGGCCCCCATCGGCGACGTCAACCAGGCGCGCAAGCGGCTTGCCTATGCCCTGTTTGCCGCTGGCGACCCCTCCGCCGCCTGGCGCGAATGGCAGGCGGTCGAGGTCAACCTGCTGGAACAGCAAGATCGCCTTGCCGGCGCTCGCAGCGCGCTGGCCAGCGGTGACACCGAGGAGGCCTGGCGCTGGTGGAATGCCAGCAGCGCCAGCGCCGAGCATAGCTTGCTCGGAGCACGCATTGCCCTGGCCAACGGCGAGCCATCGACAGCCCTGGCTCTCGCCACAGATGCCACCAGCCAGGCAGCGCCTGCAGATTCGGCCACTTTCGAGGGTGCCAGCCAGCTCGCCCAACAGGCCGGCGACGGTGTCCTCGCCCGCCGCTGGCTTGAGCAGGCCCAGGCCGCAGCGCCGGACTCACCGAGACTCGCACGGGAACTGGGGCTGACATTGGCATCCAGCGACACCCAGATATCGCGCCAACAGGCGATACCTCTGCTGGAACGTGCACGCCACGCCTATCCCGAGGATGTCGTCAGCGCGAGCACCCTGGGGGATCTGTACGCTGCCGTCGGCGACAACGCTCGCGCGCTAACCCGTCTTGAGCAGGCCATCGATCTGCAGCCCCTGGACCTTCGGGTGGGAGACGACAGCGCCGACCGCATGGCTGAACGCCGCTATCGCCAGCGACGCCAGCACGAGAGCCTGACCCGGCGCGACCGCATCACCCTGTCCTCAAGCTGGTCTCCGGCGAGCCCGACACCCGGTATCCGCAGCGATAGCGAGGATGACAGCGCCAGCGGCCACGATATCAACACCCAGATCCTGCAGTGGGATCATGCCCTTGGCCACGATCCGCTCAGTCAGGGGCGCCAGCTGGCGGGCTACGTGCGCACTATCTTCGGCGGCGATGACCGGGATGACTATGGGCGAGGCCGCTCTCTGGGCATGGGCCTGCGGGCCAAGCCGCTAGCCCGTCACAACATCAATCTCTACGCCGAGGTGTTTGCCGAGTCCCAGAAAAACGATGACCAGCATACGGACATCGACCTGCTGCTGCGCGCCAGCGGCTCCTTTCTCGACCAGGGTGGCTACAGCAATGAATGGCGGCCTACCGAGGATCGTTGGCACGAACGCTCGCTCTATCTGGACGGCGCCTGGTGGACCCAGCGCGGCGACGTGCAACTGTTCAGTCGTTACCGCCAGGGCTACACCCTCAAGCTGCCGACCGACAGTGCTCAGACCCTGATGCCCTACGCCAGCCTCCAGGCCACCAGCCATGACACCGATGGCTGGGACGAGGATGTGCGGGTCGCAGCGGGCCTGCGCTGGGAGCTGTGGTACGACGAGGATCACTACAACGCCTTTCGCCGGAAACTCAGCGTCTCGACGGAGTATCAGCAGTCCCTGGGCGGCAACCTCTACGATGGCCGGGACGGCTGGATGATTCACCTGGAATGGAGCCTGTAACACGAGGCCTCGATCTAGATCATGGGAGTACTTGCCATGCCATTTGTTGCCACAGTCGCTGAGCCGCTAGCGTCGATCGCCCACCCTGCACGCCCACGCGCCAAGGTACGAACCGGGCACTCTGTGGTGATCGCCGCCGTGCTGCTGACACCGCTAAGCGGTGTCGCCAGCGCTCCTGCTGACGATTTGGTCGGCTATACCACAATCCATGCCGCAGCCCATGCCAGCGCCTACTCCACTCCTATCCTGTTCTATCAGCCCCAGAATCGCGATGAGTTGCTGACCCGCGAGCGCTGGCAAACGTTATGGCAACAGGCCGCCGATCATGGCGTCGATACGCTGATCGTGCAGTGGACTCGCTATGGCGACGATACCTTCGGCGGTGCCGAGGGTTGGCTGGCCGACGCCTTGGTGGAAGCAGAGCGCCAGGGGCTCGAG
Organism: Halomonas sp. DP5Y7-2; assembly: GCF_019802025.1. Taxonomy (NCBI): domain Bacteria; kingdom Pseudomonadati; phylum Pseudomonadota; class Gammaproteobacteria; order Oceanospirillales; family Halomonadaceae; genus Halomonas; species Halomonas sp. DP5Y7-2. The sequence goes on along the minus strand of NZ_JAHVHY010000004.1, from coordinate 181,873 downwards.
CTGATCCTCGGCTTGCACCAGGACCCGGCCTACTACGATACGCTGCCGGACAACGCTCGCTTTGCCCACTACTGGTATCAGCTGCTGGCAAGGTCCGCCGCACAGCAGCAAGCGATTCTGCAGCAGTGGCCGCTGACCCCGGTGGGATGGTATCTGCCGCAAGAGCTCGACGATTGGCTGTTTCGTGACCCTGGCGTGCGCGATGAGCTGGTGTCACAGCTGGCCAGCGCCAGCACGGCCCTGGCAGGCCCACTTCACTTGAGCATGTTCAGCGGCGGCTTTGTCACCCCACAGGTCTATACCGCCTGGGCCGAAGCGATCAGTGACAGTGGATGGCAGGTCTGGTGGCAGGATGATGAAGGCACGCGCAATCTCGACCCCCTTGTGCGCAGCGACTACCGCCATGCCTTGAGCTGTCGTGTCGGTATCGTGCGTGAAGCCTTTTCACGCACCAGTGGAGCTACCGAACCCTTCCACGCGATTCCCACGCCGCCCCGTCGTCCGCTACGGGACTGCCACCCTGACGCCGTGTTTTCGCTGCGCTATATGCCCTGGGCCCAGGATCTTCTTTAAGGCCTTGAAGAAAGCCTTCGATGCTTCGTGTGGACGCTCGTAGACGGGCCCCTGACACACGGTAGCGGCTCAGCCAGTAGCGATATTAAAGAAGACCCTACCGGAAGGTAGGGTCGAAACATGCGATCGATCTAGAGCAGCCAACAGGATACGCACGCTCATTTAAGCCGATCGCGCCTTAGCCGGCTGCTCCCTGGAAGGGATACACCGGCCCCAGCTCAAGGAGGGAGGTCAGTTCGTCCAGAGCTGCCAGCGTCTCTTCGGCAAGCCGTGGATCGGCCAGATCCTCCGGGGCCAGCCGCTCGCGGTAGTGGCGCTTGACCCAGGCCACCAGGTCTTCGTACAACGCATCATCGAGCAGCACGCGACCGGTCAGCGCTGCGCGCTCGGCTTGGCTCAGCACAACGCGCAACCTCAAGCACGCAGGACCTCCGCCATTGCGCATGCTCTGCTTGACGTCCTTGACCACCACTTCACTGATGGGGTTGTTGCCCGCCAGCAGATGATCCTGGATGCAGCGCCATACCGCTTCCCGCTCCTGGCATTCGCCTGGCACGACCAGGGTCATGCTGCCATCGTCGTTGGACAGCAGCTGGGAATTGAACAGGTACGACGCGACAGCATCTTCCAGGCTAACCGCCTCCAGCGGCACACGCACGGGAATCAAGGGCGTCGACATCTTGTCGCGCAGCGCGTCCAGGGTGCCCTGTTCGTCGCGGAACGCCAACTCGTGGTACAGCAGCACCGGGCCATTGCCCACGGCAATCACATCGTTGTGAAAGACCCCTGCATCGATGGCATCAGGGTGCTGCTGGGCATAGACCACCTGATGGTCGCCCAGACCGTGCTGGCGGGCGATGGCCTGGCTGGCCTCCAGGGTCTGGCGGGCAGGGTAGCGGCTGGGTTCGACCCCATCACCGCCGAAAGCCTGGCGCCCATACACGAACAGATGCACACCCGGCTCGCCGTGTTCGCCACACAGCCTGGTGTGATTGGCCGCCCCTTCATCGGAAAACGCCGGGGTCGCCGGCAGTACCGGGTGATGGGCAAAGCGGGTCGGGTCGGCGAAGATTGCGGCCAGCACCCGTGCGGTGGTTTCCGGCTCCAGAAAGCGATGGAAGCTGGACTGCAGGTTGGCCGGGGTAAAGTGCACGCGCCCATCCGCAGCGTCACCGCTGGGGGTCACCGTACCGGCGTTGGCCGTCCACATGCTGGAGGCAGAGCAGACCGCGCGCAGCAATTGCGGGGCCTGTTCCGCCGCCTGGGCCAGCACCTCAGCGTTGTCACCGGTGAACCCCAGCGAGCGCAGCGCGCCCAGGTCCGGGCGCTGCTGCGGCGGCAATACGCCCTGGGCGTAGCCAGCGTCTTTCAGGGCCTTCATCTTGGCCAGACCCTGCAACGCTGCCTCACGGGGGTTGGACACCAGGCCCCCGTGGGACATGGACGCCACATTGCCGTGGGCCAGGCCGGAATAGTTATGGGTCGGGCCGACGAGGCCATCAAAGTTGACCTCGACCACGTCTTGTTGACTCATATCCTTCACAGGCTCACCCCCGGCGGCAGCTTATCGGGCAGGTTCAGCGCTTCACTCTCCACTGAAGCGACCGGGTAGGCGCAGTAGTCGGCAGCGTAGAACGCACTGGGACGATGGTTACCGCTGTCGCCGACCCCGCCAAACGGTGCATCCCCGGACGCTCCCGTCGTCTGGCGGTTCCAGTTGACGATGCCAGCGCGGATGCGCAGCAGGAAGTCGTCCCAGTCGCTGCGCTCGCCGCCGATCAGGCCGGCAGAAAGCCCGTAGCGCGTGTCATTGGCCAGGGCGATGGCCTCATCCCAGTCGCGGTAGCGATAGACCTTGAGCAGCGGCCCGAAGTGCTCTTCATCGGGCACCTCGACGCCGGTCACGTCCACCAGCCCCGGAGACAGCAAACTGGTGCCCTCCTCGAGCTGACGCATCCGTACCAGCACCTTGCCACCTCGTGCTTCCAGATCCGCCTGGGCCGCCAGCAGTCCCTCGGCGGCCGCTACGCTGACCAGACCGCCGTAGAAAGGCGCGTCTTCAGCGAAGGGCTGTGCCACCCGTAACCGTCCCATGGCCTCCGTCAATGCCGCCAGCAAGCTGTCCCCAGCGCTTCCTTCGGGCACGATCAGGCGACGGGCACAGGTACACCGCTGACCGCCGGACAGAAACGCCGACTGCAAGATGGTCAGCACGGCGGCGTCTTCATCCGGTACATCCTTCACCACCAGCGGGTTGTTGCCGCCCAGCTCCAGCGCCAGCACCTTGCCCATCTGGCCGGCAAACTGCTGATGCAGCAGCCCGCCGACCTTGGCACTCCCCGTAAACAGCAGGCCGTCGATGCCGGCGGCCGCCGACAACGCCTGCCCCACCGGGGCAGCGCCCTGCACGAGATTGATGACCCCAGCGGGCAGGCCCGCTTCAAGCCAGCATTTCAAGGTCAGATCGGCGGTCAGCGGCGTCTGCTCGCTGGGCTTGAAGACCACCGTGTTGCCTGCCAGCAAGGCGGGCACGATATGGCCATTGGGCAGGTGGCCGGGAAAGTTGTAGGGACCAAACACCGCCATCACACCATGGGGACGATGGCGCAGCACGGCGCGTGCATCTCCCAGGTCACGCTCGCGCTCACCGGTGCGCTCCTCACGGGCGCGGATGGACAGCGCCACCTTGCCGATCATGGCGCCAACTTCGGTGCGTGCTTCCCAGATCGGCTTGCCGGTCTCGTGGGCAATGCTGGCGGCCAGATCCTCGCGATGATTTTCCAGCACGCCACGGAAACGCTCGACCAGCGCCTCACGCTCGGCCAGTGGCGTTCTGGCCCAGGCAGCGAAGGCGCGCCTGGCGCTGTCCACCGCTTGCTCCACCTGTTCGGCGCTGGCCGCGGCACCCTGCCACAGCGTCGCTCCGCTGATGGGATCACGCTTGCTGAAGGTCTCTGCATCACCAGACACCCACTGACCGTCGATGAGCAATTGTTGGGTGGGTTGCATCACGCCTCCTCGTCGGAATTCAGCACACGCAAGGTATCGCCGGAGCTGACCTCCAGCCTGCGTGCTTCGTTGTCATTGAGTACCAGGATGCCGGCGGCGTCGGGCCCTCGTCCGACCCAGGCGGCGCGGAAGTCGGCCATGGACGTGGTGGCCGCCAGCCACTGGGGACGTTCGCTGCTGACAGCATCAGGATCGACTTCCACCCGCACATGGCGGGATAGCCGAACGCCCTTGACGTCGTCGATATAGGCCTCGACGGTGGGCCCCCCGTCGAAGATGTCGATATAGCCTTCCCAGCGCAGTCCCTGCTTCTTGAGCATCGCCAGCGCTGGTCGCGTATGTTCGTGGACCTGACCGATGCAGGCACGCGCCTGTTCGGACAGGAAGGGGGTGTAGATCGGGAACTTGGGCATCAGTTCGCCGATAAAGCTCTTCTGACCCAGACCGGTCAAGCGATCCGCTTCATCGAAGTCCATCGGGAAAAAGTTGGCGCCCAGGCACTCCCAGAAAGCACTGCGACCGTTGTCGTCGAAGCGTCCACGCATCTCGGCCAGGACCTTTTCCGGAAAGCGGTCGCGAAACTCCGCCATGAACAGCCAGCGCATCATCGACAGCAGCGCACCGTTGCGCTGATGGCGGCGGTCCGCGCCCCTGAACTCGGGGCGCAGAAACAGTGACGCCACCTCGGCGTCGCCGGTGTGATCAGAGCTCAGAAACAGCGTATCGACGGTGCGATGCAGGTCGAGCTGCTTGGAGGAATGCGCCAGGGTGCCGACGCGATAGTGATAGAACGGTACCTCGCGTCCCACCTGGCCCTCGATGGCACAGCAACCGGCCAGGCGACCGCTCTCTTCGTCCTCCAGGACAAAGAAGTAGAGCCGCTGATCCACCGGGGTCTGCTCATTGAAGGCGCTGCTGGCAGAGGCGATCTTGGCGGCCAGGAACTCGCGATTATCGGGCAGGGAGGTGAAGCCGACGCCGGTCTCCCGGGCCAGCGCCTGGAGCTCGTCCAGGTCCCCTTCCTTGATCGGACGCATGCGCATTACAGCTCTCCCTCGTCATATCCCGGATCGAGGCCATCAGCCGACAACGCCAGGGGCGCGGCCAGTACCGCACGACCTTCTTCCACCCCCAGCAGCTCGGCATGGGCCGGTGACAGCATCAGCTGACCTGTGGGAGACAGCGCGTAACGGGCCACCGTGCAGCAGAAGCCATCCAGGCGCTGATTGGCCACCATGGCCGGCTCGGCGTCGGGAAGGGTGTGCTCGGGACGAATGCGCACCGGGTGCCAGGCCGCGCGCCGAAAACTCTCCAGCCGAGCACGATCCCCCTTGATCACGGGACCTGCATCGAACAGGTCCACATGGCGGGAGCGCAGGAAGCCTTCGGCCAGCATTTCCTCGAGCGCGTCTTCATGGGCGGGATGCTCGCGACCGATGGCCGCGCGAGCCTTGGGCGTCAGCATGGCCAGGTAAAGCGGGAACTGTGGCATCACCTCAGCGATGAAGCTCTTGGAGCGCACGCCGGCGATATAGTTGATCTCGTGATAGTCGCGCACGAAAAAATGCCGGCCCACGCTGTTCCAGAACGGCGACGCACCGTCCTCGTCCAGATAGCCGGGGAAGGCCATCGCCAGCACGTCGGCGAACCGCTCCGGGTACTGGGCAATGAACATCAGCCTGGCACGCCGGAGCAGGCTCTCCGCACTGGTGCCCTTGTAGCGAGGGTCCAGCGACAGGGCACACAGCAGGCTGGCATCGGACACTTCGTGGGACAGCGCCAAGGTCTGCACCTCACGCCTCACATTGAGCTGCTGCGAGGCATGAATCAGCGTCTCCTGGCGATAGGTGTAATAGGCCTCGTTAGCGCCGGCCAGGGCACGAATGGTGGCCGTGCCCACGACGTCGCCACGTTCCTGGTCTTCGAGTACGAAGGTGTAGTGCTCGTCTCCCGGCACTTCGACCTCCGACGCGAAGGCCCGCTGGGAGCGCGCAATGCGCTCCTCGAGACGATCGCGGTGGGCCGGCAGATTGGTCAGGCGCGGCTGGGCACTGCCTGCCAGGCGCTCCAGCGCCGGCAGGTCACCAGGCCGCACAGGGCGAACAGCCAACATGGGATGCCCTCCTGTCGCAGCTTGCTCAAGATCCGATGACATAGTCTGTGGCAGGGGCCTGCTCACGATGCGCTCACCAGACGAGCGATGGCACGCTCCAGGCGCTCGAGGCCCTCGACGATGTCTGCCTCGGGGATCACCAGTGACGGCGCCATGCGCAGCACATTGGGTCCGGCGATCAAGGCCATCAGGCCCTCTTCAATGGCCAGCGGCAGGATGTCCTTGGCACGGCCTTCGTACTCCGGCGCCATCTCGGCACCGATCAGCAGCCCCATGCCGCGCACTTCCTTGAACACGCCGTGCTTGCGGTTGATGGCTTCGAGGTGCTCGCGGAACAGCTCATGACGCTTGGCGACGCCACCCAGCACCTCCGGCGTATCGATGTGGCGGATCGCGGCCAGGGCCACGGCAGACGCCAACGCGTTGCCACCATAGGTCGAGCCGTGGGTGCCCAGCACCAGCACCGGGGCCACGCGATCGGTCGTCAGCATGGCGCCCACGGGGAAACCACCGCCCAGGCTCTTGGCGCTGGTCAGGATATCGGGGGTGATACCGTAATCCATGTAGGCATAGAGAGAGCCCGAGCGACCCACGCCAGTCTGCACTTCATCAAACACCAGCAGCGCATCATGCTGGTCACACAGATCGCGGAGTCCCTGCAGGAATTCCTGAGTGGCCGGAACGACACCGCCTTCACCCTGCATCGGCTCGACCACGATGGCACAGGTGTCATCCCCTACCAGCTCGCGGACGCTGTCCAGGTTGTTGAACTCCGCATGCAGGATGCCGCCCGGGACCGGACCGAACCCCTGCGAGTACTTGGGCTGGCCACCTACGCTGACGGTGAACAGGGTGCGTCCATGGAAGGACTGGCGGAAGGAAATGATCTTGTCCTTGTGCTCGCCATGGGTGTCATGGGCCCAGCGACGCGCCAGCTTGAAGGCCGCTTCGTTGGCTTCGCCACCGGACGAGCACAGGTATACCTTGTCGGCGAAGGTGCGCTCGACCAGCTCCCGGGACAGCTCGAGGGCCGGTTCGTTGGTATAGACGTTGGACAGGTGCCACAGCTTGTCAGCCTGGGCCTTGAGCGCATCCACCAGCACCGGGTGGCAGTGACCGAGAGAGTTGACCGCGATGCCGCCGGCAAAGTCGATGTACTCACGCCCCTCCTGGTCCCACAGGCGGCTGCCCTCGCCGCGCACCGGGATGACCTTCTGGGGCGCGTAGTTGGGCACCATGTACTGATCAAAGTCGGCACGGCTCGGGGTGTGGCTCATCGGTGATCTCCGCTGTCATGGGTGGTTGCCGTCGCGAGACGGCTGAGCATGTAATGCGCGAAATCGCAAAACATGCAATCAATCGATCACTCGAGTATAGGGACGCCATCGCAGGAAGGCTTTCAGCAATGGGACCGGCTTTTTCACAAAGCACAGCCACGTCCGCGCAGCACCGTCACCCTCGACAACCCACAGCCGCGTGTCTTCTGCATGCTTCGGCCCAGCGCCTCGTCTAGTCTGTAGACAGCCAGTCTTCCACTACTCAGTGAATCCTCATGATCAACACCACTCGCTGGAATCGTTGGCGCTACTCGCTGTATGCGCCTGTGTATGACGTGGTCGCCGAAAGAGCCTTTCGCCGGCCGCGCCGTCAGGCACTGGCCCAGGTGCGCTGGCAATCCGGCATGCGGGTATTGCTGGTGGGAGCGGGCACCGGGCTCGACCTGCCGTGGCTACCACGAGATATCGAGGTGCACGCCAGTGACCTGTGCCCCGCCATGGTCAAGCGACTCAAGCTCAGGGCCAATCACCTTGGGGTGGATGTGGAAGCACGAGCAATGGACGCCGAGCAGCTGGATTACCCGGATGGCTATTTCGATGTGGTGGTGATGCATCTGATTCTGGCGGTCATGCCGCAACCGGACAGGGGGCTGGCCGAGGCCTATCGCGTGATGGGCGGCGATGGACAGCTGTGCATCATGGACAAGTTCCAGGACGACGAGCGGCCTTCCGGGGTGCTGCGACGCAGCCTCAACCTGGCGACCACGACCATCGCCACCGATATTACCCGCCAGGCCGCACCTCTGCTGACAAAGGCAGGCTTCGTCATTGAACAGGACACTGCGGTACTGATGGGCAAGGTATTTCGCGCCCTGCTGGCCTGCAAGGCGCCACCCACATCATCAACAGACCCGGCAGGCGTCCTGCGCTGAGCTGTCACGCTGCCGTTGACGGCGCCACTGCGCCGGCGTACCCGCTTCGAAGCGCTGCCATAGGCGCCTGAGCTGGTGTTCGTCCGACACGCCCACCTTTTCGGCGATGGCTGCGAGGCTAAGCGATGATTCCTGCATCAACTGGCGGGCCAGCTGAAGGCGAATTCTGGCCAGATAGTCCAGTGCGCTCATGCCGGTCAGCTCGACGAAGCGGCGCCGCAGGTGGCGCTCTCCCATGGCGGACTCCCTGGCCATACGCGACATGGACCATGTATCAGCCGGGGCAGCAGCGATGCGATCCTGAAGCCGGTGGATCCGCTGATCGACATGATTTCTCCCCGTCAGCCACACACCCAGCTGGGGTTCCTGGCCGCTACGACGAAGATACAGCACCATATCCCTCGCCACCGTTACCACGATGTCGTGTCCGACGACTCGCGTCAGCCAATGCAACATCGTATCAATCCCGGTGGAAATGCCAGCGCTGGTAAACAGCCCACGGTCCTCGGTGAATATGCAGTCCTGCTGAACGAGAGCCCTGGGTGCCAGACACCGCAGTCTGTCGAGGAGTTGATGATGGGTGGTACAACGGCGGCCATCCAGCAAGCCTGCCTGGGCCAACAGTAGCGTACCCGAACACACGCTCATCACGGCACGAGCCTGGGGCGCCACTGACCGCAGCCACCCCACCACCTCATCCTGAGCATCGGCTTCCATGGCGGCGCGATACTGGCCAGGCACCAACAGCAGGTGGCAATCCCCCAGGGAGTCGGGCAACGGCGCTATACCCGACAACGATAGCGGCCCCATCCAGTCAAACTGAGAACGGGGCCCAATGAAGTCGATCTCAAAGGGCTGCCTGATCGATGCACTGCGTAACACCTGCCATGGCCCCACGAGGTCGAGGGGCACCATCCCGGGTACCAAGACGATACTCACTCGAAGGGGGCCATCACCGACGGCACGAGTTTCCATCATTCTCCCTGGCACCCCACTCCTCTTGTCCTATGGCTCGTTCACAGATGGCCGCTGGTCAGGCCAGCTCACAGCGCTCTTTGCGCAAGGCACTTACCGGCACCACACGGGCAAAGCGCCCATCCAGTACCAGTTCCGTGCGCTCACGAATCTCTGCTGCGGAGAACACTCGTCCTGCTCGAGACATCGAGAACGTCAGCGTCGCCTCGGCGACGAACACCACATCATACCCGAGATCAGCCCCCACTCGAGCCGTCGTCTCGCAGCACTGCTCGGTACGGATGCCACTGATCCAGAGCGTCGTGATTCCCTTCCCACGAAGCCAGCGGTCCAATCCGGTATCGGTGAACGCGTTGTGCGCGGTCTTGTAAAACGTGGCGTCCGCAGGATCCTCAAAGCCCGGCAAAGGTTTGACGAACCCCTGATCTGGATCGAAGGCTCCACCGCTCCCGGGTGCGAGATGGAAGATTCTTACGAGGGGTATGCCTGATGCCTTGGCCAGGTCGATCAATTCGCGCTGGGCGTCAGGCCAGCGCCCCAGTTCTTGCGGATTCCAGTAAGGACGCTGGGGAAAAGACGCTTGAACATCAATAAGCAGTAGTGCAGATGACATGGAAAGACTCCTGGTCCGCAGAATGGGAGAAAGCAATGGGTGTACAGCTACGATAAGTGGCCCCATCCACGGACCGAAGTGCCAAAGCGGTCACACCGGTGGCAAATTCGGACATGATCATCAACGCCCACCACCACTACGGCCACCCGCCCCTGCGCACCAACCTATAAAGCGCTAATCTATGCGGCACTCACCAACAAAAAAGGCCCACCCAAAAAGGTGAGCCTTTGTCATCACGTCATGCCACCAACCGCTGGCACGGTGACGATGTTACATATTGGCTTCCTGGAAAGCCTCGACGGTCTCTTGCAGCAGTGCCTTCAGATCGGCAACTTCCTGCTCCAATGCGGCAATTTTTTGCTCCTGCTGCGTGGCTTCCGATTGCTGCTGAATCGCCTGCATGCGCTGCTGCAGCGTATCGGAATCCATCGCTTGCGCTGTACCCACTGCCATCATGGAGGCCAGGAGTGCAGCTGCCATCATTTTGATCTTCATGTCTTTCTCCTCGTCTTTGTCGAACGTCCTTCGACCTGGTTCCCTGTCCATTACCCATGAAGGCCGGTAGGCACTGCTGCAAGGCAATGGTAGGACATCGTCTTGATGATTAGCGGAGCAACGTGACCTGCAGGGCGTTTCACTAGAGCAAGACAGGAAGGGAATGCCAACCACCCCGTCACGTCCAAGACACGCACCCTCCACGAAGCCCAATGAAAAACAGTGTTCAAAAACTCGTTGAATCAATCTAATAGGGGGGTATTACCGTTAGCAACCTGTGTTTATTTGAAAGACTAAACAAGCACAATTTTTAAACTTTATAGGACATTTCCACGTCGACACCATCCCGTCCTACGTATGAAAAGACCTAATACCTATCTGACGCCTGGTGCGGGCCGGCGCCGGTAAACCCATGGCTTACCAGCACCACAGGCCGCAGCTTATCTCGTTCTGCAAACCTGCGGCGCTAACCATCATGCTGGATTACTGGGACTCATTGAGACTGTCTACGGTCATCTGAAGAAGGTCCTTCAGCTCTGCCACTTCTTGTTCGAGGGCTTCGACTTTCTGCTCGTCGGAGGCCGCCTCACTGCGCTGTTCAATTTCCTGCATGCGCTTCTGCAGGGTCGCTGAGTCCATGGCAAAGGCGCTACCCGCGGCCAGCACAGATACCATCATGACAGCAAAGATCATCTTGGTTTTCATGTCACTCTCCTCGACTTTCCTATTGTGGCCGACCGCAGAAGTCTGGCCTATTGAGGGATCCACCTCTGTGGGGGATCCTATGCTTGCCTATCGTTGACTTGTCTTCCCCTGCAAATTCAGCAAAGAAGAGACAAGTTACTGGTGCAATATGCTGCTTCAGCGCATTTGCCAACCGGGTGTCTACATCCGTTCGCGCCCACCTCAGTTCACTTGTCGCTCATATCCTTTCATCCCGATCCGCTTTCGCCCCGGTCCGCTTTCATCCAGGTCCACTTTCCCCCCAGTCGGCGGATGCTCGATATACGTTCTTATGATTCTCCAGCGAACAAAGTGCGAATCTACGACTCAAGAAAATAAACAAAAACATCACGTTATGAGCAGGAAGACCAGAAAAACTGACCGAATCTAAACGTAACTTTTTGTTAACTGGCAACAGAAAATCTAATTCGCATCTCACATATTGGCAATTGCAGATATGTTCATAAAATCATTTCGGCACAATTATTCTGTAAGATATTGAACATAGCGGCGTAAAAATATCTCGCATTACGTCGACAGCTATGGGCTTTCCTTTCACGCATGGTGGACCCGCATGAAAGTCATGCGCCAGCAGCACTGCTCGTTGCTGCTGGCGCATCATTAGCCTTTATGCTGATTCAGCAATCAGGTGATCGTGTTTGGCGCTAGCCTCTTCACTTACCGCTTTCCAGGCAGCCCCGGTGATGGCAAGGGAAGCCCCGAGAAGAACCAGGTCCTTCGCCAGGAATCCACCGAACAGCGATGGGAAGGCCAAGGTATCACCCGACAGACTGCTGACATGCAAGACACCAGGGGTGGTCAGCAAGAACGTGCTGGTCGTCAGGAAGATGACGCTTGCAAGCGCTCCCCCCACCAGTCCCGCTTTCTTGGAGATGGGGTATGCCGCAACAAGCAAGCCAACGACAATTTCTGCCGTACCAATAGCCGCCGACACCTGATTGACACTCGCAATGCTGTACAACCAGGACATCAACGGAGAGCTGGCAACGATGCCCTGAATGGCGGCCGCTTCATCCGGGTGATACTTGAAGAAGCCGATCCATAGAAGGATCGCGACTACACCGTACAGCGCAATATAGAAGCCAGCACGAGAAAGGGTATTGTGATTCATGTCTCACTCTCCATCTTTGCTTTTTTCGTCATTTTTTATGAATAGATGGCAGACGCACCCTCATCTTTCCTCTATTCATCTTCCGATCTACTGCTACCACCTTCTACCGAAACAGCCACCATCGCTTTCCATACACCGCATGATGTCCGGAGGCACTCTCTGATAGAACGTCTTCCTTTTTCTCAGCTTCTACTCAGCTATGGCTCCGGCATCTTGCTGTCTTTTCTCTCTGTGTACGATACATGCGATTTACTTACACTACTGTTGAGAACTACGCTCATTCGATTTTTCTGATCTGCATGAAGACGTGGTATGACGCTCTGTGTCTCCATCACCTGACACCTTCTCTGCGTACTCTACGCACTCTCTGTAGCCATACCATCACGCCTCATGGTGAGGTCGCTTCTGTCGACTACATCACCGTTTCCTTACGTCACTTCACCCAAAGAACTTTGCCAAAACGAGCATGCGAAATGTCTTCACCGTCCTTTCACACCGATGCTGAACCTTGAGCAGCCAACACAAACAACGAGGACATGAGGACCTAACCTCAACGTTGAGCTGACATGCTGTGGAAGCTGATGGTGGGGAGAAAGGCAATGACACGACAGGTAGGGAGGAAGGGAAAAACGAAGAGAGGAAGCGCAGGTGCGCCTCGAGACGTAGACTGTCGCGCCCGGCTCACGTGAGCAGCCGGGGTCAACCGTGCTACTGAAACACGCCACCGCACATCGATTCCGCTCGATGTCGGCAACGGATTCATGTCGAACCCATGCAGGTCGAACCCATGCAGGTCGAACCCATACAGGTCGAACCCAGCAACGGTGAGCGATGCAGTTCAAAAGGGGGGGGACGTTCAGGGAACGTTCAGGGAGCTATGCAGGTCCCGGGAAGGTGCGGTTACCCGATGAACCATATCGGGCCAGTGGCTAGCCCAGTCGCTCTTCCCTGGGGGTCATACCGAAGTGATTGCGATACGCCGTCGAGAAATGCGCCGCCGATGAGAAGCCGGTCTGAAGCGCGATTTCACCGGCAGGCTGATCACTCTCGCGCAGCATGCGGCGAGCCTTCTGCAGACGCAGATCGAGGTAATAGCGACTCGGCACCGACTTCAGGTACTTCTTGAAGAGTCGCTCCAGCTGACGCCTGGAGATGCCCAGATGTTCGGCAAGTTCGTGAGTCGACAGCGGCTCTTCGATGTTGGCTTCCATCAGCTGCACGGCCTCGACCAGGCTGGCCGGCGCATGGGCGAGACGCGAGCGCAGGGGAATCTGCTGGGGTTCATCACCCATGCGGATCCGCTCCATCACGAAATATTCCGAAATTCGTGATGCTAGAGCGGCACCATGATGACTTTCGACCAGGGTGATCATCATGTCCATGGCCGCCGTGCCGCCACCACAGGTCATCCGGTCACGATCGATCTCGAACAGCTGTTGTGACAGCCGCACCCGGGGGTGAGCCGCCGCGAAGGCCTCGAACCGTTGCCACGGCAGCGTAGCCTGGTAGCCATCCAGAAGCCCCAGCCGCGCCAGCGCTTCGGTGCCCCCGCCGATGCCGCCGAGTAACACGCCAGAAGCCGCCAGGCGTTTGAGCCAGGCCGCCAGATCATCGGGGATCCCCCCAGGTAGCTTGGCAGGCCCGCACACCAACACCATGTCGGGGTGAGTCTCCACCTCTGCTAGCGCTTCCCGGGGCAGCACCGTCTGCTGCGACGCACTCGTCACCGCATCGCCGCCGCTGGAGTAACTGGTCAGTCGATAGAGGGTACGGCCGTGAAGCAGGTTAGCCACATGCAGCGGCTCCGTAGCACAGGCATGCGCCAGCAGAGAAAATCCAGGCATCACCACGATCCCTACTTGGCGCAGCAATTCGGATGAGCGTGATGGGTGGGAAGACGGCGGCATGAACCTTCTCGACGAGAATATGCGAGCCATAGTCTACGCCACTCACGCCATGGATTCAGCGCCCATGTCCGTTGTGCATGGGCCACGCCTGCAGCGAAGACGCATCAGTGACACGACGACAACGGGCCGCGACCTCTCGGTCACGGCCCGTTGGCAAAGGCGAGTCTGTCAGCCGCCGGCTCGCTCAGTGCTGGAGCGACGGGGCCGACATTCAGGGCCTTTTGGGCGGATTAGAGCTGAACGACGTCGAAGCTGACGTCCGGATTGACGTCGGCGTCGTAGTCCACATCGCTACGCTCGAAGCCGAACAGCTTGAGGAACTCGTGCTTGTAGCCAGCGTAGTCCGTGATATCGAACAGATTGTCACTGGTCACCTTCGGCCACAGATCCTTGCATGCCTGCTGGACGTCATCACGCAGTTCCCAGTCATCCAGACGCAGGCGACCGACGTCATCCGTGGTGGCTTCACCCCCGTAGAGGCGCTCCCCGAACAGGCGGTTGAGCTGGTCGATGGTGCCTTCGTGGAGGCCCTGCTCCTTCATCACCCGATAGACCATCGCAATGTACAACGGCATGACCGGGATGGCGGCACTCGCCTGGGTCACTACCGACTTGAGCACAGCGACGTTGGCACCACCTCCAGACTGTTTCAACTCGCCATCGATGGCGGTGGCTGCACGATCCAGGTCTTCCTTGGCCTTGCCCAACGCACCATGCCAGTAGATCGGCCAGGTGATCTCGGTACCGATATAACTGAAGGCAACACTGCGGGCACCAGGAGCCAGTACATCGGCCTCACTCAATGCCTGCATCCACAGTTCCCAGTCCTGACCGCCCATGACATCGATGGTATCGGCGATTTCCTGCTCGCTGGCAGGCTCGACCTCGGCTTCGATGATGGTGTCCTTGTTGGTGTCGATAGCAGTGGCGCGGTAGGTCTCGCCAATGGGCTTGAGGCTGGAACGCTTCAGCTCACCGGAGTCCGGCATCTTGCGCACGGGAGACGCCAACGAGTAGACCACCAGGTCCACCTGCCCCATGTCCTGCTTGATCAATTCGATCGCCTTGGCGCGGGCTTCGTGGGAGAAGGCATCACCATTGATCGACTTGCTGTAGAGGCCTTCCTGCTTGGCGAACTTGTCGAAGGCCGCGGCATTGTACCAACCCGCCGTACCGGGCTTCTTCTCGGTGCCGGGCTTCTCGAAGAACACACCGAGGGTGTCGGCGCCATAACCAAAGGCAGCAGTGACGCGTGCCGCCAGGCCGTAACCGCTGGAGGCACCGATCACCAGCACTTTCTTGGGCCCCTTGGATGACGCCAGGCCACGTGCGCGGGTTGCCTCGATCTGCTCGAGTACGTTTTTCTCGCAACCGACAGGATGGGTGGTGGTGCAGATGAATCCGCGTACCTTGGGCTTGATGATCACGACAGACCTCTTTATTGCTCGTGGCTCCCGTAGGAGAGCCATCCAATGTGTAATGCGTGGTGGCGATATTCTAGCGGCACACGGCGATCCTGTCCGCCTTTGCAGACAATGGGCCTCACGGGCGGGGCTACTGAGCGATACTTGCTCGACGGCGGCGGCTCGGGCAGGATGCAGTCCATCGCTTGAGGAGACCACCGATGGATGCCCAGACTCTGGTCGATGAACGCGGCGAGCTATGGCTCGCATTGGCCCCGATGTGGCTGGAACGGGAACCGCGAGAATCCGACTACGCGAGAATGGTAGAGGTGATAGAACGTGACGGCATTGCGCTCAAGGACCTGGAATGGGTCTTTCGCCTCGAACTCGCCCCCGTACTTTCTCGACAGCAAATGTCGGTCGCGGGTGAGTGGCGCAAGTTCGACGACTACCAGTTGATGCGCCGCCTGGTCGCCCACAACCTCCGACTGACCGGCTGGCGCCGCAAGTTCTGGGCCCTGTTCTCAGGCTTGACCACCATGATGGTGCGTCACCGCTACAACGCCCTGGTGGAGCATCTGGTGGTCAGCCGAGGAGAAGCGCGCTAGGGCCAGCGGCCGGTCTCAGGCCACAAAGCCTAACCCTCACGTCTCGTCGAGGGCCCGTTCCAGATCCGTCAGCATCGCCGCGGCACCATCCCGCGGCCCGAACCTCTTCAACACGCGCCCGTCTCGCGCCACCAGAAACTTGGTGAAATTCCATTTGATGGCGCGCGTTCCCAGCCAGCCCGGAGCTTCGGCTTTCAGGCGCTGAAACAGAGGATGGGCACCGCGTCCATTCACCTCCACCTTTTCCATCAGGGGAAAGGTGACACCAAACTGACGCTCACCAAAGGCACAGAATTGCTCGGCAGACTCTGGCGACTGCTTGGCAAACTGGTTGCAAGGAAACCCCAGCACCGTGAAGCCCCGTTCGCGATGCTCGCGATACAGCGCCTCCAGTTCGCCCAACTGAGAGGTAAAACCGCACTGGCTTGCCACATTGACGACAAGCAGCACCTGCCCCCTCAATGCACGCAGATTGAAAGGCTCACCTTGATGGGTATGACACTCGACGTCATGCAGGCTCATGGGCTGAACTCGCGCTCCTTGTCTTCACGATGACACGCCTTTACGGCTCTCGCCAGAGACGCAGGCTCACCGGCGAAGTCGCCTTCATCCTTGCGCTTCCTGCTTCAACAGCAGGGCCAGCGCGAGGTGCGTGTCCGGTGTAGCCTCAGCCAGTTCGATGGCCTCTCCAGGCGGCATCCAGGTGACGCTGGCGACCTCTTCCGGCTGCAGCGCCAGAGGACCGTCCCAGGTCACGCAAAAGACACTGCCAAAGATGCGATATCCCTGGTCATCGTAGCGAAAGCTCAGGCAGGGCGTCAGCGGGGCATGACAGATACCAAGCTCCTCTGCCAGTTCACGACGGGCAGACACGTGGACCGCCTCACCGGCCGCCACCACGCCACCTGCAGCGAGGTCAAGACCACCGGGAAAGGCTTCCTTGGTCAGTGTCCGTCGCTGGACGCACAGCTCTCCCGCGCCATTGCGCACCACAATGTAGGTCGCGCGATGCCAGAAGCGATAGCGGCGCATGTCGGATCGCCAGGCGCTTCCACAGGGGCGATCGCGGGCATCCACGATCTGCACTCTCTCGCGCGCGATGACCGGCGCCGGCACGTCACCCGCCGGAGCCTTCAGCGATGACGCCACCGGCAGCGACAGCTCAGGTGAGGCAACCTCACTCATCACAGGACTCCGCCATTAAAGCGTCAAGCCTAACGATCCGCGCCCGCGACGTCACCCTTCGCCCAGTCTTCGATACCTGCCAAGGTACCTGCCAGGGCGCTTGATATCTGGCTGTGCCTTAGCCCAGCAGCACGCGAACCGCCAGTCCCAGCAAGAGTACGCCCGTCACCCGATTGATCCAGTGGGACCGAGCCTGCAGCCAAGGCAGCACACTGGAGTGAGACAGGCCAAGCGCTACCAGCACGTACCAGCCGCCATCGATCACCATGGCCGTGACAACGACGATACTTCGCTCAAGCACGGACATGTCAGGACTGACGAACTGACTGAGCAAGGCAACAAAGAACAGGATCAGCTTGGGATTACCCAGGGCCACCAGCAAGCCTTCCCGAGCGGCGGTCAGGTGGCTCGCCGTGCTGGGCTGTGGGCGCAGTGCCCCCGCCTGGCCCGCGCGCAGCGCCTTGATCCCCAGCCAGGCCAGATATACGGCCCCCGCCAGCATCACCACGCGGAATCCCTGAGGATGTCGTTCGATGACTTCGCCCAGGCCCCAGACGGTCAGCAGTGCGTAGAGGCCTACACCCAGAGCGTGTGTGATCGCCGCCACGACACCGGCGGCCCTGCCACTGCCCAGGGTATGGCGGAGTACAAGTGCCAGGCTGGGGCCGGGGGACATGGCTCCCATGGCACAGATGGCTGCCAAAGAGAGCCAAAGCGATAACGGCATAATTTCTCCTCAATTACTTCGACGCCTGGCTCACACAATCTATGCAGACTTACGCATTCAAATGCTTTTTCTTACAAAACCAAGCATACAATCACGAAAAACCTCACTCTAGGGATGGTGAAGTTCAGGATATATCGTTATTTACAAACGTATGAGGTTCGATAACGATACTCATGCACGTCCTACAAAAAAAATGATCATCATCCATCATTGCAAGGGAACAGGGAGGGGACGATGTCTGCCTCGCAACAAGCCTCAATCGTCAGATTGATCACGCACCCCAACGTGCAGTCCCAGCTATTTACCCACCACCTGAGTCAGGTGCTGGATTGCGAGGTCAGCACATTGGCACCCGAAGCGGTGCCCTCTCTGCAGGCCGAGCTCGCCCGCACACCTGATCAATCACAACTCTGGCTGCTGGATGCCGACCAGCTATCGCTCAGCGATATGCACCACTGTCACGAACTAAAGGCACAGTACCCAGAGATCCTGCTGGCTGCGTTCAACCTGGCCGACCAGGAACAGGCCGCTGAACTGCTGGCGTCACTGCATTTGCAAGGTATCTTCTATCGCCGTGACGAACTCGACAACATCTGCAAAGGCATCATCCAACTACTGGATGGCGCGCTGTGGATGTCTCGCCCGCTGCTCCAGCAGATGTTCGAATACTTCCGTCGCCAACAGTTCAACACCTACCGCCCGGTCGCTGGCCTGACACAACGGGAGCTGGAAATCCTTGGCTTCATTGGCAATGGCGCGTCTAACCAGGATATCGCCAGCCAGCTGTTTCTCAGCGAACATACCGTCAAGTCGCATCTTTACAATATCTTCAAGAAGATCAAGGTGCACCACAGAACCGAGGCCGCCCAGTGGGCACGCAAGCACCTCGGTATTCCACCGCCTATGAGCAAGGGCAACCAACGCGATCGCCAGGCCCAGCCTTGATGCCCTTCCCTAGCCCTTCCCTAGCCCTTTCCTGTCACGCCTGGGCTAGCGGAAAAAGGGCGCCGGGAAAAGGGCAACCGGTGACAGATAGCGGGCAAAGGTGCAGCACTCCCCCGCGGGGAAGCCGCGGCACCGGATCGGCATCATCGATGAAACTGACGCTCACGCTCTGGCTGCCACAGAATCTGCTCCAGTTGCCAGCGCTTGGTACGCCCCGTTAGTGGGGTGACCTGCCATTGCTCTCCCACTCGGCGGGTCAGCAGTTCAGCTCCCAGCGGCGCCATCACGGACAGTCCGTCGGCGGTTGCCGACAAGGCATGGGGATATACCAGAGTCCGCACCAGCTGACGGTCTTCGTCGAGATCGCGCAGTACCACTTGGCTATTCATGCTGACGACATCATCGGGCATCTCGTCAGGGTCGAGAATCTCGGCGCGCTCCAGCAGCACCTCAAGCAGATCGGCTACCGCACGATCCTTGTCATCTGCATCATCGATCAGACGCTGAAGTCGCTCTGCGTCAAGACGATTGGCTAGCCTCAACGACATCCTTGTCACCTCACTGGTCTCTTACAGGCCTTTAGGGGCGTCACCCCGTCGAGGTGACCGCCACGCAACAAAAAAGCCCTCCCCGATAGTGGGAAGGACTCGATCACCTGAAGCATACGACACTGGCAGTAAACAAGAAACTGCTTATATGAAAAAGACAGGCCAGTTGGACATCCCCCTTGCAGGGTCCGCATACTGCTGGCCTCGACGCCTTTTCTTCATTCCTACATCAGAGCCACGATGCCCTCCACGCCTGACGCCTTCGACACGCCTCCAGAAAACTTGAACCAACTGCTCGACCAACTCAGCCAAGCCAGTGCCGAACGCGATCAGCTGTCCCTCGCCGAAGTGATGGACGCCGTCGGTCGCCGCAGCTTTGCTCCCTTCCTGCTGGTCGCAGGCCTGGTCACCCTCACCCCGTTGATCGGCGATATCCCCGGTGTGCCGACGCTGATGTCGCTGCTCGTGGTGCTGGCGGCGGTACAACTGTTGGCAGGCAAGCAGAGCGTGTGGCTCCCAGCGTGGCTCGCCAGGCGCAAGGTAGCCACCACCAAGGTCGAGCGCACCATCACCCTGCTGCGCAAACCTGCTCGCTGGGTTGACCGGCTGATCAAGCCCAGACTAAGGCTGCTGACAGGCCGAGTGGCGCGCTATCCCATCGGTCTGGCCTGTCTGGCCATCGCCCTGGTGACGCCCCCGATGGAGCTGATTCCCTTCAGCGCGACCTTGGCTGGCGCTGCCCAAAGCATGTTCGGCCTGGCGCTGCTCGCCCGGGATGGGCTGATGGCGCTGGCAGGCTACGCCTTTACCCTGTCCACGGCCTGGGTCATCGTGCTGGCCATCTAGGCCGCTGGACGTGCCGGTAGTGGGACGCCGACGGTGATCGAGCGGGTCCTGCGAGGCTTCCTACTTCGCGTTGCCGAGCTTCCTGTGCTGACCTTCCCTGCGCTGACCGCGCTGCGGACAGGGCTGAGCTGACCAGGATCAACTCCGCCATCAGCAGGGTGCGATACGCTGGCGAAGCCGGCCAGGGACGTGCGGCATGGTGCTTAGCGATGGCAGGGATGCCATCCACCCATCTCTTGACGCTTCCTCCTCCTGCCCCAGGTTCATCTGCAAGCAGGTCTATGCTTCATGGCTCTGATGCAAGGCTCTGCTGCAAGGTTCTGCTGCAAGGCTCTGGTGCATGTATCCACTGCACGGATGGCTACCGCGCTGCTGCTACGAGTTTCCAACAGGCGTGATCATCCTGCCCTTATTGCGTTCTTAGTAAAGCCTGCGTCCTGCCATTAGGCCGCGCGGCTGCCGTTATTGCGGCCCAGCAGCGGTCCCTGATTCACTGCGCGCCAGAGCGCCGAGTCAGCACATGTGAGGATTGATATACTTGGCCATCATCACAAGGCGGCGCCATGGATATCCCACATCAGCGGCTGGTCTACTTTCAGGTCACGATCGAAGCAGGGTCGGTGCGACAGGCCGCTGCGCGCCTGGATATTGCCCCGTCGGCGGTCAGCCGCCAGCTGTCACTGATCGAGGATGCGTTGGGCGCTCCGCTACTGGAGCGCTCGCGACAAGGAGTGGTGCCGACAGCGGTCGGCGAAATGCTGCTGGATTACTGTCGCCGGCGCTCAGCCCTGGACGACACCTTCAGCGAACAGCTCGACGCCTATCAGCGTCTCGAGACCGGCCACCTGTCGTTGACCGTGGGCGAGGGGTTTGTCGGCGACCTGCTCGACACGCCCCTGCGAACCTTTACCGAGCGCTACCGTGGCGTGCGCCTGGACGTGAATACGGGTAGCACCAGCGAGATCATCGAGGCGGTGATTCAGGACGAGGCTCACCTTGGGCTGATGTATCACGAGCGCGTTCATCCACAGCTGCGCTTCTGGCACTCCAGCCAGCAGCCCCTGGTGGCGCTGGTGTCGCCGTCCCACCCGCTCGCTGGCGCTCGTGAGGCGCTGACCATTGCCACCCTCAGTGATCACCCCATGGCCCTGTGGCGTACCGGCCACGGGGTACGCCAACTGGTGGATGAAGGCTTCAGAGAAGCCGGGCTGCGGCCTCAGGTCAACATGCAGACCAACTCGCTTTCGGTGCTGCTGCACGCCGCACGCTCAGACCTGACTCTGACCCTGCTCCCCGCCTTTGCCGCTGCGCGAGAGCTGGAGGACGGCAGGCTGGTGGCTCTGGAGGTGGATAGTGAACGCTTTCGCCAGGCCCGAGCCCATATCGTCACACGAGTAGGACGACGGATGCCTCGGGCCGGACTTCAGCTACTTCGCCATCTGGAGCGCTGGATGCGGGCCTTTTCCTCACGCGTCCCGTAGAGCTAGTAACAGCAGGGCCTCGGCATCAGCCAACCCCATTGCCATACCCCATGGCAACACTGGCGGCATCGGCTGTTTCCACCCAGACGCTTTGAGCGACCGTGTATTCCTTGAGACCTTCGACGCCACTGGAACGCCCGAAGCCGCTGTCGTCGAAACCACCAAACGGCGACATGACGTTGATCGCCTTGTAG
Organism: Halomonas sp. DP5Y7-2; assembly: GCF_019802025.1. Taxonomy (NCBI): domain Bacteria; kingdom Pseudomonadati; phylum Pseudomonadota; class Gammaproteobacteria; order Oceanospirillales; family Halomonadaceae; genus Halomonas; species Halomonas sp. DP5Y7-2. The sequence goes on along the minus strand of NZ_JAHVHY010000004.1, from coordinate 160,187 downwards.
CTATTGATCCAGACCGTACCCGCACGCAGGCGGCCCGCCACCCGATGAGCGCGGGCGGGGTCCTGGGTCCACACCGCTCCCGCCAGGCCGAAGCGAGTGGCATTGGCCAGACGCACCGCCTGCTCCTCGTCATCGAAGGGCATGACCACCACCACGGGGCCGAACACCTCCTCCTGGGCAATCGTCATGTCATCGCTGACATCGGCCAATACGGTTGGTGCCAGGAAATAGCCCTGAGCCTCCTCCGGAAGTCCCGCCGGTCGCGTGCCACCACACAGGACTCTGGCCCCCTGACGACAGGCATCGTCAATCATGCTGGTGACGTGACGGTATTGCCTGGCATTCTGGACCGGGCCCATCTGAGTCGACGGCTCAACCGGCAACCCGACCGTTATCTGCGCTGCGGCTCGCGCCAGCCGGGTGCAGACGGCATCGAACACCTCGCGCTGCACCAGCAGCCGCGACCCTGCCACGCAGCTCTGCCCCGCTGCGGCAAAGATGGCCGCCTGAGCGCCGGCCACCGCATCATCGAGCCTGGCATCGGCAAAGACGATATTGGCGGACTTGCCGCCCAGCTCCAGCACGCTGGGCACCAGGCGCTCGGCACCGGCCTGGGCGATCCGACGCCCGCTGTCAGGAGAGCCCACGAACACCAGCTTGCTGATGCCACGATGCCCGGTCAGCGCTGCTCCGGTCGTCGGGCCGATGCCGTTGACGATATTGATCAGTCCCTTGGGCAGTCCGCTGCTCTCCAGCAGCTTGGCAATCACCACTGAGGTGAACGGCGTCATCTCGGACGGTTTCAAGACAACGCCATTACCCGCCGCGATGGCCGGCGCCACCTGCCAGGCGCAGGTGAACATGGGCGCATTCCAGGGCGTAATCTGGCCCACCACCCCGTACGGCACGTGCCGAACATAGTTGAGATGGGAGGTCGGCACGGGAATCACTTCCCCATGCTGCTTGTCACACCAGCCTGCGTAGTACTCGAACATCTCGCGGACCTTGACCACCTCTCCGCGACAGTCCCGGATGGGTTTGCCCGCCACCACGCTTTCGAGCTGTGCCAGCGTCTCGTCGTAGCCACGCAGCGCCCAGGCAGCCTCGGTCATTCTGCGGCCTCGCTCACTGGCACTCAGCGACATCCACTGCTGTTGGCCACGTGCTGCCGCTGTCACGGCCTGTGACACCAGCTCACTGCCGGCATCCCGGTAAGACAGCAGCGCTTGCCCCGTTACCGGGTCGATCAATTCGATGGCCTCGCCCTGCCCCGCCACCAGCTCGCCGCCCACCCAGTTGCTCAGCGGCGTATCAGCCTGCATGTCGAAGGCCTTGAGCAGGGAGTTCAGGCGCTCGATCGCCTCCATGGTCAAACGATTCATTGCGCGTCCTCCTGGGAACCGTCAGCGTCCTGAGCCGAGGCAAGCCCCAGCACGCTATCGGTAATGCGGTTGAAATCAGCGTGGTCGGGGAGCCCGTCCGGGTCGGCATGCCAGCGCGCGACAACCTGCTCCAGCAGGGTAAGCGGCAGCCCGAGATCAGCGGCCGCATCGCGGGCCAAGCGCAGGTCCTTGCGCATCAGCCCAGTGGTGAAGCCTGAATCGAAGGAATCGGACTGGATCCACTTAGGAAAATTGACCTCGCTGACGGCACTGCGTCCTGACCCGCTATTGAGCCCTGCCAGGCAGGCAGCCGGGTCGACACCCGCCTTGGCCGCCAGGGCAACCGCCTCGGCGGTGGTCAGCAGGTGCGCGGCACACAGATAGTTGTTGGCCAGTTTGACCACATGGCCGCTGGCTGCAGGGCCAACGTGGGTATAGCGGGCCGACATGGCATCCAGCATTGGCGTTAGCCGCTCGATGGTCGATGACTCTCCCCCCAGCAGCATGCCCAGACTGCCCGATGCCGCTCCCGCTGGCCCACCGCTGACCGGAGCATCAAGCCACTCCAGTCCCGCCTCGACCACCCGTGGTGCCAGCTCCCGCGTCACCGCCGGGTCGCTGGTAGAGGTGTCGACGATGACGCTGCCCTTGGGCGCCAGCGACAGCAGTCCCGGCGACGCCATGAGCACCTGACGCACGTGGTCTGACGTGGGCAGCGACAGCAGATAGACGTCTGCCGCCGGCAGGCTGTCTGGAGCGGCCACCGCCAGCCCGCGGGATGCCAGACGTGCCCGTGCGTCGTCGCTGACATCAGTACCTGTCACATGAAAGCCCGCGGCATGCAGGGTCATGGCCATATTGCCACCCATCTGGCCGAGGCCGATCACGATAATGTTCATGCGTTCTCCTTGTTATGTTGTCGAACAAAGCCCTTGCGCCAGATCTCGGGCACGCCGGGGGTGGGCCATGCCGTAAACGGCATGGCAACATCACGCTATTGCAGGGAGACGAGCGCAGTAATGTATCCAGTATTGCCTTAAGACTGGCCCAGCAGGGTGCGTACCAGCGCACACCAGTAGGCCACCCCCAAGGGGGACAGCTCGTCGTTGAAATCGTAGTGAGGGTTATGCAGTGCCGCGCTGTTCTCGCCATTGCCGAGCCAGATGTATGCCCCGGGGCGCTGCTGCAGCATGAAGGCGAAGTCTTCCGACGCCATCGAGGGCGGCAGGTCCCGATGCACCTGGCGAATGTCCGGCAAGGCAGTCAGCACGTCGGCACAGCGCTGCGCATGGTCGGGGCTGTTGAAGGTGGCGGGATAGCGCGACTGGTAGTCGATGTCTGCGCTGAGGCCGTGAAAGGTCGCGGTGGCCTCGATGGCCTGCTTGAAGCGGGCCTCGAGCCGCTGGCGCAGTTCAGGATCAAAGCAGCGCACGGTACCGCACAGCTCCACCGCCTCAGGCATGACGTTGTAGGCATCTCCCGCGTGGAACTGGGTCACGCTCATCACCGCCGTCTGATGCGCCGGCGTCTCGCGACTGACAATACCCTGCAGCTGGTTGACCAGCTGACAGGCAGCCAGCACGACATCCTTGCCCAGGTGCGGCATGGCGGCGTGACAGCCGTGCCCTGTCAGGGTAAGGCGAAACACATCGAAGGCGGCCATGACCGTCGTGTCGTGCACCGCGGCTTCGCCGACCGGCAATCCTGGCCAATTGTGCACGCCGTAGACGGCCTGCATCGGGAAACGCTCGAACAGCCCTTCCTTTACCATGACGCGCCCACCGCCCTCATTCTCTTCCGCGGGCTGGAAGATGAAGTAGACCCGGCCTGCAAAGTCGGGAGACTGCGCCAGGCAACAGGCCGCCCCCAGCAGCATGGTGGTGTGGCCATCATGACCGCAGGCATGCATCTTGCCGGGAATACGTGAGGCATGGGGGGCATCACTGGCCTCGTTGACATCCAGAGCATCGATGTCAGCCCGCAGGCCAATCGCGCCATCACCGTCATGACGGCCGTCTACCCAGGCCACTACCCCGGTCCCGCCCCCCAGCCCCGTCACCATCTCGATACCTGCTTCTGACAGGATCTCGATGATGCGAGCGCTGGTGCGATGCTCCTCGAAGGCGGTTTCCGGTTGGCGATGGAAGGCATGACGCCATTCACGCAACAGGTCTGGGGTCACTGTGGTCATGCTGGGTCTCCTCGTTTGCGTTACAGAAGCGCCTGGGCCACCAGCGCAGAGCCGACAAAGGTGCCGGTAAAGACCAGCAGCGACACGATGATCAGCTTCCAGCCCACCTGACGGAACATGGTGAATTCACGGGGGGACAGGGCCAGACCGGCATATGCCAGCACCGGCGTCACGATCGCCAGGAAGCTGACCGCGGAAAGCTGCTCGACGATCCAGCCGCTGCCGGGGAACCAGGGCAGCGTCATGGCAATACTGACCAGCGAGACCCAGGCCACACCGGGCAGGTAGAACGGCGCAAACCGCGTGATGAGCAGTCCCAGCATGGTCATGGCGTACAAGATCAGCATGCCCGGCAGCGCCTCGAGCAGTGGCGCACCATTGATGGTATTGCTGATCCAGCCCACCGCGCAGACCACCGCCATGACGATCGCTGTCTGGCCCAGGCGGCGTTCGGGACGCTCATCGTCGCTGACGCTGGGTGCCGGCTCGGCTTCCACGGTGGCCCTTGCGCCAACCGAGGTCGCCGCCCGAGAGCCCGAGCACCACTTGAAGATGCGCTCGGCCATGGGCAGGGCGATGAACAGTGAGATATACAGGCCGGTGGCATAGGTCAGCAGATTGCTGGCGCCAGCGAAGGCCAGCAGTTCATCCTTGAGCTCAGGCAAGGCACCGGCAATCGCCCCGGAACAGGCAGCGACCATACTGCCACTGCCGACGCCGCAGGCCATGGCCAGTGCACGGGGGTCGAAAATGTCGAGAGTGGTCAGATAGCCGGCCATCAACGCAAACCACAGGGTGCCGAACATGGTGCCAACGACGTAGACCCCCATGACACCGATGCCCTCAGGGCCTTTCAGACCGTACTTGTCCGAGATGATGGCGATGTTGGGCTCGCGCGCGATGGAATAGGTCGCGCCAATGGCCTCGCGGCCCATCTTCAGCACCAGCACCGCAAACGGCATGGCGATCAGCATGGTGCCGAGGTTGCCAAGCTCTTGAAGGATCAAGGCTGGTCCCGCGCTGAGAATCTGCTCGATGGCTGGCCCGATGGTGGAACCAAAGCGCGCAATGAACGGCATGATCGAGAGCAGAATGATCGGCGCGGCGGCCTCGCTCAGCGTGACCGGAACCAGGCGGGACGTGGCAGAAAACAGATGAGGGTTCAGCAGCAGACCGATGATAAACGCGTAGAACAGAGGCAGCAGCAGCAGGGTACCGGGCCCAAGCGGGATCTTGATGATACCGACCGCTTCTGAAATCAGCGCGGCAACTGCCACGATGGCATGCAGACGCCAATCGACAAGGAGCGAAAGCTTCATGGAGATGTCCTGTTGTTGTAATTACCGTTGTCATTGCTGATGTCAGCGCTATCGCCACGCACAACGATCACGAGAGCACTGAACCGGGCCGGCAGCCGCCAACCCCAGTCAGTCCGAGTATTGAAGCAGGTCACGATCTAATAAAAGGAGATTTGTGTGCTGTTTTTTAGCTCACGTGAGAGCACCCCACTGTCACAACACTCGCACAGCACTCCCACGGCACTCGCACAGTACTCTCACAGCACCCTGCTGGCGCCACTAAATAGCTTTTAATGATCCAAAAGACAAAATAACTATATTTTCGCTATTCACTCGCAGCTCTTAGGGTAAATGCCATCGGATGGCAAACCGCGGCAGCTCGCGTGGCTCCCTCGATACCTGACCGCAATGACTGACAAGGGCTCGAACGATGACAACAAGAACGAGTGACAATACCGACACCCTGGTAGTGGGTGGTGGACAAGCCGGTATCGCGATGAGCGAGCACCTCAGCCAACTTGGTGTACCGCACCTGGTGCTCGAGCGCTCGCGGATCGCCGAAGCCTGGCGAACCCGACGCTGGGACTCCCTGGTCGCCAATGGCCCTGCCTGGCATGACCGTTTTCCTGGCAAAGCCTTTGATGGCATCGGGCCAGATGACTTCGCCAGCAAGGACGACGTGGCCGCATACTTTGAAGCCTACGCGCGCATGATCAACGCACCTCTGCGGACTGGCGTCGAGGTTCAGCGGGTCACTCGCCACCAGGGACGCCCCGGCTTCAGCGTCGAAACCTCCCAGGGCACCATCGACGCCAAGCGCGTTGTCGCCGCCACGGGCCCCTTCCAGTGCCCGGTCATTCCGTCCATTGCGCCGGATGACGAGGACCTTTATCAGATTCACTCTGCCGACTATCGACGTCCAGAGCAGTTGCCTGCCGGCGCTGTGCTGGTCGTAGGCGCCGGATCCTCCGGCGTCCAGATCGCAGAAGAGCTTCACCAGCAAGGAAGGCGGGTGTATCTCTCGGTGGGCCCCCATGATCGCCCTCCTCGGCGCTATCGCGGACGCGACTTCTGCTGGTGGCTGGGGGTACTGGGGGAGTGGGATGCCGAGGCCATGAAGCCAGGCACCGAACACGTCACCATCGCCGTGAGTGGCGCCGGCGGCGGCAAGACCATCGACTTTCGCTCGCTAGCCCACCAGGGCATCACCCTGGTGGGGCGAACGCGGGACATCACCCATGGGGTTGTCAGCTTCGAACAGGACCTGGCCGATAACCTGGCCCGCGGCGATGCCAATTACCTGGCCATGCTGGATGCCGCAGATGCCTATCTGGCACGCAACGGCATGGACCTGCCGGAAGACCCGGACGCCAGGCAGATACCGGCCACGCCAGCATGCGTCAGCACTCCACTGGCATCGCTCGATCTGGGCGCTGAAGGGGTCACCTCGATCATCTGGGCGACAGGCTTTAGCGTCGACTACCGCTGGCTTGAGGTGGACACCTTCGATGCCCTGGGGCGCCCCCTGCATCAGCGCGGCGTCTCCCGCGAGCCCGGCGTCTATTTTGTGGGACTGCCGTGGCAATCTCGGCGCGGCTCAAGCTTTATCTGGGGCGTATGGCACGACGCCAGACACATCGCCGAGCATATCGCCACGCAACGCAAGTACCTGGCCTACGACGAAGACCGCCGTCAGCATGAACAGGCGTCATCAGCGCTCCCGGCATATCCCACCGCCTCCCGTGACCTGAGGATCAGCTGATGCCGACACATACGCGTATTCGCATGTTCAACACCAAGGACACCTATCCCAACCAGACGCTGGACAACGATCTGTGTCAGGCAGTGAAGGCGGGAAACACGGTCTATGTGCGCGGACAGGTAGGCACCGATTTCGAGGGCCAGCTGGTGGGGCTCGGGGACCCTGGCGCCCAGGCACAGCAGGCCATGCGCAACGTCAAGCAGCTGCTGGAAGAAGCCGGCTCCAGTCTTGGCCATATCGTCAAGACCACCACCTATATTACCGATCCTCGCTATCGCGAGCCGGTGTATCGCGAGGTGGGCCGCTGGCTGAAGGGCGTGTTTCCCATTTCCACCGGACTGGTCGTGGCCGGTCTCGCCCAACCGGAATGGTTGATGGAAATCGACGTAATTGCGGTCATCCCTGACACGCAGGAGTCTCAGCCATGACGTTTTCCATTGCCGGTTACTGCAGCGACACCGGCCAGTTCGGCACCGCGATCAGCTCATCCAGTATCTGTGTCGCCAGCCGCTGCCCCTTTGTGGCGCCTGGCAAGGGCGCGGTCCTGTCGCAGAATGTCACCAATCCTGCCCTGGGCCAGCTCGGCGTGGCGTTGCTGGAAGAGCGCCTGGACGCTCAGACTGTGCTGCAGCGACTGCTTGAACAGGAAGCGTTTCCCGAGTGGCGCCAGCTGCTGGTCCTTGATGCCAACGGCCGTAGCGCCGTGCACAGCGGGGCCGAAACCCTGGGCATCCATGCCACGCGGCAAGGACACCTCTGCGTTGCCGGCGGCAATATGCTGGCAACCACTGAGGTCGTGAGCGCCATGGTAGCGGCCTTTGAAGCGCACCGCGGCGAGCTGGCCGAGCGTTTGCTGGTGGCGATGGAGGCCGGGCAGGCCTCTGGGGGAGAGATGGGGCCAGTGCACTCTGCAGGACTGACCGTGACCGACAAGGCTAGCTGGCCTAGCGTGGACCTTCGCGTGGATTGGCACATTGCCCCGCTCACTGAACTACGCATGATCTGGGAGAACTACCGCCCACAGCGCGATGCCTATCTGCAGAGAGCGGCAGCGCCACAGGAGTCACCCTCCTACGGCGTACCCGGTGACCAACGCTGATAACACGGGCCATGGCGGACCGGCGGGCGCATCGGGGCGCCCCCATCTGCTATTGAACTCACCAGCCAGCTCATGAACTCGGCATTCTGTTCATGAACCGCCGTGCTGTTCATAAACTGCCGTTCTGTCCATGAACCCAACCTGCTGTTGGCGAACCTGCGAGGTCTAACATGGCTCAAGATGCTGTTGTCGAGTTGCTCGCCGAGCTGGTGGCCATCGATACCACCAGCCACCTCTCCAACCTGCCCTTGATCACCTTTGTCGAGGACTACCTCTCTCGCCACGGGGTAGACGCGAAGCGGATCACCGATCACAGCGGTCACAAGGCCAACCTGTACGCCACCATCGGACCGTCGGATCTGCCGGGATTGATGCTGTCCGGGCATACCGATACGGTCCCTGTCACCGGTCAGGCATGGACCCTTGCCCCCTTCGCACTGACCGAGCAGGACGGGCGCCTGTACGGCCGCGGGACCACCGACATGAAGGGCTTTCTCGCCGCCGTGCTGGCGGCGGTCCCTGCCATGGTCAATGCCGACCTGGCGATGCCCTTTCACCTGGCGTTTTCCCACGACGAAGAGGTCGGCTGCCTGGGCGTGCGAACCCTGCTCGCCGACCTCGCCCACCAGCCAGTACGGCCTGCTGCATGCCTGGTGGGCGAACCCACTTCCATGCGCCTGGCCACCGCGCACAAGGGTAAGCTGGCGCTGCGCGTGCACCTGCACGGCAAGGCATGCCACTCGGGGCTCGCTCCACAAGGCGTCAACGCCATCCACGCCGCCGCCCACCTGGTCACCTGGCTGGAGGCGAAGGCCGCCACCAAGGCCTCGGAGGGACCTTTCGACACGCGCTTTTCGATTCCCTATACCACCCTCCAGGTAGGCACCATACAAGGGGGAACGGCCCTGAATATCGTGCCCCAGGACTGCCAGCTGGATCTCGAATTTCGCAACGTACCGGCGGACTCCACGGAAACCTTGCTCGGGGAACTCATGGAGGTGGTCACCTCGCTGGAAGCCAGAATGCAGCAGGGCCACCCCCAGGCCAGCATCCGCGTGGAGCCACTGAGTGACTATCCGGGCCTGTCCATGACCGATGACGACGCCCTGGTCGGCTTCATTCTCGATGTACTGGAAGACCGCCGCCTGGAGCCCATTGGCTACGGCACTGAGGGTGGCCTGTTTCAGCAGGAGCTGGGCATCCCGACCATCGTGTGCGGCCCCGGCAGCATGGCCCAGGGCCACCAACCCGATGAGTTTGTCACCCGTGAGCAGCTGGCTCACTGTGAAGCCTTCCTGGCGCGACTGATCCGCGCGATGCAAGACCCCCAGGTCCACGCCCGGCTGGCAACCTCCGGCTGAGCCGGCTCTTCTCTTCACACAGCCCCAGTCACATAGCCCCAGTCACACCGCCCCAGTCACACTGCCCCAGCACCCGCGCGAACGCAGGCGTCGATCCCGAGGCCAGCGCTGTGGGAAGATGGGGTTTTCTCAGCCATGACAACAGACCATGCGCCCCTTCACCCTCAAGCAATTGCGCTACTTCGTGGTGGCCGGCGAGCTATCGAGCGTCACCCAGGCGGCCAGGAAACTGCATGTATCCCAGCCGTCCATCTCCGCTGCCATCCATCAGATCGAAGAAGCCACCGGACTGCAGCTGTTTGTTCGGCACCACGCCCAGGGGCTGTCGTTGACCCCCACCGGCAGACAACTGCTGACTCGGGCGCGCCAACTCCTGCGTGACGCCGAGGGACTGGAAAAATTCGCCGCATCGCTAGGGGAAGAGGTCGGTGGCGAGCTTCGCCTGGTCGCATTCCCCACCTTTGCCCCGCTGTTCTTGCCACAGCTGCTGCGCCAGTTTGCGGATAGGCACCCTGCCGTCAGTCTTTATTGTGATGAGATGACTCAGGTCGACATCGTCAATGGCCTGCAGCAAGGCGACTATGAGTTGGCGTTCACCTACGACCTGGAGATCCCCGACGACATCGCCTTCATTCCCCTCTACCGCTTCCCTGCCTACGCGGTAGTGGCTGAGGATCACCCCTTGAGCGAGAAGGACCGCATTGGGCTGGCCGAATTGGCCACCTACCCGATGGTGCTGCTGGACTGGCCGCTGAGTCGCGAGTACTTCCTGTCGATATTTTCCCACCACCAGCTGCTGCCCCATGTCGCTCACCGTGCCAAATCCATGGACATGCTTCGTGGCCTGCTCGCCAATGGCTTCGGCTTTTCTCTGTTCAATACCCCCATGAGTGCCTTCAGCGCCGCCGACAACGCTCGCCTCAAGGCGTTGGCGCTGGAGGACGATGCACAACCTCTGACCATGGGCCTGGCCTGTCTGCGTGGCCTGAGACTCTCTCCCGCGGCAGACGCCATGCGGCAACTGGCGCAGGAGATCGACACTATCACTGATGTGTTCGGAGCAAGCAGCGCTGTCACGTCGCGCACCTGAAGTCATCAAGGGGTAGCGCCTACGTCCGCTGCCTGCGTTCGCTTCCAGGCCCCTTTCTCTGACGCCCTTTTGGATAGGAAAAACTGAAGCTGTCGTTAATTTAATAGTATTTTAATTGATCAACAGCCTGGGGATATGGTGCTTGTACAGCCGGGTAGCGGAGTTGCACGGCCAAGATAACAACACTCCGACCGAGGTACCTTCCCCATGACGGAACATGATCTTTCCTATTGGCGTGACCTGAGCGCAAAGCTTGTCCTGCCCCACGATGCGTTCATCGACGGCGCGGCCACCGCTGCCAGTGATGGCGCGACGCTGGTCACCTCCAACCCTGCCACCGGCCAACCCCTGACGGAGGTCGCGGCCTGTAGCGTCGACGATGTGGATCGGGCGGTCGCAGCCGCTCGCACAAGTTTCGAGTCAGGGGTCTGGTCACGCCTCGCCCCGGCACAGCGCAAGGCTACGCTGCAACGCCTGGCGGCGCTGATTCGGCAACACCGAGAGGAGTTGGCGCTGCTCGAAACGCTGGATACCGGCAAGCCCATCCGTGACGCCTATGAACTGGATATTCCAGGCGCAGCCGGGTGTTTCGAGTGGTACTCCGAAGCGACCGACAAGCTCTACGGTGAAGTCGCACCGACCGACGGTGACAACCTGGCGACCATTACTCGAGAGCCCATCGGTGTGGTGGCGGCGGTAATTCCCTGGAATTTTCCCCTCGATATCACCGCCTGGAAGCTGGCCCCAGCGCTGGCGGCGGGGAATAGCGTAATTCTCAAGCCGGCGGAGCAGTCTCCGTTGACCGCACTGCGCCTGGCACAACTGGCCAAGGAGGCAGGCTTTCCTGACGGCGTCATCAACGTGCTGCCCGGTCATGGTCATGTCACTGGACAGGCCCTTGGACTTCACCCTGACGTGGACTGCCTGACCTTTACCGGATCCACCGCTACCGGCAAACGCTTTCTCGACTACGCCTCCCGCTCCAACATGAAGCAGGTCTGGCTGGAGTGTGGCGGCAAGAGCCCCAACCTGATCTTTACCGACAGCGATATTGACGCTGCGGCGAGAGCCGCCGTGCAAGGCATCTACTTCAATCAAGGGGAAGTCTGCTCTGCCAATTCGAGGATTCTCGTCCAACGTGATATCAGGCCAGCCTTCGTCGACGCCTTCGTGGCCGCCGCCTCGCGGTTGGTGGTGGGGGATCCCCTGGACCCTGCGACAGATGTAGGAGCGCTGATCGACAGCGAGCACGCCGCCAAGGTCCGTGGCTATATTGCTCGCGGTATCGAAGAAGGTGCATCCCTCGCCATGGGCACCGCGCCCAGCGGAGACGAACAAGGCGCCTTCGTCGCTCCTACGCTGTTCGTCGATGTGGCTCCCAAGATGACCATCGCCCATGAGGAGATCTTCGGGCCCGTGGCTGCGCTGATCGACTTCACTGACGAAGACGAGGCCGTGGCCATCGCCAACGATTCCATCTACGGTCTGGCCGCCTCCGTCTGGACGACCGATCTATCCCGCGCCCACCGCGTCTCGCGCCGCCTGCGAGCAGGCACCGTCTCGGTCAACACCGTAGATGCCATCGACTTCACCACGCCCTTCGGCGGCTACAAGCAATCAGGGTTCGGGCGAGACCTGTCGCTGCATGCCCTGGACAAGTTCACCCAGCTGAAAACGACCTGGATTCGCCTGTAGCGAGTGTCTTGAGCAAAGGTCTAAAGCAGAGGCCTTGAGCCAGGGTCTTCGCTCCTTCCCATCCACCGCGGGAGGGCCCTGCGGCTTGCTGGGTGCTCGTCTCGGGCGGGCGCCTGCCGAACCATCCACGCTGCGCTCGCCAGCACTCGAATATCTATTCCGAACAAAGGCTTGAAGAACCCTTCTGAAAAACAGCTCCGAATCACAATGTCGAACAACAACAAGAGGATGTAGTGATGCAAACACACTCCCCCACCTCCCACCAGGCAGCGCCATCTGCCTCGGGCTCCTGCCGCAAGGCGCTGGGCCTGAAGTCGTTGATGGCGATCGCGGTGGGCCTGGTCGTCTCCCAGGGCGTCATGGTGATCATGCTCCAGGGCGTCGGCATTGCCGGGGCAGCGTTCCTGCTCCCCCTGGCCATCGCCTGGATACTGGCCATGTGCTACGCCGCCTCGTTCTCGGAACTGTCGCTGATGATTCCCCGAGCCGGTAGCCTCAGCACCTATACCGAGGTCGCGCTCGGTCACTTTCCCGCCATTCTGTCGGTGTTCTCGGGCTACGTGGTCGTCGCCATGTTCGCCCTGTCTGCAGAGCTATTACTGGTCGACTACCTGCTCGGTGTGCTCTACCCCGCCCTGGACAGCACCCACTTCATTGCCTTCGGCATTCTTGGCGCCTTTACCCTGCTCAACCTGATGGGTATCGATGTCTTTGCCAAGCTGCAGAACGTACTGGCCTTCGCCATGGTGGTGGCACTCACGCTGCTGGGCATCAGTGCGCTGTCCGGCGGCGTAGCCCCCCATGCCTTCAATGCCAGCCACATCCTTGCCGATCTTGACCTGGGCAGCGGCGCCTTCAGCCTCATGGCACTGGCGATCTGGGGCTACGTGGGGGTCGAGTTTGTCTGTCCGCTCGTGTCGGAAACGCGTGATCCGGTTCGTCATATCCCCCGCTCCATGTACCTGGGATTGACGGTTATCTTTGCGGTCTTCTCCCTCTACTGTCTCGGCGTCCTGTTCTACTTGCCGCAGGAAGCCCTGCTGGCGGCCGAACTTCCCCACTTGGAATATGCACGCGCTGTTTTCGGTGACGCCGGGCATCTTGTGCTTGCCGTCGCTGCTGTCACCGCCACCTGCAGCACCGTCAACACGTCCTTGGCGTCCATACCCCGTATGCTGCAAGGCATGGCGGAACAGGGCCAGGCCTTTCCCGCCCTTGGCTGGCTGACGACCTCCACCAGGGTTCCCTGGGTTGCGGTCCTGTTCATTGCAGCCGTCACGGGGCTACCTCTTCTGGTCTGGGGAAATGACCCTGGCACCGTCGGGCTACTGCTGACGGCGGCGGCGATTGCCTGGCTGATCGCCTACATCATCGCCCACGTCAATGTCATCGCCCTGCGCCGTCGCCACCCCGATGCACAGCGCCCCTACCGCACGCCCTTCTACCCCTTGCCTCAGCTCGTCGGCATTGCGGGCATGGTCTACGCGATCGTCTATGCATCACCTTCCCCCGACATGACCCAGCAGATCTTCACCAGCGCAGGGGTGGTACTCGGACTGGTCAGCCTTGTGGCCTTGGTCTGGATCAAGGTCGTGATGAAAAAACCCCTCTTCACGCCGGAACCGCTTGACCGAGTCATCAGCCGCTAGAAATAACACCAGAACAGGCCAGGAGTGGGGCCAATGCCCTGCCCGGATAGCATCATAAAGGAGAACGACAATGAACAGCTTTCAAGGCTCACCCTCCCTCGACAAGCAGGACATCTGGGAGAAGGATCGCGATCATTTCACCCACCCATGGACCGACTTTTCCACCTTCAAGGAAAACGGCTCCATGGTCTTTACCAAGGCCGATGGCGTCAGCATCGAAGATGCCGATGGGCGGCGCTATCTGGATGGCATTGGAGGACTATGGTGCGTCAATATCGGCTACGGCCGGGATGAAATCGCCGACGCGGTGGCCGATCAGATCCGCGCCATTCCTTACTTCTCGACCTTTGGCCACCACACCACGGCACCCGCCGCTCAGCTGGCGGCCAAGCTTGCCGAGCTCGCCCCCGGGGACCTCAACCACGTCTTCTATGGCTGCGGCGGATCGGTGGCCAACGATACCGCGGTAAGGATGATCCACTTCTATTTCAATCAGCTTGGCAAGACCAGCAAGAAACAGATCATCTCTCGTATCGATGGCTACCATGGCAGCACCTACATGGCGATGTCGATTACCGGCGTCAAGTTCGACCATATCGGCTTTGATATCGACGACACCCTGGTACATCACATCAGCTGTCCGAATCCTTACCGGCGCCCTGCGGGCCAAAACCTGGAGGACTTTTGCGACGACAAGGTCGCGGAACTGGAAAGCAAGATTCTCGAATTAGGGCCGGACAATGTCGCCGCCTTCTTCGCTGAGCCCATCATGGGCGCGGGCGGTGTCATTGTTCCCCCTGAGGGCTATCACCGCAGAACGCTGGAGGTGTGCCGCAAGTATGACGTCCTGTACGTCTCGGACGAAGTGGTCACCGCCTTCGGCCGTCTTGGCCACATGTTCGCCTCGGAGGACGAATTCGGTATCGTCCCGGACATCATTACCTGCGCCAAAGGGCTGACCTCGGGCTACCTGCCGCTAGGGGCCACGATCTTCTCCGACCGCATCTATGAGGTGATCAGCAAGCCCCAGGCGGACGGCGCCCTGTTCACCCACGGTTTCACCTATTCAGGCCACCCGGTGAGCTGTGCGGCAGGCCTCAAGAACCTGGAGATCATGGAGCGCGAAGGGCTGTGCGAGCACGTACAGGACGTGGGGGCCTACTTTGAACGCCGTATCCGCGAATTGTCAGACCTCCAGATTGTTGGCGATATCAGAGGCCGCAAGTTCATGATGTGTCTGGAAAACGTCGCGGACAAACAAACCAAGGCACTGATCGACCCCGAGGCCAAGATCGGTAATCGCATCGCCGATGAATGTCAGAAGCGAGGCCTGATCGTTCGGCCCTTGGCGCATATGAACATCCTGTCACCGACGTTGATCCTGACCCGAGAGCACGTCGACTTTGTCGCCACCACCCTGCGCGATAGCATCGAAGCCGCCACCGAGTCCCTCAAGGCCGACGGCTACCTGCCCCGCTAGTCCCGGCACCGGCAGATAGGCCCAGCATCGCCCCTCTCCGACGTTGATAGCAGCCCCCGTCAGAAAGCGCTATCGATAACCGAGAGGGGCGATGCTGGTCTAAACGAGTAGTGAGCCCGGTATAAGGACAGAGAAATGTGCCTTGTCCCTTTAACATCAGCTAATGAGCGCGACTTAGCTCACCGTTGAATCCAGCAATTGCCACAGGATGAAAGCTCATTCTCCGATCTCGACGAGAGGTGGCCTTTCTCGCATCTACGTACATCGCTCGCTCTATCAAGCTCATATAGCAGAGTAGAATTCGATACACTTAGCCATACTTCAGCAAATTGCGGACACCGCCTAGCTGCTTATACGCCGACAATACTAAGGGACTGACCTGTGCCGACATATGGAAACATTCTTCTTAGACAACATAGTGGCGAGGCATTTACCACGGCGACACGGGCCCCGCTAGGTTTTACCAATAGCCGTAATGAAGCATGGCTGCGCGACCTACTGGCTGCTCACCCGGACCTGTTACCGATTGAGGAAGTGGATCCTTCCTTCGGCCCACTGGTGTCGCTGTGCACCGAGCTCTCCACTGAAGCGGGCCCCGTGGATGCCGCCTTTATTAGCCCTTCTGGCCGGCTGACACTAGTCGAGTGCAAGCTATGGCGCAATCCGGAAGCACGGCGCAAGGTGATCGCTCAGATCCTCGACTACGCCAGGGCCGTGTCCCAGTGGAGCTACGCGGACCTGCAACGCCAAGTTGCAGCCGCCACAGGCCTTAAAGGCAATGTACCTTTCGAGGCCGCCCGGCGGCTCAAGCAGGACCTGGACGAGGCCGCCTTCGTCGACGCCGCCGCCCGAGCTCTGCGTGAGGGACGCTTCCTGCTGCTGATCGCCGGCGATGGAATCCGTGAGGGCGTCACCAGCATGGCCGAGCTGATCACTCGCAATGCTACACTCGGCTTCAGCTTCGGCCTGGTGGAGGTGGCTCTTTACGAGTTCGGCGACCAGGGCCTGGCGGTTCAGCCTCGTGTCGTCGCAAAGACAGAGACCATCGAGCGAACATTCATTTATGTCCAGAAAAGTGACAGCGGCGAGCTCCGTGATGCCATCGACGACAGCGAAACCGCTACAAGCGGTAATTCTGTTTCGGTAACTGAGGAGCGCGCTTGGTGGGACCCGCTAACACGCACACTCTTCGATGATCCCGAGCAGACACCCCCTGCCTACCGATACCCAAATCACGTCAGGGCGTCACTCCCCGTACAAGGCATCTGGCTCACCGCCTATCGCTCTATGGGAGACGGCATCTGCGGTGTGTTTTTGTCCGGCAAGAAAACGGAGCTTCCGCGGGTACTCGACCAACTAAACGAAGAACGCGAGCAGATCTTAGCCGAACTACCCGGAGGCACCATGGATCGCCTAAAGGGGGATCCCGAACGGCTTGGTTTTGCCAGCTATGCTCAGCTTGAAGATTTCACCAATGATGACGAATGCCGTACCTGGCTAGCACAGCAGCTCAACCACTTCGCAAACACCTTCCGACCTCGACTGAAAGTCATACTTCGATAATCAGGACCAGGGTTTAGCAACAGCAAGGCTCAAAATTGGGCGGCAGTTATCGCCACCCCAGTATCTGATAGCCGTTTCTTACCATGGACAAAAAACGGCTCGAACTACACATGACAAGGCGACTTCGAGATGTAAGTTCGATCGAGCTCAGCCTGCCTAGATGCGCCATATTTTCCGCTAAGTAACCACTGAACGTCGGCAGACTACCTATACTGGGCTGGACGGGTCTGGGCAGGGCTAACCGAACTACTGGCAGCTAGCCCTAAACAACATTCAGCTTGATCGCGCCCGTTGATGCCAGACAGAAGGAGCGAAAATGACCGTATGGGCAGGATAGCGGCGGATGTTCGTGCCGGACTAGAGGACCTGTCGTTTGTGACGACCTATCATCTGCTACAGATAGTGTGGGGAAAAGCAAGGGTGGCGGTAGGGTGCCAGGATCTAAGCCTTCACGACCTGCACCGCAGCTTTGCCGGCAGGCTGGCCCAGGCCGGAGGGAGCATGACCACGGTGGGGGATCTGCTAGGGCATCCCAGCCTGATCATTACCAGCCGCTACTTGCACATGTTCGATGTAGGTCTAAACGATATTGGCGCGCGCCTGCCGAGCTTGAGCGGGGCCTTCTGCGAGCACACACTAGAAAAAAGGAGGGTAAAAACGCAAACAGCCGCTCGTAAGCGACTGTTTTCTAAATGGTGCCGGTGGTCGGACTCGAACCGACACACTGTTTCCAGCGGCGGATTTTGAATCCGCTGCGTCTACCAATTCCGCCACACCGGCAACGGGCGCTGATTATACGTGGGTGACAGCGAACGTCAATTGCTTCAGCTACCTATGCGCGATTCAAGCGCGCATTCGTTGACCTCTGCGGGTGGTCCAGGTCCCTTGCAGCGCGTCCTGGCCTGTTTTTTCGCCCGTGCCGTCTGCTGGGTAGCGAGTGCACCGGACCGCGCGTATGGGCGGTGGGTGGGGCACGCATACAGGCCCAACGGCTTCGCCCTAGGTGACCATCCACGTGAACGGCTGCAACGAAGCCGCCTTGCTTTTGGACAAGCCCTGAGTGGACCAGCCCTGAGTGGACCAGCCCTGAGCTTGTCCAACAGCGACGTCTTGGCCAAAGATGGCTCGCCCCGGCGGCTTCGACCTTGGTAGACTGCCGCCGCCCTGCGTCAGGTTAACAATGCGTAAGTCTCCATCAACAACAGAACCGGCGCCGCTTGACCGCGCTGCTGATCCGTACCCCTGATCAGCCCCCTAGGCAGCGCTTCGCGAAGCATCTGTCGCGTCCTGCCGAGCGTATTTGAGGAGAAAGGAATCTGCCATGGCCGATACCCGCAACGATGCTGTTCCCCATCCGTCCGTCGCCAGCCGTATAGGCCTGGTGCTGGGCCCGCTGCTTCTGCTGCTCACGTTGATTCTGCCGCCTCCGGGCGATATGTCCCACGCTGCCTGGGGCTGTGTCGGCATGGCATTGCTCATGGCCAGCTGGTGGTCGACCGAGGCGATCCCCATTCCGGTGACATCACTGATTCCGCTGGTACTGGCACCGGCGCTGGGCATTGGTGGCATCAAGGATATCGCGGCTAGCTATGCCAATCCGATCATCTACCTCTTCTTGGGCGGCTTCCTGCTGGGCATCGCGATGCAGACCTGGAACCTGCACAAGCGCATCGCCCTGCATGTGCTCAAGGTGGTCGGCAGCGAGCCACGCCGCCAGATTGCCGGCTTCATGATCGCCACCGGCTTTCTCAGCATGTGGGTCTCCAATACCGCTACGGCCATCATGATGCTGCCGATCGGCATCTCGGTGCTCAGCCTGATGGAAGATTCCGATCCCAAGGAACTGCGGCGCTTTGCTACTGCGCTGCTGCTGGGCATCGCCTACTCCGCCAGCATCGGTGGCGTTGCAACGCTCATCGGAACGCCGCCCAACGCCCTGCTGGCCGGCTATCTGGCAGAAGACCGCGGCATCGACCTGGGCTTTGCACAGTGGATGCTGGTCGGCGTGCCGATCAGTGTGGTGATGATGGCTCTGGCCTGGTGGTGGCTGTCCCGCAAGGGCTTCGCGCTGAATATCGGCCAGGGAGACAGCGACAGTCTGATTCGTGATCAGCTCGCCGACATGGGCCCCATGAGCTCGGCCGAGCGCCGGGTGGGCCTGCTGTTTCTGGCCGCTGCCGCGCTGTGGATCGTTCGCCCGCTGCTCAATGACATGGGCGCGGACTGGCTGTCGGACACCACCATCGCCATCGTCGCCGGCATGGCCCTGTTCCTGATCCCGTCCAAGCGCCAGCCCGGCGAAACGCTGATGGTATGGGAAGATGCGGTGAAGCTCCCCTGGGGCATTCTGCTGCTGTTCGGCGGCGGCCTGGCGCTGGCCGGTGCCATCAGCAAGTCAGGACTTGCGGAGTGGATCGCCAACCAGCTGGCCATCCTCGGCGCCCTGCCTACGCTGGCGATCATCGGTGGCGTCGTACTGGTCATCATCTTCCTGACCGAGGTCACCTCCAATACCGCCACCGCAGCCGCGTTCCTGCCGCTTCTGGGCGCATTGGCCATGTCGCTGGACATTCCCGTCATGCTGATCACCGTGCCGGCCGCCATCGCCGCCAGCTGTGCCTTCATGATGCCTGTGGCGACGCCTCCCAATGCCATCGTGTTCGGTACCGGCCACATGCAGATTCAGTCAATGATTCGCGCCGGTTTTGCACTGAACCTGATCAGCACCGTACTGGTGACGCTGATGGCCTACGGCTTGATTCTGCTGCTCTGGTAACACAGAGATGATCACCGTTTCCTGACGTGGCGGTCAGGAAACGGTATCCTTGTGCGCCTTTGGCATTCGATCTTCCTGCCTGACGACTTGCGAACCTCCATCTTGTGAATCCCCATGCAGCGCGCTGACTTTCACTTCGAGCTCCCCGAGGAGCTGATCGCCCGTTACCCCTCCGACATCCGCAGCGACTGTCGGCTGCTTTGCGTCGATGGCGCCAGTGGCCAGCTTGACCATCGTCGCTTCCCCGACCTTGAGCAGTTGCTCGAGCCAGGGGACCTGCTGGTGTTCAACGATACCCGCGTTATCCCCGCGCGGCTGCACGGCCACAAGGCCAGCGGCGGCAAGGTCGAGATGCTGCTCGAACGCCCGCTGGATGCCCATCGCGGGCTGGTGCACCTGCGCTCCAGCAAGTCGCCGAAGCCGGGCACGGAATTGATCTTCGAAGGTGACATCAAGGCCGTGGTAGAGGGACGCCACGACGCTCTGTTTGAGCTGCGCTTCCTCGGTGATACGCCGATGATCGCGCTGCTGGAGCAGCATGGGCACATGCCGCTGCCACCCTACATCACTCGCGAGGACGAGCTGTCCGACCGGGAGCGCTATCAGACCGTCTACGCACGTCGCGACGGCGCTGTCGCGGCGCCGACCGCAGGCCTGCACTTCGACGAGCCACTGCTCGAGCGTCTCGCAAGCCGTGGCATCGAGTCGGCCTACGTGACCTTGCACGTCGGTGCCGGCACCTTCCAGCCGGTGCGCGTCGACAACATTCACGAACATCACATGCACAGCGAGTGGATCGACGTCGGTGACGAGACCTGTGCCAAGGTGCGCGCAGCCAAGGCAAGAGGCAACAAGGTGGTGGCGGTGGGCACCACCAGCGTTCGTTGCCTGGAAACCGCCAGCGCCTCGGGCGAGATTGCGCCGCTGTCAGGCGACACGGATATCTTCATCTACCCGGGTTATCAATGGCGTTGCGTCGATGCCCTGATCACCAACTTCCACCTGCCTGAATCGACCCTGCTGATGCTGGTGTCTTCCTTCGCTGGCTACGATACCGTCATGGCGGCCTATCGAGAGGCGGTCAAGCAAGGCTATGCCTTTTTCAGCTACGGCGACGCCATGCTGCTGACGCCGACACCCGCGGCACTGAAAGCACAAGACTGATACAGCACAACGGATACGGCAGAACCGCGTTAAGCCCCACAGGGGCACGGAGAGACCCATGCGAGAGCAATGTTTCATGCACTTCGACCACCTGGCCAGCGATGGCCGGGCACGCCGAGGCCGCATCACCTTTCCCCGTGGCTCCATCGAGACACCGGCCTTCATGCCGGTAGGCACGTATGGCACGGTCAAAGGCATGACCCCCTCTTCGGTGGAAGAGATCGGCGCCGAGATCATCCTTGGCAATACCTTTCACCTGTGGCTGCGCCCGGGTACCGAGGTCATCGAAGCCCACGGCGACCTGCATGACTTTGCCCAGTGGGACAAGCCGATCCTGACGGACTCCGGCGGCTTTCAGGTCTTCTCCCTGGGAGAAATGCGCAAGATCACAGAGCAAGGCGTGCACTTTCGCTCGCCGGTAGACGGTGCCAAGGTCTTCATGGGACCGGAAGAGTCGATGGCAGTGCAGCGCTCGCTAGGCTCTGACATCGTGATGATCTTCGATGAGTGCACGCCCTACCCGGCCACCCATGCCGAAGCCAAGGCCTCCATGGAGATGTCGCTGCGCTGGGCCCAGCGCTCCAAGGATGCTCACGGCGAGTCACCGTCGGCGCTGTTCGGCATCATCCAGGGCGGCATGTACCCGGACCTGCGTGAGGCGTCGCTGAAAGGCCTCAACGACATTGGTTTCGACGGCTATGCCATCGGCGGCCTGTCAGTGGGTGAGCCCAAGGAAGAGATGATCGAGGTCCTCGATTATCTGCCCGACTGGATGCCGGCAGACAAGCCGCGCTATCTGATGGGCGTCGGCAAGCCCGAAGACCTTGTCGAAGGCGTTCGCCGCGGGGTCGACATGTTCGACTGCGTGATGCCAACCCGCAATGCGCGCAATGGTCACCTGTTCACCAGCGAAGGCACAGTGAAGATCCGCAACGCCAAGCATCGCCATGACACTCGTCCGCTGGAAGACGACTGCGACTGCTACACCTGCCAGAACTTCTCACGGGCCTACCTGCATCACCTGGACCGTTGTGGAGAGATGCTCGGTTCGATGCTCAACACCATCCATAATCTGCGTCACTATCAGCGCCTCATGGCTGGTTTGCGCGGTGCTATCGAAGCGGGTACATTGGCTGACTTCGTGGAAGGGTTCTACGCCAGGCGTGGCCTGCCGGTTCCCCCCGCCCCGAATTGATACATCGGTCGGCAGTTGCCGGCCGCTTGCTCCTGCTTTTCCCACGACTTACGGAGACCGTCGTACATGTTGGACTTCTTCATCTCCCCGGCCCAGGCCCAGGATGCCGGCGCCGCTGCCGGTGGCGGCATCGCCCAGATTGTGATGCTGGTCGGCTTCGTGCTGATCTTCTACTTCCTGCTGTGGCGTCCCCAGGCCAAGCGGGCAAAGCAGCACAAGCAGCTGATCGGCGGCCTCTCCAAGGGTGACGAGATCGTCATCGGCGGCGGCCTGATGGGCCGCATCACCCGGGTCAGCGAAGACAGCGAATTCCTGGCCATGGAAATCAGCGAAGGCACCGAGGTCAGCGTTCAGAAGAATGCCGTGGCCGCCGTGCTGCCCAAGGGCACGCTCAAGTCCATCTGATTGGTGCTCGTCCCCACCCCGGATCCCATCCGGTCGGTGGGGATGCCCCATGCTGACGCGGGGCGAGCCGATCGGTCGGCTGTCGCGCGTTGGCGAGGCAGCCGCACCCGTCGCCTCGGAACCTTGCAGTCCCATCTTGTTTGATCCTGCGATGTTCCCTCATTTGTCAGCAACCTGAGGGCAGAGCCCCGATGCTCAATCGTTACCCTTTGTGGAAGTACCTGCTGATTCTAGTGGTGCTTCTCGTCGGCCTGGTCTACTCCCTTCCCAATCTGTTTCCTGAAGATCCCGCGGTACAGATCAGCAGTGATCGCGGTGACCTGAGCCTTTCCGAGTCTCAGCAGCGAAGCCTGGAGCAGGCGCTTGCCGACGCCGATATCGAGATCAAGCAGGTCGAGCAGGAGCCCAACAGCCTGCTGATTCGCCTGCGTGATGCCGAAGACCAGATTCCCGCCCGCGACCTGATCAGCCAAGAGCTCGGCGAAGATTTTGTGGTCGCCCTGAACCTGGCAGAGTCCACCCCGGATTGGCTCGCCTCGCTGGCAGCCTCCCCGATGACCCTGGGCCTCGACCTGCGAGGCGGCGTGCACTTCCTGCTCGAAGTCGACATGGATGCCGCGGTCAGCCAGCGGCTGGAAGTGAATGCCAGCGCGATGCGCGAAACCCTGCGTGACGAGCGCATTCGCTATCGCAATACCGAGATCGACGGTCGCACCATTTCGCTGGACTTCATGAACGCCGAAGACCGCGATGCTGCCGAGACGCTGATTCGTCAGGAATTCCCCAACCTGCAGTATCAGGATGTCGATCGCGAGCGCGGCGCCGCCCTGGCCATGACCCTGACCGATGCCGCCGTCGATGAAATCCAGGACTATGCGATCAATCAGAACCTGACCACGCTGCGCAACCGCGTCAATGAGCTGGGCGTGGCGGAGCCCCTGGTCCAGCGCCAGGGCCCAGATCGCATCGTGGTTGAGCTGCCTGGCGTCCAGGATACCGCCGCGGCCAAGCGCATCGTCGGCGCCACCGCCAACCTCGAGTTCCGCCTGGAGGCACGTACCGACACCCCCTCCAACGAAACCGAGGCACTGCCCTTCCGCAACGAACCGGCCCGCAGTGCAGACCTGATGCGTGACGTCATCATCACCGGCGACAGCGTCTCCAGCGCCAGCCGTGGTTTTGATGAAAACGGTCGCCCCCAGGTCAATATCAACCTGGACGGCACCGGCGGCACACTGATGAACCGCGCCACTCGCACCAATATCGGGCGCAACATGGCGGTGGTGTTCATCGAGCACAAGACCCGCGACCGCACGGTGATGGAAGATGGCGAGCGGGTCACCGTCCGCGACCCGTACACCGAGCGCGGTATCATCAGCCTGGCCACCATCCAGAGTGCCCTGGGCAACAGCTTCCGCATCACCGGGCTAGACAGCCCCACGGAAGCCGGGGAACTGGCCCTGCTGCTGCGCTCCGGCTCGCTGGCCGCCCCGATCTACTTCGCTCAGGAACGCACCATCGGGCCGAGCCTAGGCGCCGACAACATCGAACGCGGCATGCTGTCGGTCCAGATCGGTCTGTTGCTGGTCGTGCTGTTCATGCTGATTCGCTACAAGGTGTTCGGCATCATTGCCAACGTCGCCCTGGCGCTCAACCTGACCATGCTGGTGGCCGCCATGTCGATGCTCGGCGCCACTCTGACACTACCGGGTATCGCCGGTATCGTGTTGACCCTGGGTATGGCCGTCGATGCCAACGTGCTGATCTTCGAACGTATTCGCGAGGAACTGCGTAACGGACTGTCGGTCCAGCAAGCCATCCACGCCGGCTACGAGCGCGCGTTCAGCTCCATCGTCGACGCCAACATCACGACGCTGCTAGTGGCACTGATCCTGTTCTCCATTGGCACCGGGCCGGTCAAGGGCTTTGCCGTGACCCTGTCACTCGGCATCCTGACCTCGATGTTCACCGCACTGCTGGTCACCCGCGCCATGGTCAACCTGATCTACGGCGGCAAGGCGGTGAAGAAGCTATGGATCTAAGCCCATGTCCACTCGCACACAACGGGGAGAGGGTATGAATCGCCTCACCAACCTCCAACTCGACTTCATGGGTCAGCGCAAGATCGCCTTCAGCCTGTCGGCGATCCTGATCCTGGTGTCACTGGTATCACTGGTGGTTCAGGGCCTTGCCCTGGGCCTCGACTTTACCGGCGGCACCCTGGTCGAAGTCCGCTATGCCAGCGCCCCGGCCCTGGACAGCGTGCGCGCAGCGCTGGAAGGCGCTGGTTTCAACGACGTCTCGGTGCAGACCTTCGGCGCCGCCAATGAAGTGCTGATCCGTCTGCAGCAGACCTTTGAAGCCAATGTGGGTGAGCAGGTCGTTGGCCTGCTCGCCCAGGGCGGTACCCAGGTGGATCTGGTGCGCGCGGAATTTGTCGGCGCCCAGGTGGGCGACCAGCTGCGTGACCAGAGCGGCCTTGGCATGCTCGTCGCTCTTGGCGTGGTCATGCTCTATGTGGCCTTTCGCTTCCAGTACAAGTTCGCGATCGGCGCACTGCTGGCCCTGGTCCACGATGTCATCATCGTGATTGGCTCCTTCTCGCTGTTCCAGCTGGAATTTGACCTGACCGTACTGGCCGCCGTGCTGGCCGTCATCGGCTACTCGCTGAACGACACCATCGTGGTCTACGACCGCATTCGCGAAAACATTCGCAAATCGCGGATCGACGACATGCCGGCGATCTTCAACGAAGCCATCAACCAGACTCTGGCGCGCACCCTGGCCACGTCCGGCACGACCCTGCTGGTGCTGATCGCCCTGGCCTGGCTGGGCGGCGACATGATCCACAACTTCTCCGTTGCCCTGCTGATCGGCATCGGTGTCGGTACCTTCTCATCGATCTACGTGGCAGCAGCGCTGTTGCTCAAGCTGAAGCTCCAGCGTCGCGATCTGATCCCCGAGAAGAAAGAAGACGCCGAGGAAGAGCAGCTGCCCTGACAGTGGCTTCCTGGCAGCCTCTTTCACGCAGTTCTTTCACGCAGTTCTGGCTGGCCCCGCCGTGTTTCACGGCGGGGCTTTTTCATGTCTGCGGTGTTTCCGCAACAGCTCCCCTACAGGGCTGCGATACGTCAGGAAACATGAAAATATGCGGTATCGCTTGCCCTGCAGACGACCACCTTTCATGCTTAGCCCCTACCCTTTCGCCTTGATGAGGCCGCATGTTCCTGCTGATCGCCTTTGCCGTACTCTCCATTGGTGCGTCCTTCCTGTGCTCCGTGCTGGAGGCAGCACTGCTGTCACTGACACCGAGCTACATTGCACGGGTGCAGGAAACCAATGAACGGCTGCACCTGAAGCTGAATGCCCTGAAGCGCGACATTGACCGCCCCTTGGCTGCCATCCTGACCCTCAACACCATCGCTCACACCGTTGGCGCCACCGGTGTAGGCGCTCAGGTGACCGTGGTCTTCGGTGAAGCCTGGCTGGGTATCGCCTCGGCCCTGATGACGCTGGCCATCCTGATCCTCTCGGAAATTATTCCGAAGACGATTGGCGCCAACTACTGGCGCCAGCTGTCCCCCTGGCTGCCTCCTATCCTCAACACCATGATCCTGGTGCTGAAGCCCTTCATCTGGCTATCCGAGCAGATTACCCAACGCATTGGCGGCAACGCTGCCGATACCGATATGCGTGGTGAAATCAAGGCGCTGGCCCGCATCGGCCTGGATGAAAAGGCCCTGGATCCGGATGAAACCCGCACCATCACCAACATCCTTAACCTGCACGAAATTGCGGTCAGCAAGGTCATGACGCCACGCACCGTGTGCGTGACGGTTCGTCCAGGGCTTACTGTGGCGGAGTTCGAGGAAGAGCTGGTGCGCTCTCCGTTCACTCGCTTCCCGGTGATGGATGGCGGCGAACAGGCCATCGGCTATGTGCACAAGGCTGACGCCTACCGCGCAGACGAAGACCACAGCATGAAGGACATCATGCAGGATGCCCCTTCGGTACAGGCAGATGACAGTGTCGAAACCGTCTTCACGATGATGCTGAAAGACCGCCAGCACCTGGCGGTGGTCTACGATGACCATGGTACCTGGGTGGGACTGATCACCATGGAAGACGTGCTGGAGACAGTGCTTGGACAGGACATCGTCGATGAAACCGATGATGTCACCAACATGCGCAAGTACGCCAAGCAGCGCTGGACCCAACGTCGTCAGGCAGACTCTGAGAGACACCGGCAGGTCGACCCCAACCCCTCCTGATGCCACCAGGGGTGTTCATCGTTGCGCAACATGCCGTGCCATCGATGCCACCCCACTTCGGCCACTATTTGCGATAACATCTCCATTGAAAATGATTATCAATGGAGACTTCATGTACAAGCCCCTCGCCATCGCCGCCCTGCTCAGCGTGACCGCCCAAGCCTGGGCGCACGACGCCCCGGAACGGGTCGCCGCGCTGGACTACGCTACTCTCGATATTCTCGACAACCTCGACCAGGACGAGCACATCGCCGGTGTCGCACAGTCGACCCTGCCTGAACACCTGTCTGCCTTTGCCAGTGAGGAATATGCCGACGTCGGGACCCTCAAGGAGGCCGACATGGCAGCCCTTGGCGCCATTGAGCCGGACGAGATTCTGATCAGCGGCCGCCTGGAAGCACAGCGCGATGCCCTTGAGCAAATCGCTCCGGTCTACAGCTCGGCCAATGCCGGCGACACCACCTGGGACCAGCTGGAAACTCGCGTCGACCAACTGGCGGAACGTTTTCATATCAGTGATGAGGGCGACCAGGCGCTGGAGGATCTGCGCCACTTCCTGGATCAGCGCCTGGCCACTATCGACGGCTCCCCCAGCGTGCTGGTAGTGACCCATAACGACGGCCACTTCTCAGCGCAGAACAATGCCATCGTGCACGACCTCATGGGACTTGCTGCCCCCAGCCTGCCAGACGATGTCACCCCGGTCACTCGCGGTGAGCGCACCTTTCTGCCCATGACACCGGCCCAGATACAGGCCACTGGCGCCGACCTGGTATGGATCGTGGATCGCAGCGCCGCCATTGGGGAAGCGGGTCTCGACCTCGCCACGCTGCAGCAGGACATCGGCGCTGACACGCCTCTGGCAGTGGGCTCACCACGACTGTGGTACCTCGCCGGCCAAGGCCTGGCCAGCACTCGCCTGCAAGTCGAGGAAGTGATGACCGCCCTGGCGCGCTGATCCTCCGCGGCGGGTTCGTCACCCCCGGTGATCTTCGCCGTATCGGCTTCACGTCACTGACATATCGGCAACCCGCCCTATAACGACAATGCCCCCGCAGCACGGCTGCGGGGGCATTGCGTTACAGGCCCTGAGGCAGAGACGTCAAACGCCGTTGGCGCTGACTCTTACTGCCGTCCAGACGACTCAGTCTTGATCTTCCAAGCTCGGCGCCGTCTGCACATGGGGGGCCAGCTGCTTGATCAGCGCCTTGAACAGGCGAGGATTGGCGGCCATCAGTGCACCTTCCACCGCTACCGAAGGCTTACCGTCAGGGGTTCCGATCAGCGCACCAGACTCCTTGAGCAACAGCGAGCCGATATCGAGATCCTGCTCTTCAACGCCAAGCACAAAGGCTGCGTCGGCGCGACCGGCCGCCAGCCGGGCCATGTCCAGAAGGCCACAGGCGCTGGACTGAAGCTGCTCAGCCTGCGGGCCAAGCTGCTGTACCAGAGTCAGGTAGGTCGGCAGGAAACGCGACCGCAGGTAGGTGTCCGGAAGACTCAGGGACAGACGTGCGCCACCGGCTCCCTTGATCTTGGAGACACGCAGGCGCTTGCCGTTCAGCTGGGCGCCACGCCCACGGCTTGCCAGGTACTCATCATCGCTGAACGGACAGATCACCACCGCATGCTCCGCTCGGCCCTTGATCAGGCAGACCACGGACAGCGCAAACTCGGGAGAAGCGACGCTCAGGTTGGAATACCCGTGGAAAGGCTCGATGCGCCACAGTACATCAGCGCCTTCGCCCTCACCCGCGCGATGCGGAGTGTAGCGACCCACCACGCCGTGCTGCGGGTAGCCGCGGGTCAGCTGACGGGTGATCAGGGATTCGGCGTTGCGTGCCGTGTCCTCGAGCAAGCGATCGAGGTTGTGCTCTTCGTGGGCATTCTCGATACGTTCGCGAATGCGCAAAAACTGTTCGCCGGCGCTGCGGGCAGCGCGCAGGGCGTACTGGACCATCGGATGCATGATCAGGCCTTGGGAGTCGGTGGTGTTAAAGAACGGAGTCGACGAAGGGAACGGACTCGGCGCGAATCCTAGCAGAAGGCACGCATGAATGCCACGGACTTTGCCGTGTCTAGCATGCTAAACTGGTCGACCGGCTGGTCTCCAGCGGCACGTCGGCAGCGTCAACGTGCACCCTCGATGGCTTGCTCGACCAGTACACCGCACCCGCCCACTCTCGAACCCACTCGCCGCGTCGCAACAGGATCTTTCATGCTCGAGCGTATTCGCATCGTTCTCATCGGCACCAGCCATCCCGGCAATATTGGCGCTACCGCCCGCGCCATGCACAACATGGGGCTGGCCGATCTGGCCTTGGTAGCACCTCGCTGCGAGGTCATCACCGCCGACAGTGTGTCTCGGGCATCCGGCGCTGACCGTCTGATCCAACAGGCCCAGGTGGTCGATACCATCGAACAGGCGGTGGCAGATTGCAGCCTGGTGGTTGGCGCCAGCGCTCGTTCACGCACCTTGCCCTGGCCGATGATCACGCCTCGGGAGCTTGGCGAGCGCCTGCCGACAGAGCTCGCCAGCGGCGACGCCCGCGTGGCACTGGTGTTCGGCCGTGAGGACAGCGGCCTGTCCAATGCTGAGCTACAGCGTTGCCATGCCCACGTGCATATCCCGACCAATCCCGATTTCAGCTCGCTCAACCTTGCGGCGGCCGTTCAGGTACTGGCCTACGAGTGCCGGCTCAGCTGGCTGGCCCAGGACGCTACCCCTGCACAGCCCGACGAGGATCTTCAGCCCCTCGCCACCCACGACGAGCTGGAGCACTACTTCGCGCACCTCGAGCGCACCCTGATTGCCATCGGCTTCCACGATCCAGCCAAGCCAAGACAGCTGATGGCTCGACTGCGTCGCGTCACCCTGCGTTCGCGCCCAGAGCGTATGGAGCTCAATATCCTGCGGGGCATTCTTAGTGCCACCGAGAAAGCCGCAGGAGCGCCGGCGCTAGGCGGTAGAATGACGGTGAGTGAGGCTGACAGAACGACGACTGAAGCGGCTGCACGTCATGCAGACATGGTAGCGGATGCCAGCACTGACCAGGACACCCAAGAGGCCGGACCAGAGGATCACCAGACGCCCTCCCGTTAACCCCGGGTACGCCTCTGCCACAGCCTGGCACCCAGCTGCGTTGCCTGGGCTTGAATGGCGTCACGTCTGTCCCCACTATGACCTTCTTAGCCGACCAAGGACCGCCGCATGTTTCAACGCCTACGCGAAGATATCAACAGCGTATTTGCCAGGGATCCGGCGGCGCGCAACTTTCTTGAGGTCCTGACCAACTACCCTGGACTTCATGCGCTGCTGCTCCACCGTATCTCCCACGCACTATGGAAGCGCAACCTGAAGTGGATCGCGCGTACGCTGTCGACGCTAGGACGCTGGTTCACAGGCATCGAGATTCATCCCGGTGCCACCATCGGTCGTCGCTTTTTCATCGACCATGGCATGGGCGTGGTGATCGGCGAAACCACGGTGGTGGGCGATGATGTCACGCTGTATCAGGGGGTCACCCTGGGTGGCACCAGCTGGAACAAGGGTAAGCGCCACCCGACGCTGGAGGATGGCGTCATCGTCGGGGCGGGGGCCAAGATTCTCGGACCCTTCACCGTCGGGGCCGGTGCCAAGGTGGGCTCCAACGCGGTCGTGACCAAGGCCGTCCCCGCAGGGGCCACGGTGGTCGGTATCCCCGGCAAGATCGTTCAGCGTGCCGACCCGGACAGCGACCCTGCACTGGAGGTCGACCCCGCTCGGCGCGAGGCGATGTGCCAGAAGTTTGGCTTTGATGCCTACGGCATGAGCCAGGACATGCCGGACCCCGTGGCCAAGTCGATGCAAGCCATGCTCGACCACATGCACGCGGTGGATGAGCGTATCGGCAACATGTGCCAGACGCTACGTCGCCTCGACCACAGCTATCGTGCTGGGCAGATGCCTGGCATCAAGGACGAGGACTTCGCCGGGATTCTGGAGGACGTCGACAAGGCCTGCGAGCCGGTGGTCGGCAGCCGCCACACTGCCACTCCCCCGCGCGATACCGCAGCAGACGATTCAGGCAGCCCAGACTCCGATGAACACTCTGCTGACAGTCAGCTGTCGACGACCGCCCCCGATGATGCCAGCGCTCACCGTGAGAGCACCCGCCACCGGCAGGAAGGTTGATGTACCGCAACAGCCGAACGTCCGAGCGTTGGCACACTGGCCCGGACACGCAAGCGCAGCACGCGCCAAATAGTTGACCGTGATGGTCGGTCTTTCTCATAATGACGGATTGCCAGTGGCGTCACCCTCAGTGGTGGCGCCATAACGTCAAGATTGCCGGCACCACTTGGCATCGAGGGTCCACCCCATGCGCCTGACCACCAAGGGACGCTACGCCGTCACCGCCATGCTCGACATGGCCGTCAATGCCGAACGAGGCCCCATTTGCCTCGCCGACATCGCCCAGCGTCAACAAATATCACTGTCCTACCTTGAGCAGCTCTTCGCGCGACTGCGGCGCGCCGGGCTGGTGGAGAGTGTGCGTGGCCCGGGGGGCGGTTACCTGCTGGCAGCGCCAGCTGAGGCGATTACGGTGGCCCGAGTGATCGACGCCGTCAAGGAGTCCGTGGACACCACTCGCTGTGGCGGCCTGTCGGATTGCCAGAAGGGCGATACGTGCCTGACCCATCACCTGTGGTTCGAACTGTCCGAGCAGATCCAGACGTTTCTCGACGGCGTGACGCTCGGGGAACTGGCCCAACGCCAGGAAGTGGCAGAAATCGCCGGTCGCCAACGCCGCCGCCAGCACAGCGACAGCATTGTGACGTCAGCCCCCTAAACTAGACTGTCGCCCTCGACGCTCGCCAACGATGACATTGCCCATGACTGCTCCCGTCTACCTTGATTACGCCGCCACCACCCCCGTCGACCCCCGTGTCGCCGAGGTCATGAGCCGGCACCTGACGCTCGAAGGCACCTACGCCAACCCCGCGTCGCGCAGCCACATGCCCGGCTGGCTGGCCGAGCAGGCCGTGGAGAACGCCCGCCGCCAGGTCGCTGACCTGATCAAGGCAGACCCTCGCGAGATCGTCTGGACCAGCGGCGCCACCGAGGCCGACAACCTGGCCATTACCGGCTACCTGCGGGCCAATCGCGACAAGGGCCGCCACCTGGTGACCTCGATCATCGAGCACAAGGCGGTCATCGACACCGCCAAGGCGGCGGAGCGTGAAGGCTTCGACGTGACCTGGCTGACGCCAACCCCCGATGGCCGCATCACCCCGGAACAACTGGCCGATGCCATGCGTCCCGATACCGTGCTGGTGTCACTGATGGCGGTCAACAACGAGCTGGGCAGCATCAATGACGTTGCGGCGCTCGCCGAGGTGGCCCACGCACACGGCGCCATGCTGCACGTCGATGCCGCCCAGGCCGTCGGGCGCATCGATCTGGACGTGACCGCCAGTGCCGTGGACATGATGTCTCTGTCTGCCCACAAGGCCTACGGCCCCAAGGGGATTGGCGCCCTCTTCGTGCGCCGCAGCCCAGATCTCAAGGTGGAAGCGCTGATTCACGGCGGCGGTCACGAAAGAGGCATGCGCTCAGGCACCCTGGCAACCCACCAGATTGCCGGCATGGGTGAAGCCTTCGCCCTGGCAGCAGCACAAGGTGACAGCGACCAAGCGCGTATCACCACGCTTCGTGATCGACTGTTGGCAGGAATCGACGACCTGGATGGGGTTCATCTGAACACCCAGCTGGAAACCGCAGTCCCCAATATTCTCAATCTCGGTTTCGACGGCGTCGATGGCGAGTCACTGTTGATGGCGCTGCGTGACATCGCCCTGTCCACGGGCTCCGCCTGTAATTCGGCCAGCGTCGAGCCCTCCTATGTGCTGAAAGGGATCGGCGTACCGAGACGTCTGGCGCTGTCTTCCCTGCGCCTGAGCATTGGACGCTTTACCAGTAACGACGACATAGACCGCGCTGGCCAGGCACTGCGCACTGCGCTGATTGCTCTGCGCCAGCGCGCCATGACCTGACCGCCGCCACGCGAGTTCGCGGCATGGTCATCAAGTCCACGCAGGCTGCTGCCTCTTCAGGCGGCGCCCGACCCAGGAGTAAACAGATGGCACACCTGACGATCACCCCTGCTGCAGCCAACCAGATCCGGCGCGTTCTGGAGGAGCGAGGCCAAGGCCTCGGACTGCGGGTAGCGGTCAAGCCAAGTGGCTGTTCCGGCTACAGCTACGTGCTGGACTTCGCCGACGAAGCCCAGGCCGAGGACGCCCTGTTCGAGGAGCATGACGCACGGGTCTACGTCGCCCCCGACGCTCTCGAGATGCTGGACGGCAGCGAAGTCGACTACGTCAACGAAGGCTTGAACCGGTTCTTCCGCTTCAACAATCCGAACGTCAAGGACCAGTGTGGCTGCGGCGAAAGCTTTACTGTCTAGCCGCCGGGCCGATCCCTCCAAGGGCTCGCGTACCCGCTGACGAACACTGTGTTCAAGACGCCATGAGAACGCTATAATCGGCGCTCTTCGGCGCAAGGCGCCACATCGCTTCGTTTTCCGCGTCGCGCCGCCCCGGTCTCCGGGGCGGCGCGACGCCATCTACCTGGCACCATGCCCATGTCCTGGGCTCAACCACTGGAGAGTTTCATGGCTACAGAGCGCACTCTGTCTATCATCAAGCCCGACGCCGTCGCCAAGAATGTCATCGGCGAGATCATCACGCGTTTTGAAAAGGCTGACCTGAAGGTCGTTGCCGCCAAGATGATCCACCTGTCCCAGGAACAGGCGGAAGGCTTCTACGCCGAGCACAAGGAACGCCCCTTCTTCGGCGACCTGGTGTCCTTCATGACCTCTGGCCCGGTCGTGGTTCAAGTACTGGAAGGTGACAACGCCATCCTGAAGAACCGTGAACTGATGGGTGCCACCAACCCGAAGGAAGCAGACGCTGGCACCATCCGTGCCGACTTCGCTTCTTCCATCGACGCCAACGCCGTCCACGGCTCTGACTCTGCCGAGTCTGCCGAGCGCGAAGTGACCTACTTCTTCAGCGCTGACGAGATCTGCCCGCGCTAAGGGCGTCGGGGGCTGTCACTATCGACGCCCCACCGGCGAGCGGATGCCCCGGGCATCCGCTCCCTCATATTCTGCCCACCGACTCGCTGATCCGATCATGACCACCACCGCCTCCCCCGAACGCACCAATCTCCTTGGCATGGCCCGAGAGGACATGGAAGCCTTCTTTCTCTCCATTGGTGAGAAGAAGTTTCGTGCCGCCCAGGTAATGAAGTGGATCCACCACGAAGGTGTCAGCAACTTTGCCGACATGACCAACCTGTCCAAGTCGCTGCGCGCTCGCCTTGAGGAAACCGCAGAAATACGCGGACCCAAGGTCGTCTACGAAGGCACCTCCAATGACGGAACGCGTAAGTGGGTGGTAGAGGTCGAAGACGGCAGCTATGTCGAGACCGTCTTGATTCCTGCTGACAACGGCAAGCGTCGCACCCTGTGCGTCTCTTCCCAGGTCGGCTGTTCACTGGACTGCAGCTTTTGCTCCACCGGCAAGCAAGGCTTCCAGCGCAATCTGACCAGCGCCGAGATCATCGGTCAGGTCTGGGTAGCCGCCAACAGCGACGGCGCCCGCAAGGACAGCAGCCAACGCCCTGTCACCAATGTGGTGATGATGGGCATGGGCGAACCGCTA
The DNA here is from genome assembly GCF_019802025.1 of Halomonas sp. DP5Y7-2. Lineage (NCBI taxonomy): Bacteria > Pseudomonadati > Pseudomonadota > Gammaproteobacteria > Oceanospirillales > Halomonadaceae > Halomonas > Halomonas sp. DP5Y7-2. Next base: position 126,096 of record NZ_JAHVHY010000004.1, on the reverse strand, counting down.
CTGAATTACGATAACGTCGTGCCGGCGATGAAGCTGATGCTCGACGATCAGGGCTATGGCCTGTCGAAGCGCAGGGTCACCCTGTCCACCTCTGGCGTGGTGCCCATGCTCGATCGTCTCGGCGATGAGCTCGACGTCAGCCTGGCCATCTCGCTGCACGCCGCCAACGATGAGCTGCGCAACGAGCTGGTACCGCTTAACCGCAAGTACAACATCCGCACCCTGCTGGATGCCTGTCACCGCTATCTGGCCAAGTGCGACGATACGCGTCAGGTGACCATCGAATACACGGTCATCAAGGATATCAACGATCAGCAGGAGCACGCTCGGGAACTGGCCGAGCTGTTGAAGGAGCTGCCCTGCAAGATCAACCTGATCCCGTTCAATCCGTTCCCGCACTCCGGGTACGAGAAGCCCTCGCGCAATCAGGTCGTTCGTTTCCAGCGCTGGTTATATGAACTGGGCCATACCGCTCCGATTCGCTCGACCCGCGGCGATGACATTGACGCTGCCTGTGGTCAGCTGGTGGGCCGGGTCAAGGACCGTACACGCCGTCACGAACGTTATATCCAGTCGATCCAGATCGACGCCGACTGATCCCGTCATCTTGACTTCGTTGAGGCACGGCGCTTTGATATTCGGGCCTTTTCCAGCCCTCCAGAGGGTGTCGACGACACCCCTCTGGCGGGGCCATGCAGCGGGAGAACGATAACGCCATGATGAGCCATGCAGACCGCCTGCCCCACTGCCTGCGCATTGTCGTCATGAGCCTGGCCATCGTGCTACCCGCCGCCTCCCTGTCAGGATGTGCCGTACCAGTCACTGATACCGAACACACTCCCGCCACCGCCTATCGCGACCTGGGAGAGGCCTACCTGCGCCAGGACAACCTGCCTCGGGCCCTGGCGGCGCTGGACAAGGCCTATCAGCTCGACGCCGCGGATCCGGTGACCCTGCAGGCCCTTGCCCTGGCACATCAGCGCCAGGGGGAGACCCACCTCGCCGCACAGTTTTTCCAAGATGCCCTTGAAAAGGACCCCAACTTTACCCGGGCACGCAACAATTACGCTGCCTTCCTGTATGATCGGGGGCAAACACGTGAGGCTTGCGATCAACTCGACCAAGCCAGTCACGACATACACTACGCTCACCGGGCCCAGCTGTTTGCCAACCTGGGACGCTGCCGGTGGGATCTCGGCCAGATCGAGGAGGCAAGAGCAGCACTACAGCGGTCACAGCAGATCGATGACCAGCTGGCTGCCAGCCACCTGATTCTGGCCGACCTGGAATACGCACAGGGCAACCTTATGCGCGCCCGTTCACAGCTGGATCGCTTCGTCAGTCTGGCGGGATGGAACTCCGCCGCCCGACGGCTTGCCGCGGACCTGGGGAACGCCGAGGGCTATCGTTCTCCGGCAGTCCAGGGCGAAGCCCTCCAGCCTTCACGCGCGCTTTGACCACTGTTTTCACGATGAAGGATGCTCAGCCATGAGCGACAGTCAGTACACCGACTCAGAGGTTTTCTCGTCTCAACCGTCTGCCGGAGATGACTCACCCGGCGCCCTGCTGTTGCGTGAGCGGGAGCGCCAGGGCCTGACCCGAGAGGAAGTCGGGGCAGCCCTGAACCTCCGACCCGCCGTCATCGAAGGGTTGGAGAACGACAATTACGACGAAGTCCCGGTCGTTACCTATCGACGCGGCTATCTGCGCAGCTATGCCCAGCTGCTGGGCGTCGACGTAGGCCGTGTGATGACGCTGTACAGCACGCGCATGGGCAACGAAGAAGTCGAACGCAAGGTGACCCCGGTCTACATCAACAAGCCCCCTTCGCGCCTTGGGGCCTGGCTGTTCCGCCTGATGACGCTGATCGTCATCGCTGGCTTGATCGGTCTGACCCTGATGTGGTGGCAGAGCCGTGGCGGCAGCCAACCGCCGGAAGTCAGCGACAATGGCCCGGTATCGGTGGATACCATCGACGGCAACGCTGCGGTCAGCGAAGACAGTGCCAGTAGTGACGAAAACCTGCCGCCGCTGCCTTCGGAAGACAGCGAGATGGGGCTGGTCGACGAGCAGGCGGAAGAAGCCAGCGCCGAAGTGGCCGAGAGCAGTGCCGACGCCACTCCGAGCACCGTGGCCGCCACCGAGGCAGCTGCCGCCAACGACGCAGCAAGCTCCGACAGTGACGACGCCGCACAGGACCTGGCCAGCGCGGATGACGCCTCCGAGCAAGACGCCGAGACTGACAGTGCCAGCGCTGCCGACGAGCAGAGCGCCAGCGAGGCAACGACCAGTCGGCGTATCCTCAAGCTGACCTTCAACGAGCAGTCCTGGACGGAAATCTTCGACAGCACCAACACCCGTGTCTTCGTCGGCCTGCAGTCACCGGGCACCGAAGCCACCGTGGAGGGCGAGCCGCCCTTCCGCATGACTGTCGGCAACGCCACCGGTGTCGAGCTCACGTGGGGCGGCGAACCCGTCGACCTGCAGCAACGCGCCGGCAGAAACAATGTCGCCCGCTTTACCCTGGGAGAGTGATTGATCGCCATGCATTCGCACTCACCGATCATCAGACGCAAGTCACGCCAGATTCATGTCGGCTCCGTGCCGGTTGGGGGCGATGCCCCCATCTCGGTCCAGAGCATGACCAACACCGATACGCTGGACGTCGAGGCCACCCTCGCGCAGATTCGCGCGCTGGAGCAGGCCGGTGCCGATATCGTGCGCGTATCCGTGCCGACCATGGAGGCCGCAGAGGCCTTCGGTCGCATCAAGAAAGGCACCCAGGTACCCCTGGTCGCAGACATCCACTTCGACTATCGCATCGCGCTGAGGGTGGCTGAGCTTGGGGTCGATTGCCTGCGTATCAACCCAGGCAATATCGGCCGCGAGGATCGCGTCCAGGCGGTGGTATCGGCAGCTCGTGACAACGGCATCCCGATTCGCATCGGCGTCAACGCCGGCTCGCTGGAAAAGGATCTGCAGAAGAAGTACGGGGAACCGACACCGGCCGCTCTGGTCGAATCGGCGATGCGTCACATTGATCACCTGGACCGTCTCGACTTCCCTGACTTCAAGGTCAGCGTGAAGGCTTCAGACGTGTTCATGGCGGTGGCGGCCTATCGCGATCTGGCCGCTCGCATCGAGCAGCCGCTGCACCTGGGCATCACCGAAGCGGGCGGTTTGAGGTCTGGCACCGTCAAGTCGTCGATCGGCCTTGGCATGCTCCTGATGGACGGCATCGGCGATACGATCAGGGTCTCCCTGGCCGCCGACCCGGTCGAGGAAATCAAGGTCGGCTTCGACATGCTGAAGAGCCTGCGCCTGCGCGCCAAGGGCATCAACTTCATCGCCTGTCCCAGCTGCTCGCGGCAGAACTTCGACGTCATCAGTACCATGAACGCCCTCGAGGAACGCCTTGAAGACGTCATGACACCGCTGGATGTTGCGGTCATCGGGTGTGTGGTCAATGGCCCCGGCGAAGCCAAGGAAGTCGACCTGGGCCTGACTGGCGGCTCCCCCGCCAACCTGGTCTACATCGATGGCAAGCCTGCCAGCAAGCTGCGCAACGACCACCTGGTCGACGATCTCGAGGCGCTGATTCGCCAGAAGGTCGCCGAGAAGGAAGCTACCGAACAGAACGTCATCGCTCGCCAGCTGTGACTCCGTCCCGGCGAACAGGCGCCGGCTAAACGTCACAGTCAGCCTACGAGAAGCAAGAGCGGCGAGACCAAGGAGCAAGTTTTGAGCAAGAAGATCCAGGCCATCCGTGGCATGAACGACCTGCTGCCGGATGCATCGCCCGTGTGGCAGTACTTCGAGGCCCAGGTACAGGCGCTGATGAAGCGCTACGGCTACAACGAGATTCGTACCCCGATCGTCGAGCAGACCGCGCTGTTTGCCCGCTCCATCGGCGAGGTCACCGACATCGTCGAGAAGGAGATGTACACCTTCGACGATCGCAATGGGGACAGCCTGACCTTGCGTCCAGAGGGCACCGCCAGTGCCGTTCGCGCGGCCATGGAGCACGGTCTGCTCTACAACCAGACGCAGCGCCTCTGGTACACCGGCCCGATGTTTCGCCACGAGCGCCCTCAGAAGGGCCGCTATCGCCAGTTCCATCAGGTCGGCGTCGAGACCTATGGGCTGGAAGGTCCTGATATCGACGCAGAAGTCATCCTGCTGTCGGCGCGGCTGTGGAAGCAGCTCGGACTGTTCGAGCACGTCACCCTGGAGCTCAACTCGCTTGGTTCCAATGAAGCCCGCGCCGCCTATCGTGACACGCTTGTGGCCTACTTCGAGGCTCACCGAGAGGTGCTGGACGAGGACTCTGTCCGCCGCCTGACCAGCAACCCGCTGCGGATTCTCGATTCGAAGAATCCGGCCATGGCCGCGATGCTCAGCGGTGCGCCGCAGCTGATGGATCATCTCGACCAGGAATCTCGCGATCACTTCAACGCGCTCACCGCGCGTCTTGATGCCGCAGGTATCGACTACGTGATCAACCCGCGCCTGGTGCGTGGGCTCGACTACTACTGTCGCACCGTGTTCGAGTGGACGACCGATGCACTGGGCAGCCAGGGCACCGTGTGCGCTGGAGGCCGCTATGATGGCCTGGTCGAGCAGCTTGGTGGCAAGCCGACCCCGGCGGTCGGCTTCGCCATGGGAATCGAGCGCCTGATCCTGTTGCTGGAGACGCTGAATATTGTCCCTGAAGAGGCCCGCGCGCCGCTGGACGTCTACGTCCTCGGCATGGACAGCGCCACCGATGGCGATGCCATGGCGCTCGCTGAAACACTGCGCGACCAGCTGCCGGAGCTTGGCGTGCAGCTGCATTGTGGCGGCGGCAGCTTCAAGAGCCGGATCAAGAAAGCGGATCGCAGCGGCGCCAGATTGGCCCTGCTGATCGGCGAAAACGAACGTGACACGGGCCAGGTGGCCATCAAGTTCCTGCGCGACGACCGCGAGCAGCAGCTGGTCGAGCAGGCCTCGCTCGAGACGACGCTAGAGCGCCTGCTGTCCGATTGATAGCCCCATTTCAGAAGGAGACCGCCCGTGGCGGAGCTGAGAACGGAAGAAGAGCAGCTTGAGGCGATCAAGCGCTGGTGGAAAGAAAACGGCACCTCGCTGATCGCGGGCGCCGTGCTGGCTGCCGCCGGCGTGTTCGGCTGGAATGCCTGGCAGGACTATCAGGAAGGCCAGTCCGTGGCCGCTTCCAGCAGCTATCAGCAGCTGCTGGACCTGGCCAGCCGTGATGAGCTGAGCGACAACGCTCTGACCCAGGCCGAGTCGCTGGTCGCATCGCTGCGGGAAGACCACGGTGACACGCTCTACAGCGAGCTTGCACTGCTGATGGAGGCGCGCCTGGAGGTCGACGGCGGCGATCTGGAAGCGGCCAGGGAAGCGCTCGAGTCGCTGATCGAAAGCAGTGACGACGGTTATCTGGTCGGTATCGCGCGTCTGCGCCTGGCTCGCCTGCAGAGTGCCGAGGGCCAGCACGACACGGCGCTGGCTACGCTGGATGGCGATATTCCTGCTGCGCTTGCAGCACAGCGCGACAACATCCGCGGCGACATCTACCACGCGACAGGTCAACGCGACCAGGCCGCCAAGGCCTGGCAAAGCGCCCAGACCCTGGCCGACGAGAACGGCCAACCGCTCTACGGCATTTCGCTCAAGCTCGATGACCTTGGCGACCAGGAGGCCACACTATGAAGCAGCGCACCAACAAGACCCGGATCGCCATCGCCACCGCCGTGACCATGGCCGCTTTGCTGGCGGGTTGCGCGAGCAAATCCGAGCCACAATATCCGCCGAAGGAACTCAAGGACTTCGCTGAATCGACCCAGGTGGACACGCGCTGGAGCGAAGGCGTTGGCGCCGGCCTGGGCGAGGCGACCTATCCCATCGAGCCCGCGCTGTCCGGGTCGACGCTGTTCGCCGCCGATGAGGAAGGCCTGGTCGAGGCGTTCAACACCGCCAATGGCGACACCCGCTGGGAAGTGGAGCTGGAATCTCCGATTTCCAGCGGCATCACCGCTGTAGACGGCGACGTCTTCCTGGCTACCCGCAATGGTGAAGTGGTGGCACTCGACCAGGACAATGGACGCGTCAAGTGGCGCACCAAGGTCCCCAGCGAAGTGCTGGCAGCACCGCAACCGACGTCGCAACTGCTGATCGTCCAGGCGGTGGATGGCACGGTGACGGCTCTGGACCGCCTGTCAGGTGACCGTCAGTGGGTCTTCACCGCCAATATGCCGTCCTTGACCCTGCGCAGTACCGGCACTCCGACCGCCATTGACCAGGTCACCTTTGCTGGCTTCGCCAATGGCCGCCTGTCGATCATCGACAATCGCTCCGGCCAGCAGATCTCAGAACGGACCATCGCCGTCGCGACCGGCATGAACGACATCGACCGCCTGGTAGACCTGGCCGGTCAACCGGTGCTGACGCCGGACGGTCGACTGTATGTCACCAGCTTCAACGGCCGCGTGGTAGCGCTCAACGCCCAGAGCGGTGAGACCCTGTGGTCAACGCCACTGTCCAGTTACCACACCCCGGTGCTGGTGGGCGACACCCTGTACGTCGTCGATGAAGCCAGCCGCCTGGTGGCCTTCGACGCCAACAACGGCAATGAGCTGTGGCGCCAGGAAGACCTCTACGGTCGCTCTGTCACTGCCCCGGCCTTCGCCGATGGCCGCATCGTGCTCGGTGATGCCGAGGGCTATGTGCACTTTATCGACGCCAGCAGTGGCCGCATGGTTGGCCGCACCCACATCGACGGCTCCGGCGTCAGCGTGCGCCCGCTCACCGATGGCAAGCGCGTCTACGCCCTGGCCAATGACGGAAGCCTGGAGGCTCTGGACATCCGCCCATGACCCCCGTTATCGCTCTAGTCGGCCGCCCCAACGTGGGCAAGTCGACCCTGTTCAATCGCCTCACCCGCTCGCGTGATGCGCTGGTCGCCGACTTCCCTGGACTGACCCGGGATCGCAAGTACGGCAACGGCATGCTCGGCAACAAGGCCTACACCGTCATCGACACCGGTGGTATCAGCGGTGACGAGGAAGGTATCGATGCCGCGATGGCCGAGCAGTCGCTGCAAGCCATCGACGAAGCCGACATCGTACTGTTCCTGGTGGACGCACGGGCCGGCCTCAACGTCGCTGACGAGGCCATTGCCAACCACCTGCGGGTCAACCAGAAGAAGACCTGGCTGGTGGTCAACAAGACCGACGGCCTGGAAGAGCATTCGGCCATGGCCGACTTCTGGCAGCTCGGTCTGGGCGATCCACGCCCGATCGCGGCTGCCCATGGTCGCAATGTCACGGCCCTGATCGACGAGGTGCTGTCGCCGTTCCCTGAGCGCGACATGGACATTCCCGCCGACACCGGCAGCAAGGGCATTCGTATCGGCGTCATCGGTCGTCCCAACGTCGGCAAGTCGACGCTGGTCAATCGCCTGCTCGGCGAGGATCGTGTCGTCGTCTTCGATGAAGCGGGCACCACCCGAGACGCGATCGAGATCCCCTTCGAGCGCCGGGGCAAGCCCTACGTGCTGGTCGACACCGCCGGTGTACGCCGGCGCAAGAACGTGACCGAAATCGCCGAGAAGTTCTCGATCATCAAGACCCTCGACGCGATCAAGGAATGTCACGTCGCGATCATGGTGCTGGATGCCCGTAGCGGCCTGGTGGAGCAGGACCTGCACCTTCTCGACTATGTGCTGACCTCGGGTCGCGCCCTGGTGCTGGCGGTCAACAAGTGGGATGGCCTGGAAAGTGAAGCCAAGGACAAGATGCGCGCCGAAATCAAGCGTCGCTTGGGCTTTGCCGATTATGCAGAGCTGCATTTCATTTCGGCGTTGCACGGCACCGCGGTGGGTGACCTCTATCCTTCGTTGGAGCGCGCCTTCGCTTCGGCCAATAGCCACTGGTCAACCAACCGCTTGACGACCCTACTGCAGGACGCGGTGGAGCAGCACCAACCGCCGATGATCCACGGCCGCCGCATCAAGCTGCGGATGGCCCACCAGGGTGGCAGCAATCCGCCCATCATCGTGGTGCACGGCAACCAGACCGACAAGTTGCCCGACGCCTACAAGCGCTACCTGACCAACACCTTCCGCAAGGTGCTCAAGGTCCGGGGCACCCCCATGCGTTTCGAGTTCCGCTCCGGCAAGAACCCGTACGACCGCATGGCCGACGCCTCGGATAAGGTCAAGGCCAAGCAGCGCGAGCTGGGACGTACCAAGGAAGCACGCAAGAACCGCAGGTAATCCGGCTCAAGCCGCACGCCAACGCCCGGCCACCGTGAGGTGGCCGGGCGTTTTGCTTCTATGGCTGTTCCGCCAGACGGTGTCGACCCACCCAGTCCACCGCAAACTGATAGGCACAGCGTCCACTGCGCCCGCCGCGAAGTGTCGCAAAGCGAACTGCTGCCGTGTCGGCCTCATCGGTCCAGTCGCCCGCCTGCCCTAGCCGCGAGACCCAGTGGCGGCAGGTCTCCAGGTAGGTGTCGCGGTTGAAGGGATGAAAGGCCAGCCACAGGCCGAAGCGGTCGGACAGCGAGATCTTTTCCTCCACCGCATCACCGTGATGCAGCTCCTCGCCGTCCGCGGTCAGCCGGCTCTCCAGATTGTCGCTCATATGCTCGGGCATCAGATGCCTGCGGTTGGAGGTCGCATAAATCAGCACGTTGTCGGGAGGCCCTGTCAGGGTGCCATCCAGCACGCTCTTCAGCGCCTTGTAGGCGTCATCCGAACCTTCGAAGGACAGATCATCGCAGTACACCACAAAGCGCTCGGGCTGGTGCCGTAGCTGCTCCACCAGTATCGGCAGCCCGGACAGATCGTGCCGGTCTACCTGGATCAAGCGCAGTCCCTCGTCGGACAAGGTATTCAGCAAGGCGCGGACCATGGAAGACTTGCCGCTGCCACGGGAACCCCACAGCAATGCGTGATTGGCCGGGAGCCCCTGCAGAAACGCTCGTGTGTTGGCCACCAGTTCGCGTTTCTGGCGCTCGACGCCCACCAGGTCATCGAGCCCGAGGGCGTCCCTGGGGGGCACTGGCACCAGCTGGCCGCCGAGGGCATGACGCTGCCATAGCGCCGCCACATCACGGCGCCAGTCGACAGGCGTAGGTGGCTCAGGCAGCCAGGGGTCGACACGCTCGAGAAGGTTGAGTAAGCGCTGCGCTAGTTGGGTATCCATGGGGTGAGTGTCCTTGTCGCGTGTTAAAGCCGCCGGTCAGGGTCAGTGTCGCCTCGCGGAGACCCAGGTTGCACCACCTTTGCGGTTGACCCTTCCAGCAGTCCGGGTATCTTTGGCCAAACGCTTCTGATTCTACACGGGCAAGCGATGCCCGCTGTACCACGACAAGGAGACTCACCATGCGCTGGATGAAGGCTGTTGGCGCCTGCGCCATCATGGCGACCGTAGCTGCCTGTGCGACCTCACCGACGGGCCGCTCCCAGATGCTGTTGCTGGACGAGCAGCAGCTTAATCAGATGGGAGCCCAGGCCTTTGCCCAGTACCAGCAGCAGCTGCCTACCGTAGGCGGCAGCACCCTGGAGTACGTGCAGTGCGTGACGCGCAATGTGGTGCAGGCGCTGCCGGATGACCAGCGCAACCAGAACTGGCAGGTCAAGGTGTTCGAGTCGGAAGACGCCAATGCCTTCGCCTTGCCGGGTGGCTATGTAGGGGTCAACACCGGCCTGCTCGACGTCGCCACCAACCAGGACCAGCTGGCCACCGTGATCGGCCATGAAATTGGCCATGTGCTGGCTCATCATGCCAACGAGCGCGCCTCCACCGAGAGCGCGACGCAGCTGGGACTATCCGTGGTCGGCTCGGCGCTGGGCACCCAGGGAGTCACCGGCAGCGATCAGCTGATGGCCGCCATGGGCATGGGCGCCCAGTACGGCATCCTGCTGCCGTTCTCGCGCAGCCACGAAAGTGAGGCCGATACCATTGGCCTCGAGCTGATGGCCCAGGCCGGGTTCGACCCACGCGCCAGCGTCCAGCTGTGGCAGAACATGAGCGCTGCAGGGGGTGGCCAGCCGCCGGAATGGATGTCGACTCACCCGGCACATGGCAACCGCATCGCGGGTCTGGAAGCCGCCATGGGTGATGCCATGGCCCGCTACGAGCAGGCCCAGGCGAATGGCCTCAGGCCTAACTGCAAGGCACCCTGAGCCGTTTATCAAGGAGCGCCGTCGTCATGACCCTCAATCGCCTCGGACTGCTGTTGCTGGTCCTGCCCATCCTGCTACTGCTGGGGTTCTACTTCGCGGAATGGGGCGATATTCGCCAATGTGAGATGATCGACCAAGGACATTGGAACTATCTGACGGGTCAATGCAGCGAGAGCCCTTCACCCTTTGTACCGTGGATCGTCCGCAGCCCGTGGTTGGTCAACGGGGGTCTGTTGGTGTCGGTCATCGGCCTGGGCTGCTGCATGGTGGGGCTCTATCGGCGACGCCGCTAAGGCGCCAGTGCTGGTCTCTCAATACCGGGGCTCTATATCGGACGCGAATGCCGGGCGCCATGCCAGCCCCGTTGCCGGGCCCGCAGCCCTGCCCCTCTCCCTGTACACCCCCCGTACACCGCCCCCGTACACCGCCCCAGTCCAACACGCAGCAGGCGCCCTAGTGGCGCCTGCTGTGTGTTGTGGATAGCGGCCATGACCACGGTGGTCAGGCACCCGCCGATAACGCCTGTCGCAACGTCGACAGCACCGGCGCCGTCTCCGGAACGACGCCTCGCCAACGGGCGAAGGACGCGGCGGCCTGCTCGACCAGCATGCCCAATCCATCGACACTGCGTGCACCACGCTCTGCTGCCCACGCCATGAACACGGTCGGCTCGGCGCCATACATCATGTCGTAGGCCAGCGCGCCCTCGGCGAAGAGATCGTCCGGCAGGGGTGGCAGCTCTCCCGAGAGGCTTGCGCTGGTGCCATTGATGACCAGATCGAAGGGCCCCGCCACACTGTCGAAGCCGCCCCCCCGGATAGTGCCAAGATCGGCAAAATCCTGCGCCAGGGCGCTCGCCTTGGCCGCAGTGCGGTTGGCCACGGTCAAGCCAGCAGGGTCATGGGCCAGCAACGGCGCCAATACCCCACGTACCGCGCCTCCAGCCCCCAGGACCAGGATATTGGCGCCCTGCAAGCGTGCGCCCTGACGCTTCAGATCCGCGACCAGGCCCACACCGTCCGTGGTATCCCCTTCCAGATTGCCGTCAGGCAGCAGACGAAGGGTGTTGACGGCTCCTGCGCGACGGGCCTGCTCGGTCAGCTGAGTGCACAGTCGATACGCTTCCTCCTTGAAGGGGACAGTGACATTGGCCCCCTGTCCCCCGGATGCCACGAACGTCTGCCAAGCGCCGGCAAAGTCATCCAGCGGCGCCTCGATGGCCACGTATTCGATGTTCTCACCTGTCTGGGCGGCAAAGGCCGCATGGATGGCGGGTGATTTGGAGTGACCGATGGGATGGCCGAACACACAATAGCGAGTCATTTCTGCTCCTGAGCAAACACTGCATCAATATCGCGACGGGGGGGCACCGTCCTGCCCACGGCGGGCGCCGGAAGCCGCTCACGGGGAAGCGCTGGTGGCCTGCTCTTGCTCTTCGGCCAGCCAGTCACGAGGGCGCAGGTAATCCTGCAAGGCCGCCTCGGCGCTTCCCTCTGCGGGTCGATAGTCGTATTCCCAGCGCGCCAGCGGCGGCATCGACATCAGAATCGACTCGGTGCGACCTCCGCTTTGCAAGCCAAACAGCGTGCCCCGATCCCATACCAGATTGAACTCGACATAGCGTCCGCGCCGATACAGCTGAAAGTCTCGCTGTTGCTGGCCCCAGGGCGTGTCGCGACGGCGTTCGACGATCGGCAGATAGGCCTCGAGAAAGCCATCTCCCACGGCTTGTTGAAACGCAAAACAGCGATCAAAGCCACCTTCATTGAGGTCATCGAAAAACAGACCGCCCACCCCTCGCGTCTCATCCCGATGCTTGAGGAAGAAGTAGTCGTCACACCAGCGCTTGTAGCGCGGATAGACATCCTCACCGAAAGGCTCGCAAAGGTCTCTGGCAACCCGGTGCCAATGGCAGGCGTCTTCGTGTTGGGGGTAGAACGGGGTCAGATCGAAGCCACCACCGAACCACCACACCGGCGCTTCGCCCTCGGCGGTGGCAATGAAGAAGCGCACGTTACCGTGGCTGGTCGGCACATGGGGGTTATGCGGATGCAACACCCAGGATACGCCGATGGCCTGAAAGCCCCTACCCGCAAGTTCCGGCCTGGCGGCGGTGGCTGAGGGAGGCAGGGTTGTGCCGTGCACATGGGAAAAGTTGACGCCGCCCTTCTCGAATAGCGCACCGTCTTCGATGACCCTCGAGCGACCGCCGCCTCCTGCCTCGCGAACCCAGTCGTCCTCAAGAAAGTGCGCTTGCCCATCGGCATGCTCCAGCGCCTCGCACAGGCGATCCTGAAGCTCCAGCAGATAGCGTTTGACCACGTCGAGATTTGGCTGTGTCACATCGACTCCGTCGTTGCTTGTCGAATGGGCGTTGTCGCGTCACGCCCCACCCCGGTCTTGTGCAAATACAAGGCTGCCGCGCCATCGTCAGTGGCGCAGCACCTCACCACTGACCAGGTCGCGAATGATACTGGGGCGCGGATTTCCCCCCAGGTCACCGGGCACCACTGCGTCGAGTTCATCGCCGAAGATCCGATGGATATCGTCTTCGCTCATGGCCGGAGGCTCTCCAGCGCGATTGGCAGAGGTCGATACCAGCGGCCCCCCGAAGGCGCGACACAGAGCCTGAACCCCAGGATGATCGCTGACCCGTAGCGCCACCTTGTCATGGCTTCCGCGCACCAGCGCCGGGGTGCGCCCGTTGTCGGGCACGAGCCAGGTGTTGGGCCCAGGCCAGGTGTCCAGCAACAGGGCTCGCTGTTCTGCTGATACGGCGGTCAGCCAGGCATCGAACTGAGCAATATCTGCCGCTACCAGGATGACACCCTTGGCGGGGTCCCGCTGCTTGAGCGCGAGCAAACGCTTCAGCGCCTCGTCGTTGTCAGGATCGCAGCCCAGCCCCCACACGGCCTCGGTGGGGTAGGCAATCACACCACCACGGCGAAGCACGGCGGTGGCTGAGGTCAGAATGGAATCAGGGTCACTCATGGCATCGAAGTCCGAATCGGCACATCGTGATAAACGGGTTGGAGCCGCATACTAGCATGAGGCACCGGACGCGTCGCACTGCGCCCTGCTTAGCGAGCGGGCGATACTTGGCCTCTAGCTGCCTCCGCCCAGCCTGACCCACCCACCGGCCACCAAGCCGGCGTGTCCCTCTATCTCGAGCAAGGTCAACTCGCGCTGACAGGTGGCGACATCACATCCCGCCAGCCCCATCAGCACATCCACCGGCAATGGCCTGGCACTCAGCAGATCGAGCAGCGAGCGGGCAGCGGCGCCAGATGGCGCCTCACCCCCAGTCGAGGACACTGCCCCCTGACGCGGACCCCAACTGGCCAGCTCCTCGAACAGGTCATCGGGGTGACGTATCAGGGCGGCCCCCTCACGAATCAGTCGCAGGCAGCCTCTTGCCTGGGGGGAGTGGATAGAGCCAGGTAACGCCAGCACTTCCCGCCCTTGCTCCCCGGCCAGGCGGGCACTGACCAAAGAGCCACTGTGCTCTGCGGCCTCGACCACCAGCACGCCACAGGACACCCCCGTCACAATCCGATTGCGCCGGGGGAAATCCCCGGAATGAGGCCTGCGTCCAGGGGCAGACTCGGCCAGCAACAGGCCACCGTCATCCCGCAGGCGCCGGTACAGTGAGCCATGTTGGCCGGGATAGACAACATCGACACCACCGGCCAGCACGGCAACGCTGCGCCCGCCCACATCCAGAGCCGCGGCCTGAGCCGCGCCATCAATTCCCAGCGCCATGCCACTGACCAGGCACCACCCCGCTTCCGCCAGGCTGATGGCGAAACTGCGTGCATTGACCAGGCCTTCCCGGGTAGGACGCCGCGACCCCACCAGGGCCAGCCGCGGTGGGGTCAGCGCATCCAGATCCCCCAGCGCCCAGAGCACCACAGGGGGATCGGCAATCTGATCGAGCAAGGCCGGCCAGCGTGGATGCCCCGGATGCAGTAAATGACGCTGTTGCCCATGTGCCACCCCCTGGGCCTGCCATTCCAGGGCCTCTTCGACAGGCGCCGTCAGCGGGCTGCGGCGTGGGTGCTCCAGCCACAGTCGCAGTGCCGCAGCAGCCATGGGCGGCAAGCCGGGCAACCAGCCCTCGGGCCAGGCAGGATTCAGGGAGCGTAACCGTGCCAGGCGCTTCGGTCCTACCTGAGGAAGCGCTTGCAATACCATCCAACGCTCGAAGTCGGAGTCCATGTCTACCCTCCCTGGGAAACATCGACGCATAGTCAGTGACGCTGTCGCGCCGATTATTGTTATCGCTGTCGTTCTTGTTGGTGTGCTTGCTGATGTTCTTACTTTGCCGTTGTCGCCCACGCCGCCACTTCCATCATGGCCGAAGGTGTGGCTGTCAGCGTGGACGTCGCTGGCGCTAACGGCGCTACTTTCGTCATTGCTTATGTTTAGCCAGTGTAGAAGGCCCGCCACGCCGCAAAACGAAGGGCTTCGCCGCAACGCCACGCGGTATCAGGCGATGACGTTTTGAGCATGGTATAGTGGTCGCCTATCAAGCCCATAGACGACAGCGGCTACTGCAACTTGCAGCGCCCCCCTAAAATGGGCATCACGAACTGTACGAACAACGGTGGAACCACAGCATGGCCAGACTCCCCATTCTCGAGTTTCCAGACGAGCGGCTGCGCACCAAGGCGGTTGTCGTGGAGCACGTCGATGACGAAGTCCGCCAGCTGGTCGATGACATGCTGGAAACCATGTACGCAGCCCCTGGCATTGGTCTTGCCGCCACGCAGGTGGATGTGCACCGCAGGGTCATCGTGATCGATGTCAGCGAAGACCAGTCAACGCCGGTCGTGCTGATCAATCCCGAGGTCACGCCGCTGGGCGACGAGCGCGAGCCGATGCAGGAAGGTTGCCTGTCCATCCCTGAGTACTACGCTGAAGTCCCGCGCGCCCTGCGCGTGCACTTGAAGGCGCTGGACCGTGATGGCAATCCCTACGAGCTCGAAGCCGACGGACTGCTTGCCCACTGCATCCAGCACGAACTCGACCATCTCGAGGGCGTACTCTTCGTCGATTACCTGTCGCCGCTCAAGCGCGACCGCGTGATGAAGAAGATGCAGAAGCGCCACCGTCAAATGCAAGGCGCCTGACCCCTACCCCTCCATCGCCATCAAGATGCAAGGCCGATAGCACTCCAAGTGCTATCGGCCTTCGTCGTTGCTCGCGTCTCCGTTACTATTGACTCCGCATTCTTCGGCCAAGGCCCTGAACATGACCCAAGCGCTGCGCGTGATCTTCGC
Source organism: Halomonas sp. DP5Y7-2 (assembly GCF_019802025.1). Classification (NCBI taxonomy): domain Bacteria; kingdom Pseudomonadati; phylum Pseudomonadota; class Gammaproteobacteria; order Oceanospirillales; family Halomonadaceae; genus Halomonas; species Halomonas sp. DP5Y7-2. Next base: position 110,622 of record NZ_JAHVHY010000004.1, on the reverse strand, counting down.
TGGCACGCCTGACTTCGCTGCCGAGAGCCTCTCGGCGGTACTCGACAGTCACCATCAGGTGATTGCCGTCTACACTCAACCAGATCGACCTGCAGGACGCGGTCGCAAACTGACACCTAGCCCGGTGAAGTCACTGGCGTTGTCTCATGACATACCGGTATACCAGCCGGAGCGACTCAAGGATGCTGAGGAGCAGCAAGCGCTGGCAGCCTTGGAGGCAGATGTCATGGTGGTGGTGGCCTACGGCTTGATCCTGCCGCTTCCCGTGCTCGAAGCCCCCCGCCTTGGATGTCTCAACGTGCATGCCTCACTACTGCCACGTTGGCGCGGCGCTGCACCGATCCAGCGAGCCATTGAAGCCGGCGACAGCGAAAGCGGTGTGACCATCATGCAGATGGACGAAGGCCTGGATACCGGCGACATGCTGATGATCCGCCGCACCGAGATCAGCAATACCACGACGGGTGGCGAGCTTCACGACCGTCTGGCCAGCCTGGGGGGCAAAGCCATTGTCGATGCCCTTGATCAGCTTGCCGCAGGCGAGCTGACGTCGACGCCCCAGCCGGATAGCGGCGTGACCTACGCCGCCAAGCTGAGCAAGGCCGAGGCGGAACTGGACTTTCGCCAGGATGCACAAACGCTCGCCGCGCGAGTGCGGGCGTTCAATCCGTGGCCTGTCACCTGGTGTGCCCTGGGCGATGACCGCCTGCGCATTCATCTGGCAGACGCCGTGGACAGCGCTGACGCGGCTACACCAGGCACCATCGTCAAGGCGGAAGGAGAGCTGCTGGTCGCCTGTGGTCAAGATGGCCGCGAGCGCCTGCGCATCACCCATGCCCAGCTGCCCGGTGGCAAGGCGCTGCCGATCAATGAGCTGCTACGTGCCCGAGCCGAGCGTTTCGCCGTAGGCGCCTGCCTGGGCCAGCCGCAAACGGAGGCCAGCGAATGAGCGATTCCCGCCCACGCCAGCACGGCCAGCGCAACGCTCGCCAGCGCAAGCCCGATCAGCAAAGCCGTGCCCACACCAATGCGCGCAGAGACATGGGTGACTGTGTTCGAGCTGCAGCAGCGAAGGCGCTGGTTCCGGTCATTACCGGCAAGGGCTCGCTGTCTTCTCTGGATGATCATCAGGTCGTCGCTCGCGACAGGGCGTTGTTCAAGGCGATGTGCTTTGGTGTCTGCCGGACGCTGCCCAGACTGGAAGCGCTGGCGGACCAGTTACTGGAAAAGCCCTTCAAGACTCGCGACGCCGACATTCAAGCGCTGCTGCTGCTCGGCATCTTCCAACTGCTGTACCTGCGCATTCCCGCCCATGCGGCGGTAGGCGAGACCGCAGGGGCCGCTCGCCTGCAGGGCAAGGCCTGGGCAACCCGCGTTCTTAACGGCTGCCTGCGCCGTCTGCAGCGCGAATCCTCAACACTGGAAGCAGAAGTCGACCGTGACCCTGCAGTGGCCTTGCTGCATCCGCGCTGGTGGCTCAAGGCGCTGCGCCAGGCGTGGCCTGACGACTGGCGCGATATCTGTGAGGCCAATAACCAGCCAGGCCCAATGACCCTGCGCGTCAACCGTCGCCACAACGACCGAGAGCAGTATCTGGACATCCTCGACGGTGCCGGGATCAGCGCACGTCTGTGTTCACACGCGCCTGACGGCTTGATCCTGGATGCCCCTCGCGATGTGGACAGTCTGCCAGGCTTCGCCGAGGGCCATGTCAGCGTTCAGGATGAAGCCGCCCAGCTGGCCGCTGTGCTGCTGGGCCCTGTCATCGCCCCTCGCCCCGGCGCGAGAGTCCTGGATGCCTGCTGTGCACCTGGCGGCAAGACCGCTCACCTGCTTGAGCTGTTCGACATCGATCTGCATGCCATCGACTCCGACGCTGCACGTCTTGCCCGTGTGGAAGACACCCTGACTCGCCTCGGACTCTCGGCCACCCTGGCCCAGGGCGATGGTACCCAGCGGGACTGGTGGGATGGCACGCTGTTCGATGCCATCTTGCTTGACGCTCCCTGCTCGGGCAGCGGAGTCATCCGCCGTCATCCCGACATCAAGCGCTTGCGCCGTGCCAGCGACATCCGCCAGTTGGCCGAGTTGCAGCAGGCCTTGCTCGATAACCTGTGGCCGCTGCTCAAGCCCGGCGGCACCTTGTTGTACGCCACCTGCTCGGTCCTGCCGGAAGAGAATCGCGACCAGATTCGCGCCTTTCTTGAGCGCACTGAGGATGCCAGCGCCAACATGCCTGCCGACATTGCCTGGGGCCAGACATCAGGAGCCGGACGCCAACTGTTACCGAAGATCGACAGTCACGACGGTTTCTTCTATGCCAGACTGGTCAAGGCAACCCACTGAGCCACACGGCAGCAGGGTTGCTTGCCCGCCACCAGGCCGTAGTTGCCTGGGCGGGCGGTCCCACGACGTCTACCGCTACAGGGAGTATGTATGAGCCAACACGTGTACAAGCAGATCGAGTTGACCGGTTCGTCCGAGACAAGCATCGAAGACGCGGTCCAGCGCGCCATCACCAAGGCGTCTGAGACGGTGCATGACCTGCGCTGGTTCGAGGTGACCGAAACACGCGGGCACATCGAAAACGGCCGGGTCGCCCACTGGCAGGTGACGTTGAAGGTCGGCTTTACCCTGGACTGACCCAGCGATCAGCTCTCCCCGGAGACGCCTGGGCTTGCATACTGACAGGCCTTCGGTGTTTCCTTTCGGCACAGGGCGGGAGACATCCCGCCCTGTTGGTCTGTTCAGGGCTCAGGTATGCTGGCCCTATGTTGCAGCGCACCATGCGCTCTCGACCTCTCTTCGGACACGACGATGAAGATCATCATTCTCGGCGCCGGCCAGGTTGGCGGCACCCTGGCGGAGCATCTGGCCCGCGAGGAGAACGACATCACGGTGGTAGACACCGACGGTGAGCGTCTGCGCGAGCTGCATACGCGGCTGGATATTCGCACGGTTTCCGGGGCGGCCTCCTACCCCATGGTGCTGCGTCAGGCAGGCTGTGAAGATGCCGACATGCTGATCGCCGTGACCAACTCCGATGAAGTCAACATGATCGCCTGTCAGGTGGCCCATACCCTGTTTCGCACACCGACCAAGATCGCCCGTGTGCGCGCCACGGCCTACCTCGCCCGCAAGGGCCTGTTTGCCCATGAGGCCGTCCCTATCGACGTGCTGATCAGTCCCGAGCAAGTCGTCACCGATCACATCCGGCGCCTGATCGAGCATCCTGGTGCCTTGCAGGTGCTGGAATTCGCCGGGGGCCTGGTCCAGCTGGTGGCGGTCAAGGCCTTCTACGGTGGCCCGCTGGTCGGCCAGGAGCTTGGCTTCCTGCGCCGTCACATGCCCAGCGTCGACACACGCGTTGCCGCCATCTATCGCCGCAATCGCCCGATCATTCCCCGCGGCGACACGGTCATCGAAGCCGACGACGAGGTCTTCTTTATCGCCGCACGCCGTGATATCCGTGCCGTGATGAGTGAGTTGCGACGGCTCGACCGGGATTTCCGCCGCGTCGTGATCGCCGGTGGCGGCAACATCGGCGAGCGCCTGGCCGAACATCTCGAGCACAGCCACCAGGTCAAGATGATTGAACACAGCCTGGACCGCTGCACCCAGCTGTCAGAACGCCTTGACCGCACCGTGGTGCTGCATGGCAGTGCCACCAGCAAGCGGCTGCTGGAAGAAGAGAACATCGAAGACTGCGATATCTTCTGTGCGCTGACCAACGACGACGAGGTCAACATCATGTCGTCGATGCTGGCCAAGCGGATGGGGGCCAAGAAGGTTCTCACCCTGATCAACAACGCGGCCTATGTCGACCTGGTCCAGGGTGGCGAAATCGATATCGCCATCTCGCCTCAGCAGGCCACGATTGGCAGCCTCCTCACCCACGTTCGCCGCGGCGACATCGTCAACGTGCACTCGCTGCGCCGGGGTGCCGCGGAGGCCATCGAGGCGATTGCCCATGGCGACAGCCAGTCATCGCGAGTGGTGGGACGCGCCATCGGCGACATCGATCTCCCCGGGGGCTCGACCATCGGCGCCATCGTGCGCGGCAAGGAGGTCTTGATCGCCCATGACGACGTGGTAGTGGAAAGCGGCGACCATGTCATCCTGTTCGTGGTCGATAAACGCAAGATTCGTGACGTCGAGCGCCTGTTCCAGGTCGGGCTGACGTTCTTCTGATGCGCATGGCGTTACCTCGAGAGACGACCATCGAGTTACCACAAGGAGAGCCGCCGCATGAGTCCGTTCCCGACCGGGCTTGAGACGACGACCCGTTCACTGACATCTTCCCCTTGCGCTACTTTGCACAGGAGCCGGATGGCATGAGCCTGAGAATGATTCTGCGTATTCTCGGGCTGCTGCTGATGATGTTCAGCCTGACCATGGTGCCGCCCATCGCTATTTCGCTGCTGTTCGGCGATGGCACCTGGGACGCCTTTCTGATCGCCATTGCCATCACCGTGTTCACCGGTGCTGCGATGTTTCTGCCGAATCGACATGCTCGGCGGGAGCTGCGGACCCGTGACGGCTTCCTGATCGCCGCCATGTTCTGGACGGTACTGGGGCTGTTCGGTTCCCTGCCACTGATGCTGACGGGAAGCACGGCGCTATCTTTTACCGATGCCGTTTTCGAATCCTTCTCTGGGCTGACGACCACGGGTGCGACGGTCATTACCGGCATCGACTTCCTGCCGGAGGCCATCCTCTACTATCGTCAGCAGCTGCAGTGGCTAGGCGGCATGGGCATCGTGGTCCTGGCGGTCGCCATTCTGCCGACCCTCGGCGTCGGCGGCATGGCGCTGTATCGCACGGAGATTCCGGGGCCGCTCAAGGACTCCAAGCTGACCCCTCGGATCACCGAGACCGCCAAGGCACTGTGGTACATCTATGCCACCCTGACGCTAGCCTGCATGCTCGCCTACATGGCGGCGGGCATGGATTGGTTCGATGCACTGGGCCATAGTTTTTCCACGGTCGCCATCGGTGGCTTCTCGACCCATGACGCCAGCATTGGCTACTTCGACAGCGCCTTGATCGAAGCGATCTGTGTGGTATTCATGCTGATCTCGGCGCTCAGCTTCAGCCTGCACTTCCTGGCCTGGCGCGAGCGCCGCATCAGCCACTACTGGGAAGACTCCGAGGCACGGTTTTTGCTGCTGTACCTGACCGGCCTGGCGGCTATCACCGTCATCGTGCTGTGGCTGACCGGCACCGAGGAGACCACGGTCGGCCTGCGCCACGGCATCTTTGAGGTGGTCTCGGTCGCGACCACGGCAGGATTCTCGGTGGCCGACTTTTCTGCCTGGCCAGGCGCCTTGCCGCTACTCCTGTTCATCGCCGCCTTTGTCGGCGCAAGCTCAGGCTCTACCGGTGGCGGCATGAAGGTCATTCGCATCATCCTGATCATCAAGCAGGGAATGCGCGAGATCATGCGCTTGATTCACCCCAACGCCGTGATCGCCGTCAAGATTGGCAAGGTCAGCGTGCCTGACGGCATCGCACAGGCAGTCTGGGGGTTCTTCTCGGCCTACGTCCTGCTGTTCTTCCTGATGCTGGTCGGGGTCATGGCCACCGGCGTTGACCAGGTAACGGCCTGGTCCACTGTGGGCTCCGCGCTCAACAACCTGGGCCCGGCGCTGGGTGAAGCCAGCCTGCACTACGGCGATATGCCGGCGATGGCCAAATGGATCCTGGTCATGGCCATGCTGATGGGACGCCTGGAGATCTTTACCGTACTGGTACTGTTCACACCCGCTTTCTGGCGCAAATAGTGCAGACTCCTGGGCTGCGTTGACGCTCAAGCGTGTCCGCCTGCCGCCGACCTGCCCGCTTCAGCGTCGGCAGCCGTCCCCATCACCAGCAGGGCACGCTCGGCTCTGGACGATAGCGGCCATTCAGCCCGATGTATCAGGTAGAGGGTATCCGCCACCTCGGGCTGTCCCGTCACCACCCGAAGGGAGGCCTGCTGCTCAAACGCCTGACGGGCGAAGCGCGGCAGCACGGTAAAGCCCAGCCCCTCCGCTACCGGTGCCAGAATCAAGCCGATCTGATTGGTGAAGCCGCTGATTGGCCAGTGGGCATAGCCGGGGGAGCCCGGAAAGCGTCGGCTCAATAGTCGAGACGCCAGCGCCTTGCCATCCGGATGGTCGATGAACCCCAGCGACATCAGGTCATCCCAGCGCTCTACCTTAGCGGCGGCAGGCACGATCAGCTCCAGCGGTTCTGTCGCAAACTCGCTGACGGTCAGCCTCGGGTCATCGGGACACTCGATGACCAGCCCCATTTCTACCCGCGCCGCCAACACCGCGTCGATAATGTCCTGGGTCGGCCCGAAGCGATGGCGAATGCACAGGCCAGGCGAGCGCTTCTGCAGCTCCAGCAGCCGGGGATACAGCGCCAGGCCGATGCTGCCCGGCGTCATCAGACTTATCTCGCCATGATCATCGCGATCCCCGGCCAGACGCAGCTTAAGCCGCTGGTCCACCTCCGCACGCTCCCCCAGATAGTTGACCAGGGCGTGCCCCGCCGGGGTCAGTTCGAGCTGCCGCGGCCGTCGGATGAACAGCGCCCCTAGCTCGGCTTCAAGTTTCTGTACATGCTGACTGACGGCCGCCTGGGTGAGCTCCAGTTGATCGGCAGCCCTGGTGAAGCTTCCCTGTTCGACCAGGGCATGAAAAGAACGTAGCCAGAGCGGATTAAGCATAAGCATCTATTATCACTACCATAAGCGGCACACTATTTTCATTATAGCCATCACCGCCCAGACTGTGTGCATTCACTCCACAGCAAGAGGCAACGAGACATGAGCTCATCCCATCAGGACCGCCCCAACTATCCACGCAGCTTCTCCCATATCGGCATCTCGGTACCGGACGTCGAGGCGGCCGTGGCGTTCTACACCGAGGTCCTGGGCTGGTACCAGATCATGGCCCCCACCACCATCGAGGAAGACGACTCTGCCATTGGCGAGATGTGCACCGATGTCTTCGGGCCTGGCTGGGGCAGCTTCCGCATCGCGCACCTGTCCACGGGTGATCGCGTCGGTGTCGAACTCTTCGAGTTTGCCAACCATGAAGATCCCGAGAACAATTTCGAATACTGGAAAACCGGCGTCTTCCATTTCTGCGTGCAAGATCCGGACGTGGAAGGGCTGGCGGAGCGCATCGTTGCCGCCGGCGGCAAGAAGCGCATGCCCAAGGTCCGTGAATACTATCCCGGGGAAAAGCCCTACCGGATGATCTACATGGAAGACCCCTTCGGCAACATCCTCGAGATCTACTCCCACAGCTATGAATTGACCTACTCGGCCGGCGCCTATCAGGACGAGAGCAACGCGTGACATGGTGATCGACAGGCTTGGGATGGGCACCCTCAAGCCCCTCCTTGCGTCACGAATCATGACAATAGCGTGATTTGCCGACGGACAGGGCAGGCCATGTTTGGCCTGCCCTGCTGGTTCATGGATAATCGATCCTTCACATTCTTCAGGCCTCGAGGCCCATGAGCGAGATCGACGACACCGTACTGGCCGAGCGGCCGGAGACCCAAGGCGGCCCACGCCGCGATATCACCGTTGGCGAGACCACCTTCACCTTGCTCGGTACCGCCCACGTCAGCGCCGAAAGCGCCGACGAGGTTCGCTCGCTGATCGATTCAGGCGACTTCGATGCCGTGGCTATCGAACTCTGCGATGCCAGACACAGCAACCTGGCCAACCCTGACGCCCTGGCGGAACAGGATCTGTTCCAGATCTTTCGCCAGGGCAAGGCCGGGATGGTAGCGGCGAACCTGGCGCTCGGGGCATTCCAGCAACGTATCGCAGAACAGTCAGGCATCGAGCCGGGGGCCGAGATGCGTGCCGCCCTGGAGGCCAGCCAGCGCCACCAGCTCCCGCTGTTGCTGATCGATCGCGACGTGGGCCTGACGCTGAAAAGGATCTACCAGAATGTTCCCTGGTGGCAGCGTTTTAGCTTGATGTCCGGGCTACTGGGCAGCGTGCTGTCCCGCCAGGAAGTGTCGGCAGAGGAAGTGGAGCGCCTCAAGCAGGGTGACGTGCTGGAGTCGACCTTCAGTGAGTTTGCCGCTGAATCCGAAACCCTGTTCACCCCGCTGATCAGCGAGCGTGATCGTTACATGGTCATGCGCCTGGCCCAGCAATGCCCGCCAGGCAAGTTCCGGCGAGTGCTGGTGGTGATAGGCGCGGGTCACCTCAAGGGCATGGCGGAGCACCTCGAGGGCCCTCCCTCTCAGGCTCCAGACGAGGAAATCGCCGCGCTGGAGGCCACGCGTCCCGCCTCCAAGGTGTGGAAGATGGTGCCCTGGATCATCACCGCACTGGTCCTCACGGGCTTCGCCATCGGCTTCTCGCGCAACACCGAGCTTGGCTGGCAGCTGGTGGCAGAGTGGTTCATCATCAACGGTGCGCTGTCGGGCATCGCCACCCTGTTCGCCCTGGCGCATCCCGTCACGGTCATCGCCACCGTCTTTGCCGCGCCGCTGACCTCGCTTAACCCGACCATCGGCGCAGGCTTCGTCGCTGCAGGCGTGGAGCTGGCCATGCGCAAGCCCAAGGTGCGTGACTTCTCCACGCTGCGCCACGATGTGACCGAGGTGAAGGGCTGGTGGAGGAACCGTGTGTCCCGCACGCTACTGGTCTTCCTGACCGCCACGCTAGGGTCCGCTGCGGGCACCTGGATCGCCGGTTTCCGGATCGCCGGCAGCCTGTTCGGCTAAGCGGACCATCGATCGCATCCACCTCGCCGTCGCTGACGCGGCGGGGTGGAAGGCGCCTGTCACCCGCTAAGCGTTGCTCTGGACCATCCTGCGTTCCCGCCCCCTCCACTGTCCCACCGCGGCAATCGTCAGCTCTGCTGCCGCCCGCTCACTCGTAATCTCATGTTTTCCTCCAGCGCCGATGTCTCGGTGCGGCTGCAGATCCAGTCATGCACCAAACGACCTCGATAGTAGGTTTCCTGCACCGCGCCACTCATGCCTTCTGCAGGAGCCGAGATCGCCTGGCGATAGGCTCTGACGACGCCTGCAGGCAAGCCAGCCGCCCATGCGCCAAGTACTGGCGACGACGCCTCCTGGCGATCCAGCAACTGATGAAACTCCTGCATGGGCAGACGCAATGCCGGCAGGGCTGCGTCCAGCAGGCCGCATATCGTCCGAAAGCCATCTAGCTCCTGGCGCTCCCTGTCGGGGTCAAGGTATTCCAGCCGCGTCGCCAGATCCTCGAGAGACTCCATCAAGATGCGACACCCGGGGTCCACGGCCAGCAAATTGACCCGGGGCGTCCCCTCTCTGACCTCCGCCAACCGCTGCAAGAACGCATCGGCGCCGTGGTTGACCAGGATCCTGCCCAGGGCCAGGCGCAGGTAGTGGAAGAACTGGCCCGGCCCCTCAGAGCGGTCCCGCTGATAGCGCGCCAGAGCCCAGTCCAGCATGCCGCCTAGACTCCAGCGTCGCACTACCCCATGGCGGCAGAAGCAGCGCTCGTTGAGCGCAGTGGGTCGCTGGCCTTGGCGCCGCTGAAAGGTATCTTTCAGTTGGGTCATCAAACCTGCGGGATCTATCAAACCTCGTTCCACGATGGCCTCGAGCCGGGCCATGGTCTGCGCGATGGCATCGGCGGCATCGACCAGGTAGGCGGCCGGGTGACGGCTTCGACGGGTCAGTCGCAGCGCCCCACGCATGGCCGTTTCGATAGCGGCCTCACTACGGTAGCTGTTGCCCGTAAAAGGCCCAGACAGGGCCTGTTCGGGCCATGGTTCATGCCGTCCTAGCAATGTTGCGCTCTGCGCATGGGTCAGGCTGATGCCTTCCAGGGTCACAATGCTGCGCAAGGCCTGGGCACGTGCATCAAAGCGGCATAGCTCCGCCAGCACCGCGTGCCCCTCCTTCTTGTCGACGGACAGCCCCCCTGCCGTCATTCCCCCAAACTCCGGCAGGTGGCTGTCGAACCAGCCACACACGGCAAGCTCTCCCGCCTGACCGAAGGGAGGACGACCGACATCGCAAAGCAGGCAGCCAACGTCGACCAGACAGCCGAGCGCAGTGTCGAGTCCTGTCAGTTCGTGCCTGGCAGGCTCCTGCTCAGTCAGCTCTTTTTCTGCCAGTTCGTGTCTGGCCAGTTCGTGCTTAGCCAGGTTGCCGTGGAGCTTGCGATAAATCAGGTGGACGATACGGCGACCCACTTGCTGACGTTCAAGCGCCAGCGACAGCAACCGTCGATCGCTGTCCTGGGCCAGGATTCCCCCCTGCTGCGGGAGCAACTGCAGTCGACGAACGCTGGCGCTATGAATGACCCGAGAACGATCCTTGTCGAGACGACGCTCGAGCAAAGGAAGCGACAGGTCGACCTCCTGTGCATCATAGGGCCAGCCACCTAGCCGTTGATCCTCGGGCTGTGGCCGACAGGAAAGAAAACGCTGGTGTAGGTGCATGGGGCTCCCCGCGCGTCATCGCGCTCATTATCGTAGTTGTGTCAAAAAGAGAGCCTGTCGCAGAAAAAGTGCAGGCGAACTAAGACATTTACGACAATGAGTGCCCGATTTGCGGGAATAATGATGTAGCTGATCAGCGATTCATCTGCCTAAAACTTCGCATCAGCACATAACGACCGAGTGCTAGCGCCCCTCAGTTGATGAGGATGGTGCCTGCTGAGCTCTCCTCAGCGCTGCCAGCCTTGTCATCGAGGGGGTGGGCGTCTCGATCTTGGTGTAGTGGCGACTGGCCGCATAGCTGTCATTGAACACATCAAAGTAGTCGTCGAGCACCTGAGCCGCCGCCACTTCACCGCTTTGCCGCAGCAACTCGGCTGCCACTTCTGCCGTGCACAGGTGTGCCTGGGAGGCCGGCTTGCGCAGCTGATAGCGGGTCAGGCGATCGGTGCGAAGGGGTAACACGGGAAGGTGTTCCAGGTAGGGGCTCTTGCGAAAGATCCGACGTGCCTGGCGCCAGGTGCCGTCCAGTAGAATCAGCACGGGAATGCGTGCGTCTTCCACCTGGGTGACGGCCTCTACCTCTACCACGCGATCCGCGTAGTCAGGCTGGTCGTCAGGAAAGACCACGAAGGGCGCGTAGCGCGGATCAGCGAGCAAGGCCAGCAGGGTGTCATCTGGCGCCGTGCGATACCAGGTAAAGACGCGAGTCGTGGCCAGCACGTCAGCGATCAGCCGTCCGGTGTTGGTGGGCTTGTGATGTTCCAGCGGATGCGTCATCAACCACACCTGCACCCGGCTGTCGGCCTTGGCTTGATAGGGACAGAGGCAGTTGAGTTCCGGCAGATTGCAGCCTTCACAGCGGGTCACGAAGCTGCCGCGCGCCTTGAACTCGCGACGCGGAGGGCGGGGGTGGCCAGTGGCAGGATCGACCGCGGCAGACTCGGCGCCATCGCTCATGGGCGCAGCATCACGTTCGGCGTCGAGCGAGGCGGCAGGGAAAGCATCACAACGGGAATCACACATGGCAAGGAGGGTGCTGAGGCAAAGGGCGCCCAATCTACCACGCCAGACGGAACACGTCAGTCACGCTGCCAGCACCGCGTACCCGCCACGACCGTCGACGTCGCTATCAGGCGTTACCTGACGGCGGCACGAACAGGCGCCCCTCACGCTGCCAGTGGCGGGTAAGCGCAGGCACCCCTTCCCCGGCAGGCATCACCCAGCGGGTCACCCCGGCGGGCACCTGCAGTCCAGGGTCTGGGTCCACCAGCACGCACTGTGCGTCCAGCGGCAGCTCATGGATCAGGGCAGCGGCAGGCATCACCGCCAACGAGGTCCCTACCACCAGTAGCAGATCCGCGTCGGCCACTAGCTCGCAAGCCTCCTGATAGGCGGGAACCGCCTCACCAAACCAGACCACATCCGGTCGCAGCTGGCTGCCTCGATCGCAGACGTCCCCCATGGCGATGTTGCGCCGTCCAAGGGGGTAGCGCATGCGCTCATCGACGGAGGAACGTGCGACCATAATCTCACCGTGCAAGTGCAGCACCTGGCGTGAACCGGCCCGCTCATGCAGATCATCGATGTTCTGGGTCACGATGCTGACATCGAACCCCAGGGCCTCAAGATTGGCCAACGCACGATGGGCCGCGTTGGGGCGTGCATCCCGCACCTGCTCACGCCGAGCATCGTAGAAGCTGAGCACCCGCTGAGGATTTTTCGCCCATCCTTCAGGCGTCGCCACGTCCTCGATCGGATGATTGGCCCACAGGCCATCTGCTGCCCGAAAGGTCTCGATGCCGCTCTCGGCACTGATGCCAGCGCCGGTCAGCACTACCAGGTGAGGAGATTTGGCCATGCAGGCGCTCCGTGACAGATTGCAGTGATCTTCGCGCCGCCGTTCGCGATCAGTAGGTCAAGCCCCCGGGGTCCGAGGCGAAGCGCTGCTTGTTGCGATAGGGATAGACATCGATCACGTGTCCATCGGTGATCGCACGCTGCAGGCTTTTCCAATAATCGGCGTCGAACAACTCCGGGTGCAGCTCGTAGAACAGCTTGCGCAAGTGAACGTTGGCGAACAGGAAGGGCCCGAATTCCTCGGGGAAAATATCATTGGGGCCAACCGAGTACCAGGGTTCATCAGCCAGCTCCTGCTCAGGGTACAAGGGCTCCGGAATATGCCGGAAGTTGCACTCGGTGAGGTAGCTCACCTCATCGTAGTCATAGAAGATGACCCGACCATGCCGGGTGACGCCGAAGTTCTTGAGCAGCATATCGCCTGGAAAGATGTTGGCCGCCGCCATCTGCTTGATGGCATTGCCGTAATCTTTCAGTACCGCGCGGGTTTCCGCCTCATCACACTGCTCCAGATAGAGATTGAGCGGGGTCATCATGCGCTCGGTGTAACAGTGCTTGATGATGACCTTGTCATCCTTGAGATACACCGTGGAGGGTGCCACTTCCAGCAGGTGTTCCAGGCACTCCGGGTCAAAGTGATCCTTGCGCGACACCAGATAGGAAAATTCCTGGGTATCGGCCATGCGCCCTACCCGATCATGGCGTTTGACCAGCCCATACTTGTCGCGCACGTTGTCCCGACTCATCGCCTTGGACGGGTCGAAGCGGTCCTTGATGATCTTGAACACGGTGCGATGGGAAGGCAGCACGAACACCGCCATGACCATGCCACGCACCCCTGGAGCGATGATGAACTTGTCCTCGCGGCGGGCAATCTGCTGATTCAGCGCGCGGAAGAACTCCGTCTTGCCATGCTTGAAGAAGCCAATCGCAGCGTACAATTCACTGATGGGCTTGTCCGGCATCAGCATGTGCAAATAAGCGACGAACTCTCTGGGTACCGTCGCATCGACCTGAAAATAGACGCGGGTGAAGGAAAAGATGATCGAGACCTCGTCCGGCTCGATCAACACCGTGTCCAGATGCAGCCCCTTGCCCTCTTCATGCAACACGGGCAACACCAGCGGCACCTGCTGATCTCCGCGATGCAGGCGTCCAACCAGATACGCCCCCTTGTTGCGGTAGAACACGCTCTTGAGCAGTTCGATCTCGACTCCGTGGCCGTCACGCAACCCCTCGGGCAGGTGATCGACCAGGAAATCCCGGGCCAGATGCCCGCAATGATCGAGGTCGATAAACGGAAGTCCCAACTGCGCGCCCTCCAACGCCTGGTGGATGGCCTGCGCCCAGTTGCCGTCGACGGCGATGCGTCGACACAGATCGATGCCTGAGTGATGACTGGCGGCGTCCCGGGAGGAATTCACGAACATCCAGTCGTCGCGAATATGACGATGATGGAAGATCGAGCAGAACTGGGAATTGAAGTAGGTTTCCGCCAGCTCGTAGTCGAGGCGCTGGCTGATCAGCTCGATGTAGTGCCCCTTGGCTTCTCGCCAGCACTCGCAGTGGCTCAGGGTATCTTCGTCAAAGGTCCGCCTCAGACGCTCCAGGGTCTCGTCGACCTTGGCCTGATACAGGTTGATCCGCTCGGCGGAGGCTTGCTGCGCCTCGCGCCAGGCAGCGTCGCAAAAGCGCCGATTGGCGTCCAGGGTGATCTGCTTGAAGCGCGAACGGTACTCATCGAAGCCATGCAGGATGGTGGCAGCGATGCGATAGGCAGGGGACAGTTTCATCTCGGCACTCCCGGCGGACGTCGACTCAGAATGACGGTCCCCGCCGGTCTCGGCGAGACGACCAATGTCGACTGTCATGTTGCCCCGCAACATGACCAGCGCCAACCCCACTGTCCTAACCAGCACATTGATGACGTCAACGCTTGGCGCGGGCGTCCCACATCGCCTATTTGCGCCAGAACATCGGGGTCAACAACACCAGCACCGTCAGAATTTCCAGGCGCCCCATCAGCATGCCCACACATAACAGCCACTTGGCCGCATCGGGCAGGGTCGAGAAATTTCCGGCAGGGCCAATGATGTCGCCAAGCCCCGGCCCCACATTGGTGACCGCCGTGGCTGCCCCGGTCAGCGCCGTCACCAGGTCCAGCCCCAAAAGGCCCAGCGCCAGTGCTAGGCCGGCAATGGTCAGGAAGAAGAAGAACGAGAAGGCGACGACGCCTCGACTGATCTCGTCCGATAGCGGGACGCCGTTATAGCGCGATACGAACACGCCATGGGTATGGATCAGAAAACGCAGCTGGCTCAGCAACATCTTGATAGCCACCTGAAAGCGGAAGATCTTCATGCCACCGCTGGTAGACCCACTGCAGCCGCCCACGAAGGTCAGATAGAAGAACGCCATCGCCGCAAAGGGGCCCCACTGACTGTAGTCATCGCTGGCATAGCCCGTGGTGGTCACCACTGACACCACATTGAAAGCGGTGTGCGTCAGCGCCATGAATCCCGGCTCGCCACGCCATACCCGGTAGAGGGTGAGCGCCACAATGACGACCACTAACAGCCACAGCAGACCGCGTACCTGCTCGTCACGCCACAGCGCCAACGGTGCGCCTCTCAGGCAGCGGATATACAGCACGAACGGCAAGGCGCCGAGCAGCATGAACAGCGTACCCAGCCACAATAGATGAGGCTGATCGGCATAGGCCCCGAAAGAGGCATCCGAGTTGGCAAAACCGCCGGTCGACGCTGAGGTCATGGCATGGACCACCGCGTCCAGTGGGATCATGCCACCGAGGGCATAGGCCAGCGTTGCCGCCAGGGTACCGAACACGTAGATGCCAAGGGTGGCCTTGGCGATTCCGCCGGTACGCGGCATCACCTTGTCCGACCAGTCAGACGACTCCGTCTGGAACAGGCGCATCCCCCCGACCTTGAGGAATGGAAGGATGGCGATACCCATGACGATGATGCCGATGCCCCCGAGCCACTGCATCAGGCCACGCCATAGCTTGAGGCCATCGGATAGCCCATCGATATCCGTGAGGATGGTCGAGCCGGTGGTCGTGATCGCGGACACCGACTCGAACACCGCATTGGTCAGCGTCAGGTGGGGCGCCCCCAGCACCAGTGGAAGGCTGGCGAAGCCACTGATACTGAGCCAGCTCAGGGTGGTCAGCACGAACATCTGCCGGGTCTTGAGCTCCACCGGGATGCGCCAGGTCAACCACCAGCACACCAGCACCGTTGCCAGTACCGTCAACAGCGAGCGGGCGAAGGCAGGAGCATCACTGTCGCCCTCCCATAGCAGTACCCCCCATGGCAGCAGCATGAACAGCGCCAATACCAGCCACAGCACCGACAGCACCTTGAGCACAGGAGCCCAATCCAGCCACCAGCGCAGCATCCCAGTCCCTCGGGCCATAGTGGTTCTCTCACTGATTGTCGGCGCTCATCATAGACCAACGGCGCACCCGGAAAAGCCCCTTCTGCTCACACCCTGATGTGATCACGGATGACAGAACGGCACGACATGGCGACAATAGCGCGCCTTGAGTTCGCATTCACGCCATAGGTACCCCCACGATGTCTCTGCCCCTGCCCATTCTTTACCAGGACAACGACCTTGTGGCGGTGCACAAGCCTTCAGGGCTGCTGGTTCATCGCAGCCCCCTGGCCCGAGGAGAAACCGAGTTCCTGCTGCAACGGCTGCGCGATCAGCTGGGGCAACGGGTCTACCCGGTGCATCGACTCGACAGACCGACCTCAGGGGTGATGGTGTTTGCCCTGTCACCTGAGATGGCCGCGCCGTTGAGCCAAGCCTTCAGCGAGCGCCACGTCGACAAGCGTTATCTGGCAGTGGTGAGAGGCATCGGGCCCGATCATGAGCGCATTGATAGAGCGCTGCGGGAAGAAGATGGAACACGCCCAAAGGCCGACATGCCGGCCATGCCCGCCATCACCGAGGTACGACGGCTCGACAGCGTGGAGCTGCCGGTGCGTATCGATCGCTACCCCCAGGCCCGCTATTCACTGATGGAAGCCACACCAATGAGCGGCCGACGCCACCAGATCCGCCGACACCTCTCTGGCATCGGCTACCCCATCATTGGCGACGCCAAGCACGGCAAGGGCAACCATAACCGCTTCTTTCGTGACCAACTGGACTGCGATCGCCTGCTGCTGGCCGCCGTGCGCCTGGCATTCGAGCACCCCCGTGAACGCCACCGGCTTCAGCTCTGCTGCCCACTGGATGACACCATGACTCGTCTATTCGATCGCTTTGGCTGGCGCGCTCACCTTCCTCGGCCCGGCGCTGACTTGACGCCACCAACGACCCACCGAGATCGCTCATGAGTAACGATATATCCCACCAGGACAACGACTACGACTTGCGCTTCGGGGGCATTCGCCGCCTGTATGGAGCGACCGCCGCCCAACGCCTCGCCCGCGCCCACGTGGTGGTGGTCGGAGTGGGTGGCGTCGGCAGCTGGGCGGTGGAGGCGCTGGCGCGAAGTGGTATCGGCAAGTTGACCTTGATCGACCTCGATGACGTCTGCGTGTCCAACATCAATCGTCAACTGCACGCGCTGGACGGCACCATCGGTCGTCCCAAGGTGGAGGTACTGGCCGAGCGCTGCCGAGCCATTCACCCCGGTATCGAGGTAGTGACCGATGTGGCCTTCGCCACGCCCACCAATCTCGCCGAGCGCATTCCTGCCGATGCCGATCACCTGATCGACGCCATCGACAGCGTGGTGGCCAAGGCCGCGTTGATCGCATGGTGCAAGCGCCGCAAGCTGCCCCTGACGGTGACCGGCGCCGCCGGTGGCCAGACCGATCCTACGCGAATCAAAGTCGCCGACCTGACCCGCACGGAACACGACCCGCTGCTGGCCAAGGTTCGCTCACGCTTGCGCCGAGACCATGGGTTCTCGCGCAACCCCAAGCGACGCTTCAGCGTCGAGTGCGTCTACTCCGACGAACAGCTGGTCTATCCCGGACAGGATGGCGAGGTCTGTCACACCAAACCTGGTGCCGGTGAGGCCACTCGATTGGATTGTGAAGGCGGTTTCGGCGCCGCCACCTTTGTCACCGGCAGCTTCGGCTTTGTCGCCGCTTCACGTGCGCTGGCCAGACTCACCCGGGTCAACTGAGCAAGCGCCTTGCCACACCGCTAGACACCTTACGGGCCAGACACGCCGCGGGCCGCACGAAAGAGCCCAGCCCGAAGGACGTCCGGCGTCCATCATGTCAGGAGACGAGCATGACATCCCTTTCCCATCCTCCGGTACCCGGCATCTATCGCCACTACAAGGGCGCGCTTTACGAGGTCTGCGGCGTCGCCCAGCACAGCGAGAACGAGGAGGCGCTGGTGGTCTACCGCGCGCTGTATGGCGACTACGGCCTGTGGGTACGTCCGCTGGCAATGTTCTGCGAAACCGTTCAGGTCGACGGGGAGCACCGACCGCGCTTTGCCCTCGAGAAGGCATTTTGAACGACGACAAGACGATTTTTAACGCCGTATCACCAAGCGCAGGCACTTTTCGTGCAAGCCCTAGGCGGTAAAGCCGCCATCGACGGTATATTGCGATCCCGTCACAAAGGCCGCCTCATCGGAAAGCAGGAACGCCACGACATTGGCCACTTCCTCCGACGTACCGATACGCCCGATGGGATGCAGCGCAGCAAGCGAGTGATATTCTTCACGGCTCAACGCATCAAGCAGCGGCGTGTCGATGTAGCCGGGATGCACGGAGTTGATGCGAACGCCCTGGGCGGAATACTGAAGTGCTGCACTTTTGGTCAATCCCGATACCGCGTGCTTTGCCGCGGCATACGGCACATAGTTAGGCGTACCCAAGAGGCCCAGGACGGACGCTGTATTCACGATGGCCCCACCGCCACCCGCAACAATGGCGGGGATCTGGAATTTCAGGCCATAGAAAACCGCATCAAGGTTGATATCGATGAGCTGCTTGTACGCCTCGATATCGACGTCGTGCAATGGCCCTTGCGGGCCGATGATGCCGGCATTGTTGAACGCTAGCTGCAAAGCTCCGAATTCTTCGACGGCAAACGCCACCGCGGCCTCATTCACGGCGGGTAACGTGAAGTCTCCGCCGAATGCGACCGCCTTGCCACCCGCTGCAGCAATCTCGTCCACTACCGCCAGAGCAGCTTGCTCGTGCAGATCTGCGACGATCACCGCCGCGCCTTCAGAGGCTAACTTGACGGCTGTCGCCTTCCCGATCCCGGAGGCCGCGCCAGTGAGCAGTGCTGTCTTTCCCTCGAACCGAATCGACATGAGTCTTCTCCCTTCTGCACGGGACATGCGTGCGTACGCAGCAGGCGTACATCGCACAGCGTCGTAGCCTCTCAGTGCTCGGGTTGCTGCGCATCAAGCAGATTAGCAGACGGCCAGCCGCGCGCTGGCCTCAAGGTATCGCTCCGGCAGGCCGATAACCGGCTTGATCATGGCCAAACTCGGGACGCGGCTCGCCGCATGGGCCCTCGCGCAGTGGCATCGCGCTTCACCGCCACCTTGACGGCCTCCCGATAGAGCACAGTTATCTCCATCAGGCGCACGTGTGCGGCAGTGCCTTCGAAGAGTAAGACTGAGAGTTCTCGCGTCCACTGGCTCACCAGAAAAGGCCGATCCCAGTGTGCGCCAAGCGCGACCTAGGTGCTACGCCCTGGGCCCTGGACTCACCGCTGTGTGGGTGACGTGCTCTACTCGTGATCAGGGATCTTCTGATCAGCCTGATCGAGGGGGAGCGACTGCTCCCATTTCCGGGTCGACGTCACAAGCAAAAGGGGAGGCCAGTGGCCTCCCCTTTTTTGACATTCTGGATTTAGACATTCTGCGCTTAGACATCCAATGCCTCATCCAACGCCTGGACATCCAGCACCGCATCAGGCGCTGGATAATGTCACAGGTTACTCTTCGCCGCCGGCTTCCTGCATTTGCTTGTGCAAATAGTTCTGCAGGCCGACCTTGTCGATCAGGCCAAGCTCGGTCTCGATGATATCGATGTGCTCTTCCTCGTCGTCGAGGATCTTCTGGAACAGATCACGGCTGACGTAGTCCCTGACCTGCTCGCAGTAGGTGATGGCTTCGATCAGATCATTGCGACCCGTGTGCTCTGCCGCCAGGTCGGCCTCGAGCATTTCGCGAGTATCTTCGCCGATGTGCAGCTTGCCCAGGTCCTGCAGGTTGGGAATCCCTTCGAGGAACAAAATGCGCTCGATCAGGGTATCAGCGTGGCGCATTTCCTCGATGGACTCGTCGTACTCCCACTTCGCCAGGCGCGCCAGGCCCCAGTCCTTGTACATCTTGGCATGGAGAAAGTACTGGTTGATGGCCACCAGCTCGTTGCCAAGCACGGTGTTCAAATGCTGAATGACCTTGGGATCGCCTTTCATGGGAAGCTCCTCATTGCTTGTCGGTGCTGACCGACCATGCGTTGCCAGTCGACTTGCTATCAATGAACGAGGCTCTGCTACCGCCCCGTTTGCGTATCGTTATTGGACTGCCATCCGCCGGGGGCATTGCCTCCCGCCTCAAGCATGACCAACACACTGGCACGACAAAAGTAGCCCTACCAGCTCCTGTTAAGAAGCAGTATAGGCTACGAATGAGAAAATTCAATCAAATCAATGACTTGATAAAAAGAACTACAACGATATTGATTGCCAATTCAGGCGAGAGAGGCCCTCGACAAGACTGCTGGCGGCCGCCGTAACCGTTTCAGGATCAACCGCTTATACCGCCGCTTACACCGCGTAGGCGAGCGATTCCAGCTCGACGCTCGTCGCTTCCTGGATGGCATCACGGGTGATTTGTTTGCCTACACAGGCACACTTGCCGCACTGGGTGCCACAACCAGTCTCGCGTTGCACCTGGCGCCAGCTGCGCGCACCGTCGTCGACGCTCTGACGAATCTGGCGGTCACTGACCCCTTTGCACAGGCATACGTACATTGCCATCTCTCCTGAATCACTATAGGCAATGTAAATGATTCCCATAGCGGTACGCAACCTTTTCGAGAGTTATTCGTATTCGCTTTCGCTAAAGATATGAATTTCCATGATTCCGCTCAACTTCTGACGCCGCCGTTCAGGCAAGACGTCAGCGTGCGAGGCCCATAACGGACGTAAAAAGAAGAAAGGCCAGACAGGAGAAAGCAGGTGAAGGACTCACCAGGAAGAGGATGGGCGTGCACAAGGCAGGCCTAGACCACGAACGCTGCGACGCCCGCGCGAGCCATCACGCGTCCATCAAGACCGTTTAGGCAGCACCACGACTTGGGTACCGGAGGCCAGGTCCGCCCAGCTGCGTCGCTCGCCGTCAAACACTACCCAGAGGTGCCCAAGCCCCAAAGGCAGAAAGGACACCGCCCCTACCGCAAATCGCACCATGGTCTGGCGCAAGCTGATAGGCGCCCCGTCAAGCGTCTGCACCCGCAAGCGCCACGCCTGCATGCCCAGAGTCATGCCTCCGCGGCGCCAGAAGAAAGCGAAGAAGGCAAACGCCGCGGCCACCAGCAGCAACCTGAGACTGAACACTTGCCACACACCAGCGCCGACCTCTGCCGGTGCCAGCCCCAGTACCTTGCGCACCACCAGCACGTGCAGTGTGGTAATGGCGATCCAGATGGCGAGCAGCAGAAAACCGTCGTAAAGCATGGCACCGAGGCGGCGCCCGAGCCCCGCCGGCCAGACATCATCAAGATCGGTAAAGCGTCGATTCATGGCAATTGCTCGACCACATCAGCGCACGCCGGCAGAGTGCCCGCGCGCATAGCCTAACCACAGACACCGGCCCAGCCGGTATCCCCCACGCATCAACCGGATCGTCTCAGCAGGTGCAGCCCCAGCAGGGCGCACACCAATGTAGGTGCAAGCACCGCCCAGGCAGGAGAGAAGCCGAACACGGTAGACGCAGGCGCCAGCAGGTCCTGCAGGTACTTGAACACCAGTCCGGTAATCACGCCGTAGAACACCCGTGTGCCAGCGGCTACTGTCCGCAATGGACCAAACACAAAGGACGCTGCCACCAGGACCAGCGACGCCATGGTCAAGGGCATCAGCATCTTCTGCCAGAAGTACAAAAGCGGCTGGGTAGCATCCAGGCCCTGGTCATCCAGGTAACTGGCATAAGCCCACAGCTCACTGGGCGCCTGGGTTTCCACATCCCGCAGCAGCCGCGAAAGCTGGGTCGGCGACAGACTGGTTTCCCAGCGCTGGTCCGGCACCTTGATGACCTCGGTGCGATCATCGCTGAAACGAGTGACTTCTACCTGTTGCAGCTGCCAGTGCTGCCCCTGCCAGACCGCTCGATGGGCCGTCGTCACCGACTCCAGGCGATGGCCATCAAACTCATAGCGAGTCAGATCCAGCACGGTATCGTCGGCGCGTATGGCACCAAATCGATAGAAATCGTCGCCTTCGCGCTGCCAGCCGCCACGCTCGGTGACCACGGCGCCCTCGCCTTGCATCTGCTGTACCTTCCAGGCGTGGGCAAACTGCTCCGTGCGTGGGCTGACGAACTCGGCCACCGTCAATACGATCACCACCACCAGAATGATGGGCTTCATGACGCCCCAGACGATCCGCGCCAACGAACGGCCCGCTGCGCGCATGACGGTCAGCTCGTTGTTGGAGGCCATGCTGCCAAGTCCGATCAACGCACCGATCAATACGCCTACCGGCGCATATTGGTAGAAGCGCCAGGGCAGCCTCAAACACAGAAACAGGAACACTTCGAAGGCACCATAGCCTCCCTCGATGTCTCCCAGATCGTCGATGTAGGTGATGATGAGGTCGAGACCCAGCAACACCACCTGTACCACCAGAATGGCACCCAGCACATTGCGGGCGATGTAGCCGTCCAGCCGATCGAGAATCATCCGCTCATTCCCTTGCGTTGGGCGTTGAATGCCAGGCCCAGGCCAAGCAACAGAAAGCCTGCGTGAATCGGCCACATGCCGATGATGGCCGGCAGCGTCCCACCACCGATGGCATCCATGGCGGCCAGCAGCATGCTGAGATAGGCCACATAGAGAAAGATCGCCGGCAACAGCTTGGCGAAGCGACCCTGACGAGGATTGACCCGCGACAGGGGTTGGGCAAGTAACGTCAGCACAAACACCATCAACGGCGCCCCCAGGCGCCACTGCAGCTGCGCCTTGGCTTCCGGGGTGGGGTCCGCGAGCAGCGCTGGGGTAGTGGCAAACTCGGCCGAGTCCGTTTCGACGGCCTCGACCGCCCGGGCCAGGCGGACGGCATAGGTGCCGAACTCCAGCCGCTCGGCATCGGCACGCCCTGCTTCCGCGCTGTAGCGCTCACCATCTTCCAGCACCAGATAGCGGCTACCGGTATCCGGGTCCACCGTCTGGTATCCCTGGGTCGCCCGGGTCACCACGCTTTCGGGAGACCCGTCGCTGCGTTTCTGGCGCTCGCTGATAAACACCTCCTGCATGCGCTCGCCGTCTGCAGAGACGTCGCTGGCATAGGCAATGCGGCCACTGCCGAACTCCTGGAAGCGTCCGGGCGCCAGCGCCGAGAAATCAAGCTTGCTGCGCTGCTCTTCCAGTACCAGCTCGTTGTGCAGCGCACCGGCCGGCGTCAACCACAGACTGAACATCCCCACCAGCACTGCCACCAGAGTGGCCGGGACCAGGCTGACCGTCAGCAGCCGATTGGGACTGGTGCCGCAGGCCACCAGTACCGTGATTTCGCTGTTCAAGTAGAGCTGGCCATAGGCCAACAGGATGCCCAGGAAAAATGCCAGTGGAAGAATCAGCTCAAGAAAGCCGGGCATGTGGTAGAGCATCAGAGAGCCAAGAATGCTCGCGGGTATCTCGCCCTCAGCCGCATTGGCAAAGTAACGGATGAAACGGCTACCCATGATGACCAGCAACAGCACGCCAGCCACTGCCGACATGGTCAGCAGGATTTCACGGGTAAGATAACGAAAAATGATCAATGCACACTCCTGGCCATGGGCATTCCCAGCTGTCTTCCTTGCTCCAGTGTAACCCCGGGGCGAGTCGCCTTGCCTGAGGCGTTGCCTGATCCCGCCAACGCTAACGGCGGCCATGCAATCCACAGGGTGCTTGGGTACACTGGGTGGACTCGGCATCGTGCCGGCATTATCCAGAATCCCCCTACGCTTGTCTTGTGGAGTCAGCATGGAATTCCCTGTAAAGACGGCCAATCCGGTCAAGATCGAGACTGCCTGCCTGGTTATCCCGGTGTTCAAGGACGGCCAGCTCACCCCTGCCGCAGCCAAGCTCGATGACGCCAGCGAGCGCCTGATTGGACAGCTGATCGAGCGCGGCGACTTCAACGCCAAGCTGGGCAACGTTCAGCTGGTGCCCTTCGCACCGGGTCTGTCTGCCGACCGCCTGCTGCTGGTCGGCTTCGGCGATCGCGCAAAGTGTCAGGAAGGTGCCTTCTGCAAGGCCGTCGATGCCGCCTTCGCGGCGCTGTCCCAGCTCACCATCGATGAAGTCTCGGTCGCTCTCACCGATGTGCCGGTCGATGACCGCGACGTCGACTGGAAGGCCCACAAGATTGCCGAAAGCGCACTCCGTGCCAGCTACCGCTTCACCGACTTCAAGAAGGACGCCGGTCCTGCCCCGAGCCTCAAGAGCGTGTCGATTCTGCTCAGCGAGGGCGATGACCGCTCCTCTGCCGAGGAAGGCGCTCGTCAAGGCGCCGCTGTCGGCACCGGCATCAACCTGGCGCGCCAACTCGGCAATCTGCCCGGCAATGTGTGTACGCCGCGCTATCTGGCCAGCGAGGCCGAGCGCCTGGCGGCAGAGTCCGCGGGTGCCCTGACCACCGAGATCCTCGATGAAGAGGCATTGGCAGCGCTTGGCGCTCACTCGCTGTTGTCGGTTGGCCATGGCAGCGATGAACCCTCGCGGTTGATCGTAATGCGCTACCAGGGTGCTGACGACGAGAACGAAGCCCCCCACGTCCTGGTCGGCAAGGGCATCACTTTCGACACTGGTGGTATCTCGTTGAAGCCTGGCGCGGGCATGGACGAGATGAAGTTCGACATGTGCGGTGCCGCCAGCGTGTTCGGCACCGTGGCCTCCGTGCTGGCCATCAAGCCCAGGATCAACCTGGTGGCCATCGTCGCAGCGGCAGAAAACATGCCCAGCGGACGCGCGACCAAGCCCGGCGATATCATCAAGACGCTGAAGGGCCTGTCGGTGGAGGTGCTCAACACCGACGCCGAAGGCCGCCTGGTCCTGTGCGACGCCCTGACCTATGCCGAGCGCTTTGAACCCGCCAGTGTCGTCGATATTGCCACCCTGACAGGCGCCGCCATCATCGCCCTGGGTCATCACGCCACCGGCCTGATGTCCAACGATGACGATCTGGCCCTGGACCTGCTCGATGCCGGCGAGACCGCCTGGGATCGCGCCTGGCACCTGCCGCTGTGGGACGAGTACCAGGAGCAGCTGGACTCCAACTTCGCCGACCTCGCCAACATTGGCGGGCGTCCGGCGGGGACCATCACCGCCGGCTGCTTCCTGTCACGCTTTGCCACCGACTTCCCCTGGGCACACCTAGATATCGCCGGCACCGCCTGGAACAGCGGCGCCGCCAAGGGTGCCACCGGTCGTCCGGTAGGCCTGTTGACCCGCTACCTGCTCGACCGCGAGTCAGAGGTCGTCGCCAGCGACGACTGAAACAGCGTCTGTCAGGCCAGGCGGTCTGCACTGACAGCCCAGCAGCGCCAGCCCCACGACAGTGATGCTGCCTTGTGACCATGACCAGGCTTCCCCGACAGGGGGAGCCTGTGTCATTCTGGCTCTATCGGCAGGAGCGCATTCTGCCCGCCCCATCCTGGTCGAGCCCCTGACTCGACCCCGATCCGCTGTCGCCGCTTGCCATTGCGGCGCGATACGATTCTGGAGAACGACCCGTGTCCATCCAAGGCTTCTCGCTCGAGCCCAACGCCAACGCTACCGATGCGAGCATCCGCAACACTATTCTCGAGAACCCGGGCTTCGGTCGTCACTTTACCGACCACATGGCTCACATCCGTTGGACCGAAGACGCCGGCTTCCACGGTCATCAGGTACGCCCTTACGGCCCGCTATCGCTGGATCCGGCGGCATCCGTGCTGCATTACGCCCAGGAAATCTTCGAGGGCATGAAGGCCTACCGCCATGCCGATGGCAGCGTCTGGACCTTCCGCCCCGAGAAAAATGCCGCACGCTTCCGTGCCAGCGCTCGTCGCCTGGCCTTGCCGGAACTCTCCGACGAGGACTTTATCGGAGCCATCAAGGCGCTGGTTGCCCAGGACGTCGAGTGGGTACCGACGCCGGCAAGCGAGGCTGAAGAGTCCAGCCTTTATCTGCGTCCCTTCATGATTGCCTCCGAGGCCTTCCTGGGTGTGCGTCCCTCCAAGGAAGTGGATTTCTACGTTATCGCTGCACCGGCCTCCGCCTACTTCAAGGGCGGCATCAAGCCGGTGTCCATCTGGCTGTCCTCCAACTACAACCGTGCGGCCCCCGGCGGCACCGGTTCTGCCAAGTGCGGCGGCAACTACGCGGCATCACTGCTGGCTCAAAAAGAAGCCTTCGACCACGGCTGCGACCAGGTTGCCTTCCTCGACGCCGTCGAGAACACCTGGGTCGAGGAACTCGGTGGCATGAACCTGTTCTTTGTCACCCGTGATGGGCGCCTGGTCACGCCCCGCCTGACGGGCACCATTCTCGAGGGCGTCACCCGAGACTCCATGCTGCAGCTGGCCCGTGACGAAGGCCTGACCCCGGAAGAGCGTCCCATCAGCATTGATGAATGGCGCGACGGCGTCGCGTCCGGCGAAATCACCGAGGTGTTCGCCTGCGGTACCGCGGCGGTGATCACGTCCATTGGTCGACTGGTCAGTGAAGACGGCGTCATCGAGCACTCAGGCAGCAATGAAGTGGCCAGTCGTCTGCGCAAACGCCTGCTGGACATCCAGTATGGTCGCGTCGAGGACACCCACGGCTGGTTGACGCGACTGGTCTAGTACCCGCCGTTCCCCCAACCGCCTCAAGCCACTTCAGACAACAGGCCGCCTGCGGGCGGCCTTTGCCGAGTTTTCAGGTCAGATTGCATGACCAAGATCGACTTCTACATCCTTCCCGACACCACGCTGGAGGCGCGTATCGCCTTCGCCTGCCGGCTGACCGAAACCATCGCACGCAAGGGCTACCGTCTTTACCTTTACGCCGAGGACGAAGCCATGGCCCGCGAGCTGGATGAACGTCTGTGGGACTTCCGCCCAGACGCCTTCGTCCCGCACGTCCTTGAAGGCAGCGACGACGCCAGCATCGAAGCGGCCAAGCGTGTGGCAGTGACCATCGGCTGGGAAGGCCCGCCGGCAAGCCTGGACCCGCCTCCCCAGGCCATGCTCAACCTGTCGCCGGAGATTCCCGAGTGGTTCTCCCGCTTCGAGCGGGTGGCAGAAATCATCAACCAGCATCAGGACGTGCTGACGGCCAAGCGCGAGTGCTGGAAGACCTACAAGCAGCGCGGTTATCCCGTCACCCCGCACCAGCTCAAGGGCCAGGGATAAGTACCGTCTTATTCGCCAGCCGATACCCTGACGCCCTGCTTCAGTTCAGGGTATAATCGACGCCATTTTTCGCAGGCCTCGCTCTCGCCAGCGCTCCGTCAGGACGCATCACGCACGCTCTTGTCAGGCGCGCTGACTCGAGCCGAAGGCCAGCCATCGAACGTCCCGCCCACCCTCGCCATGGCAAGGCCATGATGTCGTCAGGGCGCCGCCAGCAAGAGCATTCCATGGAAAAGACCTACCAACCCGAAAGCATCGAAACCCGCTGGTACCAACGCTGGGAAGAAGACGGCCGTTTTACCCCGTCGGGCGAGGGTGACCCCTTCGCCATCATGATTCCGCCGCCCAACGTGACCGGCAGCCTGCACATGGGCCACGCTTTCCAGGACACCATCATGGATACCCTGATCCGCTGGCGGCGGATGCAGGGCCGCAACACCCTGTGGCAGGTGGGTACCGACCATGCAGGCATCGCCACGCAGATGCTGGTAGAGCGCAAGATCGCCGCAGAGGAAGGCAAGACCCGCCATGACCTGGGCCGCGACGCCTTCATCGACAAGGTGTGGGAGTGGAAACACGAATCCGGCGGGCATATCACTCGTCAGCTCCGCCGCATGGGCGCCAGCCTCGACTGGAGCCGCGAGCGCTTCACCATGGACGACGGCTTCTACAAGGCCGTACAGGAAGTCTTCGTGCGCCTCTACGAAGAGGACCTGGTCTACCGTGGCAAGCGCCTGGTCAACTGGGACCCGACCCTGAACACCGCGATCTCGGACCTTGAGGTAGAGAACCGCGACCAGCAGGGCCAGTTCTGGCACTTCCGTTACCCTCTGGCCGATGGCGTCACCACCGATGCGGGCCTTGACCACCTGGTGGTCGCCACCACTCGTCCCGAGACGCTGCTCGGCGATAGCGCCGTCGCCGTCAATCCAAAGGATGAGCGCTACGCCTCGCTGGTCGGCAAGTTTGTCGAACTGCCGCTGGTCGGTCGCCGCATTCCCATCGTCGCCGATGAACATGCCGACATGGACAAGGGCTCTGGCTGCGTCAAGATCACCCCGGCCCACGACTTCAATGACTATGAGGTCGGCAAGCGTGCTGGCCTGCCGCTGATCAACGTCTTCTCCAAGACCGCCCATATTCTCGAGTCTGCCGAAGCCTTTGATATTCAGGGCCGCCCCCTTGGCGATATCGACACCGCGCTGCCCGCGGCCTACGCCGGACTCGACCGCTTCGCCGCACGCAAGGCGGTGGTGGCCGACATGGACGCCCAGGGCCTGCTGGAGAAGACCGAAACCGTCAACAATACCCTGCCCTACGGCGATCGTTCCGGTGACGTGATCGAACCGCTGTTGACCGATCAATGGTTCGTGGCGGTGGAGACCCTGGCCAAGCCCGCCATCGAGGCGGTCGAGAACGGCGACATCCAGTTCGTGCCCAAGAACTACGAGAACATGTACTTCTCGTGGATGCGCGACCTGCAGGACTGGTGCATTTCACGCCAGCTGTGGTGGGGCCACCGCATTCCCGCCTGGTACGACGACGAAGGCAACGTCTATGTAGCGCGCACCGAGGCCGAGGCCCGCGACAAGCATGGCATCGCAAGCGACGTCGCCCTGACCCAGGACGAGGACGTGCTCGACACCTGGTTCAGCTCCGGCTTGTGGACCTTCGGCACCCTCGGCTGGCCCGAACAGACCGACGAGCTCAAGACCTTCCATCCCAGCAGCGTGCTGGTGACCGGCTTCGACATCATCTTCTTCTGGGTCGCGCGGATGATCATGCTGACCCTCAAGTTCACTGACGAAGTGCCGTTCAAGACGGTCTATGTCCATGGTCTGGTGCGTGATGGCCAGGGCCAGAAGATGTCCAAGTCCAAGGGCAATGTGCTCGACCCGATCGACCTGATCGACGGCATCGATCTGGAAGCGCTGGTGGAAAAGCGCACCGGCAACATGATGCAACCGCAGAAGGCCAAGGCCATCGCCAAGGCGACCCGCTCGGAATTCCCCGATGGCATTGAAGCCCATGGCACCGATGCCTTGCGCTACACCTTCCTGTCCCAGGCCACCACCGGTCGTGATATCAAGTTCGACATGGGGCGTCTGGACGGTTATCGCAACTTCTGCAACAAGTTGTGGAACGCCTCACGCTACGTGTTGATGAATACCGAAGGCGAAGACTGTGGCCGCCATGGGGAAGACGTCGAACTGTCCCTGGCCGACCGCTGGATCGAGGCCCGCCTGACCCAGACCATCACCCAGGTGACCCGGGCGATGGAAGAGTTTCGCTTTGACCATGCGTCGCAGGCGCTCTACGACTTCGTCTGGAACGAGTACTGCGACTGGTACGTCGAGCTCTCCAAGCCGGTGCTGTGGGACGAAAGTGCCAGCGAAGCCGCCAAGCGTGGCACTCGCCGCACCCTGGTGCGGGTGCTGGAGTCCATCCTGCGTCTGGCGCATCCCATGATGCCGTACATCTCCGAGGAGATCTGGCAGCGCGTGGCGCCGTTGGCCGGCACTCTCGAGGGCGACAACGATTCGCTGATGGCCAAGGCCTGGCCGCTGGCCGACGACGCCCTGATCGACCAGGACGCCATTCGCGATATCGAATGGCTGAAGGGCGTGATCGTGGCGGTACGTAACATTCGCGCCGAGATGAACATCGCCCCAGGCAAACCGCTTGATGCGGTACTGACCAAGGGCAGCGAGGCCGATCGTACACGCTTGTCCGACAACCGTCTGTTCCTGTCGA
The DNA here is from genome assembly GCF_019802025.1 of Halomonas sp. DP5Y7-2. Classification (NCBI taxonomy): domain Bacteria; kingdom Pseudomonadati; phylum Pseudomonadota; class Gammaproteobacteria; order Oceanospirillales; family Halomonadaceae; genus Halomonas; species Halomonas sp. DP5Y7-2. The sequence goes on along the minus strand of NZ_JAHVHY010000004.1, from coordinate 80,950 downwards.
AGCTGGCCAAGCTCGCGTCCATCGAATGGCTGGAGGACGCAAGCCAAGCCCCGCTGTCCGCCACTCAGCTGGTGGGTGAGATGGAAGTGCTGGTGCCGATGGCTGACCTGATCGACAAGGACGCCGAACTGGCACGTCTGGGCAAAGAGATCGACAAACAGGACAAGCTGATCATGGGCGTCGAGAAGAAACTCGCCAACGAAGGCTTCGTGGCCAAGGCGCCGGCGGCGGTCATCGACAAGGAGCGCGGCAAACTCGAGGAGTATCAGGCCGCTCGTCGTGTGCTGGTCGAGCAGCGCGAGAAAATCGCCGCGCTTTAATAAGCGCCCGCCCAAGCGCCGTAAGCAACACCCGCCCATCGGCCTGACATCGACCCCGCCCCTCGCACTGGCGGGGTCGATGTGTTGGGGCCAGCGCTCAGCCGGCAGCCTGACTGGCCAGCGAGCGTCGTGCCAACTCCACGGCCGACGCCACCGCCGTCCTGGCCTGGGGGCTGTTCTTCCAACAGGTACTGCCAAGCATCGACGCCACCTGTTCAACGATGTCTGGCATCTCGTACTCGGCCAACGCCTCGAAAGAGTCGATGCCGATCTCCTCGAAACGCTGCACGACGCTCGGTCCTACCCCGCGTAGCTCAAGCAGCGCCGCCCGTTCCTGGTCAGTGAATGCCATGCTGTCTCTCCGTGTGTTGTCGGCTTCCCCGTCGACACCATCAGCATAGTCGTTGCGCACTAGTGGCCGGCTGCCACATGCCACTGACGCACAGGCGCGGCGTCTTGCCCCCTCATGCATCAGCTGGCGTCGCGGAACCCACCCAGCACCAGCGAGTTGGGGCCAAAGAACACCAGGCGGTCATGGTCGATCAGATAGCGGTAGGCGTTGTCGAGCATATCGCGAACCTGCTGGGCCCCCTGGGGGTTGGCACAGGCCATGCGGGTAGCCGTCAGCTCGCTGAAGTCGATCCGCTGACTGTCGCCAAAGCGCACGCTACCGGTAAATCGATTGCAGCCGTCACTGCCGCTGACGCTGCCGTCACGGGCGACTTCAAAATAGGGCTTGTTGGGCATGCTGAGCCGATCACTGGTACCGACCAGCAGCAAGTTCCAGCGCTTGCCGACCACCGGGCTGGATACGCTGCCTGGTGCTGCGGTGCCGCCGCCGTCGACAGTGGACGAAGGCTGACTGGAACAGGCTCCCAGGGCCAGGGCGCAAACGCTGAGAGCGGTGATACGACGAAGTCGTGGCAGAACCATTCGTAGCAGAACCATGCTATCTTCCTTGCAGCTTTATCATCAGGATGCCGCCTAATATGCCAGAAAACCGCGCCATCTCGCCCGGTTTTGTCCAAATCTCTTGGGCACTGCGCTATCGGCACGGTGTTCTGTCATGGCCACTCAAGCCCATCGTGAAAAGGACCTCACCATGCTCAAAGCCCTCGACAACGACGACCTGGGAAAGCTGATCCTGCGCCTGGCGCTGGGCATCATGATCCTGCTCCACGGCATCAACAAACTGATCAATCCCGGCAGCCTTTCCTGGATCGGCGACACTCTGGCCTCCCATGGATTACCGACGGTGCTGGCCTACGGCGTTCTGCTGGGCGAGGTCGTCGCTCCGTTGATGGCGATTCTGGGCTGGAACACCCGCATCGCGGGCCTTTTGATCGCAGGCAACATGGTCGTGGCCATCTACCTGGCTCATATGGGCGAATTGTTCAGTCTGGCCAGCAGCGGCGGCTGGGCCCTGGAGCTGCAGGGCATGTTCCTGTTTGGCGCCTTGGCCATGATGTTCCTCGGTAGCGGCCGCACCGCGCTCAAGCCCGACTGAGCGCTACAGCGCCTTCTCGCTGTCAAGCAACGCCACATCCTCGCCATCCCGCGTTCCCCGACACCGCCCACCTCCCAGGCGGTGTCCTGTTGCCGTCGCCCGTCCAGCACCAGCACGTCCGGGCCGAGTTCAACTAACGTCGAACGTCTCCTTGATGAGTGTCATCTAGCCCTTGGCTTAACTGTGCGTAAATAAGCAGGACACGTTCAGGTTTGCTCTCTCGCGAGAGAAGACGTTTTGCCCTAGCCGACACACGGAGCCCATCATGCTCGCGTTCAAGCCCATCCCCGCCCTGGTCGCCATTGCCCTGGGCCTGGCGATCTGGTTTGCCGTCCCTATTCCAGACGGCGTCACCCCCGAAGCCTGGCACCTGCTGGCGATCTTTGTCGCCACCATCGCTGCCATCATTGGCAAGACCATGCGCATCGGCGCCCTGGCCATCATCGCCATCACCCTGGTGGCTCTGACCGGCGTCACCAATCCGGACAACTCCAAGGCCGCGGTAGCGGATGCCCTGTCGGGGTTTTCCAACCCGCTGATCTGGCTGATCGGCCTGGCCATCATGATCTCGCGGGGGCTGGCCAAGACAGGGCTTGGCAACCGCATTGGCTACGCTTTTATCGCCGCCTTCGGCAAGCGCACCCTAGGCATCGGCTACGCTCTTTCCCTGGCCGAGCTGACCATCGCGCCGATTACCCCCAGCAACACGGCACGGGGCGGGGGCATCATGCACCCGATCATGCGTTCCATTGCTGACAGCTTCGGCTCGTCACCTGACGCCGGTACCAGCAAGAAGATCGGTGAGTATCTGGCGCTGGTGAACTATCACGCCAACCCGATCACCTCGGCCATGTTCATCACCGCCACTGCCCCCAACCCCTTGATCGTCGACCTGATCGCCAAGGCCACGGGCTCCGCCCTCTCGATCACCTGGACCCAATGGGCACTGGCGGCACTCCTTCCAGGCCTGGTCGCCATCGCCCTGATGCCAGCGGTGCTCTACGTACTGTATCCCCCGGAGCTCAAGCGTACTCCCGACGCTACCTCCTTCGCCCGCAAGCAGCTGGATGACATGGGCGCCCTGACTCGCGCCGAGAAAATCATGATTGGTGTGTTCGGTCTGCTGCTGACGCTTTGGGCAGGCATCCCGGCCATGCTGTTTGGCCCCGAGTTTAAGGTCAACTCGACCACCGTGGCGCTGCTCGGTCTGTCTATCCTGCTGGTAACGGACGTGCTGACCTGGGATGACATCCTTGGCGAAAAATCCGCCTGGGACACCATCGTGTGGTTCGCCGCTCTGGTCATGATGGCAAGCTTTCTGGGCAAGCTGGGACTGATTGGATGGTTCTCTGGCGTCATCGAAGAAGGTATCGGTAGCCTCCAGATGGGCTGGTTCGGCATGGCGCTGGCGCTGACCGCTGTGTACTTCTATGCCCACTACTTCTTTGCCAGTACCACCGCCCATATCACCGCCATGTACGCCGCCTTCCTGGCTGCCGGCATGGCGCTCGGCATCCCTACCCTTTACATCGCCCTGCTGCTGGCCGGCGCATCATCCTTGATGATGTCGCTGACCCACTACGCCACCGGCACCGCGCCGATCATCTTCGGCTCAGGCTATGTGGAACTCGGCACCTGGTGGAAGGCCGGCTTCATCATGAGCATCGTCAACCTCACCATCTGGGTCGGGGTCGGCAGCCTGTGGTGGAAGGTGCTCGGCTACTGGTAAGCCCATCTTGCGATCCGTCACCCCAGCTCGAGACGCCACCGCCTTGCGGTGGCGTTGTCGTCTGGCCTGTCGGTTGGCTTGCCTGACGTCCCTTCCCGGCGCAGAATCGACAGCGACAGGATGTCGTTTCTGTATCGTCTGGAGGTTGGCCATGGATTTCCTCTCCCCCGCGCTATGGTGGCTGCTCGCAGGGCTCGCGGCCCTGATCCTCGAGCTGCTCAGTGGCTCCTACGTATTGCTTGCCTTGGCGGCGGCATTGATCGTGGGATCCCTGGTCGCCTGGTCGGGTGGCGACATCATCATGCAGCTGATCGCCTTTGCGGTGGCCTGCGGTGTGCTCGTTCCCCTGGCTATCTGGCGCCTGCGCAAGCGTCGCTACGGCCCCCACCCAACGTTTGGCGTGGCCGGTGGCGACACTCGCCAGGGTGAGCGCTTCGTGCTGGTCAGCCGGGATTTTGACGACGCTCCTTGCATCAAGCTGGACGGAGACCTGTTTCGTGCCTGTTTGGCACAAACCGATGCCGAGGCCCCTGCCCTGCGTCCGGGTGACGAGGTCATCCTGTTACGGTTTGAAGGTACTCAGGCCATCGTGCGCCCAGCCGGAGAAGGCTCCTGAGAGATCCGCTTGCCGTGACTCCTGTTCACGCATCCGGTCAGCGCTGTCGTCTCCTTCTATCGCATGCCCTGGCGCCAGCTCTAGCGCTTAACTATACGCTTCCCTATCCATTTCCCTATCCGCTTCCCTATCCGCTTCCCTATCCCGTGCAACCAACGAGCACGGATTCCCACGGCGGCACATCGCCGCTCCCGACGGGCAGCCAGGCCGGCTTGACGGATGATGCCCTTGCTACCAAGGAGGTGTTTGCATGTTGTTGAATGTCGTTAGCCCAGGCCTGTTGCTGGCCATCGTGGTGGTCGTCATTGCTCTGATCATGCTGATCAAGGGACTGGTGATCGTGCAGGAGTCCGAAGTGATCGTGATCGAACGCCTCGGGGCTTACAACCGCACGTTGCAGAAAGGGGTGAATTTCATCATTCCCTTCTTCGACAAGCCCAGGCCCATGAAGATGGTGCGCTACATTCGTCAGGGCCAGGAATTCACCCCGGTACTGAGTCAGGAAACCCGCATCGATCTGCGCGAATCGGTCATGGACTTTCCGTCCCAGCCGGTGGTGACAACCGATAACGTGACGGTACGTATCGATGGCGCCATCTACTTCCAGATCATCGATCCCGCCAATGCGGTCTACAAGATCGAGAACATGAGTCAGGCGGTCGAGGTGCTGGCCAAGACCACCTTGCGTTCCGTGGTAGGCCAGATGGAGCTGGACAAGATCTTCGAGTCCCGTGCCGAGGTCAACGCCAAGATCAAGGAACAGATGGAAGAACCGGCCTCCAAGTGGGGGGTGGCGATCAACCGTATAGAGGTGCAGGACATCGAGATGCCAGCGGAAGTGAAGGAGGCCATGCATCTGCAGATGTCAGCCGAGCGTCGCCGCCGGGCCACCGTGACCGAGGCCGAAGGCGACAAGGCAGCGGCGATTGCCAAGGCTCAGGGCCAGAAGGAATCCGCCATCCTCAATGCCCAGGGCGACAAGGAGTCCGCCATTCTTCGTGCCCAGGGGGAAAGTCGCTCGATCGAGCTGGTACTGAATGCCATGGGCGAGGGCGAAAAAAGCTCCAAGGCCGTCATCGGCTATCTGCTGGGTCAGTCTTACATCGCCATGCTGCCAGAGATGGCCAAGCAGGGTGAGCGGGTCTTCGTTCCCTACGAAAGCTCGGCCCTGCTAGGCGCCATGGGGGCCTTCCGTGACCTCAACGCCACCGACGAGGCACTGGGCGACATCGCGCGCCGGGCAGCATCTGCCGGCGGACTGACCGGCGCGGCCAGCGCCCAAGGCTGATGCCTTTCCCTCGCTGACAGCCCTTGCCGACAGCCCTTGCCGACAGCCCTTGCCGACAGCAACCGCTGAACAACGCCAACCCTACCGCCACGCGGCAGGGTTGGCGGCAGGGTTGGCGGCAAGGATGAGCGCTGCGCAGACAGCAGGGTCTGTCCATGGGAAGCACGCCCGAAAACAGACGGCAGCGCAGTTGGCACGCCCTGCCGCCACGCTTTGCCCCTACCAGCTCCCCGTGTTCTCCATGGATGCCCACGGCTCCTGGGGCGCAAGGGCATCGCCTTTTTGCAGCAGTTCCACCGAAATACCATCGGGGCTTCGCACAAAGGCCATATGACCGTCACGGGGAGGACGGTTGATGGTCACACCGTTGTCCTGGAGCTTCTGGCAAAGCCCATAGATATCATCGACACGGTAGGCCAGGTGGCCAAAATTCCGTCCGCCCTGATACTCCTCCGGATCCCAGTTCCAGGTCAGCTCAAGCTCAGGTGCCTGCAGCTCGCTGGAGCGCGACTCATCTTCTGGCGCCGCCAGAAAGACCAGGGTAAAGCGCCCCTTGTCGTTCTCCTTGCGCCGAACCTCTTTGAGGCCCAGCAGGTCGCAGTAGAAATGCAGCGACGCGTCGAGGTCGCTGACACGCACCATGGTGTGTAGAAATTGCATGGCCTGTATCTCCAAGTCAGGGGCTCTTCCTCCCGGCAGCGCAGACACCACTGCCGTTACGGATAGCGGGCCACTACCTTGGCGCGATCCTCCCCCGCTGTAAAGCTCAGCACGGCATAGTCATCCACCCGTCCGGTTTCCATGCCAGGGGATCCATGGGGCATACCGGGAACCGCCAACCCATCGATGTCAGGCGACGCTTGCTGAAGCCAAGCGAGCTGTTCGGCAGGTACGTGCCCTTCGAACAGGTACCGTTTGCCGGCGTCCGTGGTCAGCACAGCGGTATGGCAGGATGCCAGTGCCCAGGGAACGCCAAGCTCGCGTTTCACGGCCCCCATGTCGGCTTCTTCGAGCACCGACACCTCAAACCCCGCCGCTCTGACATGGTCGGCCCAGGCGCTACAGCAGCCGCAGTGGGGATCCTTGTGCATATCGATTCCAGCCGCCATGACCAGCGGACTGACAACGCCGAGCAACGCCGCGCCCAAGGCGCGCAAAGAGTGAGCCATCGCGTATGATCTCCTGAACAACGTAACGTCTGTGAGTCGACACAGCATCGCAGAAGGGCGTCAGAAGGGAAATGCCAGAACTCAGCCATGAGGCACAGGCCCACCACACCTCCATCAAGACGATGCCGGCCAGAACGACAGGAGAAGACGGCATATACCGAGCCCCTTTACATCGCCTCCTTTAAGGCGAACTCTTTTACGGTGGCCGCTTACCGAGGAATCCAGCGAATGAGTGAGTACTGCAACGTGGCACCGGGGCACCCCCTGCATGGGCCCTACCACGATACGGAATACGGGTTCCCCATCACCAGCGAGGCCGACTTGTTCGAACGACTAATGCTGGAGATCAACCAGGCTGGGCTCTCCTGGCTGACGGTACTGAAGAAACGCGACGCCTTCCGCCATGCCTTCGACCACTTCGAGGTTGACCGGGTGGCCGCCTATGGCGATGAGGAGCGGGCGCGACTGCTCAATGATGCGGGCATCATCCGACATCGGCAGAAGATCGACGCGGTGATTCACAACGCCCAGGTGATCCAGCAACTACGCGCGTCTCACGGCGGTTTCGAGGCCTGGCTGAATGCCCATCACCCTCTTCCCCACGCACAGTGGGTCAAACTCTTCAGGCGACACTTCCGCTTTACCGGCCCCGAGATCGTCAAGGAATTTCTGATGAGTACCGGCTATCTCCCTGGGGCCCATCATGATCAGTGCCCGGTGCAGCAGCAGGTCTTGGCCGCCTCCCCGGCATGGACGCAAACCGCCCCCGACACCAACCCGCCCGGCTAAGCGGCGCCAGGAAGAGATAGTGGATTCACTGACACAAGCGGCACTGGGCGCAGCCCTCGGCGGCGCGACACTAGGACGTCAACTCGGGCGAAAATCGCTGTTGGCCGGTGCCGTGGTCGGCAGCCTGCCGGACCTGGATGTGCTGATCGACTATGGCGACGCGGTCGCCAACGTCACCTATCATCGCGGCTTCAGCCACTCGCTGTTTGTGCTTACCGCTGTGTCACTGGCGCTCGCTTTTGCCGCCACGCGGCTTGGCAAGCGATGGGCGGTCACCGCGACGATACCCGCGTTGCGCTGGTGGCTGTTCTTCTGGCTCTGTCTCGTCACCCACCCCTTGCTGGATTCGCTGACGACCTATGGCACCCAGCTATGGTGGCCGCTTGAGGTGGTGTCACCCAGCGCCACGCCGCTAGTGTTCATCATTGATCCCGTGTACACCCTGGTACTGCTGGGTGCGCTAGGCGTGGCCCTGTGGCCGAGCACCACGCGCTCTGCACTCCAGCGTGCCGCCAGCGCGGGGCTGATCATCTCGAGCCTGTATCTGCTGGCTGCGATGGGCGCCAAGAGCTGGGTGGAGCTGCGAGCACAAGCCGCGCTGGAGCGAATCGACATGGCCTCGGCGCAGGTGCTGGTCCAGCCGGCACCGTTCTCGACCCTGCTATGGCGAGTAACGGCCATCAAAGGTGATCGTCATGCCGAGATGCTGATCGGCCTGCTGGATGGTGACACCCAGCCTCAGGTAGAGCTGTTCCAGCGCGGTGCAGCCCTGGAGAAAGCCGCCACATCTCTGGCCAGCGGCCAACGCCTGGAATGGTTTGCCGGGCCCTTTCTCCGCTACGAGAGGCTGACCACCGAGGGTGACACCCTGCTGATCGCCACTGACTTGCGTCTAGGCTTTCCCGGATTTCACCCTTTTCGCTTTGCGCTCGCCCGATGGCAGGGGGATCGCTGGGTCGCCCTGTCGCCCAGCCGGCAGTTGCCGATGTCTGCTCAGCAGCGTCCTCTCGGGCGTTTACTGGCACGCATCATCTCGCCACAGCCCAGACTTTGTATGGGTGACTACGTGGCACCACGTTGGCACCTGGCGACCGATACGGGTGTCTGTGCGGTCCATCACTCAGGGCAATGACGCAACAATGCCGCGACGAAAGCATCCGTCGCGGCATGGCCTCTAGCCTGGGGGAATGGCTGGAGGGGTGTAGCTAGAGGGATGTTGCCAGGCAGCCTGGCGGGTTATTGCCAGCCGGCCTGGCATCGGCCGGCGTTACAGCGCCTCGACCAGCGTCGCGATCTCTGCGTGGGCCTGGGTGAGCGCGGCTTCCTTGATCTCATCGCCCATGTTCAGGCCCTCGGCATAGACCGCCTCGAACTCGCTGATGCCGATCAGCCCCAACAGGTGACGAATATGCGGCGTCTGGGTGTCCAGCTCACTGCCTGCATACTGCCCGCCACGGGCTCCTAGCAGTATCGCACGCTTGCCTTCGATCAAGCCCACCGGACCATTTTCCGTGTACTTGAAGCTCTTGCCGGCGCGCAAGATGCGGTCAAACCAGGCCTTCAGCTGGGACGGCATGCCCAGGTTGTACATTGGCACCGCAAGCACCACCACGTCATGGGCCAGCAGTTCGTCGAGCCGCTCGTCGGAGCGCAATGCCAGCTCACGCTGCTGCTCGCTGCGCTCCTCTGGTGCCACCTGCCAACTGGACAGCTCTGGCAGGGTCAAGTGCGGCAGATCGTCGGCAACGACATCGCGGTGTGTCAGCTGAATGTCGCTGCGCTGACGCACCTGGCGCTCAAACTGTCGGGCCAGGTCGTTGGACTGACCATGCTCACCCAGAATCGAAGACGTCACTAGCAATACGCGGGTCATGGCAAACTCCCTAAGAAGAGGTATCTGCCGATCAGTTTACCGCCTAAAAAGTTGACGAAAAGCGAAAAAAATACGGGCCTATCTTTCTATAAAAACGAAAGAAAACGCCTGCTACATCACGACAGGAGCGCCCTGTCGGGCGCTCCTGACATCGTCCTCGACGCCGGGTAACGACTGGTTCAGGGCGCGATGCCCTGGCCACATCCCTGCAACTGCTGGCCATTGACCGTCAGCGTCACCTGAGCAGGCCAGGGCGTGCCGGCCATGTCGTCGAAACAGGCACCGGACTCAATCCGCAGCTCGAAGGGCGCGTCCGCACGCCCACTCTGCAAGATTACTCGGCCCGCCTCATTATCCAGCGTGGTGACCCGATACGGCAGGCTCGCCTCACGCTCGCCGTAGTCCAGCGACATGTCGATGCGCGGCACGTCGTTGGCCAAGGAAAGATGCCACCCGGGCTCATTGCCACGGGCATAGAACATGACACCCGGTTTATCCGTGCGCCGAAGCGAATCGCGCCGGGCAGTCGCCTCACACTGCAGCCGTCCACGGCCGCTCTTGATCACCGCACGATCACCGATCACGTGGGCACTGAGCTCGCCCTGCTGATAGCGCTCGCCCTGGTCCACTACCGCCTGGGGCAGCTGCTCGGCGCCATGGGTCGTCCAGAGCCGCAGGGAGTCTCCCTGAGTGGCGGTGACCACATCCTGGCGTGGTGTGCAGTGCCAGCCCACAAAGGTGGTGCCGTCGCCAACGAAGTACGCCGATGGCAATAGCGGTGCCTGCTGCTCGACAGGAGCGTCAGTGAAGGATCCGCGCCTCTCCACCGCGGGAGCCTGATCCGATCCGGCGTCCTGACCTGACTGGGAGGCACATCCCGCCAGGCCGGCCAGCGCGGCGGTTAAAAGAGTCGAAGCGATAACGGATCGGCGCATGGAAAGCTCCTTCGATAACAGCGGCAAAACGGTCCTTTGACGCCACACGATACCACCGCCTGGCCCATCGTGACCCATTTTCCCCGGACAATCCCTCCCGATTCAGCACGCTATGTAAGCAAGGTGTTGTCACCCAAGCCCTCGCCACGGTCTGTGATCGACGCAGGCAGAGAGCTATCCACGTTCCGCCGCTAAGCGTCAGTCCTGAATGCCCCGTCAAGACCCCGAACCGCGCCTTTTATCACGCCATCAGAATGAACCAGACTCATGCTCTATCTCACGGAACATGAGCGATTCCACAGATTTGGACTAGCCCCGCAAGGGTGAGTCAAACTAAACTTCTTAATCTTTATTATGAACAAAGCTCACGATAATGCTTGAACTCCGTCATCTGCGTACATTGATCGCCCTGCGCGACGCTGGTTCTCTGGTGGAAGCCGCCGAGCGAGTGCACCTGACACAATCGGCCCTTTCTCATCAGCTCAAGGACCTGGAGGAGCGACTGGGGAGTCCGCTGTTCCTGCGCAAGACGCGACCGGTCGAGTTCACCCGCGCGGGGCTTCGTCTGCTCGGGCTGGCTGAGCAGATTCTGCCCCAGGTGCGCATGGCGGAGCGGGACCTGGCGAGACTGGCCGGCAACGAGCACGGCCGCCTGCACATGGCCATCGAGTGCCACAGCTGCTTCCAGTGGCTGATGCCCACCGTGGACCATTTCCGCGACCATTGGCCCGAGGTCGAGATCGACATCCCCGGGGGACATCATTTCGATCCCTTGCCCGCGCTGGCCCGGGAACAGCTCGACCTGGTCATCACCGCCGACCCCCAACCTCTCCCGGGGGTGCACTACGAGCCGCTGTTCCGCTACGAAGGCCTGCTGGCCGTCGCTCGTCAGCACGCCCTGGCAGGCAACAGCCACGTCACCCCGGCAGATCTCGCCGACCAGGTGCTGATCACCTATCCGGTAGAGCGCTCGCGCCTGGATATCTTCACGCAGTTCCTTGACCCAGCGGGAGTCACGCCGCGTGAGGTACGCACCGCCGAGCTGACCATCATGATGATGCAGCTGGTCGCCAGCGGCCGTGGGGTCTGCTCACTGCCTAACTGGGCCATGACAGAGTATCTGGAGCGGGACTATGTGAAGGCCGTGACGCTGGGCGAGACCGGCGTCTGGAGCACGCTCTTTGCGGCAATTCGTGAAGACACCAGGGAGGCCCCCTGGATGGTGGACTTTCTGCGCACGGCTCGTGAAACCTCGTTCGCGGTGCTCGAAGGTATCAAGCCTGCCTGACGCAGCGCGACGTTCAAGGGTCAGAAACGCCGGGGAATGATCAGGGTAAAGCGGGCGCCCTGCAGGGTCGGGCTTTCATCGACGGTGACACTGCCCCCGTGCCAGGCCATGACCTTCTGCACGATGGACAGACCCAGGCCATATCCCCCCGAACGGCGGGTGCGGCTATCGTCGAGACGCGCAAAGGGCTTGAAGATATCCTGGCGGGCCTCGGGGGGGACCCCCTCGCCGTCATCTTCCACGTCGACACGCACCAGACGGCTTTCATCGTACAGGCTGACCTTGACGCGGGAGCGGGCATGGCGACAGGCGTTGGCCACCAGGTTCTGGATGGCACGCTGCAGATAGCGCAAGTCCGCGTGTATCTCCACTTCCGGTCCCGCCGCCAGCTGCACGTCGAGATTGCCGTGCAACGGCATCAAGGCATCGATCACTCGCTCGCAGGTATCGCGCAGCTCCACCGGTTCCGGTGTGGCATCCACCCCGTGGATGGTCTCGCTGTCCAGACGAGCGTAGGTCAGAATCTCGTCGATCAGATCATCAAGCTCATCGATATCACTATCGACCCCCTGCAGCTGGCGCCGGACCAGGGCGTCCTCGGACATGTCCTCGACCATCTGCACCGCAAAGCGTATCCGCGCCACCGGCGTCCTGAGCTCATGCGACACCGCACGAATCATGTCCTGCTGGGCGCGTAGCAGCGATTGCACCTGGGACGCCATACCGTTGAAGGCCATGCCGACACGTCCAAGGAAGTCGCCACTCTCGACCTTAACTCGGGTATCGAGACGACCACTGGCGAGTCGTGTCGCAGCCATTTCCAGACGCGCCATGCGCGCCTCGATGCCGCGTACGATCAAGTAGATGACGATGGCCAGAGCGCCCATCAGCAAGACCAGCATGGAAGCCAGCAGCGCAGGCGGCAGCGCCTCGTAACTTGCCATGGGGCCGACGGTCAGCCAGAACGGCGCCTCTCCCGGTGGCGAGACCTGCATGAACAGCACCACCGACCAGTGCTCGGGCAGCAGCTGCATCATCACTTCGCCCCCGGCCAGGCGCGACAGGTGACGCTCATCCAGCATGGTCGGCGGCGACTGACTGATCGACACCGCCAGATCCCCTGAGCTCAAACCATCGAGGCTGGACTGACGATCCTTGGCCGGGAGACTCGCCAACCACTCACCGCTGAGCTGGGTCAGGCCCCGCAGCTGGCGTTCCGACAGCCCTGACAGCGCCACCTGCAGCACCGCCCCGCCTCCCGGCATCAACCGCCAGAAGCGCCAGTCATGGGGACTGTCGCGATCCACCAATACGCCGCCGCGCTGTAACCGCAGGCGAGTAAAGTAGCTCGGCGACAAGGACGAAAGGGACACGATCGACATCGATATATCGAGCGCCTCGGAGCGCTCTTCCATCCACTGGCGACGCTCCGATCGAGGCAAACGATCGATCATCGTCGCCATCAGATTCATCGGAGCCTCAGCCAGCGTCTCGCGATAGTGCTCGATACGGATCTTGTCGATCAACGTCATGCCCGACATCGCCACGCCAAGCGCCAGCACCAGAGTCGCCGCCAGCATGACGTAGACCCGCAGGAAGGTACTGTCGGCAAGGGCGCGACGCATGCGCTCAGCTATCCTTCACAAACAGATAGCCCTTGCTTCTGACGGTCTTGATGCGATGCGGATGGTGGGGGTCATCACCGATCTTGGGGCGGATCCGCGATACCCGCACATCGATAGACCGATCCTGTCCGTCGTAGCGAATACCGCGAAGCTGAGAAAAGATCTCTTCCCGGGTCAACACGCGTCCGGCATGGCTCGCCAACAGCCAAAGCAGATCGAATTCTGCACTGGTCAGGTCGATACGCTCACCCTTCAACCAGGCTTCCCGGGTCGCATTGTCGATGTCCAGATCCTGGAACGACAGCCGGCTTTCGCCCCCGGCCTCTGCGCCGTCGAGTCGGCGCAGCAACGCGCGCATGCGTGCCAGCAGCACACGCGGCTGCACCGGCTTGGGCACGTAGTCGTCGGCGCCCATCTCGAGTCCCAGCACCTGATCCATGTCATCCGTGCGAGCGGTGAGCATCAGGATCGGGCCTGAGTAGTCGCTGCGTACACGGCGACAGATGGACAGGCCATCTTCCCCCGGCAGCATCAGGTCAAGGATCACCAGATCCGGCTGCAGCGACAGGATGCGATCGACTCCCTTACCGCCGTCCTCTTCCAGGCTCACGCGAAAGCCGTTGGCTTCCAGGTAGTCCCGTGTCAGACCAGCGAGACGCTCATCATCCTCGATGATGAGTACGTGATCCTGTTCTCGTTGCTCTGAGCGATCTTCCATAGGGTTTCTCATTCCTTGTGGCGAGTACCGGGCATGAAGCATGCCGGACAGACGACTGATACTAAGCAATGTCACACGCGATAACACAAGGATACCCGAAATTTTCGCCGTCGCCTGCCCTCTCTTCGGTCCCGTCCTGACGCTGCCTTACGCCTGCCAGCGGCACCAACACTGGCCTGGCTGGACGCCCCGGGATGCCCCTCTCCCAAGCGCTGCGACCGGCGTGACATTACCCACTTGATGAAGGCAAAAATGCACACTATCTTGTGTTCGTGGCCCGCCAAGGCACTACATAGTGTGCCTTTAGCAAGTCCACCGAAGGCTGTCAATCAGCACGGAACGACGCCTTCTCACGCCCTTTTCCACGACTCTTCTCGCCTTACAGGGAGCCTCGGCGCCATGGAAACCATCGCAAGCCCGGATCGACCGTCTGTCTCTGTCACTGCGCCCAACACATTGCGCGTGATCAAGCGCACCGGTGATGTGGTGCCCTTCGATGCCGGCAAGATCGCGGTGGCCATCAGCAAGGCCTTCATCGCCGTCGAGGGAGACAACGCCGCCACCTCGAGTCGGGTACGCGACTTCGTCAAGCACTCCGCAGAGGCCATCGAACACACCTTCGCCCGGCGCCTGGCGGATGGAGGCACCGTACATATCGAGGATATTCAGGATCAGGTCGAGCTAGTGCTGATGCGCAGTGGCGAGCAAAAGGTCGCCCGCGCTTACGTGCTCTATCGTGAAGAGCATGCCCGAGCCCGCCAGGACAGCGGCATCGCCAAGCCTCACCCCACGCTCAACGTTACCGCCGCCGACGGCAGCCGCCGCCCCCTCGACCTGGGACGCATAGAAACCCTGGTCTTCGACGCCTGCGAAGGGCTCGAGAACGTCGACCCGAACAAGATTGTTCAAGACTCCCTGAAGAACCTTTACGACGGCGTGACCATCGACGGCGTGTCGCAAGCGCTGATGATGACCGCCCGCACCCTGGTCGAGAAAGACCCCAACTACACCTACGTCACTGCTCGCCTGCTGCAGGACAACCTGCGCCGCGAGGCACTGTCGTTCCTCGAGGTGGCAGAAGACGCCACCTACGGTGACATGGCCAGGCTCTACACGCCGGCCTTCGTGCGCTATGTCGAGCGCGGGATCGAGTTCGAACAGCTCGACCCGGAGCTTGCCAACTTCGATCTGGAGCGTCTCGGCGAAGCCCTGGATCACCGCCGCGACAATCAGTTCACCTACCTCGGCCTGCAGACCCTCTACGATCGCTACTTCCTGCATCGTGACAATGTGCGCTACGAGCTGCCCCAGGTGATGTTCATGCGTGTCGCCATGGGCCTGGCATTGAAGGAAACTGAGCGTGAGGCCCGCGCCATTGAGTTCTACGAGCTGCTGTCGAGCTTTGACTACATGGCGTCGACACCCACCCTGTTCAATGCAGGCACCGTGCGCAGCCAACTCTCCAGCTGCTACCTGACCACCGTGTCCGACGACCTCGAGAGCATCTACGGCGCTATCCGTGACAACGCCATGCTGTCCAAGTGGGCCGGTGGTCTCGGCAATGACTGGACTCCTGTGCGCGCCCTGGGCTCCTACATCAAGGGCACCAACGGCAAGTCCCAGGGAGTAGTGCCGTTTCTCAAGGTCGTCAACGACACCGCCGTGGCGGTCAATCAGGGCGGCAAGCGCAAGGGCGCAGTCTGCGCCTACCTGGAGACCTGGCATCTGGATGTCGAGGAGTTTCTCGAACTGCGCAAGAACACCGGCGACGACCGGCGTCGCACCCACGACATGAATACCGCCAACTGGGTGCCGGACCTGTTCATGAAGCGGGTGTTCGACGACGAGCAGTGGACCCTGTTCTCGCCGTCCAGTTGCCCGGACCTGCATGACCTGTACGGCATTGCCTTCGAGAAGCGCTACACCGAGTACGAGGAAATGACCCGCAACGGTCAGATCACCCTGTACAAGCGGGTCAAGGCCAAGGACCTGTGGCGCAAGATGCTGTCGATGCTGTTCGAGACCGGCCATCCCTGGATCACCTTCAAGGATGCCTGCAATCTCCGCAGCCCGCAGAGCCATGCTGGCGTTGTGCACAGCTCCAACCTATGTACCGAGATCACCCTCAATACCTCCGCTGACGAAATTGCGGTGTGCAATCTGGGGTCGATCAACCTGGCCAATCACATCGTCGACGGCCAGCTGGAGGCCAGCAAGCTGAGTAAGACCGTGCGTACCGCCGTGCGCATGCTCGACAACGTTATCGACATCAACTACTACGCGGTGCCCCAGGCGCGACAGTCAAACCTCAAGCACCGTCCCGTGGGCCTTGGCCTGATGGGCTTCCAGGATGCGCTGTATGCCCAGGGCATCGCCTACGCCAGCGAGCAGGCAATCACCTTTGCTGATCGCTCCATGGAGCTGATCAGCTATCACGCCATCGAAGCGTCCAGTGACCTGGCTGCCGAGCGCGGGCGCTATGCCAGCTTCGAGGGGTCGCTGTGGAGTCAGGGGATTCTGCCGATCGACTCGATCGACAGGCTCAAGGCCGAGCGAGGCGAGCGCTTCATTGAGGTCGACACCAGCCAGACCCAGGACTGGGAACGCCTGCGCAGCAAGGTGCAGCAGCAGGGCATGCGCAACTCCAACGTCATGGCCATCGCCCCCACCGCCACCATCTCGAACATCTGCGGCGTCACCCAGTCCATCGAGCCGACTTACCAGAACCTGTTCGTCAAATCGAACCTGTCCGGCGAATTCACCGTGGTCAACGCCTACATGGTCAGCGACCTCAAGCAGCGCGGCCTGTGGGACGAGGTGATGATCAACGACCTCAAGTACTACGACGGCAGCGTCCAGCCTATCGATCGTATCCCGGACGACCTCAAGGCCAAGTACGCCACTGCCTTCGAAGTCGAGCCAAAGTGGCTGGTCGAGGCGGCCGCGCGACGTCAGAAATGGATCGATCAGGCCCAGTCGCTGAACCTCTACATCCAAGGGGTATCCGGCAAGAAACTGGACGTGACCTATCGCATGGCCTGGTTTCGAGGACTCAAGACCACCTACTACCTGCGGGCGCTGGGCGCCACCTCGGTGGAGAAATCCACGGTCAACCGCGGCAAGTTGAATGCCGTCGCCAACGGCGCTTCCGCTGATGCGCCCACCGCGGCTTCCTCGCCCAGTGTCGACACCGCGGTCGAGGGAGAGCCCCGGGGCATCGATGATTTCCTCAAGGGCAAGGGCGGCCAACGTCCTCCCTCCGCCGGCGATATCGATGAACTAGGCTGCGAGGCCTGCCAGTAATCCGGACCACCACGCTCGGTCCTGTGGGCAAGCCCCGCAGGCCAGGCCGAGGCGACCTGACACCCCTGCCGACGCCCTGCGCGTCGGCCGATCAGACGATCGGGAGAGAGCCACAATGCTGAACTGGGACGAGTTTCACGAGGACGACACCGCCACCGCCGAAGTTCCGGAACCGCAAAAGGTACCGGAACCGCAAAAGGCACCACAGCCGGCAACGGCCCCGGTCACCGAACCAGCGGTCGAGGCGAAAGAGGCGGTGCGCGAAAGCACTGGCCACTATGGCGTCGCCGATCAGAATCGCCTGGCCCGCGCACGCCAGGCCCTTGAGGAGCTCGACGTGGCGGCAGGTCTCGAAGAGCTCGAGATGGGCGCGGCGCGTATCCAGGTCGATGACAAGCAGATGATCAACGCCCGCGCCGACCTCAATCAGCTGGTGCCGTTCAAGTACGAGTGGGCCTGGCAGAAGTACCTGGACGGCAGCGCCAACCACTGGATGCCCCAGGAAGTGAACATGAACGCGGACATCGCGCTATGGAAGAGCAACGACGGCTTGACCGCCGACGAGCGCCGTATTGTCGAACGTTCGCTGGGCTACTTCTCCACCGCCGACTCCCTGGTCGCCAACAATCTGGTGCTGGCCCTGTATCGCCTGATCACCAACCCGGAATGCCGCCAGTACCTGCTGCGCCAGGCTTTTGAGGAAGCGATCCACACCCACGCCTACCAGTACTGCGTGGAGTCGCTTGGCATGGACGAAGGCGAAGTCTTCAACATGTATCGCGAAGTGCCTTCCGTGGCCTCCAAGTCCGCCTGGAGCCTGAAACATACCCAGTCCCTGGCGCGCCCGGACTTCCACACCGGCACCGTAGAGACCGATCAGGAACTGCTGCGCAACCTGATCGCCTTCTACTGCGTCACCGAAGGGATCTTCTTCTACTGCGGCTTCAGCCAGATCCTGTCCATGGGTCGTCGCAACAAGATGACCGGCGTGGCCGAGCAGTTTCAGTACATCCTGCGTGACGAGTCGATGCACCTGAACTTCGGCGTCGACATGATCAACCAGATCAAGATCGAAAACCCGCATCTGTGGACACCCGAGTTTCAGGATGAGGTCACGCAGATGATCCTCGAGGGCACCGAGCTCGAGATCAGCTACGCGCGTGACACCATGCCTCGAGGGGTGCTGGGCATGAACGCGGCCATCATGGAAGAGTACCTGCACTTCATCTGCAACCGCCGCCTGGCCCAGATTGGCCTGAAAGAGCAGTTCCCCGGCGCCCAGAACCCCTTCCCGTGGATGAGCGAGATCATCGACCTGCGCAAGGAAAAGAACTTCTTCGAGACCCGCGTCACCGAGTATCAGGTCGGCGGCGCACTGAGCTGGGATTGACACCGTGGGACGCCCAGGCCGCATGCCACGGGCGTCTTCATCTTGAGCTGTGAACGGCATCCGCTTGCGAGCGGGTGATGGCGAGACCCCAAGATCTAGCCACCTAGTGAGAGGGCAATACCATGACAGTGTCCAACGCAACACCACAGCAGCACCAGCACGACACTCGCGCCTGGCAGACCGCACTGGACCAGGCCCTGGCTGCCCATGGCGGCGAGCGCGCCCTGGCTCGCTACGACCACCTGGCCCATGCCTTCCCCGCCCCTGAGTATGACCCCCACGATGATCACCACCCCCACCTGAACCTGGACGCCTTGAAGCGCTGGGCGCTGTATCGTGGCTGGCGCGCTCAGCCGGACACCGATCGCGTGGGGCTGGCCAGCACGCCACCGATTCGCTTTACCCGGCTATCACGACATCGCATTACCAGCCATTAAGGCTTCGAGAGACGTGACAGCGCTCACTGACGGTCATCACCGCGAGGGAGCGCTGTCGCATGGCGTTTCATCCAGCCTGTGACACGCCAACCTCAGCGGCTGCGCCGACGCCCGATCCAGCCGCTACCGACCAGCATGCCCAGGGTAATCAGCCCCGCGGCACCGGCCAGCCACAGACTGGGGGCGGCATAGCCAGTGACCACCAGCACCAGCGTCGACAGCAGCGGCGTAAAGTAGGCAAGGAAGCCCAGCAGGCGTAGATCGCCCTGCTTGACCCCGATATCCCAGGTAAAGAACGCGCTGCCTACCGGGCCCAGACCCAGGGCAATGACACCGAGCCAAGCGCTGCCCTCGGGCCAACGAGTCGTCTCGAAGGCCAGGTGACAGATCGCTGCCAGTATCGCCGTGGCCAGACAGAAGCCACCCACGGCGGCGGTCGGCACCTTGCTGGTGGCCCGGGACAGTACCGAGTAACCGCTCCACACAAAGGCACTGGCAAAGGCGGCAACGTAGCCAAGCAGGCTGCCACCGGCATTGACATCACCGCCGATCAGTAACACCGCACCACAGAAGCCCAGCACACTGCCGATGACGTGATAGCCGCGCAGGCGCTCGCCGGGTAACAGCGCTACCATCAGCACGATCAGCAGCGGCCACAGGTAGCTGATCAAGCCAGCGTTGGCAGGCGGAGCATTCTGCTGAGCGACGAAATACAGGGCGTGATAGCCAAACAACCCACCGACACCCAGCGCCCAGATCAGTGGCGGCTGGCGCATCGGCGCGATGACCGCCTCTCCCCGCAGGCGCTGATAGACTACGAAGCAGACGAAGGCCACCGCAAACGCCAAGGCGGTCAACAGAAATGGCGGCACCGGACCGGCCAGCTGGGTAAACAGCGACAGCATGGCCCAGTTGAGCACGGTGGTAGCGCCAATCAAGGTGGCCCGGCGTCGCAGATCAGGACGCGCTGCGATGTCACCGCTGGATGAGGATGAAGAAACAGACATGAGGACCTCCACACAGACGAGGACTCGAGTGTGTGCGGCGCACGCCATCATGTCTTGTACGATTCTGACCTTTGCAAGACCTGCTGGGCGGTCTGTTGTCGCCAGCGCCCCGGCGGCATGCCGTGGGCCTCACCAAAGACCCGGGTAAAATGTGCTGCATCGTGAAAACCACAGGCCAGGGCAATCTCGCTGAGGGAGACGGGCATGGCCCTCCCCTGCGCGCCAGTGCCCATCAGCAGCTGACGGGCCAAGATCAGACGCTCGCGGCGTAGCCAGGCCGCCGGTCCCATGCCCATCAGGACGCGAAATTGACGCGCAAAGACGGCCTCGGACAGGTGACAGAGGCTGGCCATGTCGCTGACCCGCCATGGCTGCTCCAGACGACGACGGACCTCTGGCAACAGTCTGAGCAGACTTAGCCGCTGGGACGGCAACGGCTTGCCCCCCCCTGCGTCAAGCGCTGTCGCCAAGGTCAGCAGCCACTGAGCCAGCCGAGGTACATCCGCAGGGCCCGTAGGCGCGGCGGTCGCCAGTGCTGTGGGGACCTTGATCCCCGACAGGCGGCGGCTCGCCCCTCGGCCGGATTCAAACAAGGATTCGATACCCAGGGCATGGCACCACTCCACCGGGAGATCGAGCACCAGGACGTCGTTGTCCGCGGGGGCGAGATAATGATGCAGGTCACCGCTGGGGACCGGTGCCAGCACGCCTTCGCTTACCCGCAGACACCGACCGGCCACCTCCAGCTCGACCATGCCACCTTGCCCCAGCAGCAGTTGCTGGTAGTCATGCCGGTCACTGAGCACCCTATCCGGGTAGCTACGCCGTTCGATTACTGGAGCGTCAAGCATCATTGCAAGGTCATGTCCCAAAGCCAGACCTTCAGTCTAGCCCTCGCGCCGTCGCCCTGGAAACCTGGGCGCCAGCTGATCCAGGTCAAACGCACTTCCTTGGCAGAAGCGATACCCTCTCATTTACAACCCCGCCAGGCTCTGATAGAGATGTCTGTCGGAGGTCCTCTCCATGGAACATGCAGGAGGTCCGTCATGGCGACATCCAAGAGTGTCATCAAGCGCGTTTACGTTCCCACCCACGTCAAGACCCTGCCCAACGGTGAACGGGTAAAGGTCCCGGGCCACTACAAGAAGGTCCCGACGGCACACTAGTTCGCGTTTGCCACGCCCTGGAGCCGTCGATCGCTGACCGCTGTCACGCGTTGCTGATTCTGTCACTCTAGATCCAGCCACCCTTGACCCCGTCACACTGATCCAGTCACCCAGACTCCGTCATCCAAGGATCAGGCGGAAGACGGCTCCCGACACACCCGCCACCAGCCAAGTCCTGCCGGCACGCCGAAGAGTAGCGCATGCACCAGCAGCTCCTCCCCCAGGGCATAGCCGTGTGACAACCCGACGCTTAAGTTCCAGGCACAGACTCCCAGCCATGCCAGGCTAAAGACCCACATCGCGGTATGCTGACGAGGCTTTGGACAGGTCCAGAGCAACAGCAAGACCAGTGCCACGCCAATGATGATCATGATCAGCAGACGCATCTCCCCCTCCTCCTGCCAGTCAAGCGAAGCGCACCGACGGCGCTTTGCCATGGATGTTGACGCAGCCAGTCATCGCCATGACCGCGCGAGACACAACGACTCGCTATTCAGGCATCGAGTTCGGCGTCATCACGATCAACTGTGACGCCCCTTGCCGATGCTTCAGCGCCACGACGAGATACGACGTCCCTGGTGCTTCGGTGAACGTCCACAGCCCCTCTACGGCACCGCCAGCAAGGGACTGTGTGCCCAAGGCTTGGCCAGTGTCGGGCTGCAGGAAAAACAGCCTCGAGGCACTGCTGGCACCGACGACAACGGTGTTGTCGATCGTGACAGGCGCGGTCAAGCCAGTCGCCCCCATCAAACGTCGCGGTGAGAACCGCGACGGCTTCAGGTGGTGAACGTCCAGGCCCGACACCGTGGACACCCACTCCCCCGTTGTCGAAGGCCCGAGGCTGACACGCGCCACCGCCCCCCAAGGGGGCGTTTGGCACCATGGCCACGCAAGCCTGCCCCCGTCGCGGCTGACCAGGCCAGTGCTGGCAAGCAGGTAAGAGCCTTCGTCCGGCGAGCCGAAGATCGTTTGTCGTGACCAGGGCGGTGCCATGGGCGGATGCACGAGCAGGTCCGCGAGCAGGTCTGTCAGCGGAGCCGGCAGCGCACTGGGAAGGCCGTGATCCCGAGTGCGCTGGCGCAGTCGACACCAGAGTTGATCAACGGGGGTGAGCCCCCAGGCATCTCGCTCAGCCGCGCCAGCCGTTGTCAGCGCTGTGTTGCGCCAAGGCTCCTCGGCCAAGGGCGGTGAAGCGGCCAGCACCTCGTGGGACAGTATCTCCCCGGTCAACCGGTCGAATAGCGTCAACCCGGCGGCGGTGTCAGCCACCATCACCAGCGCTGTCGCGTCAGGCTGTTCCTCTCTGCCGCCGGCATCTTCCCCAGCGCCGGCGAGACCTGCCTCTTCTGCCGTCAGTGTCATCAAGGCAGCCGTGCCAGACGCGGTGATACCGCCCAGCATCTCGGTCTGCCACAGGACGGTGCCATCGCTGATATCCACTGCCTGTATCAGGCTTCCTGCGTCGCCGGTAGGCACCCTGGCGGCGGACGACACGATCAGGCGATTCAGTGCCTGATCGACCGCCAGCAGTCTGTCGCCACCTGCCGCGTCTCCCCAGCTCCACAGGCTCTCTCCCGAGCCGCTGTCGAGCAGTTGGAGGGCGGGGCCATCCTCCATGGCAGATGCCACTATCGCGCCATCGGTCACCTGCAACGCCGCCAGCGACGTCGCTTCGACGGTGGTCATCCCGGCCGCGGCAAAGCTCTCGCAGGGCCTGCCGGTGTCGGCGTCCAGCGCCAGCAAAGTGCCGGATGAGGAGGCGACAAACAGCCGCTGCGGACACATCAAGTCGGTCTCGCTGATACCGCTCTCACCGGCGCCTTCATGGGTGGATGCCAATTCCAGGGGATCCCCTTCTTGCTCTCCTGGGATGGGTACAAACACCCCCGCCGCGCCCTCGACGGGGCCTTGCCAGGCATCATGAAAGGCCAGATACGCGCAGCGTTCCCCGGCGACATCGCCTTGCCACTGGTAGGCCCATAGCGGCTCTCCCGTGGTGGCTCGGCGTGCCATCACTCCCTGCTGGGTGCAGACAAACAGCTGCTGCTGATCATCCGACAGTGCCAGGGACGACACCCCTGCCGTCAGCTCGGTGTGCCAGACGTCGGTCAGTGCGAACGGCGCATGAGCACGATCACCTTGCTGCCACGCCTCGACGATATGCGGTGCCGCCGCCAGCAGCGGTAGCGCCAGACCAACGATCGACGTCAGCCCGGTTCCCTGACGACCGAGGCCAGTGGCGCCGCGAGACCACCATGGCAGGAGCAACACCAGTCCCAGCAAGGCCGGGGCCCAGAGCCGAGGTATCAAGCGCCAGGCATCTAGCCCCACCTCCCACAGCGCCCAACCAAGCGTGCCGGCGAGCAACGCCGCATACACCGTCAAGGTGCCGCGCCAGCGCCCCATCAACCCTGCGGCCACGGCCACCAGCCCCGCGGCAGATACCACGTAATAGACACTGCCGCCCTGAGCCAGCAGCAGCGCTCCCGCCAGTAGCTGCACCAATGCCACTACAGCCAGCACCAGTCCCAGCATGATGGAAGGCCCCTTGGCAGCCCGACGGTTATCCATTGAGTGCATCTCCTTTCGTCCCTGACGGCCACGAGGCAAGTCGTCGCCTCAGCTCTCGCGACGTGCAGCTTCAGAATAGAAGCTGCCGGTGATCACTGCGACCCACGTGGCGTACCGTGCAGAGGCACGCCAAATGCCTGGCGTGAGGCGACGAACATGGCATGATGTGCCATCCATCCGTTGCTCCAGAGGAACACGCCGATGAATCTGTACGGCGATACCCGTTCGGGAAACTGCTACAAGATCAAGCTGCTGGCCTCGCTGCTCGACATCCGAATGGTGTGGATCGGCATCGATATCCTGGCCGGTGACACCCGTGAAGAGGATTTTCTCGGGCGTAATCCCAACGGCAAGATTCCCCTTCTTGAGCTGGATGACGGACGCTTTCTGGCAGAGTCCAACGCGATTCTCCACTACCTGGCCGGCGGCAGTGATTGGCTACCGCAGGACCGCTTTGAACATGCCAAGGTGCTGCAGTGGCAATACTTCGAACAGTACAGCCATGAACCCTATATCGCCGTTGCCCGCTTCATCTCGCTGTATCTTGGCCTGCCTGATGAACGCAAGGCCGAGTACGAAGCCAAGAAAGAGGGCGGCTACAAGGCGCTGAAGGTCATGGAGCGTCAGCTGGAAGCGACGCCTTATCTGGTCGGCGACCGCCCGACCATTGCGGATATTTCGCTGTATGCCTATACCCACGTTGCCCATGAAGGCGGCTTCTCGCTGTCGACGCTTCCCGGCATACGGGCCTGGCTCGAGCGCATTCAAGCGCTGCCGGGGTATGTCTCCCTCGGTGACGAGGCGCTCCCTGCCTGAGCCGTTGAGGTGGCCATGGTCAATGACCGGCCGGCCCGGTCGGTCATCTCTCATTGTCGGATATCAGGTATGCTGGTGGCTTCTTGCAACGCCGTAACGGAGTCACGACTTGGCCACCGCCCTCCTTTTTAACGTCTTGATTTTTCTTGCTGCAGCCGTGGTGGTGGTGCCCGTCATCAAGCGCCTGGGGCTGGGAGAGGTGCTGGGCTACCTGATCGCCGGGGTACTGATTGGCCCGTCTGCCCTCGGCCTGGTGCCTGACGCGGAAGGCGTGCTGCAGTTTTCCCAGGTCGGCATCGTCTTCCTGCTGTTTGTCATCGGCCTGGAACTCAAGCCGGCGCGTCTCAAGCTGATGCGTAAACCGGTGTTCGGCTTCGGTTCGCTGCAGGTCGCCATCACCACCCTCGTGCTCGGCGTCACGGCTCTCGCGCTAGGCCTGTCTCCGGTCGCGGCGGCCGTCGTCGGCTTCAGCCTCGGACTGTGCTCCACCCCGCTGGTCCTGCATCTGCTCGGTGAGCGCCAGGAGCTCAACAGTCGCCACGGGCGCAAGGCGTTCTCCCTGTTGCTGTTTCAGGACATGGCCGCCATCCCGGTGCTGGCCGTGATCCCGATCCTCGGCGCGGATAGCCTGGCCGCCGGAGGAGTGATGTCAGCGCTCAAGGAGGTGGCGATTGCGGTCGCCGCCTTCGCCGGCCTTATCTTCGGGGGACGCAAGCTGTTGCCGCCGCTGTTTCGCAGAGCGGCCGCCACCGAAAGCCGCGAGGTGTTTGCCGGCATGTCGCTGCTGGTCTTGATTGGTGCCGCCTTGCTGATGGAGCTGGCAGGCCTGTCGATGGCCCTGGGGGCATTTATTGCCGGCATTCTGCTGGCCGACTCTGAATACCGCCACAGTATCGAGGCAGATATCGAGCCCTTCAGAGGCCTCTTGCTAGGTCTGTTTTTCATGGCCGTGGGCATGACCGCCCAGATCGGGCTGCTGGCCGAGACCCCGGGGCTGGTCCTGGGGCTGACCGCACTGCTGCTGGTGGCCAAGGGCGCCAGTCTGATGCTGGCGGCACGCGCCTATGGCTGTGGCTGGCGCGAGACCACCACCCTGGGGGTGCTGCTATCTCAAGGTGGCGAGTTTGCTTTCGTGGTCCTGACCGCGGCCGGCAGCGCAGCGCTGCTGGAGACCAGTCTCGTCAGCCTGCTGGTGCTGGTCGTGTCGCTGTCCATGGCCACCACGCCGGTACTGTTTCTCGGCTATGAGCGGTGGATCCGCCCGCTGTTCAAGAAACCTCGTCCGAAGCGCCAGTTCGACGCCATGGACGACGACTCACCCAGGATCATCCTGGCGGGATTCGGTCGCTTTGGTCAGGTGATGGGACGCGCGCTCCAGGGACTCGAGATTCCCTACACGATTCTCGACATCAACGCCGACCACGTGGATTTCGTGCGACGCTACGGCAACAAGGTCTACTTTGGCGACGCCACCCGTCTCGACCTGCTGGAGGCCGCAGGGGCTCGCCAGGCCCAGGTACTGGTAGTGGCGGTGGGTGATCCCGAGATTTCCATGCGTATCATCCAGCGTGCCAGCAAGCGCTTTCCCCACCTCAAGATCTACGCTCGCGCGCGGGATCGTCAGCATGCCCAGCGGCTGATGCGAGCCAAGGTGGATTACGTGCTGCGCGAGCTGCTGCCAGCCAGTCTCGAGATGACCCGAGAAGTGCTGATCGGGCTGGGCATTCCGCGGGACAAGGCCCAACAGACCATCGATACCTTCCGCCCCCATGATGAAGATACCCTGCGGCGACAGCTCGAAGTCTTCGGCAATGAGAAGAAGCAGATGCAGACCATCCGACAGGCGGCCAAGGAACTCGAGACGTTGTACGAAGCGGACGAAGACATCCTGCGCAGGGTCGATGAAATTCCTTCGAGGGCCAGCACCGAGCCCCCCGCCTCCCATCCCCCTGAACGCTAAGGGTCGGGCGAACTCACCTGACGCGGCTGCCACCAGGACGGCAGCCTTTCGCGCACCTCCGGCCAGGCGAAGCGATCATCCAGCAACACCAGCGTGCCGCTGTCCTCTGGCCCGCGGATCACACGTCCGGCGGCCTGAATCACCTTGATCAGCCCAGGAATTCGATAGGCGTAGTTGTCGCCCTGGCCAAAGCGCGCCTCGAGGCGTGACTTCAAGGCCTCCTGGCGAGCGTCGCTGGGAGGCAAGCCCAGGGTCGCCACAAAGGCACCGATCAGCCGATCTCCCGGCAGGTCCACGCCCTCCGAGAAGACACTGCCCAACACCGCAAACGCAATACCACAGCCTCCCGGTGCAAAGTCGGCCAGAAACGCTTCACGCTCGGCTTCGTCCATACCGCGACGCTGCACCCGCCGGGGAATCTCCGGGTAGGCATCGGCCATGGCGGCGACCACTCTATCCAGATAGGCAAAGCTCGAGAAAAACGCCAGGTAGTGGCCGGGTCGCCGCTGATACTGGGCTGCCATCATCTCGATGATACCCGGCAGCGACTGTTCCCGGTGGCGGTAGCGGGTCGACAGATGGGTGCAGATCCTGACGTCGAGCTGCTCGGCAGTGAAGGGAGATTCGACCTCGGCCCACACGCTGTGGGCCGGTAGTCCCAGCAAGTCTTGCTGGTAGCGTGGCGGAGCCAGCGTCGCCGAGAACAACACGCTGGCATGGGCGGCTGCAAAGCGCGGAGCGAGAAAGTCGCCAGGCACCTGATTGACGATGGCAAGTCGGGCGCGACCTCGCCCCCGGCGGGTCAACTCGCACATGGAGTGGTCGCCGAATCGCTCGGCCAGGCGAGAGAATGCCAACGCCTCGAACAACGCATCGGTCAGGGCGGGCCGGGTATCTTCAGGATGCTCTCCCAGATGATCACCGATGGCACCGCTCAACCCTTGCAGGGCCTGCAGAAACTCTGCCGGAATCGTCCCCAGGGTCATCCAGCGCGGTGCATCCCGAGAGCCCGGCTGGTCGCCGCCATGTTCCCGCACCACCGCCTGCCACTGCCGCACAACCCGCGCCAGAGGCTGTTTCAGCGCGGCGGGCGCCTCCTTGCTCAGGCGTGCCAGACTGCGCTGATCGATACTGGCCGAATACATGCCCCGCGCTCTATCGATCAGATTGTGCGCCTCGTCCACCAGCAGCGCCAGGCGCCATTGGCGCGCCTGAGCCAGGCCATGCAGCAGAGCGCTAGAGTCGAAGTAGTGATTGACGTCCCCCACCACCAGGTCGCACCAGCGTGCCATTTCCTGGCCCAGATAGTAGGGGCACAGACGATGCGCCAGCGCCACCTCTCGCAGCCCGGCGCGATCCAGCCTGGCGTGGGCGACGGCGGCCTGGCGCGCTTGGGGCAGTCGATCATAGAAGCCCTGCGCCAATGGACAGCTATCACCGTGACAGGCCAGATCAGGGTGTTCGCAGGCCTTGTCTCGCGCGACCAGCTCCAGCACACGAAGCCGCCGCTCGGGGCCTGGATCCAGCTGATTGACGGCTGACAACGCCAGCTGCCGCCCGGTGGTCTTCATGGTCAGGAAAGCCACGCGATCGAGGCCATGCCGTGGCATGGCCTTCAACGCCGGAAACAGGCTGCCCAGGGTCTTGCCGATCCCGGTCGGCGCCTCGACCAGCAAGGCCTTGCCGGTGGCCACCGCCTTGTAGGTGGCTTCCGCCATCTGGCGTTGCCCGGGACGAAAGTCGAGATACGGAAAGCGCAGGCCCTGCAGGGCACTGTCGCGGCGGCGTCGATGGCGCGCCTCGCTCTTGGCCCAGTGCAGATAGTCGTGACAGGCCGCAGCGAGCTCCTGCCACAGCTGTGAGGCGGATGCCTCACAGCTGAGAAGAGTTTCACGACCTGTCACCAGATCGAGGTAGACCAAGGCCAGGGTGATGCGCTCACGCCGCTGCTGGCGACACCACAGCGCGCCGTAGGCGCGCACCTGCGCCCAGTGCAGCGCCCGCTGGTTGTCGGCCATGCGAGCCAGGCGCCCGCGGTGGGTCTTGATTTCCTCGAGCCGTGAACCGTCGTCGGCCACACCATCGATGCGCCCTCTCAGGTGTAGCCCTGCCAGCGTTCCTTCGACGGCCACTTCACTGCGGTAGCCCTCACCGCGGCGGGCCACCACCTGGGCATGACCGTCGATGCCCTCGCGGAAGCTGGGGGCTGGCGTAAAGCGATGATCAAGGTCTCCCCGACGTGCCGTGAAGTCGCACAGCTCACGCACCGCCACCGACATCACCAGGCTATCGTCAGCGACACTGCCGGATAGCCCTTCTCGTTCTGCCTCAGGCAAAGCGTCTGGATCGTCCGGGCAGCGCGAGTCGTCACTCATCATGCCACCGCACATGACACACCGACACCGCAATCCCGTGGCGATGAAAATGCTCAAGCCAGCGTTTCTGGTTGTCCTGCAGACGGTCTCCTGGCGCCTTGATCTCGATCAGGCGATAGCGGGGCTCGCCCTCAGCTGCCGCTGGAAAGAACTGGATCAGGTCTGGCCAGCCGGCCCGATTGGCCTTTACATCCTCCAGCATGCGGGTGAAAAAGACCCGAAGATCTGCGGCATCGATGCACTCGAGCGCCACATCCAGCAGCGTGGCATCCAGCACCTCCCAGTGTACAAACGGATTGGCGATGCCCCGCTTCTGTTCCCAGCGCCGACGTATCTGGGAGACGTGGGCCTGGTCGTCCAGCGCAGACAGGCAGGCATCGAACCGCTCTCGGCGACGTCTCACGAAGTCCGCGCGATAAAGGTCTGCAGGCCCACGATGAAACGGATGAAAGAAGGCCCCCGGCAAGGGGGTGAAAATGACATCCCAGCACAACAGGCCAAACAGTCCGGCGATCAAGTGATTCTCGACGTAGAACACCGGCGCGCCATCCTCGCTGAGATGATCTCGCACAGCGCGCTCGACGCAACCGCTGTCATTCAGCGCACGGGACGG
Source organism: Halomonas sp. DP5Y7-2 (assembly GCF_019802025.1). Taxonomy (NCBI): domain Bacteria; kingdom Pseudomonadati; phylum Pseudomonadota; class Gammaproteobacteria; order Oceanospirillales; family Halomonadaceae; genus Halomonas; species Halomonas sp. DP5Y7-2. The sequence continues at coordinate 51,455 of NZ_JAHVHY010000004.1, read as the reverse complement.
CAGCGATAGCTGCCACAGCGTGATATCCGCGAGCGCTGCGCGCTCCTGCCGGGGCAGCCCGAGCCGGCGTCTCAGCCGCGGCACCAGGCGCTCCAACGCCTGGTGCTCAGCCTCATCCTGCGGCGACTCGAGCGCCTGTTCCGCCAGTTCCATGGCCTGCTGGTCATGACCAAGACGCTCCAGCAGGCGCAGCCGCTTGACCCTGGCCTCACCGGGACCCGCCAGGGCGTACGCCTCCAAGGCCAGGGCGTCGTGGCCAGCCCGCTGGGCCTGCTGACCCAGTCTCAGCAGCAGGCGCGCCCGTCGCGATCTCAGCCACGCATTGTCATCAGGCAGCTCAGGCACATCGGCCCATACCGACGCCACGTCCTCGCCTTGCTCGAGGCGCTCGCGCAGGTGGTGCAGCTGAAGATAGGTGTCGACCTCCTGTCGCTGTTGAAAGCCGCGAGAAGCGGGATCGAGTGCCACCTGTTCGTAGCGCATGTGCCCGAGCTCCGCCATGACGAAGTCCGACCAGCTTTGCCGCAGGTTGCCGAAGAACATCAGGCGCAGGCGATCACAGACCTCCATCACGGTCAGTCTCCACAGGCCATCGTTGCTGTCCGGCCACCACTGACTCCAGCGCTGGGGACCCAGCAAGGACGGCGTCTCATCCGCCGACCTATCCGAGGCATCCGCCGACCTATCCAAGGCATCCGCAGACCTATCCTGGGCATCCGCCGATTTATCCTGGGCATCCGCCGATTTATCCTGGGCATCCGCCAGCGCCTGAGCCAAGCGGGTCTTCGATACCGAGGCCGGGAGCTGATGATCCGGCAAACGTGGCACCAGGACCCGTCGCGCCTCAGCAAGACGCAATTGCGTCATCAGCTCGACATGGCTCACTACCGGATCCGCCGCGATCAGTTCGGCGGCGGCCAGTTCCTCCAGGGCGAGGCCAAGATCCCCCACTTCCACGTAATCGAGCCGGGACGTACGAAACAGCTCTCCCTTGCGCGACACCATGCGCACCAACAGCGCTTGAGCAGGTTCGGGGAGACCATCGAATTGCGCGATGAAATCACGTTCAGGAGCGGCCAGCAGATCGCCGTGTCGGCTACTCACCCACGCCAGCACATACTGGAAATGGCGCAGGTAATAGAAGGGGTCGTCGCGCAGGTCTGAAGGTAGCTGCGGCAGGTCAGGAGTCATGGCGGCATCTTATCAAGGATGCCCTATCACGCCCAAGCGCCCACTGACGGGCAATGTCCTTGCCGCCTAGCTGACCACCTGGAGAGAGGGTGGGCGACGTCCGCTACCGCCATGGACATTTACTTTTGCTGCTAAGCATTGATGAGCAGTTGCTGGAGAAAGCCATTTCAGCAAAAGCCGAGTCTGTAATGCCAGTCTATGCTGGTGACACTGAAAACGGCGGAACATGCGGCAGGTAGCGCGAGCGAGTTAGATAGCGGCAGGTATCGCAAGCGCCTTCGATAGATAGTAGATAGATACCAAGGCGCCGATACCCCGTACTGATGACAACATATCGACAACCACGTACTGATCGAGAGACAGAGGAAGCGACTCATGCCCCAACAGAAGACCGCCATCATCACCGGATCGACCAGCGGTATCGGACTTGGCATCGCCGAGGGGTTCGCCAAGGCAGGCATCAACCTGGTCATCAACGGTATCGAAGCGGCGTCAGACGTGGAGACCACCCGGTTGGAGCTTGAGAAACACGGCGTCAAGGTGGTCTACGACAACGCCAACATGATGGAGCCGAGCGAGATCAGCGCCATGCACAAGCGCGCCGAAGCCACGTTCGGCGCCGTCGACATCATCGTCAACAACGCTGGCATACAGCATGTGGCACCGGTGGACGAATTTCCTGAAGACAAGTGGAACGCCATCATCGCCATCAATATGAATTCGGCCTTTCACCTCACCAAGGCCGCTTTGCCTGGCATGAAGGCCCGAGGCTGGGGGCGAGTGATCAACATTGCCTCGGCTCATGCCCTCGTTGCCTCTCCCTACAAGTCGGCCTACGTGGCCGCCAAGCATGGGGTCTTGGGATTGACCAAGACGGTAGCACTGGAAGTTGCCGAACAGGGCATTACCGTCAACGCCATCTGTCCTGGCTATGTGCTGACGCCGCTGGTCGAGAAGCAGATCCCGGATACCGCCAAGGCACGCGGCATCTCCGAGGATTCGGTCATTCGCGACGTGCTGCTGGCCAACCAGCCCACCCGTGAATTCGTCACCACAGAGCAATTGGCGGCCACCGCCCTGTTCCTGTGTTCTGACGGCGCCGCCTCCATGACCGGCATCGCCTTGCCGGTGGATGGCGGTTGGACAGCACATTGACCCTCCTTGTGCTGGGCTGATGATGCGTAGACAGCACATCGACCGAAACGGCAGCGTTAAGCGGTCAGCTGAAAGGGCCTTACGAAAGGCCTTATAGGAAGGTCTTACAAGAAGGTCTGGTAAGAAGGTCTCAAGGACGGTCTTGTGCAAGACCGCTGCACCACAGGAGAAGGTGATGGCCAAGCCACCCAAGAAGATCAATCTGGCATTACAAGGCGGAGGCGCCCATGGCGCCTTCACCTGGGGGGTTCTGGACGCCCTGCTCGACGACCCCTGCATCGAGATCGAAGCCATTTCAGGCACCTCCGCTGGTGCCATGAACGCCGTTGTTCTGGCCGATGGCCTGGTTCAGGGCGGGCGCGAAGCCGCCAGGGAAAAGCTGGAAACCTTCTGGAGAGCGGTCTCCAAGGCAGCACGATTCAGCATTCTGCAGCGCACCCCTTGGGACCGACTCAGTGGCAACTGGAGTCTCGACTACTCACCGGGCCACGTCTACTTCGACCTGATGACGCGCTTTTTCTCGCCGAGTCAGTTCAACCCGATGAAGTACAACCCCCTTCGGGACATCATCATCGAGCAGGTGGACTTCGATAACGTCTGCGGCTGTGACCAGATGAAGGTCTTCGTCGCCGCCACCAATGCCGAAACAGGACGGGTCAAGATCTTCAACCGCCAGGAACTGACACCGGACATGGTGATGGCGTCTGCCTGTTTGCCGTTTCTGTTCGAGGCTGTGGAAGTCGATGGCGTGCCTTACTGGGATGGCGGGTATTCAGGTAACCCTCCGCTGTTCCCGTTCTACCAGACAACAGAGTCTCGCGACATTCTGATCGTGCAGATCAATCCGGTAGAGCGCGAAGGATCACCCATCAGCGCGCAGGAGATCCTCAATCGGACCAACGAGATCACCTTCAATGCCAGCCTGCTGAAAGAGCTGCGAGCCTTGGCCTTCGTCAAGCGTTTGATCCATGAAGGCCATCTTGATCCGGACACCTATCGCGACATGCTGGTCCACATCATCGACAGCCAGGACCTGCTGAAGCCGCTGGGCGCTTCATCCAAGCTCAATGCGGAGTGGGAGTTCCTGTGTCTGCTTCGTGACAGAGGTCGCCAACGTGCCCAGGCATGGATCGAGCAACACTACGACGATATCGGTAAGCGAGATAGCGTCGACCTGAGAGAGATGTTTGACGGTATCCACTGACCCAAGGCGACCGGAACGGCAGGCCTGTTGGCATGGGGCGAGCGAGCAGAGCGCGCCCTTTCTCGGAAAAGCGAAAGAGCATAGCAGCGCCAGTAAGGCATGGCCTCTGGCGCTGACAAAGCCGGGCCATTGTGGAGCGCTGCCTCAACCAGCCAATGGCCATCGAGAGTCCTGATATCACGCTTGCCGAGGTGCACCCAAGACAAGAAGAGTGCGGCGCAAAACAGCAAAGAAAGACACGAAGATCAGTTGAAGTGTGCCGGATGAAAGATAGGCCATCACGGGCACGACAGATGCAACGATATGAAACGGTCGTATGTTTTAAACAGACCTCAACTACCGGTAGATGTGGATGCGCGTCATCCCATGCACACATGCACAACGAGGACGCAGGAATCATGAGCTCACACCCAACATCACCCAATATGGAAAAAGGCCTCGCCTTCTTCAGGCAACACAATCCTGCGGCCGCCCAGGCGCTGGAAGAAAAGCTTGGTGACTTTGCGCCGGACCTGATGCGCCTGGTGGCCGAATTTCCGTTTGGCGAAATGTACGGTCGTGACGGGCTGGAGCCCAAGGTGCGCCAAGCCGCCACGCTATCGGCCCTGGCCTGCGGCGGCCATGACACCCAGTTGCGCATTCATATCGGTATTGCGCGTTCCCTAGGATTCAGCCGTGACGAATTGGTCGAGCTTTTTATGCAGCTTGCGCCTTACGCCGGTTTCCCCGTAACGATCAATGCCGTACTCGCCGTCAAAGACATCTATCCCGAGTCATGACATCACCCCGGTGATACACGACCCACCCCAACGTAGCGTAAAAAGGAGTCACGCCATGTTTGACCATCAGCAAAATCCGCCCATGGAACCGGTTGACGAAACCGATACTACCCTGGCATTCATCGACCTGGCCGACGTCAAGCTGCCCGCTGGCGCCGCACCGCTGGAGCAGCGTCATCTGCGCTTCCGTCGTGTCGACGTTGGTCCCGGCGGCATCGTTCCCTACCACTCCCACGAAAACCGCCCGGCCATTCTGTTCGTGTTCCAGGGGGAAATCGTCGAGTACAACTCAAAGCACGAGGAGCCGCGTGTGCACAGAGCTCCGTCCATCATCGCCGAGTTCAACGAGATCTGGCACTGGTGGAAGAACGAGTCCGATGGCGACGTCATCATCTATGCCGCCGACCTGGCCGAAACCGAGAAGTGCGCCGAAGGCGAGTGCTAAGACTCGCGGGTGGGGCTAGCTGACACAGCCCCCATCCACAAAGCCGCAGCGATGTGCTGCGGCTTTGTCGTATTTTCACTATCGGTCTTCGGCGCTCGTCTGTTGGGATTCACCTATTCCCCCTCGCCACGGCGACAGACGTCCAGGCGTCGCTGACATGGCCGAGTCGGAAAGCCCAGCTCAGTCGGCCAGGCCTCCGGCCAACCACTCTAGCTGTTCCGCGACAGGAATCTCACGGCAGTGCTGGCGATTTTCTCCTGCCCAGAGCGGTGAGAAATCACCGCTACAGCGGGATTCGTGGGCCGCGCGCAGTTCGCAGAGTGCGCTGGCCGCCAGGGGGAAGTCCGGTACCTCTCGGGAAATGGGGCCCAGCTCTCGCATGGCCCGGTTGACGATTCCCCGGGCCGGTCGGCCAGAAAAGACGTTGGTGATCTCTGTCGTTGAAGCAGGATCCAGCAGGGCCTTGCGATGAACGGCACGCACAGCGGCCTCCGGACAACACAGTAGCGCTGTGCCAATCTGTACGGCGGCAGCCCCCTGATCAAGCGCCCATCGGACCCCCTGAGGGTCGGCGATTCCCCCTGCCGCCACCACCGGCACCGCCACAGCTTCCACGATACTCGGCAACAGCTTGGCCAAGGGTTGCTGCAGGCTGAGATCATCGCTCAGGAAATGCCCTCGATGGCCGCCGGCCTCGGTGCCCTGCGCAATAATGACGTCGGCGCCATTGGCCTCGAGCCAGCGGGCCTCGTCCAGGGTGGTGGCACTGGACATGACCAGCGCACCACAGCGCTTGACCCGCTCGACGAGCTCGGCGCTCGGCAAGCCGAAGTGAAAGCTGACCACTGCGGGCTTGTGCTTTTCGACAATGGCACAGGAGGCCTCATCGAAAGGACGTCGGGTCGGGCTGTCGCTAGGAGGGGGAGGAGCAATACCGAGCTCCTGATGGTAGGGTTCCAGACGTTCTCGCCAACGCTCCAGGCGCTCTGGTTGCGCCTCAGGAGTGGTGTGGCAGAAGAAGTTGACGTTGACGGGGCCATGCCCCTCGATCGCCGCCAGCGCGTGCTCCAGCGCCTCCGGTGACAGCATGCCTGCGGGCAGTCCGCCCAGGCCACCTGCAGCCGTCACCGCGATCGCCAGCGTCTCGTCCTGAGCCCCTGCCATGGGCGCCTGAAAAATGGGGCGCTTCAAGCGAAGTCGCGCAAGGCTGGTCATGGTTGAATCTCCTTATGTGGAGCGGCGGCCTCGTTGTTCAACGACGCCTCACGGGGTCGCAGCTCCAGAATATCGCCACGAATGGCCAAATCGAAACGGCCAAGAAAGCTCATGCCCAGCAATACCGTCTCACCCTCCATGCCAGGACTGATGGAACCATCGACGCGAGACGCGGACAAGCCCCCCAACGTCACAGATTCCAGCGTGGTCAGGGTGCCGCGGGCACGCCCGTTGGCGGTGTGAAACCAAGCGCTGCCATGATCCGGCAACGACAGTTGTCGAGCAAGACTCCCGGGAAGAGCGACCCGCGTCGCACCAGTATCCACCAGGAACGTCACAGGTATGCCATTGATGCTGCCCGGCGCTACAAAGTGTCCACCAGGGCCTCTTTTGAGCTGCAGCGGCTGTCCTTCTGCCACCGCTTCAAGCTGGGCATTGGGGTGCATTTTCTGCGTCAGCCAGACAGACATCCACCAGCCACCCAGTGCCATGAACACCACCCAGAATAACAGCATCATGGCGAGACCTGGGCCACGGGTCCCATGTCGACGGGTCATGCCATTCTCCTTGCTGACGAACACACCACGTCGCCAGAAGCGACGAAGGCAGCATGGCGCAGCCGAGCGGCGACCGCTGTACTGATGCCAGTCGCTACGCGACAAGCGGCAGATCACGGCACAAGTGCCAGGCGTAGCCTCTTATACGGCAGGCGCATCCCATCGGAATGACACCAAGGAGGGTTCATGATGACAGCTTCTACTGACGTACTCCACGACCGCCCCTCTCAACACTTTCATCACTTTCATCACTCTCATCCTTTCCGGCAGGTTCTGGGCACTACCCTGGCCGTGCTGCTCACGGCGATGTTCAGCCCAGGTAGCGGCGCAGACGCTAGCCTTCCGCCCACGACCTCCATGGATGCGGTCGACAAGCATGTCTTCGAGATGTCCCACTACACCACGCAGGGAGGCGACACTATCGCGCCGGTCAGAGTGGGTTGGGAAGCCTATGGCGAGCTCAATGACGCCGCTGACAATGCCATCTTGATCACGCACTTCTTCTCGGGCACTAGCCATGCCGCAGGTCGCTATTCCGGAGAAGACGTTGCCGGCTATTGGGACGCCATCATTGGTCCGGGGAAGCCACTCGATACCAACCGTTACTTCGTGGTGTCCTCGGACACCCTGGTCAACCTCAATGCTGGCGACCCCAGGGTCACCACCACCGGCCCCGCCAGCCTCAACCCCGCCACCGGCGAGCCCTGGGGTACGACATTCCCCCTGGTCGGTATTGGTGACTTCGTGAACGTACAGAAGGCGCTGATGGATGAGTTGGGCATCCAACGACTGCACGCCGTGATGGGGGCCTCGATGGGGGCTTTGCAAGCGTATGAGTGGGCCAGCGCGTACCCTGATCGGGTCGACCGTCTCATCGCAGTGATTGGCGCTGGCGTTGCCGATCCCTGGCTGATCGCCAGCCTCGACGCCTGGGCCGCTCCGATTCGCCTCGATCCCAACTGGCGCGACGGTGACTACTACGATGATGACCGCCCGCCCATCGACGGCCTGAGAGAATCGCTCAAGCTGATCACCCTGCAGGCTAACCACTGGCGTTGGGCTGATGCCACCTTCGATCGCGACTGGGCGGACCCACTGGCGTCGCCTGAAGACGATCTCGCGGCCGACTTTGAGGTGGTGGCCACACTCGATGAGATTGCCGCCGCCCGCGCCAGCAAGGCAGACGCCAACCACCTGCTGTATCTGGTTCGGGCCAACCAGAATTTCGTGACCGGAACCGAGGGTGACGCCGAGTCTGGCCTGGCCGCCATAAAGGCCCCCACCCTGCTGCTCTACAGCGCAGATGACCTGGTGTTTCCAGCAGAGAACGTGCTCGACACGGCCCGCATGATTCAGGCTGACGGCACCCCGGTTACCTTGCACACGCTGAAGGGAGATCGCGGGCACCTTGATGGCGTGGTCAGTATCGAGCAAGCCGCCGATCAACTGCGCGGTTTTCTCGAAGCGCCAGTGCGCTGATGGTCGCGCCGACGGCTGCAGCGCCATCGACGCCCACCACCCGTCAGCGTCAGCTCAGGCACCCTCGCTAATGGCCATGGCATCAGCGGGCAAGGTGCCCATGACTGGACCTTAGCAGGCAGCCATGCTGGGATGGTCGGGGGTCTGAGGTTACTGATCCTAGGAGCACCGTTTCAGGGTACTCCCAGGCATATCGACAAGGAGTTCACCGTGAGTCATGACGCTACTCTCCAGGTTGCCGACCTGGATGCAGGTCTGATCTATCGTCTGTTTTCCGGCGCTATCGCACCGCGCCCGATTGCGTGGGTATCAACGCTGAGTAGCGAAGGGCATGCCAACCTGGCGCCTTTCTCGTTTTTCAATGTGGCCAGTGTTGCCCCTCCCATACTGGCGTTCTCGCCGCTGCTCAATGGCGAGGGTGGCACCAAGGACACCGTTGCCAATTTGCGAGAGGTGGGCGAATGCATCGTGCACATCGGCGGGGAAGCCCTGGCGGAAGCGCTCAATACCACCAGCGCCAGCCTGCCGCGGAACGGCGATGAGTTCGAACACGCGGGGCTAACCAAGGCGCCCCTTGGCGATCTTCGGGTTCCCCGGATCAGCGAAGCGCCGATCGCCTTCGGCTGTCGTCTCCACGACATCCTTACCTTTGGCGATCAGCCGCTTTCAGGCAACCTGGTGCTGGCCGAAGTGACCGTGATTCACGCCGATCCCAAGGTGTGGGACGGACGCCACGTAGGCCGCGAGGCGCTTGCCCCCATCGGCCGCATGGCCGGCAGTGACTATATTCGCTGCACGGATCTGTTCGCGCTGGAACGTCCCAAGTAACCAGCATTCGGCGCCGGCTCGATTGTCCAGGGGGAACCCGGCAGTGCATCAGCCCCCAAGCAGGGAGCGAATCACCAGGTATCCGCCCATGGCCAGCAATCCCATCAGGAACACCTGACGAAAACGTGCCTCGGAGAGTCGTCGCCGGAGCTCGGCACCCAGCCACATCCCAAGCCCTGCCGGCAGCAAGGCCAGGCAGGAGGCCTGCAACTGATCAATGGACAAGAGCTCTCGCTCCCCCAGCGCCAGCGCCAGACTGAGCGTGGACAGGCTGAACAGCATGCCCATGGCCTGCACCAGAGCGTCTCTAGGCAGGCCGATGGACTGCAGGAAAGGGACGCCAGGAAAGACGCTGGAGCCGGTCAGGCCGGTCAACAGGCCGTTAGCCGTACCCAGCCACCCCGCCTGGGTATGACTGCCGCGAAAGCGCAGCTGCCGGCCGCTCAAGTTCAGCACGGCGTAAAGGATCAGCAGACCGCCCAGCAGCAGCGATAGCCAGCGCGCATCGACACGGGAAAGGACCCATACCCCGGGCCAGACGCCAACGCAGGCCATCAGCAGGAACCCCCACAGGCGACGACACAGCGACAGCAGCTGCCCTCCTACCAATGCCTGCCACACATTGGTGATCACTGTCGGCACCAGCATCAGCGCCATGGCGTCAGGCAGCCCCAGCGTTACCGTCAGCAGCGCCAGCAACACCGTCGGCATGCCCATGCCGAGCACTCCCTTCACCAGCCCTGCCAGCACGAAGATCAGCGCCAGCAGGGCCAGCGACATGACGCCGCTGCTCAGCATGAGGGTGTCATGCTTCAGCTTCCCGCTTGGCTTCCCACTCACCGGCCACTTGCTGCCCACGGCGCTGGTTGACCCCGGCACACAGTATGATCGCGATGATAAAGAAGGCGGCACACAGCAGGATCGAGGCCTTGAGACCGACTGCAGCTTGCAGCAAGCCCAGGCCAACGATACCGACGATGCCCGCCAACTTGTTGGCCAGGCCCCAGAAACCGAAGAACTCCGCCGCCTTCTGGCGTGGCGAGAACAATCCCACCATCACACGACTGGCCGACTGGCTTGAGCCCAGGCTGAGCCCGGCCAGGCAGCCGACGAACAGAAACAGCTGCTCCGCCTGCCAGTCGAGCCCCCAGGTGGCGTTCAGCCAGGCGGTCACCTCCGGGGTCGCCCAGATGGCCAGAATGGCCAGGACCCATAGCACCAGCGTCAGCAGGTACGTCACCAAGGTGCCGATGCGGTCTTGGATGAAGCCAAACCCCAGCGCTCCGGCGGCAGCCGTGATCTGCACAATGATGAACATCAGATTACGCGTGCTTTCCTGCCAACCGATCACCTGGGCGCCATAGATGAAGGCAAAGGCAATGATGATGTAGACCCCGGCCATGGAAAACAGTACCGATATCAGGAACAGTCCCAGATCACGAAAACTCTTGAGCTCATGAAAGGTCAGCGAGATGCGCTGCCAGGCAATCTGGCTGAACCGCTGACGCAGCGGTTGCGGCTCGGCCCGCTCCTTTAGCCACAGGAAAGTGGGAATGGCTGCCACCAGGAAGAACCCGGCGGCAAACGGGCCCACCCAGCGAATCCGCTCGAAGTTGTCCGCCGTCGCCTCGCCCAGTACCGCCAGGGTAAAGCCGGCCGCTACCAGTCCGCCGACATAGCCCAGTGCCCAGCCAAACCCTGAAATCGCCCCTAGCTTGTCCGGCGGTCCAAGCCCGGGCAAGAACGCGGCGATAAAGGACTCCCCCATGGAATAGGCATAGTTGGACAGGATGATCAGCACGAAGCCCATCACCACATAGCCCGGTTCGACAAAGTAGAGCATCGCCGTCGTCGCTATGGTGGCCACGTAGCTGGCAAACAGAAAACGCTTTTTCTCGGCCCGGTAGTCCATCACCGCGCCACATAACGGCCCGGTCACGACGACCAGCACAAAGCTGAGCGCCAGTGCCAGGCTCCACAGCAGGTTGGCCAGTCGATAGCCATCCCCCCGATCACCGACGATCACCGTGGTAAAAAGCTCGCCGAAGACCACCGTGATGATCAGCAGGGTGTAGGCCTGGTTGGCGAAATCGAACATCGCCCAGCCGAAGATCTCTCGCCGACGCACTCGGTCAGTGGCGGCAGGAATAATGCTGCTCACGCTCATCGCGCCTTCCTGTTGGCAAAGGGGTTCAAGATAGCAGTCGGACACTGCCCGGTGCCACGGCGTTCATGCGCCTTGGGCAGCATGGCCTTCCACGGGAGCACGCACCTGGCGCGACGCCGGTCAGCCCTCGGCCTGACAACGATCACTGAGCAGAGGGTTGACAACGACCGAGGGTGACAGAGCCTGAGAATGGTAGAGTATGGCGCACGACGTTGACACTCATGTGAGCTGAATGACTTCCATCGATCATCTGGCCAGTGCCGCCGCCCAGGGCTGGCATCAGCGGCTGGCTGGCCTGATTCAAGGCGCCGATCGCAGCGACCTGCCCCAGCAGCTGGATGCCACTCTGACCGAACTGGTGGCCATGGACGCACTCATTCTGCATGCCTACCAGGGACGTGGCAGGCCACAGGTGATTCACGACAACTACCCGCCAGAGCGGCGCGAGCGGGACATCGAGCCCTACTTGAGCCGCATCTATCTGCTAGACCCGATGTTTCAGGCGATCGAGGCTGGCGTGGAAAGTGGCGCTCATCGACTGCGCGACCTGGCACCGGATCGTTTCGAAAGCAGCGAGTACTACCATCACTACTATCGCGGCCTGGGGCTGAGGGATGAAGTTGGCCTGTTTGCCCGGGTCAGTGACGACACCGTCATGGTACTGTCGCTCGGTTTTCGCCTTCAGGCCCCGACACTGACACGCCGCATGCTCCAGGCACTGCGCCACCTCACCCCGGTCATTGAAGCGCTGCTGCGCCACTACTGGACCTGGCAGCGCTCCGCCGTCGAATCGACCGCACCGGACGACGAGCCGGTCGACCTGGCGTTCTCGAGCTTTGGTCAGGGCGTACTCACCCGGCGCGAGCAGGATATCGTGCGACTGCTGCTGGCGGGACACTCGGCCAAGTCTGCTGCGCGTCAACTCGGCATCAGTGACGGTACCGTCAAGGTCCACCGCAAGCACATCTATCAGCGACTGTCGGTGACCAGCCAGGCAGAGCTGTTCCGCGCCTTTCTCGACCACGTTGCCCTGATCTCCCGACGCCAGCGGGAATGAGGCGGATTCCTCAGCATCGGCAGCCCCAAGCCAGCGGCCGCTTTCGCGACCGCACCATGGAAAGGAGCCATGACCGTCACGCCCTCTGTTCATCCCATCTACCCTCATGGGGATATGTCACCGACAGGGCGAGACTGGAGAGACTGATGGCCTGAACAAGGAGGCCACCAATGACAACAGCCCACTCCCCCCTTTCCGCGCCAACGACTGCCCCTCTGGATGCAGCAACACTATGGCAACAGGACAAGGATCACTTCATCCATCCGTTCACCGACTTCAGCGTCTTCCACGAGAAGGGCTGTGAGCTGATCACGGACGCCGAGGGTATCTACGTTCAAGATGTCCATGGCAATCGTTTCATCGACGGCATCGCCGGACTGTGGTGCGTCAACGTTGGCCATGGACGTGCCGAGATCGGTCAGGCGATGGCGGACCAGGCCACCCGCATGGCCTATTTCTCGACCTTCAACAACCTGTCCAACGCGCCGGCTGCGCAACTGGCGGCGAAGCTGGCCGACCTGGCCCCCGACCATCTCAACCATGTGTTCTATACCTGCGGTGGGTCTACCGCCAATGACGCGACCATTCGCTTGGTTCATTACTATTTCAACCGTCTGGGCAAACCCTCTAAAAAGCGCATTCTTTCGCGGCGCAATGCCTACCACGGCACCACCTACCTGGCCGCAAGCCTGACAGGCATCGAGAGCAACAACTGGGAGTTCGACACCCTCGACCAGCTTGTCACCCACCTCAGCGAAGCCAACATGTATCGCCGCCCCGAAGGGATGAGTGAAGAAGCCTACTGCGATCATCTGGTGAACGAGCTGACCGCCACCATCGATGAGATCGGTGCCGACCAGATAGCCGCCTTCATCGCCGAGCCGATCATGGGGGCAGGCGGCGTGCTGGTCGCTCCTCGCGGCTACCACGCGCGAATGCAGCAGGTCTGTCGCGACCACGACATCCTCTACATCGCCGATGAGGTAGTGACGGGGTTTGGACGCCTCGGCCACGTCTTCGCCTCCGGCGAGGTCTTCGCTACCCAGCCCGATATCATCAACCTGGCCAAGGGACTGTCGTCCGGCTACGCACCACTCGGCGCCACCTTGATCTCCGACCGCCTCTACGAAGTGCTCGGCACTCCTCAGGGCAAGGGCGGCGTCCTGAGCACAGGTTTCACCTATTCCGGTCACCCGGTGAGCTGCGCCGCAGCACTGAAGAACATCGAGATTCTCGAGCGCGAAGATCTCTGTGCCAACGTGCGTGAAGTCGGCCCCTATCTGGAACAGGCCCTGGCATCCCTGGCCCACCACGATACCGTCGGCGATGTACGCGGCAGCCACTTCATGATGTGCATCGAAAACGTCGCCGACAAAGCCACCAAGGCCCTGTTCCCCGTCGAGGCGCGAGTGGGCGATCGCGTGGCCCACGAGGCCCAGAAGCGTGGCCTGATCATTCGCCCCGTGGGCCACCTGAACGTCATCTCTCCCCCCTTGATCTGGACCCGCGACACCGTCGACACCGCCGTGGAGATACTCGATCAAGCGCTGGCAGCCACCAGCGCATCGCTCAGGCAAGACGGCTACCTGTAGCCGAGGTGTTCCCTGCCAATGACTGGCAGGGAACAGCACATCACCTGAGTAGGCCGCCTCAGCGACACACCCTGTCGAGGACTCCCCTTGGTGGCGGCCACCGCTCCCCTCAATAACAACGCTCGCCTAAAGCGAAACAAGGAGCTTGCATGGACACCTACGGCGCATGGAGCCTGGTTCCGACCCTGGTGGTGCTGGTGACCGCCATCATCACCCGACGTACCATCGAATCCCTGCTGACTGGCTGCCTCGTCGGCCTGTTGATGATCGCCCCCAGCGAAGTCATTACGCGGGGCTCCGATATTCTGCTCGACGTGCTCGGTAACGACACCGTCACCTGGATCATTCTGGTCTGCGGGCTGTTTGGCAGCTTGATCGCCCTGCTGGTCAAGACCGGCGGCGTGCTCAGCTTCGGCGACGCCATGACCCGCCGCCTGCATAGCCGCCGGCAAAGTCTCCTCACCACCTGGGTGCTGGGCCTGGTGATCTTCGTCGACGACTACCTCAATGCACTGACCATCAGCGCCTCGATGAAGAAGATCACCGACCGCTTCGGCGTATCCCGTGAGAAGCTAGCCTACATCGTCGACTCCACCGCGGCGCCGGTGTGCATTCTGGTGCCTTTCTCGACCTGGGCGGTGTTCTTCGCGGGACTGCTGGAGGACAACGACGTGGCCAGCAACGGCATGTCGCTGTACATCTCTTCCATTCCGTACATGGCCTATGCCTGGGTCGCCGCCGCTATCGTGCCGCTGGTAGCACTTGGCTGGCTGCCCGATATTGGTCCCATGAAGAAGGCCGAAGCGCGTGCCCGGGGCGGACAGCCCGTCCCCGATGGCGGGGAAGAGCATGCTCTGCAGATCGACACCAAGTACGATGGCAAGAGCCCTCACCTGCTTAACTTCCTGCTGCCGATCGCAAGCCTGATCGTCGCCACCTGGTACTTCGATATCGACATCCTGCGCGGCGTCATCGTGGCCCTGGCGGTCACCCTGGTGCTGATCGCCGTGCAGCGACTGCTGAGCTTCAACGACACCTTCGATACGGCGCTGGAGGGTTTCAAGGCGATGATCATGCCGCTGGGCACCCTGGTGGCAGGCTTTGCCTTGAAGGAAGTCAACGATGTGCTCGGCCTGACCGAGGTTGTCATCGCTGCCGTCGAACCGCTGATGACCGCCGGCCTGCTGCCTGCCGTGGTGTTCGTCACCATGGCCTTCCTGGCCTTTGCCACAGGCTCGTTCTGGGGGCTGTTTGCGGTCGCGATGCCCATCGTCCTGCCGCTCGCCATGAGCATGGACGCCAACATGCCGCTGGTGGTTGGCGCACTGATCTCGGCCAGCGCCTTCGGCAGCCACGCCTGCTTCTATGGCGATTCCACCGTCCTCTCGGCCCAGGGTAGCGGCTGCAGCCCGATGGCCCACGCCCTGACCCAAATTCCCTATGTCCTGATCGCGGCGGCACTCGCCACCGGCGTCTTTCTGATCCTTGGTCTGCTGTGAGTCCTGCCATGCACCCTACACACTGCCCTTCATCTGTCGCACCGTCCGCCGCTACGCCCGCCGCACAGGGCTATGTCATGCCGGCGGAATTCGCCCCCCACGATGCGTGCTGGATGCTCTGGCCCCAGCGTCCCGACACCTGGCGCCTCGGCGCGAAACCCGCCCAGCAAGCCTTCGTCGCTGTCGCCAGTGCCATTGCCGAAAGCGAGACCGTCTACGTCGGGGTCAACGACGATCAGTATGAAAATGCCAGGCACCAGTTGCCGGCCCACGTCCGTGTTGTCGAACTTTCCAGCAACGATGCCTGGATGCGAGACGTCGGTCCGACCTTCCTGGTGCATCCGGACAAGGGCCTAGCTCTGGTCGACTGGGAATTCAACGCCTGGGGCGGCCTCAAGGATGGGCTCTACTTCCCCTGGGACAAGGACCGCAGGATTCGGCCCAAGATCGCGGAGATGCTGGGCATTCCCTGCTTTGATGTGGAGGTAGTGCTGGAAGGCGGCGCCATTCATGTCGACGGCGAAGGCACCTTGATCACCACCGAAGAGTGCCTGCTGAACCCCAATCGCAACCCCGGCATGGATCGCGCCACCATGGAGCGCCGGCTCCAGGATAGCCTGGGTATCCAGAAGGTCATCTGGCTGCCCAGGGGGTGCTATCTCGATGAAACCGATGGCCACGTCGACAACCTGTGCTGCTTTGTTGGCCCGGCCGAAGTTGCCTTGACCTGGTGTGACGACGACACCGATCCCGAGTACGCCATCTGTCGGGAAGCCCGAGCGGTGCTCGAGGCCAGTACCGATGCCAAGGGCAGAACCATCACGGTGCATCCCTTGCCACAGCCTGGCCCGCTGACCATCGCAGAGGATGAGGCCAGCGGCATTGATCGACTGGCCAGCTCCCACCCACGTCGCCCCGGCGACAGGATGGCGGCGTCCTACGTCAACTTCTACATTGGCAACCGTGTCGTGGTCATGCCCCAGCTCGACCCGCGCCATGACGCCACCGTCATGGACATCCTGGCGCGCCTGTTCCCGGACCGCCGTGTGGTTGGCGTGCCCGCTCGCGAGATATTGCTGGGCGGTGGGAACATTCACTGCATCACCCAGCAACAGCCACGGCCCTGAGTGTCTCGCTCACCACGGAAAGCGTCTCCTTTAAGAGACAGCCAGCGCTGAATCAAGGGCTTGTGCTCCAACGCCAAGATCCATAGGCTCGAAAAGGCACATAACAGCAAAGGAGAAACATCATGAGGAAGGGTTCCATCAAGACACTCTCCAGCCTGCTGCTGGCTGCTTTCATGACCCTGGGCCTGGCCGCCTGCGGCACCGGCACTGGCGAGCGTGCCGCTAGCGGTGCCGGTGTTGGCGCTGCCGTGGGCGCTGGCGCTGCCGCCGCCACCGGCGGAGACGTGGCCGAGGGCGCTGTCATTGGCGGCGGCGTTGGCGCTGCTGCGGGTGCTGCCACCGACGAGGACGATATCGACCTCGACAACTGATCCCGATGGATCAGACAGCGTCCGAGCCATTGTCGGACGCCAGCACCAAGACGCCGTCGCGCTTAACCGCCGACGGCGTCTTGCTGTGTCTGGCATGTCGATCCGTCGTGTCGCCGGGGCATGTCAACCTGACCCGTTCGACACGACGAACCCGTCTCGCCGATCACTTTGGCGCAATTTGGAGACATTTCGTTCAAATTTGTTCCACTTGCGCACAGTTAACCCACCGGCCTAAGGTATGAGCAACTCCGATACCAATGAGGAACTCGGCATGAAACGACTGACACTGAGCTGTCTGATGGCTGCCACACTGGCGCTGGGTCTAGCGGCGTGCGGAACCGGCACGGGTGAGCGAGCCCTGAGCGGCGCTGGCGTTGGCGCCGCGGTCGGCGCAGGTGCTGCCGCCATCACCGGTGGCGATGTCGGCAAGGGCGCGGTTATCGGGGGCGGCGTTGGCGCTGCCACCGGAGCGGCGACCGACTCGAATGACATCGACCTGAGCCGCTGATCAGACCGCCGCCGCAAAACCGGCGGATGCTCTGAAACGCCGCTAGCGACACACCCTGCCGCCCACGCCGAGATGAAAATGATCGGCGTGGGCGGCATTGTAATCAGGCCCCAGAACGGTACCGAACACCGAGCAAGCGTGATCCCCCGCGTCCTTGAGGAATCGCCCCGGTGCCCCCTCACCCCAATCATTGAGCAGACTGATCCTGCGACCATCCGTGGTGATGAAGGCCCCGACATCCAACGCCTCTGCGGTAGCATGCTGGCTACGCCGGCCGGTCGCCCGTCCGTAGATATTGCGGCAGGCGAAGCTGCCCATATGCTCGATGCGGGCGATGCCGGTGCCCAACTGGCGGCTCGCGGCCTCGCTTAGCCCACGTTCATACATCGCCCACGCAACCGCCAGCGGGCAACGGGTCATGACCGGCGGCTGAACGGCGACATCACCGCCTTGCATGCGCACCAGGTTGGTAAGCGAACAGTCGCCGACGGTGGCATCTTCCATCGCAGAGAAGCGCTGAGCGGGGTCACTGGCCAACACGCTGCGACACGCCTCGGGATCATCGCCCAGGCGGGACAGCTTGTAGCGAAACCAGGGGCCAGGAGAAGCGTCCAAGGAAATGGGAGCCCAGGGATTGTAGCGGTCAGGGATGACGATAATGCCCTTGTCCAGCGCAATGCCAAGCACCAGCAGCATCACCAGCAGCCATTGGATCATTCCCCCTCCCTGGCGCTTGAGCTCATTGGCGGCGGTCTGAAGTGCCGCCTACGGCTCCACCAACAACGACATTGCCAACGCCACAAGTCCCACAGCCACTGCCGTCAGCACGGCTACGGTGACGATACGATCCAGCCAGCGATCAAAACTGGTCCAGGTGAACGACAGGCGTCTGCGACGAGACGATGCCCTGCGGCGGGTGGCGCCGCGGGCAGGTGGAGAATTCATGGCCGAGATCCTTCCGACGATACCTTGAGCTTACGTGCTGGCGGCCTCCCTGACCACCAAAGCATCCAGAATACCTCAATTACCCAACGAGGAGGCGGCCGGCGCTAGGCGCCGCCGCCATGGCGCCGTCGGATGATGGCCTGTGGACAGTCGGGGGCGCATCGGAAGCGGCCCCCGCTGCCGGCGGGTCTAGGCTAGTGATTGATGCGCCGGTTGACGACGTTGGGGGCCCGACGCAAGCGCTCCTCTTCCGCCATGTTGCCGGCTTCGAAGGGATCGGCGCCGACGGGTGTCTCGCCATGCTGGCGATAGAGTTGGGACAGCATATTGCGACGATCCGTCTGCAATTCCTTGACCAGCACGAACATCATGCCGAAGAGAATGAACGAAAACGGCAGCGCCGCCAGTACCGAGGCGGACTGCAGCCCTTTGAGGCCCCCCGCCACAATCAGGGTGAGGCATATGGCAGCGATCAGCAGCCCCCAGCACACTCGCTTGTAGAGCGGAGGGGCGATGGAACCGTTATCGGTCATCTGAGCCACGATGAATGACGCAGAATCCGCAGAGGTGACGAGAAAGATAAAGATCAGCAGCATCGCCACCACCGACAGCAGCGTCGAGAAGGGCATCAGGTCGAACATCTCGAACAGGGCCACGGTGATATTGCTCTGTGTCGCCGCTGCCAGTCCGGCATCTCCCCCCAACTCCATATGCAGGGCGGCGCCACCGAAGACGCCGATCCACAGACAGGCCAGCAAAGGCGGAACGACGAGCACGCCAAGCACATACTCGCGAATGGTTCGTCCGCGCGAGACACGAGCGACAAAGGTGCCGACAAAGGGCGACCAGGCAATGACCCAGGCCCAGTAGAAGATGGTCCACTGCGACGCCCAAGGGTCGTCATTGTAGGGCGACATGGTCAGGCTCATGCCAATGAAGTTCTGAAGATAGTCGCCCAGCCCCAGCGTAATGGTCTCGAGAATCTTCACCGTCGGGCCGGTGAAGAGCACGTACAGCATCATGGCGATGCACAAGGCCATGTTGAGATTGGACAAGCGCTTGATGCCCTTGTCGAGGCCGGACCAGGTCGATGCCATGTACGCCAGGAACATGACCGACAGGATGATCGCCTGCCACCAACCGTTCTCCGGCAGACCAAACACAGCGTTGAGACCGCCATTCATCTGCAGCACGCCCAGGCCCAGCGACGTCGCGACCCCCATCACGGTGGCCACGACCGCAAAGATATCCAGCCAGTCGGTGTAGGGACGGATGGCAGGTCGCTTGGCCGTCATCGAGGACAGCACCGACGACACCAGCCCGGCCTGATCCTTGCGGAACTGGAAGTAGGCGATGATCAACCCCACCAGCGAAAAGGCCGCCCACTGGTGAACCCCCCAGTTGAAGTAGCTCATCTGAATGGCATAGCGCGCGGCCTCCACGCTTTCCGCCTCGACCGCACCATAGGGGGGTACGGCAAAGTGGGTCATGGGCTCGGCCATGCCATAGAACACCAGCCCGACACCAAAGCCCGCCGCCAGCAGCATGCTGATCCACGAGAAGGTGTCATAGGTCGGCGTACTGTCCTGAGGACCCAGGCGTACCTTGCCGTACTTGCTCACCGCCAGGCCGATCAGAAAGATCACAAAGGCGAACACTGCCAGCAGATAAAACCAGCCAAAGTAGTGGGTCACCTTGCCAAGCGCGGCACTGGCGGCGTCGCCAAAGGCCTCGGGGAAGCTGGCGCCAACGGCCACTAGGGCGATGATGATGAGGGCAGACAGACGGAAGACGCGATCCTTGCCAGCGAGCGGTAGACGCTCCTGTATCGTTCGACCGTTCATGGACACTCCTTGCCAAACGGCGGTCATGAGAATCAGGGCGTAGCACCCTAACAAAAGTCGGACTGTCCATCACGGTAGGTGAATATTCGTTTGAGCACAAAAAAGCCGGTGCCCCAAGGCACCGGCATGGCTATCGATAGCGGCATCAATAGCGAACGTCACCGCGGCTACCCGCTCGCTGGCGTAATGGCGTCACGGTTGAGGCTTCGGCGCCACCAGCGTTGCGGTGTCGTTCTCGGCCGTTTCATCATCTTCCTTGAGGGCCTCCTCGGGAGGCGGCATGCCATCACTCTTGGCCTGGTCACGAGCCTCGAAGGCATCTGCCCCCACCGGCATCTCACGGTAGTGCTGCCGCAGGCCCTCGAGCATCAGCTTACGATCCTTGCGCAACTCGCGGACCATGACGACCACCATCATGTACAGAATAAGGGTGAAGGGCAGCGCCGCCAGCACCGAGGCTGATTGCAGCCCCTTGAGGCCGCCGGCGGCAATCAGCGTCAGACAGATAGCGGCGATCAGCACCCCCCACAACACCCGCTTGTACAGCGGCGGATCGATGGAGCCGTTGTCCGTCATCTGGGCCACGATATACGAGGCCGAATCTGCCGAGGTGACCAGGAAGATAAAGATCAACAGCATGGCCATGACGGACAACAGTCCCGAGAACGGCATCAGGTCGAACATTTCGAATAGCGCCACGGTGATGTTCTGCTGTGTCGCCTGGGCCAGCCCCAGCCCTTCCGTCGCCAATTCCATATGGATGGCGGTGCCGCCAAACACGCCCAGCCACAGGCATGCCAGCAGCGGTGGCACGAACAGCACCCCATAGACATATTCCTTGATGGTACGCCCCCGCGAAATCCGCGCGACGAAGGTGCCGACAAAGGGTGCCCAGGCGATGACCCAGGCCCAGTAGAAGATGGTCCAGTTCTGCGCCCAGGGATCATTGTTGTAAGGCGACATGCGCAGACTCATGACGAAAAAGTTCTGCACGTAGTCGCCAAGGCCCAGGGTGATGGTTTCCAGGATCTTGATGGTCGGCCCGGTGAACAGCACATACAGCATCATGGCGATGCACATGATCATGTTGAGATTCGACAGGCGCTTGATGCCCTTGTCCAGTCCGGACCAGGTCGAGGCCATGTACGCCAGAAACATGCAGAACAGGATAAGGAACTGCCACAGCCCGCTCTCAGGCACCCCGAACACCGCGTGCAATCCACCGTTGGTCTGCAGTACTCCCAGTCCCAACGAGGTCGCCACCCCCATCACCGTGGCCACGACCGCAAACACATCCAGCGCACCATTGAAACGACGCAACCCCGGACGCTTGGCCGTCAGTGGTCGCAGCACCACCGAGACGAGTCCCGCCTGATCCTTGCGAAACTGGTAGTACGCAATGATCAACCCCACCAGCGCGAACGACGCCCACTGATGGATACCCCAGTTGAAGAAGCTGTACTGAATGGCATAGCGAGCTGACGCCGCGGATTCCGGTGCGACGTCACCATAGGGCGGTGCGATGTAATGCGTCATGGGTTCCGCCATGCCGTAAAACACCAACCCGACGCCGAAACCGGCGGCCAGCAGCATGCTGATCCAGGAGAAGAAGCCATACTCCGGCTTGCTGTCCTGGGGCCCTAGCCGAATCTTGCCGTACCGCCCCATGGCCAGCGCCAGCAGAAACACCACAATGCCGGTCACCGACAGCAGATAGAACCAGCCAAAATAGTGGGACACCCCGCCGAGGGCACGACTGGCGACTTCTCCAAAGCCCTCGGGGAACAGCGCTCCCAGCGCCACCAGGATCAGTATGATGACGGCGGAGGCATAAAAGACCCGCTGTCCTTCATCACGTTGCATATCGCCTTCCTTTTGTTCGACTGCTTGTTGGAAGGCCTGTGCAGCGCCGCTCCGGCGAGAACTTCGCGCGGACGCTCACGAGAGAACGTTTCTGCCCGGAGACTCACCGAGCAGCCTTTGCAGACCTATGCTTTGATAACAGTTAGTTTGTTATCTATCATCCCCACCTAGCCATCGCCGTCTCGAAGGTGCTGACGTCATGGCAAGGCGTTTGCTCACACCGCGCCGTGGATGCCACGGTGAAGGACGACAAGGCGCGCTTCACGCACCCCAGTGTCATCATAATGAACTGGGTGCGATTGCCAGCACCTTCCCCTAGACATAAGCCGGGACGGCAAAAAATCAGCCGGTATCGACATTCAGGATGTCTCTTTATCCTGACGAAACATGCCGGATCGCGGAGGAACGCTTCATGACTCGCCTCAGCACTACCCCTCTTTCTGTTCTCGACCTGGCCCCCATCCGTGACGGCGGCACCATCGCCGATAGCTTCAGCGATAGCGTGGCGCTGGCCCGCTTGACCGAGTCGCTGGGTTTCACTCGCTACTGGCTGGCGGAGCACCACAGCCTGGAAGGCATTGCCAGTGCCGCCACCTCGGTACTGATGGGCCACATTGCCGGGAAAACGTCGCGCATTCGTATCGGTAGCGGCGGCATCATGCTGCCCAATCACCCTCCTCTGGTGATTGCCGAGCAGTTCGGGACACTGGAGACGCTATATCCTGGGCGAATTGATCTCGGCCTGGGCCGCGCCCCCGGCTCGGATGCTGCCACCATGGCAGCCATGCGTCGCGACCCCCACGCGGGGGTGGAAGACTTTCCGCAGCGTCTGGAAGAACTGGAAGGTTATCTGGATGAGGCGCGTCCGGGACAGCGAGTTCAGGCCGTGCCGGGCCAGGGAACCCGGGTGCCGATCTGGCTGCTGGGCTCAAGCCTCTACAGCGCCCAGCTTGCCGCCCACAAGGGTCTGCCGTTTGCCTTTGCCGCTCAATTCGCCCCGGCGCAGCTGGATGATGCCCTGGCGGTCTATCGGCGCAACTTCCAGCCCTCTGCCGTGCTGGAGGCGCCTTACGCCATGGTCGGACTGCCGGTACTGGCGGCGGACAGCGACGAACATGCGCACTTTCTCTCCACCACCGCACAGCAGAAGTTTCTTGGCCTGATTCGCGGCCAGCGGGGACGCGCCAAGCCACCGGTCCGCTCGCTCGACTGGAACCCCATGGAGCGCGCCCAGGTCGAGAGCTTTCTCGGCGCGGCGATCATCGGCAGCCCAAGCACGGTGCGCGACGGCCTGGAGCGCATGCTCGAGCGCACCCAGGCCGACGAGTTGATGCTCAACACGGATACCTATGCCCTGGAGGATCGCCTCAACAGCTACCAGCTGGTGAGTGACGTATGGCGGCAGGCATGAGAACCCCTCGCTGAGTCCCCTGTCTCAGTTAGCCAGGTGACGCCAGTTGGGCTCCCGCGTCAGCCAGTCGGGCCCGGCCTGTTCAAAGGCATGGGCCCAACGCAGCAGCGCCAGATCCTGGCGATGCGGGGCGATCACCTGGATGCCCATGGCACGTCCTCGAGCATCAAAACCTGCAGGCAGGTTGATCACCGGACAACCCGACAGTGACCCAGCGATGACCACTTCCATCCAGCGGTGATAGGTGTCCATGGTGTGTCCTGCGATTTGGGGTGGCCATGGGGTCTCCACATCAAACGCAAAGACCTGAGCGCTTGGCAGGACCAGGGCGTCATACTGCTGGAAGAGTTCAAGCAGACGAGCGTGCCAGGCGCTTCGCGCCACATTGGCACGATGAACATCCAGCGCCGACCGCTGCATACCCTGTTCGATTTCCCACTGCGCCTCTGGCTTCAATGCGTCTCGCCGCGACACGTCCTGCCACACTTCGGAAAGGCTTCCGGCGATGGCCCATTGGCGCAATACCAGCCAGCTTTGCCACAGTCGCGCAGGGTCGAAGCCCGGGTCCAGGGCCTCGACCCGGGCACCCAGATCCTCGAATACCGCCAATGCCCCCTGGCACACCTCCAGCACCCCCTGTTCCATCGCCAGATGTCCCTGCCAGTCGCCCAGCCAGCCGATTCTCAGGCCCTTGATCGCATCTTCTTGGGCGAGTGGGCCTGCCAGTGACGCCGGATCATCTTGCAATGACAAAGGCGCACTGGGGTGTGCCCCCGCCTGGGTCGCCAGCAAGCGGGCCACATCCTCGACGGTTCTCCCCATCGGGCCCTCGGTCGCCAACTGGTGGCCGAATATCTCTGGACCCGGTCCATGGGGCACCCGCCCAAAGGAAGGGCGCAAGCCAAACAGGTTGTGATAGGCCGCAGGGTTGCGCAGCGAACCCATCATGTCGCTGCCGTCCGCCACCGGCAGCATTCGCATGGCCAGCGCCGCCGCGGCACCGCCACTGGATCCCCCCGCACACAAGCGAGGATCATAGGCGTTTCGCGTGGCGCCAAAGACCTGGTTGTAGGTGTGGGAGCCAAGGCCGAATTCCGGCGTATTGGTCTTGCCGATAAAGATGGCCCCGGCTCGACGCATGCGCTCGACCATGATGCCGTCCTGTTCGGGCACCTGACCGGCAAACAAGGGGGATCCCATCGAGGTCGGCATATCCCGGGTGGCCGAGAGGTCCTTGATCGCCTGGGGGATGCCATGCAACCAACCGCGAGAACGCCCTGCCGCCAGCTCACGATCGCACTCGCCGGCTTCGTCCATCAGCAGGTCAGGATCGCGCCGGGACACGATGGCATTGACCACCGGATTGGCGGCATCTATGTGCGCAAGATATGCGGCCATGACGTCTTTACAGCTCAGCTCCTTGGCATGCAGTTGCCGCGAAAGCTCGCTGGCGGACAGTGACAGCAGTGCATCCTGGTGCATGGACCCTTGATCGCTTGGCATGCCTTCATCCTTGTCTTGTTGGACCTTGTGCAGGACCTTGTATTGGACGTCTGGTGGAAAGCCATGGGACTGTGACATGGCTTTCCGAGCCTACCCGAACCGGCCCTACACCAGCCAGAGCAAACACGCCGCGTTGATGATGAAGACCACGAACATCAGCAGGATGGTGTAGCCCATCACCTGACCGGCCTTGAGCCCTGTCACCCCCAGAATGGGCAGCAGCCAGAAGGGCTGTGCAAGATTGGTCAGCTGATCCCCCATCATCACCGACATGACGGCAAGATGGGCCGGCAGGCCAAGTTGCAGCGCCGCCGCTGTAGCGATCGGCCCCTGCACAGCCCACTGCCCGCCACCGGAGGGCACGGCAAAGTTGACCAGTGCAGCGCTGATCATGCTGTACAGCGGAAAGGTGTCTGGCGTCGAGATGCTGACAAACCAGTCTGCAATCATGCTGAACAGACCACTACCGGCCATCAGCCCCAGGATGCCGGCGTAGAAGGGGAACTGCAGGATGATGCCACCTGCGGCAGACGACGCCCGCATGATGGCTCGGGAGTAGTTGCCCAGCGAGCCATGCATCAGCAGACCCAGCATCAGAAAGCCAAAGTTCAGCACATTGAGATCCAGCCCCAGCAACCCCTCCGCCAGGATGTAGCGCACCACGAAGAACAGACCGCCCAAGGCGATGGCCCAGCACAATATGCGGCTGCGGTTCACTCGGTTGGCGGGCAGGCGCCGCTCCTCGTCGGTGAGCGGCTCTTCCACGCTGTCATCATCATCCTGGCCCGCGTAGACCACGGTCGTGGTGGGCGATGGATGCAACAGTGCCAGCAGCAGCGGCGTGACCACCACCGTCAGCAGCACAAAGATCAGGTTGTAGGGTTGGAAGATCGTCTCGGAGAGGGGGATCAGGCCGATGCTGGATTCCAGAAAGTGTCCTGGCGTATTGACCAGCAGGGCACCCGAACTTGTCAGCCCGGTCTGAGAAATGACCCCACCTCCGTAGGCAGCCGCAGCGAGCAGAGGAAAGTGCACCGCCAGGCCATTGTCGCGGGCGTAGCGCGCCACCTCTCTGGCAAGAAAGGCACTGACGATCAGACCGACCCCCCAGTGCAGGAAAGACAAAATGCTGCCCGCCAGGGCGGTCACCACAATTGCGCCCGTGCGTGAACGGGGCAGCGAGGCCACCCAGCGTAGCGCCCGCTGCATTGACGGTGCGGTGGCCAGGCCAAAGCCGGTGACCACGATCAAGACCATTTGCATGGCAAAGGTCAGCAGGCGCCAGAAACCGCCGTACCACTGGTCGATCAGCTCCACAGGACCATGCGGAGTGAACGCCAGCGCAGCGCCGAACACCATCAGCGTGAGGATTACCGCCAGGGCGAAGGGATCGGGAATCCAGCGGATACCGAAGGAAGCAGCGCCATCACCCAGGCGCTGCATGAATGACGAGAAGGATCGGCCAGAGCCAGAGGGTTTTGCCACGGACCGCTGTGGAGTCGACATGTTGGTAGCCTCTTGAATGCCACACTTGTTGTTGTGACGGCGACCAGCATGGCCCGGAGCCCGGGCCCGACCTACCAGGCCAGGACACGTGATGACACACAGGGCCATGCAGACGCCGAGGAAAGATCCGCCAGCGCCTTCCGACCCGTGAAATACCAGAAGCCCCTGCGTTATATACATCAGTAGGGCAGCGCATGATTCCAGGTCAACGTGTCATGACCGATAGCGCAGATAACGTAAGCTTTAGATTAGAATTCTTCCATACAACGCCAGACACGGCACAGCCCCTGCGCCTCAGTGTCCTCCGTGCAGGGTGGCTAGCGCCTGTCGCCAACCGGGGTACACGTCACGATAGCGCCTCACACCCTCCGGGTCCGGCACGCAGCGCGTGGTCTCATCCAACTGAATCAGCGACTGGCAGAGGCTGTCGAGTTCGCCCTCGCCGTTGCACCAGGCCGCCTGTATGGCACCACCTAGCGCCGCGGCGTCAGTGACGCTTGGACACACCACTTCTGCCTGGGTGACGTCCGCTACCATCTGACGCCAGGCGGGGCTGTGGGCGCCGCCCCCGATCAGGCGAATCTGACTGGCCTGATCGGCCAATGGGCCCAGCAGGTCAAGCCCGTAGCGCAAACAGAAGGTCGCGCCCTCGACCACCGCACGACATAGATGCGCAGGCGAGGTATTGCGGCTGTTCAATCCCAGAAAGGAAGCGCTCGCCTCTGGCAGCGCGGGTACCCGCTCGCCGTTGAAGAACGGCAACACCGTCACACCGTCGGCGCCTATCGGTGCCGACTGGATCGCCTGATTGAAGCCGGCGAGGTCGAGGCCGAATAGCTCCCGTACACGATTGGTCGCCGAGGTGGTATTCATGGTGCACACCAGCGGCAGCCAGCCATCGTGGCTGGCGCAGAAGTTGGCAACCATGGCGGATTCGGCCTTTACCGGCTGCGCAGAATGGGCACATACCGTGCCCGAGGTGCCGAGACTCATGGTGACCATGCCGGGCGCAATGTTGCCGGTACCGATGGCCCCCAGCATGTTGTCCCCGCCACCGCTGGCAACGATGACGCCTTCGCGTAAGCCCAGCTCTCGCGCCAGGGCGGGCCGCACCTGCCCGGCAACCTCGCGGGAGTCGAGCAACCGCGGCAGCACCCGCTCAGGGTCGAGCTCCGGTGCGATCAGCGACCATACATCGGGGCGCCAGTGTCGCGCGCGAGTATCGAAGTAGCCGGTGCCCGAGGCGTCCCCTGCCTCGGCCACCCGCTCTCCGGTCAGCCAATAGTTGAGATAGTCGTGGGGCAACAGCACGCTGGCGACCCGAGCATACACCTCGGGATGCTGGCGGCGCAGCCAGGCGATCTTGGAGGCGGTATAGCCGGTCTGCAGCACCAGTCCCAGACGCTCGAGACAGCCTTGTTCCCCCCCCAGGGCATGGATCAGCGCGTCATTTTCCCTGTGGGTTTCGGTATCACACCAGAGCTTGGCGGGATACAGCACCTGGCCCCTTTCATCCAGCGCCACCATGCCATGCTGCTGACCGGAAATCCCGATCGCCCGCACCGAGGCAGCCGTCACGCCAGCGCGATCAAGCGCCTGGTGAAACGCCCCTCGAAACGCTTCCGTCCAATCTTCTGGCCACTGCTCACGCCGCCCATTGGCCCCTTCGTCGAGTCGGTGAGGTCGGCTGGCTTCACCAAAGCATGCTCCCCTTTCCAGGTCCACCACCACCACTTTGGTGCTCTGCGTGCCGCAATCCACACCGAGATACATGGGCTGTCTCCTTATCTCGTCGCTTGTCTCGTCGCTTGTCTCATACCTGGCTCCGGGCCTCGTCAGCGGCCAATGCCTCAAGGGTGGCGCGTGCCCCCTGCTGCTGCAAGCGCTTGAGCGCTTCGACATAGGCGTCGACGAAGCGTGGGGCCTCCGCCAGACTGCCAAACAGCTCTCTGTTCTCGATAAAGGCCGTGGGCCGCGCGTGTTGAGAGACGGCAATCGGTGTCAGCTGGTCCTTGAGACGATCGACAACGGCGATAGGCTGTCCCTGCTCATCCACACCCTCGGCATAGCGCGCCCAGCTTGCCACCACCGTGGCCGAGCGCTTCAGCGCGCCACCCTGTTCCAACTGGCGGCGTATCACCGGCACCAGCCACTTGGGAATGCGGTCAGAGCTTTCGGCACACAGCCGTGCCAAGGTGTCCTTGATCTCGGGATTGGCAAAGCGCTCGATCAAGGTATGTCGGTACTGGTCCAGGTCGACGCCAGGCACTTCCGGCAGCGTAGGGCTGCCTTCGTCTTTCATATAGCCCAGCAGGAACTCGACGAACAGCGGGTCCTGGCACACCTCGTGGGCATACCGATAGCCCGCCAGGTAGCCCAGATAGCACATGGCCTGATGACTGGCGTTGAGCAGCCGTAGCTTCATCAGCTCATAAGGCTCCACATCCTCGACCACCTGCACTCCCACGTCATCCAGGGCCGGGCGCCCCATCGCGAAATGATCTTCCAGCACCCACTGGGTGAACGGCTCGCAGATGACGGGCCAGGCATCCTCGAGATCAAAGCGCTGATGCAGTTCCTCTATATCCGCCGGGGTGGTCACGGGCGTGATCCGGTCCACCATCGAGTTGGGAAACGGTACCTGCGCTTCAAGGTACTGTCCCAGCTGCGGATCTCGCGCGTGGGCGAAGGCGCCGAACATCCGCCTGGCCACATCGCCATTGCCGGGAATATTGTCACAGGACATCACCGTAAAGGGGGCAAGGCCACGATCCCGGCGACGCTCGATCGCCGCGACCACCAGGCCAAAGCTGCTGCGAGGCGCGATCGGATGTTCCAGGTCATGGAGCACATCGGCCGTTTCCAGATCAAACTCTCCGGTGATCGGATGAACGTTGTAGCCTCCCTCTGTGACCGTCAGCGACACAATGCGGATAGCAGGGTCTGCCAGCATCTCGATAACGCCTTCGGGGTCATCCGGCGCGTATCGGTAGTCGATGATCGAGCCAATGACACGCGGTTCGAGCACCCCGTTCGGGTGCTTTACCACCAGGGTGTACAGGTAGTCCTGGCTGGCCAGAGCCTCCTGCATGCGACGGTCACCCGGCATCACGCCAATGCCGACAATGCCCCAGTCGTGGGCCTGTCCTGCTTCCATCAAGCGATCCAGATACATGGCCTGGTGGGCGCGATGAAAGCCCCCTACCCCGATGTGCGCCATCCCGGGTGTCAGCGCCGTGCGCCGGTACGATGGCACCGACACGTGCGGATCGAGATGAGCCAGTGTCGCATTGGAAAGTCGTGTCATGATGGCTCTCCGCCAGTGTTGCAGTAAGAAAACGTTGCGCCACGCCAATCTGATCAGACGTGCAGGCGATGGATGCAGATATGCCCCGGGAAAGGAGCCGCGCCGCCGTCGACGACGAGGGTCAGTGCCAGTAAAGATCGGCGCGCCGCGATCGGGTCTTGATCAAACGCGCGTTGAGCATGTCCTTGTCTCGCGCCTTGGCAATGGCGCCGGAGGGATCCTGGCCCATGCCGATCCAGCGTTCGATCAGGCGCCTCTCCAGCTCGCTGTCATCGACTTCAAGAAACAGGCTGAAGTCGAAGAAGTCCTGCAACGCCTGCCATGGACCATGATCCAGCAGCAGATAGTTGCCTTCGACAATCAGTAGACGGTGATGGGGCGTGATGACCCTTGCGCCAGCACGCGCCAGATCGAGAGGACGATCGAACACGGGCACTGCCACCGGGCGGTCGGCTCGCTTCAGCCGCGTCAGGTCATGACGCAATCCCTCCACGTCAAAGGTCTCTGGTGCTCCCTTCAACGCCAGCAACCCCATGGGCTCGAGCACGGCGTTGTCGTAGTGGTAGCCATCCATGGGCACCACCTCGGCGATGCCCGGCAGACGCTCATTGAGCTGTCGGGCGAGCCAGGCGGATCGAAACGACTTGCCCGCGCCGGGAGGGCCTGCCAACGCCACGATGAAACGGTCCTTGCCGTCACTGCGCGCCAGCAGTTCGTCCGCGATGGACGCTATGGTAGGGGTCATCGTTTACCTCCCGAGAGCCAGCGGCTCAACTCATCCAATTGCCGCCGTCGACATTGAGTGTCTGGGCGACGATGTAGTCACTCTCACGACTGGCGAGGAACACCGCCGCGCCCACGTGATCCTCCGGGCGTCCCATCCTGCCGTAGGGTACCGACTCCCCCACCAGTCGCTTCTTCTCTCCTTGAGGCCGTCCTTCGTAGCGCGCAAACAGCGCGTCTACCTCATCCCACATGGGGGTATCCACCACTCCCGGCGCGATGCCATTGACGCGAATCCCGTGACGGATCAGGTCGAGCGCGCAGGACTGGGTCAGACTGATGACGGCTGCCTTGGTCGCGCAATAGGTGCTCACCAGCGGCTCACCGCGACGGCCCGCCTGGGACGCCATATTGATGATGGCACCTCGGCGTTCGTCCTCCACCATCGCTCGCGCCACCGCCTGCAGGGTGAAGAAGATCCCTTTCACGTTGACGGCAAATTGACGGTCAAAGTCAGCCTCGGTGACATCCAACACCGGCGCCATGCCAAATACCGCCGCGTTATTGACCAGCACATCAATGCCGCCGAAGCGCTGCCGCACACCCTGCACCATGGCGTCGATCGAAGCCCGGTCACGCACATCCAGCACCACCCCCATTCCCCGCTCGGGGGCAACGCCTTCCAGCGCCTGGTCAATCGCCCGCTGGTCGATATCGGCAATGACCACTGTGGCGCCTTCCTCAGCATAGCGCTGTGCGATCGCCAGACCGATGCCACGTGCACCGCCGGTGATGACCGCTACCTTGTCCTTGAGCTGGCCGTTCATCATGCTCGTTGCTCCTGCTGTTGGCGCCAGATGCCCCACAAGCCAGGCAGCTGGTCCATGTGGGTCATCACCTTCCAGACTCCCAGGTGCTCCAGGCGCTCGGCATGGCCTGGCGCGAGGTGGCTGGCGCCGACGAAACCAATGACCGTCATCCCCGCCGCGCGTGCGGCGGTTGCCCCCGCCAGGGAGTCCTCGACCACCAGGCAGGCCTCAGGGGCCACGCCCAGGGTCGCCGCGGCGAGCTGATAAACGGCAGGATCTGGCTTGGGCCGTGCGACCTGTTCCGCACAGAAGATCGGGGCCTGAGCCAACAGCTGATCCAGCCCGGTGTGGGCCAGCGAGGCTTCCACCCGCTGGCGCCGACTGTTGGAGACCACGGCCTTGGCCTGTGGGATGACCGCCAGGGCCTGGGCTACGCCATCCACCGCCTGAAGCTGCTCGGCCAGCCGCGCTTCGATCTCATCATCCAGCCGCTCGAGCGCCCTTGAGGGCAATTGGTGAGTGCTGAGTGACTCCAGGGACGCCAATATCGCCTCGGTGGTCTGCCCCAAGGCCGCGTTCAGGGCGGCCTCGATATCCAGATCCGGCAGCCAGCTGCTCAGCCGCTCGGCCAGGGTCGCCTCGGCGATGACTTCGCTATCCACCAGCACTCCATCACAATCGAATATCAGCATCATGCAGCGGCTCCTCACGCGTCAGCGGTACTGGCAGCGCGGTTATCCTGACGGGTCAGCGAGGCCAGCGGGTGGCGTTCCAGGCCGGCAAGCGCCAGCCCCTGCTCATCGAACAGGTGGGCTCGGGACGGTGCGAAACCGAAGCGAATCCGATCACCCACGCGGTGGCCGACATCGCCGTCCACCATCAGCGTCAGCAGTTCGCCATCCATCTCCACGTACAGCGACGTCTGGCCGCCCAGGCGTTCGATAACGCTGACCCTGGCCGCCAGCGGACCCTGGTCATCCAGCATCAGATGCTCAGGGCGGATGCCCAGCTCGAGTGCCTGCCCCGCGGTGATGGCGTCGCCTTCCACGGGTACCTTGACGCTCTCCCCCCCCGGTACTGCGACCGTCACTCCCTGGGCATCCGAGGAGCGAGCCTCGACCTTGAGGAAATTCATCTTGGGCGAACCGATGAAACCCGCCACAAAGCGATTGCGCGGATGGTGATACAGCTCCATCGGGGATCCCACCTGTTCGACCTCGCCGCCTTGCAGGACCACAATCTTGTCGGCCATGGTCATGGCCTCGATCTGGTCATGGGTCACGTAGATCATGGTCGCCTTGAGCTCTTCGTGAAGGCGCGCCAGCTCAATACGCATCTGCACACGCAGCGCCGCATCCAGATTGGATAGCGGCTCGTCGAACAGAAAGATGCTGGGATTGCGGACGATGGCGCGGCCGATGGCGACCCGCTGGCGCTGGCCGCCGGACAGCGCCTTGGGCTTGCGCTCCAGCAGCGGCTCAAGCTGCAGAATCTTTGCCGCCTCAAGGACTTTCTGGCGACGCTCCTGCTGTGACACGCCAGCCAGCTTGAGGCTGAAGCCCATATTGTCTTCCACCGTCATATGGGGGTAGAGCGCATAACTCTGGAACACCATGGCCAGCCCACGCTCTGCCGGGCCAAGCTCGTTGACCCGCTGGTCATCGATCACGATGTCGCCGCCGCTGGTGCTCTCGAGTCCCGCGATCATGCGCAACAGCGTCGACTTGCCACAGCCCGAAGGGCCGACAAAAACCACAAATTCCTGATCCTTGACCACCAGGTCGACGCCCTTGATGACGTGGGTATCGCCGAAGCTCTTGGTGACCTGATGGAGGTTGAGTGTCGCCATCTTGTTATCCTCGTTGTTCCGTTCGGGGCGTCACGACGCCACCGCAAAAAACTGATATCGCATCGAGTCGTTGCCACCGCGACTACTTGACCGCACCAAAGGTGAGGCCGCGCACCATCTGCTTTTGCGTCAACCACCCAAAGATCAGAATCGGCGCGATGGCCATGGTCGAGGCCGCCGACAGCTTGGCCCAGAACAGGCCCTCGGGACTGGAGAACGACGCGATGTAGGCGGTCAGCGGCGCCGCCTGGGAGGTGGTGAGATTGAGGCTCCAGAACGCTTCGTTCCAGCTCAGGATGACCGACAGCAGGCCGGTGGAAGCGATTCCCGGCAGCGTCAGCGGCAGCAGCAGATACCAGACCTCCTGAAGGGTGCCTGCGCCGTCCATACGGCCTGCCTCGAGAATGTCCTTGGGCAGATCCTTGAAGAAGGTGTAAAGCATCCACACCACGATCGGCAGATTCATCAAGGTGTAGACGATGGTCAGGCCAAGGCGGGTATCCAGCAGGCCGATATCACGAAACAGCAGGTAGATAGGCACCAGCACACCGACCGACGGCAGCATCTTGGTCGACAGCATCCAGAGCAGCGTGCCCTTGGTTCGCTTGGTCGGCAGAAACGCCATGGCGTAGGCAGAAGGAATCGCGATCAGCAGTGCCAGCAAGGTCGAACCGAACGACACCACCACGCTGTTCCAGGCAAACTTGATGTAGTCGGCACGCTCCTGAACCTCGACGTAGCTGTCCAGGGTCGGCGTGAAGATCAGACTGGGGTCGGCAATTGCCTCGGCCTCGGTCTTGAAGCCGGTAAGGATCATCCAGAAGATCGGAAAGAAGATCGTCAGGGCCACACCCCAGCCCAGCAGGGTAATACCCAGCTTGCGCCAGCGCTGGGCGCGTTGCGCGGCGGCGCCCCGCTCGGCAGCGGCCGGGGCCGAGCGAATGGCCGAGGCAGTGGAGGGAGACGTGGTCATGGCAGGCTCCTCATGAACGTAGGGTGGTCGGACAGGCGCAGAAGGCGCTACTGTTCGAGATTCTTGGCGACCATTCGCACCAGAAAGATGGCAACGATATTGGCCAGAATGATGGCGATAACCCCACCGGCTGACGCGGTCCCCACATCGAAGTCGAGCAGCGCCCGGATATAGATGAGATACGCCAGGTTAGTGGTCGCCAGCCCCGGTCCCCCGGACGTGGTCACAAAGATCTCGGCGAAGATGGTCAGCAGGAAGATCATCTCGATCATCACGACCACGCTGATCGCGCGCTTCAGGTGAGGCAGGGTGATGTAGAAGAAGATGGCCAGGGGCCCCGCGCCGTCCATGCGCGCCGCCTCGACCTGATCGTCATCCAGTGATTGCATGGCGGTCAGCAGTATCAGCAGGGCGAAGGGCAGCCACTGCCACGACACAATGATGATGATGGAGGTCAGCGGCAGGCTGGAAAACCAGTCCAGGGCCGGCAGTCCCAGGCTTTCCGCCAACCAGGCCAGCACGCCGTTGGCGGGGTGCATCATCATGTTCTTCCACACCAGCGCGCTGACCGTCGGCATCACGAAGAACGGCGAGATGGCCAGCACCCGGGCAATGCCTCGTCCTAAAAACTCCTGCTGGAACAGCACCGCCAGCAAGGTGCCGCCGACCACGGTGATGACCAGCACCCATCCCACCAGCAGCAGCGTCGTTCCCATCGCCGACCACAGCGCCGGATCTGTCAGCAGGTATTCGTAGTTTTCGACGCCGGCAAAGCCGGTCATGCCGGGCATCAGCAGGTTATAGCGCTGAAACGAGAACCAGATGGTCATCGCCAGCGGCACTATCATCCACAGCAACAGCAGAGTGACAGCCGGGACCTGCAGCGACAGGGTTCTCAAGCCCCCGACGGTACGTCCGGAAGTTCGATTCTTGTTCATAAGGGTCATGCCTGCTCGAGCCCCGGGACGGCGTCCCGGGTGGAAAGGCCAAGGGCCAGCCGAACGGCCGGCCCGCGTGCATGTATCAGTCGGTGTAACCCGCTCGTGCCATGGTGCGCTCCGTTGCACGCTGCGCTGCCGCCAGCGCCTGTTCGACGCTGGTATCGCCGGTCAACGCCGAGGCCACCATCTGGCCGACCTGCGTGCCGATGGCCTGGAACTCAGGGATGCCGACAAACTGGACCCCGACATAGGGATTGGGCTCGAGGCTCGAGTCCAGGGGGTCGGCATTGCGGATCGCGTCGACCACGAAGCTGGCGAAAGGCGCGGCCTCGACATAGCTGGGATGGTCGTAGGTAGACTGGCGGGTACCAGGAGGCACGCTGGTCCAGCCTTCACGCTCGCCAACCAGTGCCACGTACTCCTGGGAGGTCGCCCAGGTCACGAAGGTGCGTGCCGCTTCCTTGGCATCGGAGGAGGTAGGAATCGCCAGCGCCCAGGACCACAGCCAGTGGGATCCCTTGGGCGTTTCGGCCACTGGCGCCGGGGCGAAGCCGAGCTCACCGGCCACCTCGGACTCCTCTGGGTTGAACAGCTTGCCCGCGGCCGACGTGGCATCGACCCACATGGCGCAGTTGCCGCGCGAAAACAGGGCCAGATTCTCGTTGAATCCATTCGAGCTGGCTCCAGCAGGGCCGTAGTTGTCGAGCAGATCCACGTAGAACGACACAGCCTCCTGCCAGGCCGGGCTATCGATCTGTGCCTGCCAGTCCATATCGAACCAGCGACCGCCAAAGGTATTGATCATGGTCGAGACGAACGCCATGTTCTCACCCCAGCCAGGCTTGCCACGCAGGCAGATGCCCGCGACATCGTTGTCTGGGTCGTGGAGCTGCTCGGCCCAGTCCCGCACTTGCGTCCAGGTGGGCTGCTCGACCATGTCGATACCTGCCTCGGCAAACAGATCCTTGCGGAAGTACAGCATAGAACTCTCTGCATAGAACGGCACCGCGTACAGCGTGCCGTCATGGCTCAGGCCATCACGCACCGGTCCCAGCAGGTCATCGACCTGGTAGTCGGCGGGCAGGTCGTTCAGTGGCTCGAGCCAGCCACGCTCGGCCCATATCGGGGCTTCATAACTGCCAATGGTCATGACATCGAACTGACCACCCTGGGTCGCAATATCCGTTGTCATGCGCTGGCGTAACACGTTCTCTTCCAGCACCACCCAATCGAGGGTGATATCAGGATGTGCCTTTTCAAATTCTTCGGTCAGGCTCTGCATGATCACCATGTCGTTATTGTTGACGGTGGCAACAGTGATGGTATCGGCCTGGGCGGCACCGACGCTTACGGCGAGGGCGCTGCCCGACAGGCATGCCAGCGCGGACAGATAGCGGATGGGAGAGTGAAGGGGATAACGGATGGGATAGCGGCTAGCGTAGGGCTGAGAATGACGCTGCTTCATGACGTACTCCTGTTATTGGCCCCTGCGGGGCTTGTTGTTGTGTGATCAGAGCCACCAGGGGTTAGCGGCGGAATCGCGGCAGCCATTGGCTCAGTACCGCAGGTAACGCGCATCGGGTTCGCTGCTGCGCTGCACGTGCCCGTTCTGATGAAACACATCCACTTCTGACCAACTCACCTGCTTCCGATCAACCAATAGGCTTGTGATCAACCCTTCAGCGTGTGGTCCATGGAACCCGCGTGGAATCCTTACGCTGAATTCTGATCAATCAAATCAAGCAATGATCAAATGATCGAACAGGACACCAGAAAACGCAAAGCGCAGACCCTTAGACTTTAGCGGTAGGCCTGATCGCTTTGCGCTGTTTGCCGGGCAAACCCCGTGGCAGCGTCCACAGAATAATGCGCCCTACTCAAAGGTTTACGGTGCAACGGCGGGAAGCCCCATCAGGGCGATGACAGCGGGGACATGACTGGGGTGACCAAGAGAGGGTCAGGAGGCTAACCGATCCACGATATAGCGAGCGGCCTGGTCGTCGGTAATCAGACTCGACAACCAGCCTCCTCGCAGAGCCGCCAGGATGGCCGCCCCCTTGTCGCGTCCGCCAGCCACCGCCACCAGTGACTGATGCTGCAATGTCTGCAGGGGCAGGCTGGTGACCCGCCTGCTGGTGGAGCAGTCGATCAGGACACCATTGGCGTCCATCGGCCAGCCAACCAGCTCACCCACCGCATCGAGCGCCAGCAGCTCCTCGAGCTCGATTTCGCTGATGAAGTGGTCCTGAAACAGCGTGGCCTGACGGTCAATGCGCCCTACCCCGACAAACGCCACACAGGCTTGGCTTGCCACCTCACCGATGGCGCGAAACAGCGGCTGAGCGGCCAGAGCACGCTTTTCTTCGACGCTGCTGGCCACCACCGGGGTCGGTAGTAGAAAACGTTCGCCGCCGGTTTTGTCCGCCGCCACCATCACGCCGTCATAGCGGTTGGAGGAACCATCGCGAGCCACGTTGCCGACCAGCGAGACAAAGCGATGCTGAGGACGCTCGATGCGGCTCAATGCTTCCACCATGGCGCGAATCGAGCGCCCTGAGCCTAGTGACAGCGTCTGCGGCTCGCTTCGCTCGATAATGCGGGACAGACGCTCGGCGCCGGCTACCGCGAGATAGGGGGCACTGTCAGTCGTGCCTGCGGCCACCGGCACGACGTCACAGTAGGCGAGCGCAAAGCGCTCGCGGATCGCCTGGGACAGGGCTGTGCAATGGGCGACCGGATGATCGATGTGGACCTTGACCAGGCCTTCCTGCCGGGCCAACGCCAGCAGACGCTGAACCCCAGGACGAGATACGCCAAGCTGCGCCGCAATTTCATCTTGGGTCTGACCACCGACATACGACAACCAGGCGGCCCTGGCAGCCTGATCCAGCTTGACCTCGAACTTGTCCACACGCCATCTCTCTCACTGATTCACTAGCGCATCATCGCAAGCCAACCGCACTGGCACAATGGACGCGCCTAGCGCTGCGCCGACGAAGCGCCAGCCGGCAGCTTGACCGTCACGCGCAAGCCCCCCAGCGGCGCGGCTTCAAGCGCGAGTTCACCGCCATACAGTTCTACCAGCTCTTCCACGATGGCCAGTCCCAACCCATTGCCAGGCCGCTGCTCGTCCAGGCGCACGCCGCGACGCAGGACCGCGGCGCGCTCATCCTCGCTCATGCCAGGACCGTCATCATCGAGGCACAAGCATAGCGCTCGCGACTCACGCTGAATGCTGAGCGTCACTCGCGATGCTGCCCAGTCGATCGCGTTCTCCAGCAAGTTGCCTACCAGCTCCTGCAGGTCGTTGGGATCGATACGCAGTGCCAGCTCGTCGGCCAGCAAGATACTGACCCGAACGCCCCGCCGATCCGCCAGGCGGGTCAGTCCCTCCAGCACGGGCGCCAGCACCTGACCAACGTGTACCTCGGCGGCGAGCGCGCTGCTGCCCGCAGCACTGGCCCGCGCCAGGTGATGGCGAACCGCGGCATTGATGCGCTCAAGCTCTTGTCGCATCTTGTCCCGCTCTGCCGCAGGCAGCTTCTCGACACGCGTCATCAGCACGCTGACCGGGGTTTTCAAGGCATGCGCCAGATTGCCGGCGGTTGCCCTTCCTCGCTCGATCAAGCGACGATCATGATCGAGCACGTCATTCATGGTGGCCGCAAGTTCGGCAAGTTCCGTTGGCAGTTGGGTGTCCAGGCGCTCACGCTGCCCCGCCTTGACCGCGGCCAGGTCCGCGTACAGCGAGCGAAGTGGCGCCAGCCCCCAACGAATCTGTGCTGCCAGGCCAGCCAGCAGCAGCGTTCCCAGCGCCAGCAAGGACAACCACAGCAGCCACTCGAAGCGAGCGACCTCGGTATCCAGTTCCTGTCGGCTGACCGCCAGGCTGATCACCACCGGATGGGGGTGGTGGGACAGCGTGAGGGTGCGCTCCACCAGTCGCAGCGGCTGGCCTCGCGGGCCTTCGATGTTGCGCCAGTGGGTACCCGCACGGCCGTCCGTCGGCAGGCGCTGATCCCAGAGGGAACGAGAGCCCCGGGACAGGCCCTGGCCATCGCTGATCTGCCAGTACCAGCCGGAAAACACCTGACCAAAGCGCGAGTCGCCGAGGCTGTCAGTGACGATCAGTTCACCACTGACCGGATCCCGCTCCAGGGCGGCCAGCAGCACTCGGTGCATGGATGACAGCCGTTCGTCGAAGGACGCCGAGGCCGATTCACGGAAGCTGTAGGAGAGTCCTGCCCCCACCAGCGGCACGATCACCAGCACCAGCACCAACGAGGCGACAATCAGGCGCCGCGCCAGCGAGCCTGTGGTGGCCTTCACGACGTAGACTCGTTATCTGGCGTGACCAGCCGATAACCCTCACCGCGACGGGTCACAATGCGCTCACTTCCCAGCTTTCGCCGCAACCGACTGATCTGCACATCGATAACGTTGGAGTCAGGCTCGTGATCGCGATCGTAGACGTGCTCAGCCAGCTCCGTACGACTGACCACACGGTCCCTGGCGTGCATCAGGTAAGACAGCAGGCGCGATTCGTGGGCCGTCAAGGATACCGGCCGTCCGGCCACGGATACGGCACCGGTGTGGGTATCCAGACTCAAGGCACCGGCATTCAGTACCGGATGAGAGTGACCGTGGCTGCGCCGCACCAAGGCGCGCAATCGGAACAGCACCTCGGCGGTCTCGAAGGGTTTGGTGACGTAATCGTCTGCCCCGGCTGAAAAGCCTGCCGCCTTGTCCGACCAGCGTTCGCGGGCGGTCAACACCAGGACGGGCAAGTCGATGCTATCGTCGCGCCACTGC
Source organism: Halomonas sp. DP5Y7-2 (assembly GCF_019802025.1). Taxonomy (NCBI): domain Bacteria; kingdom Pseudomonadati; phylum Pseudomonadota; class Gammaproteobacteria; order Oceanospirillales; family Halomonadaceae; genus Halomonas; species Halomonas sp. DP5Y7-2. The sequence continues at coordinate 11,795 of NZ_JAHVHY010000004.1, read as the reverse complement.
GCCAGCCAGCGGGTACCGTCTCCGTCCGGCAGTCCCAGGTCCAGGATCACCGCGTCATAGCGTTCGGTTCGCAGCAGGAAGTCCGCATCACTGCCATTGGTCGCCGCTTCCACCAATAGCCCACCCTCGCCGAGAGATTCCGCTAGCGCCTCACTCAACGCCTGGTCGTCCTCGACCAGTAGAATTTTCATGACTACGTCTCCTGACATCCGTTTCGCTAGGGGCTTATTAGAAAGGGGCTCATTAGAGAGGGGCTTGATCGACAGAGTCTCACTCGACAGGGGTTCTCTAGAAAGGGGCTTGCTCGATAAAAGCGAGCGCTAAGGTGCCGAAGGCTGACGTCTCATGGCGTCGATGCCCACCCCTTCAATCGCCTTCAGCTCACCGTTGCGACCGTCGAATTCAAACTCGACCACCTGTCCCTGGGCGCCGACCATCTCGATCTCGTAGATCGCTACGCCATCTTCCCGCTCCAGCTCGACTTCCAGCACCTGTCCGTCGTAGCGCTCATCCAGCCAGTCCAGCAGTGTGGGCAGTGCGACCAGACGTCCTTCATGAACTTCCTGATGCAGGTTACGCCAGTCGTCATCGGCCATGGCGTCGCCCACGCCGAGCGACTGGCGTGCAAGATGCTGGAGGCCGTCGACCTGGGCCAGGTAGGGCAGCTGCAGAGCGCTGGCCACTAGCAGCGCGACGACTAAAGAGTGTTTTACATATTTCATGACAGACAGTCTGAAGTAGCTGAGATGAACGAAACATGAACGACAACGTCAGGCTGGTGACAGGTTGCCCGTGACAGGATGGCCTCACTCACCGGACAGCAGTATGTGGTGAGCATACCTTCAACAGCGCAAGGAGTCCGCACATGAACAGAACAGTTACCCTCAGCCTGGCCGCACTGACCCTCACCGGCGCTTTCGCCACCTCGGCGCAGGCCGATGACGGAGGCATCAGCCGCGAAGAGCTCGATCGGCTGCTGACCAGTACCGGCGAATACGGCTTCGCCAGCTACGACGAACTCGGCGTCGACGATGGCCATCGCTTTGAGGCAGAAGGCTGGCGTGACGACGGCTGGCGGCTTGATGTCGATATGTCGCTGGACGACGCCAGCATCCTGCGAGAGCAGCAGCGAGAGGGTCAGCTCCCAGAGTGGAGCCTGAGTGGCGACGAGGTCTCCCAGGCCCTGGACGCCGCACAGCAGGCGGGCCTGGAACTGTTCGGCTCATTGGATGTCGACCGTATGGGCGATATCGAGATCGAAGGCTACGACGCCCAACATCAGGAGATCGAGATTCGTCTTGATCGAGATACCTTCGATGTCACTGGAGTTCAGCATGACGACTGATCAATCGCGCTTTACCCACGAATACCAGCAAAACGCCGCCTGGAGGGCGGCGTCCCAATGGCAGCAGCGCGCTCGCCAAGCCCGAACCGCGCAGCGCCCCAGCGGCCTGCGACTCGTACTGGTCAGTCTGATCGGCATGGTCACACTGGTCTTCGCGACGCTGATGGCCCTGACCTTGAGTCTCGTCGGTCTGGCGCTGATGCCCTTCGTCCGCCACCGCATGAAAAAGCGCATGGAAACCTACCGCGCAGACCATGCAGATGACATCACCCCCGGAATGACCAGCCGTGCCGCGCATCACGACTCAGCGCGAGTCTGGGAGGGGCAATGCGAGGTCAAGTCATCCTGATAGACGGCGCCCCTGGATGGACCGTCAGCGACTGACGTCATCCCGGGGCGTATCGCGCTGGTCGTCTCGCTGTGCCAGCTCTTGGCGCAACGCCACGACTTCCGTCTTCAGTTCGCGTACTTCCCGAGCGAGCTCTCGCAACATGTCCCGCTGCGCCCGGTGCAATCGGCTGGTTTCGTCCTCCTGGTCGCCGATGAACAGCGAACCGACATACGCCGCGAAACTACCGAACAGACTGACCCCCGCGACCATCAACAGGGCAGCCACCACACGGCCCAGGGTCGTGACCGGATAGAAGTCGCCGTACCCTACCGTCGTCACCGTCACGAACGCCCACCATAGTGCTTCTTCAGCGGTATTGATCTGGCTATCGGGATTTGGCCCCTCGACGACCAGGATGACCACCGAGCCGAAGATCAGCAGCAGCACCGTCGCGGATGCCACCGAGGCAAAGATCCCCTTGGCCTTGTTGCGGAACAGCAAATTCCAGATCAGGCTAAGCGACTTGATCGCACGCAGCATCCGGATCACCTGTACCACCCGCACCAGTCGCCCTGCCATAAAGAAGCTGGCGGGTATGCTGGCGAGCAGGTCAATCCATCCCCAGCGCATGAAACGCCATTTGCTGTCTGCCTGGCTGAAACGGATCACAAAGTCCGCGAGAAAGAAGCCACAGACAACAAAGTCCAGCTTGGAAATCAGATCATCGACTTCCGGCGGCAGGTCATGCAGCTCCTGCACAGCCATGGCGCCAATAACGTAAAAGGACAGGATCAGGATCAGGATCTGAAACGGAGATAGACGCTCTTGATTCATGGTGTTCGGGTCGATGGACGGGTCATCCTTGACCTTACGCGAAGCATGTCGGGCTGCCTAGCAGCAAGGCCGCCGGCAACACCTCGGCGTCAACGACAACTCACTCCAGCGCTTCGTAGGGCAACCCCACATAGTTTTCAGCCAGCGTGGTCAAGCCTGCCCGTGACCCTGTCAGGTAATCGAGTTCGGCCAGCTGCATGCGCTCCTCGAAAGTCTCTTCATCACTAAAGCGGTGCAGCATCGACGTCATCCACCAGGAAAAACGCTCGGCTTTCCAGATACGCCTGAGGCAAACCTCCGAGTAGCGCTCCAGCAGGTCTGTGCGGCCATCCTCGAACACCTTGACCATCAGGCGGTACAGGGTACTGACATCACTCGCCGCCAGATTAAGCCCCTTGGCTCCGGTAGGAGGAACGATGTGCGCCGCATCCCCCACCAGGAAAAGGCGGCCAAATTGCATCGGTTCCACCACAAAGCTGCGAAGCGGTGCAATGCTCTTCTCGATCGAGGGCCCCGTGACCAGCTGTTGAGCGACATCACTCGGCAAGCGTTGCTTCAACTCCTGCCAGAAGCGCTCATCGGACCAGTCATCGACCGTGTCATCCAGTGACACCTGGAGATAGTAGCGGCTGCGCTGGACCGAGCGCATGCTGCACAGCGCAAAGCCCCGCTCGTGGCGTGCATAGATCAATTCATGAGTCACCGGCGGAGTATCGGACAGCAGCCCGAGCCAGCCAAAGGGGTAGACCCGCTCGAAGGTCTTCAATCGCTCGTCAGGAATCGAGCGACGTGACACCCCATGGTATCCATCGCAGCCAGCCACATACTGGGCGTGCAGATGGTAGCGCTTACCCTGGTGGATGAAGGTCACGCTAGGAGCGTCGCTCTCCAGGTCGTGCAGCGCCACCTCGTCCGCCTCGTAGAAGGTCGTAGCGCCCGACGCCTCTCGCGCCGCCATCAAGTCTCGCGTCACCTCCGTCTGGCCATACACCATGACCCGCTGTCCCCCAGTCAACGCCGCCAGGTCCACCCGCGCACGGCGATTGTCGAAGGCCAGCTCAAAGCCCTCATGGGGCAGCCCTTCGGCCTCCATCCGCTCACTGACACCCGCCTCACGCAGCAGGTCGACCATACCCTGCTCCAGCACACCGGCACGGATGCGTCCCAATACATAGTCGCCGCTCTTGCGCTCGAGAATGACGGTAGCGATGCCAGCACGCTCCAGCAATTGCCCGAGAAGCAAGCCCGAAGGACCCGCTCCGATGATCGCCACCTGGGTCGTCATCGTTTCGTCGATATCTTCGTGGGCGGATGCAGTCATCGAATCAAGCATGGCAGTGGCCTCGTCAGCGGGGTTGGAAGACGTTATGGTTGTGATGATATTTTTCGCTCCGAAGCACCGCCAAATAAGGCATGAAAAGCCCTTTTACTTGGACTTATCGAAGATGCTCATCTGACTTTTGTCGTACAGGTGCGCACTTCAGACCACTCTGGCCGATGGGCGCTGGCCCCGTCGCGAGGTGATCCATGCAGACCCCGTCAACCACCTCTGAACTCCCCCTGCCGATTCCGACGTTTAGCCTTTATGGAGAGCATCAAGGCTGGCCAACACCTGACTTGATTCACTGCGAATCCATCGCTGAACGCAGCCGCCTGCATGATTGGCGCATCCATCCCCATCGCCACAGTGACCTGAGCCATCTGCTGCTGCTGACCTCAGGGGAGGTGGAGCTTGAACTTGAGGGCAAGCGCCTGTCCTGCCAGGCGCCGCTGATGATTCTGGTACCGGCCCTTAGCGTCCACGGTTTTACGTTCTCGCCAGGGATTCAGGGGCACATCCTGACGCTGGCCGCGCCATTGCTGGTCCATCTGCGCCGCGAACTTCCCGATGCCAGCCGCGTGTGGACCCGGGCAGGGGCAACGCCCCTTGGCACAGGGGGGAAGCGTCTGGTGGGGTTGATGGATCACATCGATGCGGAGTACCGCCGGCCGGCACGGGACCGCAGTGTCCTGCTCGATGCACTGACCAAGGCACTGACGGTGGAGGCGGCACGTGCTGCCACCCCACCTTCTCAGCGCATCTCAGGGGTAAAACCAGACCCGGGCCACGTTCATCTACAGCGCTACCAGGCGCTGGTCGAGCAGCGCTTTCGCCAGCACCCCAGGGTCTCCGAGCTGGCCACGGAAATCACCGTAAGTGCCGCCCATCTCAATGCCTTGTGTCGGCGCCTTACCGGTCGCGGCGCACAGGCGCTGATGCATGAGCGGGTACTACTGGAGGCCAAGCGGGAGCTCACCTACACCAACCTGACTATTGCCCAGGTCGCTGATGGGCTGGGATTTTCAGAGCCGGCGTATTTCTCACGTTTTTTCAAACGCTTGACGGGCTGCTCGCCCAAGGATTTTCGTCAGCGACAGCAGCGGGCAGCGCCGCCGCCAGAAGTATGAGCGGGCCTCGTGACGGACAAGGGCCGCCTGCAGGCGGCCCTTGTCCGTCATGGGAAGGCAGCGGCTACATCAGAAAGAATGTCGTCAGCACGGGAAACAGCAACAGCAATGCCAGGCGCACCAGGTCAGACACGATAAAGGGCGACACGCCGCGGAAGATCTCGCCCAACCCGACATGCGGCGCCATGGCCTTGATCACGAAGACGTTCATGCCCACCGGTGGGGTGATCAAACCAAGCTCTACCGTCAGCACGGTGATGATGCCAAACCATACCGGGTCGATACCCAGCACCTGAATGATCGGGAACACCACAGGCACCGTGATGACCAGCATCGCGATGGAGTCCATGAACATGCCCAGCACGAAGTACATCAACAAGATGCACAGGACCACCCAGATGGGCGACAGCTCCAGGGCAAACAGCGCATCACTGATCGAAAACGAGATACGTGACAGCGAAATGAAGTAACCCAGCGCCTCCGCCCCGACCAGCATGAAGAACACCACGGCGGACAGCGCCAGTGTTTCCTGAACCGCTGCCCACAGCTGGGCGCCACGCAGGCCCTTGACCAGTGCATACAGCAAGGTGGCAAATGCGCCCACGCTCGCGCCTTCTGTCGGCGTAAAGACGCCCAGGTAGATGCCGAGGATCATCACCAGAAAGACGCCAAAGAAAGGGACCAGCCCTCCCACCGATGCCAGCTTGTCGGCCCAGCCAGTCGGCTCTCCCGCCACCGCCAGGCCAGGCTTTACGCGCATGACGACGCTGACGGTGAGCGCGTAGAGGACCAGGCCTAGTAGCCCTGGAATCAGGCCCGCCATGAACATGTCGCCCACCGACTGTTCCGTCAGAATGGCGTAGATCAGCAAGGCAATGCTGGGAGGGATCATGATGCCCAAGGTGCCCCCAGCCGCTAGCGCGCCAGTGGCCAGTCCTCGGTGGTAGCCGTAGCGCTCCATCTCTGGCAAGGCCACACGGGTCATGGTACTGGCCGTTGCCAGGGATGAGCCGGAGATGGCCGAAAACACTCCGCAGGACCCCACTGCGGCGATGGCCAGGCCACCTTTCCAGCCGCCACAGATGACCCGCGTCGACTGGAACAACTTGCCGGCCATGCCAGAGTGCGCCGCCAATACGCCCATCAGGATGAACATGGGGACCGCACTGAAGCTGTAGTTGGACAGCACCTCCACCGGCACTGACTTGAGCATGGAGACAGCGGCGCCTGCATCGATGATGACCGCGAAACCACCGACTCCCACCACCAGCATGGCCAGGGCCACCGGCACCCGCAGGATCATCAGCCCCAGCAGTACCGCCAAGCCCATCGCTCCGATCCATTCAGTCGCCATGGGAAACCTCACCTCCACGGCCAGTGATCATGGCCAGCAGTCCCTCCAGCAGGCTGCGCAGGCCCATCACGGCACTCAAGGCGGCCGCTGTCAGATAGATCGGCCCCAGCGGTAGGCGCAGGTCCTGAGTGACTTCGCCATACTCTGTCGCACTGTGGGCTGCGCCTACCAGCCCGCTGGCCAATACGGCGCCTAACAGTGCAAAGCCGAGCAGGTAGCCGCCATGCAGTCGCGCGGTAATTGACGTAGGCAGACGATGAGAAAATGCCTCCACCACCACCTGGCTTTTCTCGACGGCCGCCGCCATGGTCGCCAGCAGGGCAAACAGCATCAGGTAGCTGACCATCTCGACACTGCCGAAGACCTGAAGTGACAGGGCTCCGTCCGACAGGCGCTGTGCATAGCGTGTGACCACATCCGCCACGGTGATGGCCAGCATCAGTACCAGACAAAGACCGCCAAGCCCACGGCACAGCAGCGCCAGCCAGTGGCTGGTACCAAGCATCAAACGCTGCATGATGTCACTCCACCGAGCCACAGCTGTCTCGTGCGGCAAGCGCCGCCTGATACACGTCCTGGGCCTGTGAGATGCCTCGCTCTTCCAACCCACTCAGATAGTCGTCGATGCCCTGCTCGAGGGGCGGCGCCCAAGCCGCATCCTCAAGAGGCGCGTCGATCACACGGATGGTGTGCCCCGCATCCACTGCCTCCTGATGGCCAACTTCATCAATGGCATGGAAGACCTGACCCGCATTCGTCGCCCACTTCATGCCGGAGTTGTCATCGATGACCGCCTGCTGTTCCGGCGTCAGTCGCTCATAGGCGCGCTGACTCATCGTGGCAACAAAAATCAGTGAATAGAACGGTACCTGGGTGTGGTACTCCACCAGCTCATTGATACGAAACCCCTTCATGCCCTCCCAGGGAAAGCTGAGGCCGTCCAGCACACCGCGCTGCATCGAGCTGTAGATGTCCGGGGCTGGCATCGCTACCGGACTGGCCCCCATATTTTCCAGGATATCCCCCGCCACCGCGGTGGGACGACGAATGCGCAGCCCAGCGAGGTCCTGGGGCGCTTGCACGTCGGTGTCGACAGTGTGGATGTACCCCGGCCCCGTGGTGAACATGAACAGTACGTGAGTGTCGTCGTACTCACTCGCAATCTGGCCGTCGTCATAGAGCGTCTGCAAGATGCACGATCCTTGTACCGCAGTATCGGAGACACCGGGAAGCTCCACTACCTGAGACAGAGGAAAGCGCCCAGCCGTGTACCCTTGGGCCGTCGCGCCGATATCGGCGATACCATTGACCGTCGCCTCATAGATATCATCGGCCTTGGCGAGCGTGCCGGAAGGGAACAGCTGCACCTTCAGGTCTCCGCCAGAATCCTCCTCGACCGCCTTTGCCCACTGTTCGAAAATCTGCGTATTGATACCGGATGCCCCGGGCCAGAAGTGCGCCATGCGCAGTGTCGTCGCAGCCTGGGCCTGAGCACATGCCAAAGCGGTCAGCGACGCTGCCATCAAGCAGGCGAGCGGTGTCTTCATCGGGGTTCCTCCCGTCGTTGTCGTTATTGGCACTGCCTGACGTCAACAGGTGGCTCCCTGCACTGGCGTCAATGACGGCAATGTTCGCATAGAGAACATGCGTTCGTTATTTGAGTTGAAGAAGGTAAACCACCCGCAATGCGAACGAAAAGCGACTTTGGTATAGGACCCAGCGACTCCACGCTTCTCTCGCCCTTTTCGACACTCGGTATCGCAGGCAAGAGGTATCCCACGCTGTCCCTCTCGGCAGCGGTAGATGTCGACACATACATCAACACCGGCCGCCTACCCGGCGCCCAGGGCTTGGAATAAAAGCTCCGGAATAGAAGCCCTGGAACACAAGCACTGAAGCAAAATTCCTGAAGTAAAAGCCCTGGAGCCAATGCCCCTGAGAAAAAGCCCCTGAGCAAAAGTCCTTGGGCGAAAGTGGTACTTAGATGATGGCTTCACTAAAATTGTGTGCTGAAACGATACAGCCCTCCCCTCAAGGACGATCATGACTCCCCCTCGCCCGGGTATTGCCCTCCCCCTGATGTTGCTGCTGGCCTCACCCGCCGTGGCAGAAACCGCTGTTCAGAGCACTGATCAAACCACGTCACAGAGCACTGCACCGCAGGCTGATCACACTGACGGATCCACGATGACCGTGACGGCCTCGCGTTTGTCACGCGAGCTGCTGACAACCCCCATGGCCATGTCAGTGGTCGATGAAGAGGAGATCCAGCATGGACAGCAGCGCGTACGGATCGATGAATCTCTGGTACGGGTGCCCGGCGTGTTCATCCAGAACCGCGACAACTTTGCACAGGGCGCAAGGGTCTCCATTCGCGGTTTCGGCGCGCGCGCACCTTTTGGCGTGCGTGGCGTCACCATCCTGGTGGATGGCATCCCCTACACCCTGCCCGATGGTCAGGCGCAGCTGGATGCCATTGATCTGGATAGCGCAGAACGCATCGAAGTCATTCGTGGCCCTTCTGCCGTGCAGTACGGCAATGCGTCGGGGGGTGTCATTGCGGTGACTACCCGCGATGGCAGATCCGATGACAGTACCCGCATCCGCGTCGGAGTTGGCAGCGACGGCTACAACAAGCAGTCCGTGTCGACGGGCGGCACGCATGACGAGTGGGCCTATCACATCAATGCGTCGCGTCTTGAGCTGGCGGGCTACCGGGACCATAGCCGCGCTGAAAAGACCCTTCTCAACACCAAGGTTTCGCGGGAGCTGGACGATCAACGAAGGCTGACAGCGATCGTCAACCTGCTGGACAATCCGCGCGCCGAAGATCCCGGAGCCCTGACCGCGGAACAGGTGGATGCCGATCGCCGACAAGCGGGTCGCTTCACCGAGGAATATGACACCGGACAAGACGTGGATCAGCAGGTCCTCGGGCTGCTCTACCAAGACCTGGGGTTCGGTCTCGGTGAGCTGTATATAAAAGGGTTCAGCACCTGGCGCGACTTCGAGCAACAGCTGCCCTATCCCGGTGACAGCTTAATTGACTACCGTCGGCAGTACTTCGGCGGTAGCGCGGAGTACCATCAGCGCTTTCATATTGGCGGCATGGCCCTGGACGGCATGGTCGGCGTTGATGCCGCGCGTCAGGAAGATGATCGACACCGGCAGGAGGTGGCCTTCAGCGGTGAGATTACCGGTGAGGTGGCGGATGAGACGCAGACTGCCGAAAGCCTGGGAATCTTTGCTCAGGGTGATCTTGCGCTCGATGAGCAATGGACCCTGTCGGCCGGCATTCGCCATGACCGCGTCGAGCTGGACATCGAGGACGATTTCACCAGCGATGGCGACCAGAGCGGTCAACGGACCTTTGAGGATACCAATGGCAGCCTCGGCATAAGCTATCGCTATCACCCGAATCACCAGCTGTATGCCAATACTTCGACGGCCTTCGAGACGCCTACCTTCTCAGAGTTTGCCAATCCAGCAGGTGGAGGCTTCAATCCAGACGTGGAGCCACAGCAGAGCTGGAGTCGCGAAGTGGGGGCGCGAGGCACTCTGACCAGTGGCCTGGACTACGACATCACCTTGTTCTCCATTGAGGTGAAAGATGAACTGGTGCCTTACGAGATCGAGGGAAGCGACCGCACCTTCTACAGCAATCTCGGCGATACCCGTCGCGAAGGCCTCGAGCTCGCCCTTGGCTGGGCGCCATCTGCTCAACTCGAGTTGTACACCGCGCTGACCCTCGCCCGCTACGAATTTGATAGCGCGGGAGGGGCAGGTCTGAAGGGCAACCGACTTCCAGGTCTGCCCGAGACCACCTGGGTCAACCAGCTGACCTGGTATGGCTCCGGCGACCGTGACACCAGCCCCTTCGCGACCCTGGAAACCCAGTATGTAGGAGACATGGTGGCGGACAACGCCAATACCGTCGACGTCGACAGCTACTGGCTAGCCAACCTAAGAGCTGGCAAGGGATGGCGCCTGGGAAGTGAGCAGACACTGTCGACGTATCTCGGCATCCGCAACCTGTTTGATGAAGATCACTATGCCAACGTCCGCATCAATGCCAGCAACGACCGCTACTTCGAGCCAGCACCTGACCGTGCTGTCTATGCCGGTGTAGAACTGGCGTTCTAACCCTCCCGCGCATCTTCTGAAATCATGCCGATCCGCTCGTTTCCCCTTGGGAAGCGAGCGAATCCTCATGCTCTATTGAGCCAGATCAAGTACATCAACATGGGCCACTGAGACGATGAGGCGATACGTCGTCACAAGAGGTCCAGCTTGCGCTGGTTCCACCGCCCATGCTGATCCGACGCTCCTCAGAAGTGACCATGCGGCTATGGTCTGGCGGCACAACAAGAGAACTGCTCATTGCTCCCGAGGGCAGTGACTACGCACGACGCGACTTTCACATACGCCTGAGCACGGCGACGGTCGAAAGTGAAGAAAGCATGTTCACCCCCTTGATTGGCTACGAGCGCCACCTGATGGTATTGGAAGGGCAAGCACACCTGGTACACCAAGGGCAGCGTAGCGACCGACTGAGCCGCTTCCAGACAAGCACGTTTGACGGCGCGTGGCAGACCCAGAGCTTCGGTCTCTATCGGGATTTCAATCTGATCCTTCGCTACGGCAATCGCGGGTACATCAGCCATCAACATCTATCACTACGGGAAACGCTTCACCTATCTCGCGAGGAAGCCTTGGTTCGCGCTATCTATCTGGAACGGGGGCGTCTCGAGCTGGTCAACGGTGACATCATCAACTGCCAGGACATGCTGATGGTAGAGCCAGGTGATCGATTATTCTTGCGCGCCCTGGAAAGCTCCGACCTGATCCTTGCGACCTTCACCGCATAGGCCTTGCATAGAACCTTGCATAGAACCTTGCATAGACCTTCCCTGGATAGACCTTCCCGACATAGTCCTTCCTTCTCCGAGAAAACCTCAACATCAGGATTTCTCCTATCCTCCGAGCCCCGTCATCGACGTGTCATTGATGGAAAGGCTTAGGCCGGACCACGCCGAGGGGGTATTCGGCGTGGCCCCACAAATAAAGAGCGGCTGAACGTATCAAGAGCCCATGCATGCGGCTTTTTAAATAAAGAAACCCCGACCATCTCTCGATAATCGGGGTTCTTCTGAATAAATGCCTGACGATGACGCTTAGATATCAATGTCTCTCGCATGGGGGTGAGCCACCCTGGCTTTTGCAGCGAAGCTGCAAGGGGTGGCGAACGCCACGAGCCTGCGAGTGGCCGGACCGCACGCAGTGCGGCCCCACATATAAAAAGCGGGGTCGACCCATGCATGCGAAAAACCCCGACCATCTCTCGATAATCGGGGTTCTTCTGAATAAATGCCTGACGATGACCTACTCTCGCATGGGGAGACCCCACACTACCATCGGCGCTGAGCGGTTTCACTTCTGAGTTCGGCAAGGGATCAGGTGGTTCCCACTCGCTATGGTCGTCA